>DASYKV010000061.1:0-40616 GCA_035994965.1 Allosphingosinicella sp.
CGACGCGGCCGTCCTCGGCCATCGTCGCCACGTCGCCGGTGATGAAATAGCCGTCCGGGCGCATCTCCTCCGCGGTCTTTTCCGGCTGGCGCCAATAGCCCTTGAACAGGTTCGGCCCCTTGATCTCCAGCACGCCTGGCGTGCCGCGCGGCAGCTCGGCGCCGGTCTCGTCCGCGACCCGCGCGGCGATTCCGGTCAGTGGATAGCCAACCGTGCCCGCGATACGCTCGCCGTCATAGGGGTTGGAGCAGATCATCCCCGCCTCGGTCATGCCGTAACGCTCGAGGATGCGGTGGCCGCTCCTCGCCTCGAACGCCGCGAAGGTGGCGTCGAGCAAAGGCGCCGATCCGCTAACGAACAGCCGCATGCCGGCCGTGGCGTCGGGGGTGAGCCGCGGATCGGCGGCGAGGCGGACGTAGAAGGTCGGTACCCCCATCAGGATCGTCGCCCGGGCGAAATCGCCGATAACGGCGCCGGCGTCGAATGCCTGGTGCCAGATCATGGTCGAGCCGTTCAGCAGGGCGCCGTGCAGCGCCACGAACAGGCCATGGACATGATAGATCGGGAGCGCATGGAGCAGCACGTCGCCCTCCCGCCAGCCCCACAGCGTCTTCAGCGTCAGCGCGTTGGAGGAGAGATTGCCGTGCGATAGCATCGCGCCCTTCGAGCGCCCCGTCGTGCCGGACGTGTAGAGAATGCAGGCGATATCGTCCGCCGCCCGCTCCAGCGTGGAGGTGCCTGTCGCCTCGCATGCCGCCACCGCCTTGGAGAGGCTGCCCTCGCCCCAAGCGCCGAGCGTGAGCATCGTCGGCACGGCTGCCGCCACCCCCGCCAGCGCCGCCGCGCGCGCCGGATCGCAGACGAAGATCGCAGGCTCTGCATCGCCCAGGAAATAGCCGACCTCGGACGGCGTGTACGCGGTGTTCAGCGGTACATGGATCAGCCCCGTCTTGAGGCAGGCCAGATAAAGCAGCACCGCCTCGGGGGACTTCTCGACCTGCACGACCAACCGGTCCCCCGGTCCCGCGCCGGTTGCCAGCAGCGTCGCGGCCACCTTCGAAACGCGCCCGCCCAGCTCGTCATAGGCGAGCAAGGTCGCTCCGCCTTCGATCAGGCAGGGACGCGACCCGGCATCGGCCGCGGCCGCTTCGATCAAGGCATAGATATTGGCGTTGTCTGACATGGCCGACCTGTGTCGCGCTCGATGCGGCGGCGTCAAGGGTCCGGCATTGCGAGCGATCCTCGCGCCTGGAGCGTAGTGCATTAAATCAGAGCCACCTGTACCCCGGCGCAGGCCGGGACCCAGTTGGGAAGTCTTACAATAGCAGGCTTCACCGGTTGGACATGCCAACTGAGCCCCGGCCTGCGCCGGGGTACAGCTATTATAATTGAACCCAATTTGACGCACGAATCTCTAGCGGCGGGAAATCCCAAGGCCGATTCCCGTGCTGAAACTCAGGCGCCCTTTCCGGCGAGCCCGTCTATCGTCCAGACCTGTTCCCAACCAGACTGGGCGCTCCGCAGCACATTGCCGGTCTTGGTCGGATAGAGGACCGGCATTGCCACCAGTGCCGCGATCAGCAGGAACTTCGCGCCGGCGCCCCCGCGCTGGTCCCGCTTCATCTCGCTCAGATTGCGCATGGCTATCCTCCCTGCTGTCGCGCTTAGGCTCCGCCACCTTGCGATGACGGAGCCCGGCTGCGCGCAAACGCGGCGAGCATCCGCCGGGATGCCGACCACGCTGCCCAGAATTTAGCGGCTAATGATGAAGCGCTGGTTAGCGCGGAGCGGGATGCGAAGCTTCGCCCGACCCGGCCATATCGGCGGGCGCCTTGCGATCGCTACTTTTCACGAGCGTGCACCGCGAGCCGAACAGACCGGCCAGCGGCGGCCCAAGCCGCGATGCGGCGCGGACGGGCACATGAAGCTGCGAATCGCCTTCGCCGAAGACGCCGTCGAACCTGCCTGGATGCCCGGAACTCATGTGCGACTCCTGACGCACGATCATAGGATGGCACGCAAGCAAAAGCGACATTCTCACGGCTACCACAGACATGCCCCCGGCCGGAGACGGGGCCAAATGCCTATTGGTTGTTCTGACGGTTCAGAAAGCGCGGGATATCGAGCGGATCGCGGGCGCGGCCGGCTTCGGGCTGCTCCTCGACCTGCGCCTTGGCCGCACCACGCGCGATGTTGGACATGCGCTCGAACAGCGTGCCGCCTTCGCGCGCCGGACGAGCCGCGCGAGGCGCCGGCTCCGGATCGGCAACCCAGCTGCGCGGACCCGCTGGACCAGCGCTCGGCGGCACCGGGTTCGGCGTGACGGGCGGCGTCAGGATCGTCTCGGTATCGAGCAGCAGCTCGTCGGCGAACATCTTCGGCGCGGCAGCAGCCGGCGCTTCGAGGACGATCTCCTGCTCGGTCAGGTCGAGCTCCTCGACTTCGGGAGCTTCGGCGGCCGGCGCGGCTTCGGCCACGGGCGCGGGCTCCGCTACGGGGGCGGGCACCGGAATGGCGGCGGGCTTGTCCTCACTGCGCGAGCGCGGCGGGAAGGCGAAGAGCTTCGCGGGCTCGGGCATCGTCGCGGCATCGGCCTCGATCCCGGTCGCGACGACCGAAACGCGGATCTTGCCTTCGAGATCGTTGTTGAACGCCGAACCCCAGATGATGTTCGCGTCGGGATCGACCAGTTCCTTGATGTGGTTGGCCGCTTCGTCGACCTCCATCAGGCGCATATCCTCGCCGCCGGTGATCGAGATGATGACGCCCTTCGCGCCCTTCATCGAGACGCCGTCGAGCAGTGGATTGGCGATCGCCTTCTCGGCCGCCTCGATCGCGCGATTGTCGCCGCCGGCCTCGCCCGTGCCCATCATCGCCTTGCCCATTTCGGACATGACCGAGCGGACGTCGGCGAAATCGAGGTTGATGAGGCCCGGCATGACCATCAGGTCGGTGATGCCGCGAACGCCCTGCTGAAGCACCTCGTCGGCCATCTGGAACGCTTCCTTGAAGGTCGTGTTCGGATTGGCGATGCGGAAGAGGTTCTGGTTGGGGATGACGATCAGAGTGTCGACGTGCTGCTGAAGCTCCTCGATGCCGGCATCGGCGGAGCGGCCGCGGCGCAGCCCTTCGAAGCTGAACGGCTTGGTGACGACGCCGACGGTCAGGATCCCCCGATCCCTGGCCGCCTTGGCGATGACCGGCGCCGCGCCGGTGCCGGTGCCGCCGCCCATGCCGGCGGCGATGAAGCACATATGGGCGCCGTCGAGCGCCTGCTCGATCTCGGTCAGCGCCTCTTCGGCGGCGGCCTTGCCGATCTCGGGGCGCGAGCCGGCGCCGAGGCCCTGGGTGATGCGAAGGCCGAGCTGGATCTTGCGGTCCGCCAGGCTGTGGTTGAGCGCCTGCGCGTCGGTGTTGGCGACGATGAAATCGACACCCTGCACGTCGGCGTGGATCATGTTGGCGATGGCGTTGCCGCCAGCGCCGCCGACGCCGATCACGCTGATCCGGGGGCGAAGCTCCTCCACTTCCGGGCGGATGAAATCGATGCTCATGACCAGTCTCCCCATGGCGCCGGTTTTGAGCCGGCGCGTCTCCTAAATGCTTTTGCCCGAAGCGATTCTTCGGATCGAGAAAAAAGTTAACGAAACTGTCATTCTATCCACAGTTTTATCCACTTTTGCTCAATACTGAGTCCGAAATGCCGCGATCAGGCGCTGCAGCCAGTTGCCCGACGGCTTGTCGCCGCTGTCCTTGGGCCCGAAACCGACGCGAAGATCGATCTCGCCCGACGCGGCGAACAGGGCCAGACCGGCCAAAGTCGAAAAAGCGGGGCCGCTATGGGCCTCCGGGAGGCCCGGCATGTTGGGCCGGCCGATGCGCACGGTGCGGCCGAGCACCCCTTGCGCATAATCGGCGATCCCCTTCAATTCGGCGCCGCCGCCGGTGAGCACGATCTGGCGGCCGATGGCGCCGCCGAAGCCCATCGCCTTCAATGCCTCCTCGACCTGCGCGGTCAAATGCTCGAGCCGCTGGCGGATGACCGCGACGAGCTGGGCCCGGGTGATGCGCGAGGCTTCTACGCCTTCCTGGCCGCCGGCGATCGGGGCGAGCTCGATCATGTCGTGATTGTCGCGCGGGGAGGTCATCGCCGAGCCGTAGAAGCATTTGATCCGCTCGGCCTCGACGCGCCTCGTGCCGAACGCCGCGGCGATGTCGTCGGTGATGTCGCCGCCGCCGATCGCAAGCGACTTGAGGCCGACCAGCATGCCGCCGGCGAAGACCGAGACGTTGGTGACTCCGCCGCCAAGCTCGACCAAAGCGACGCCCAACTCACGCTCCTCCTCGCTCAGACAGGCCTTCCCCGCCGCGACCGGCGAGGCGACGGTGGCTTCGACGCCGAGATGGGCGGAGCGGACGCAGAGGTTCAGGTTTTTCCACGGCGCCTGATCGGCGGTGATGACGTGGATGTTGACGGCGAGCTTCTCGGCATGGAGGCCGCGCGGCTGCTTGACCCCGTTGACCTCGTCGATCGTGTAGAAAGCGGGCAGCGCATGGAGCAGCTGGCGGCCCTCGCGCTCGATCGACGACCAGCCCTTGGCGAGCAGGGCGTCGATATCCTCGTCCTGGATGCGGCCGCCGCCGATGCCGACCTCGACGTCGACCATGTCGGAGACCATGCCGCCGGCGGAAAAGCCGATGAACACCTGGTCGACCTGGGTGCCGGCGATGCGCTCGGCCTGCTCCATGGATTCGCGGATCGCGATCTCGCTCTTCTCCATGTCGGCGATGAAGCCGCGCTTGACGCCGCGGCTCTCGCGCTGGCCGGTGCCGAGGATCTTGAGGCGGCCGTCCGGGCCCGGCTCGGCGATCAGCGCGCAGACCTTGGACGAGCCGACGTCGAGCGCCGCCACCAGGGTCCGGGCCGCGGGCTGGGCGGGGCGGCGCACCATCAAATGGTCTCGGCCAGATCGCGCGGGACCTGCCCCGGATCGGGCCGCGGCGGCGCTTCGGGAACGCGGGCGCCGGGCTCGCGCGAGATCCGGACATAAGCGCGGGTGGGATCGCGCATGTCGATCCGGGCGAAGCCGCGGCCGAGCAGGCTCTCGCGCTGGTCGAGCTGGGCGAAGCGGAGAATCGCCTGGCGCGCCTCCTCCTCGCCCTCGGGCAGGGTCAGGGTCTCGCCGCTCTGGAAGCGAAGGTCCCAGCGGCGCTGGCCGATCCAGCCGGCCTCGGTCACCTGCGCGCGGAGCCGCGGCGCGGCGTCGAGCAACGCCTTCAGGGCGGCGAAGCGGCCATTGGCGCCGGCGCCGGTCAGCCGCGGCAGATCGGGCATGGCCTCGATCCGCACCGGCTCGAGCGTGACTCCGGCGGCGTCGATCAGCATCTGCCGGCCGCCGGCATCCTGCCAGATCGCCACCGGCACTCGCTCGACCACTTCGATCACCAAGGTGTCGGGCAAGCGGCGCGACACCCGCGCCTCGCCGATCCAGGGCAGCTCGAGCAGCCGCGCCCTTGTGCGCTCGAGATCGACCAGGGGCATGGCCGGCGATTCCTGGTTGAATGCGATATTGTAGATCGCGCTGGTCGAGACCCGGCGATTGCCGCGCGCCTCGACGTGGCGCAAGGTGAAGCCCATCTGGCCGATGCCCTCGCCGATTGCGAGGCCGGCGAGCTGCGGCAGGCGGAAGGCGAAGACCGCCGCGACGACGCTGACCGCGACCAAGGCCGCCATCGACCAGCCGAGGATCCGGCGCGCGGCGCCGGGCTCGAAGCCCCAGGTTTCGAACAGGCTCTCGGGAGGCTTCCGCCGCCGGGTCGAGGCGGGCCGGGCGCCGCCGCCGCGCGCCTTCGAACGGGATTGCGTCCCGCGCCCTCCGCCGCTCTTCGCGATCCTCGCACTCATAACGCCGCCTCCACAAGCCGCTCGACCAGCTCGGCATAATCCACGCCCCGCGCGCGCGCCTGTTCGGGCACCAGGGAGAGCGGGGTCATTCCGGGCTGGGTGTTGATTTCGAGGAGGTAGAGCCCCGCCTCGCCTTGTTCGTCGTCCCAGCGGAAATCGGAGCGCGAGGCGCCCCGGCAGCCGAGGATGCGATGCGCGTCCGCCGCCATCCTCATCGCCGCGGCCGCGATCTCGGCGGGAATGTCGGCCGGGCAGACATGCTCGGTCATGCCGTCCGTATATTTGGCGTCATAATCGTAGAAGCCGGATTTGGGCCTGAGCTCGGTGACCCCCAGCGCCTCGTCGTTCAGCACCGCGACGGTGAGCTCGCGCCCGGGCACGAAGGGCTCGGCGAGCAGGCGCTCGAAATGAAGCCAGGGCCCCTCCGTCCCGCGCGAGATCGGATCGCCATGATTGCCGCCGGTCCTGATGATGGCGACGCCGACCGACGAGCCCTCGTTGACCGGCTTCAGCACATAAGGCCGGGGCAAAGGATCGGCGGCGTAGAGGCTCTCGCTCTCGACGATCCTGCCCGACGGCATGCGGATGCCGGCGGGGACGAGGACCATCTTGGTCAGCTCCTTGTCGATCGCGATCACCGAGGTTTCGAGGCCGCTATGCGTATATTTGAGGCCCATCAGGTCCATCAGGCCCTGCACGGTGCCGTCCTCGCCGGGCGTGCCGTGGAGCGCGTTGAAGACGATATCGGGCGCGGCCTCGGCCAGCCGCTGGGCGACGTCGCGGCCCATGTCGATCCTCGTGACCCGATGGCCGCGGCTCTCCAGCGCCTCGGCGACGCCCGCGCCCGAGGTCAGCGACACCTCGCGCTCGGCCGACCAGCCGCCCATGAGCACCGCGACGTGGAGCTTATCCATGCGCATTCCCCACGCGCTGGATTTCCCATTCGAGCGTCACGCCGCTGTCGGCTTTCACCCGCCGACGAACCTCCTCGCCCAGTTCCTCGATATCCGCCGCGCTGGCGCTGCCGAGGTTGAGCAGGAAGTTGCAATGCTTCTCCGAGACCTGGGCGTCGCCGATCCTGAGGCCGCGGCAGCCCGCCTGGTCGACCAGCTGCCAGGCCTTGGTGCCATGCGGATTCTTGAAGGTCGAGCCGCCGGTGCGCGAGCGCAAGGGCTGCGAGGCCTCGCGCTCGGCGGCGATCCGGTCCATCTCGGCGCCGATCGTCGCGGGGGCGCCGGGGACGCCCTCGAACAATGCCTCGACGACGACCGCTCCGGCCGGCGTCTCGCTGTGGCGGTAGGTGTAGCCGAAGCGCCCGGCGGGCCAGGTCTCGATCCGGCCGTCGCGCAGCACGATCGTCGCCTCGATCAAGATGTCGGCGACCTCGCGGCCATAGGCGCCGGCGTTCATCCGGACCGCGCCGCCCGCCGTGCCGGGGATGCCGCGAAGGAATTCGAGCCCGGCGATGCCGGCGTCGCGCGCCTTGGAGGCGACGCTGATCCCCATCGCGCCCGCCCCGGCGCGGACCCGGTTTCCCGGCTCGACGCCGACCTTGGCCATCGCCTTGGGCAGCCGGACCACCACGCCCGGCACGCCGCCGTCGCGAACGATCAGGTTCGAGCCGACCCCCACGGGAAGCACCGGCACGGCGGGATCGAGCCCGCGCAGGAAATCCGCCAGATCCTCGGCACCGGCCGGCTTCACCAGCCATTCGGCCGGCCCGCCGGTGCGAAACCAGATGAAATCGGCAAGGGAGCCGCCGGGTTCGACGCTGCCCTGGAGGCGCGGCAGATCGATCACGCTCATGCGGCCGATTCCGTCCGCGCGGCCTTGATCGCGTCCGCAAGCGCCGCCGCCCATTTCGTGATGTCGCCGGCGCCGAGGCAGATCACCATGTCGCCGGGCAGAGCGCGCTCGCTGACCGCATTGGTCAGCGCGTCCCAGCCCCCGAGCGCCTCGGCATCGCGGTGGCCGCGCTGCTTGAGGCCGGCGACCAGGGCCTCGCTGTCGACCCCGGCGATCGGCTCCTCGCCCGCCGGGTAGACGGGCGCCACCAGGACGATGTCGGCGTCGTTGAAGGCGCCCTGGAACTCGGCCATCAAATCGTGGAGGCGGGTGTAACGATGCGGCTGGACGACCGCGATCACGCGGCCCTCGGCGCCCTCGCGCGCGGCCGACAGCACGGCGGCGATCTCGACCGGATGGTGGCCGTAATCGTCGATGATGGTGATGCCGTCGACCTCGCCGACGCGGGTGAAGCGGCGCTTGACGCCGTGGAAGGTGGCGAAGCCGCGCTGGATGACCTCGTCGGCTATGCCCATCTCCGCCGCCACGCCGATCGCGGCCAAAGCGTTCTGGACGTTGTGGCGGCCGGGCATGGGAAGCCTGATGCCCTGGATGGTGCGAACCTCGCCATGGCGGTCGCGGATCGAGACGTCGAAGACGTTGCCGCCGGGCTCGGGCACGACATTGTCGCCCCTGATGTCGGCATGGGCGGCGAAGCCGTAGGTGACGATGCGCCGGTCGCGCAGGCGCGGGATGATCGACTGGACCTCGGCATGGTCGACGCAGAGCAGGGCCGCGCCGTAGAAGGGCACGTTCTCGACGAACTCGACGAAGGCGTCCTTGACCTGGTCGAAGCCGCCATAATGATCGAGATGCTCGGGATCGATGTTGGTGACCACCGCGATCGTGCCGTCGAGCTTCAGGAACGAGCCGTCGCTCTCGTCGGCCTCGACCACCATCCAATCCGAATTGCCGAGCCGGGCGTTCGAGCCGTAGGCGTTGATGACGCCGCCGTTGATCACGGTCGGATCGATGCCGCCGGCATCGAGCATCGCCGCGATCATCGAGGTGGTCGTGGTCTTGCCGTGGGTGCCGGCGACCGCGACGTTGAGCTTGAGCCGCATCAGCTCGGCGAGCATCTCGGCCCGCTTCACCACCGGGATCCGGCGCTCATAAGCGGCCTCGACCTCGGCATTGCCGCGCCGGATCGCGGTCGAGGTCACCACCACCGCCGCGTCGCCGAGATTGTTCGCATGGTGGCCGACGGCGATCTTAATGCCCTTCCGGCGCAGCCCTTCGACGACGGCGGACTCGGCGACGTCCGAGCCCTGCACCTGATAGCCCAAGATCTTCATCACCTCGGCGATGCCCGACATGCCGATGCCGCCGATGCCGACGAAATGGATGGTGCCTATGTCGATTCCGGCGCCCTTCATGCCGGCACCGTCCCGGGCATCGGCCTCAGCACGTCCGCGCGCACGAAATCGGCGTCGGCGCCGGGATCGCGGCCGGTCTGCTCGACGAGATCGGCGAGCTCCTTGGCGGCGTCGGGCCGGCCGGCGCTCCTGGCCCGCTCGGCCGCCTTGGCCAGAGCGGCGGGCTCGAGGCCGAGCTTCTGCATCTGCTTGGCGAGCTCGACGGGGGTGAAATTGGGCTGGGCGATCATCCGCGCGCCGCCGGCCTTGGCCATCTCCTTGGCGTTGAAGCTCTGATGGTCGTCGGTGGCGCCGGGCAGCGGCACGAGGATGGCGGGGCGGCCGGCGGCGGTGAGCTCGGCGATGGTCGAGGCGCCGGCGCGGCCGATGACGAGATGCGCCCAGCCCAGCCGCTCGGGCAGATCGGGCAGATAGGTGGCGAGATCGGCGGGGATGCCGAGCTCGGCATAGCGGGCGCGGACCCGCTCGATATCCTCGTCGCGGCATTGCTGGGTGACCTGGAGCCGCCGGCGGAAATGCTCGGGAAGAAGCGCGAGCCCTTCCGGCACCACCTCCGAGAGAATCGCGGCGCCCTGGCTGCCGCCGGTGACGAGAAGCCGGAAGATGCCGTCCTCGCTGAGGATTGGATAGGGCTGGTCGCGAAGTGCCACGATCTCGTCGCGGACCGGATTGCCGACCAGATGGACCTTGCCTTCCGCCTTGCCCGGAAGCCGCTCGACGCTCTTATAGGCGGTGCCGATCGCGTCGACCTTGCCCGCCATCAGCCGGTTGACCCGGCCGAGCACCGCATTCTGCTCGTGGATCAGGCTCGGGATCCGGTCGCGCCGCGCGGCGAGCAAAGCGGGCAAGGCCGGATAGCCGCCGAAGCCGATCACCGCCGAGGGCAGGAAGGTCTCGTAGAGCCTGAGCGCCATGGCCCGCCCAATCGCGATCGCCTTCACCGCCCTCAGCCAGCCGACCGGCCCGCCGGTCAGCCGTCCCGCCGGCAGGATGTGGACCTGCGCCATGTTGAACAGGCCCGGGATGCGCGCGCCGCGCTCGTCGGTAATCAGCGCCACCCGATGCCCGCGCCCGAGCAGCTCCTCGGCGAGCGCATGGGCCGGGATCATATGCCCCCCGGTCCCGCCCGCGGCGAGCACATAGTGGCGCGAGATCATAGCCCCTCTCCCGCGCGATTCCGCGCGTTCCCCGGCGAAAGCCGGGGTCCAGCGCAGGCCGTGAAGCCTGGGCCCCGGCTTTCGCCGGGGAACGGGGTGAGCGAAATCATCGCGAGATCCCGCGCCGAGTCACCTTGTAGGGCGCGCTGTGCAGGTGGGGGTTGCGGCGGGTGAAGGCGAGCAGCAGGCCGAAGCCCATGGCGAGTGCGATCATCGACGAGCCGCCATAGGAGATGAAGGGAAGCGTCATGCCTTTGGACGGGGCGATATGGACGTTGACCGCCATGTTGATCAGCGCCTGCAGCCCGAACTGGCAGACCAGGCCGGCGCCGGCGAGGACCAGGAACTTGTCCTCCTCGTTCAGGAGCCGGACCAGGACGCGCACCACGATCGTCATGTAGAGCATGGCGATGGCGAGGCAGGCGATGATTCCGAATTCCTCGCCGATCACCGAGAAGATGTAATCGGTATGCGGCTCGGGCAGCGAGAATTTGCGCGTGCCCGCGCCCGGCCCGACCCCGAACAGGCCGCCATTGGTCAGCGTCCGCATCGCCGATTCGACCTGGTAGGTGTCGCCCTGCGAGAACAGGAAGCCGTCGATCCTCTGGGTGGCCACGGGATAGAAGAGATAGGCGAGAAGCAAGGCGACGATCACGCCCGCGGCCAGGATGTAGAGGATCCGCATCGACGCGCCCGACAGGGTGAGCAGAAGCACCCAGGCGCTGACGAAGATGATGGTCTCGCCGAAATTGGGCTGGCGCATCAGCAGCAGCGCGACGATCCCGGTCAGCACCGCGGTCAGCGGCACGACGGGGAGGGAGCGGTCCTTCTCCTTCAGCGAGAGCAGCCAGGCGATGGTGACGATGAAGAGGGGCTTGAGGAATTCCGACGGCTGGATCTGGGCGAAGCCGGCGCCGATCCAGCGCCGCGCGCCGTTGACCTCCGTGCCGATCACCGGAACCAGGAACAGCAGGCCGGTGAAGACGATTGCGCCGAGCAGGCACAATCGCCGCGCCCGCGCCTTGGGCAGCATCGAGACGATGATCATCACCGGAATGGCGACCGCGATCCACATCAGCTGGCGGTAGAAATAATAAAGCGGCTGAACGCTCGAGCCCTCGCCCGACAGGCGCTGGCCGGCGGCGGGGGAGGCGGCGGCGACGGCGATCAGCCCGATCGCGATCAAGACCGCGACCAGGATGACGAGGACCTTGTCGATCTCCCAGAACCATTTGGCGGACGAGCGCGTGTCCGAGCGGCCGTAGCGGGGCGGCTTCGAGCGGCGTTCGGGCTGCATCCTCATCCTCGCTGTAAGACTCATGGCAGTGCCCCCACCATCGCGCGAAAGGCATCGCCCCGCGCCTCATAATCCCGGAACTGGTCGAACGAGGCACAGGCCGGCGAGAGCAGGACCACCTCGCCGGACTTCGCGGCCCCGGCCGCTTCGCTGACCGCTCTTTCCAGCACTTCGCTCCGGCGGACCGGCACTCGCCCTTCGAGCAATTGCGCGAACATCGGCCCGGCCTCGCCGATCGTGTAGGCGGCGCGGACATGGCCGAGCTGGTCCGCGCAGGGCCCCAGACCCTCGCCCTTGGCGCGGCCGCCGACAATCCAGTGGATATACGGGTAAGCGGCGAGCGCTGGCGCGGTGGACTCGGTGTTGGTCGCCTTGGAATCATTGACGAAGAGGATGCCGTCTCGCTCGCGCACCCGTTCCATCCGATGGGGCAGGCCGGGATAGGTGCGCAAGGCCTCGGCAATCGTCGCTTTCGGAATATCCAGCTCCACGGCCACCGTGATCGCGGCCGCCGCGTTTTCGGCGTTGTGCGGCCCCTGCAATGTCGGCCAGTCGCTCTGAAAGCCGATCGGGTTGGTCTGAAAAGAGGCTTGGCCGTCGAACACAGTGACCCCGAGGATGTCGGGGCAGATGGTGTTGCACATCTGGTAGTGTCGCCCGGAATACCGGAACAGCCTTTCGAAGACCGGCTCCGTGCCCGGCCCATCGGTGATCACGGTAACGTGGGTCGGGCTTTGCATCTCGAACAACCGCAACTTGGATGCGCGATAGGCGTCGAAATCCTCATAACGGTCGAGATGATCCGGCGTGACGTTGAGCAGCACGGCGACGTCGCAATCGAGGCTCTGCGTGAGGTCGATCTGGTAGCTGGACAGCTCAAGCACGTAGACGCCGCCTTCGGGAAGCGGGTCCTGGGCGAGGATCGGAAGGCCGATATTGCCGCCCATCGTCGTCGGGATACCGGCGGTCTTGAGGATGTGGTGGACGAGCGCGGTGGTGGTCGATTTGCCGTTGGTGCCGGTGATCCCGACTACCTTGTGGGGCGGCAGGCTTGGGCGCGCCTGGGCGAAAAGCTCGATGTCGCCGATCACGGGCACGCCCGCCGCGCGCGCCTTGGCGGCGATCGGATGGGTATTGAGCGGCACGCCGGGGGAGACGACGACGCCGTCGTAGCCGCCAAGGTCGATTTCCATGATGTCCTGAATAAAAACCTCGCTCGTCCCGAGCGTAGGCGAGGGGCGCACCTCCGAATCCGTGTCAGCGCCCCTCGACTTCGCTCGGGACGAACGGAAGCTTTCGCGGACGCTCTCGCTGTTGTCCCAGGCCTTCACCTCCGCGCCACTCGCGGCCAAGGCCTCGACCGTCGCCAGGCCGGAGCGGGCCAGCCCGAGCACGGCATAGCACTTGCCGCGGAAGGCCGGGCTCGCGATCATCTGAGCTTCAGCGTGGAGAGGCCGGCCAGGGCCAGCACGAAGGCGATGATCCAGAAGCGGATCACCACGGTCGGCTCGGACCAGCCGAGCTGCTCGAAATGGTGATGGATTGGCGCCATCCGGAAGACCCGCTTGCCGGTGCGCTTGTAGACCAGCACCTGGATGATCACGCTCATCATCTCGACCACGAACAGGCCGCCGATGATGCCGAGCACGATCTCGTGCTGGGTCGAGACCGCGATCGCGCCCAATGCCCCGCCAAGAGCGAGGCTGCCCGTATCGCCCATGAAGACCGCGGCCGGCGGCGCGTTGAACCACAGGAAGGCAAGGCCGGCGCCGATGATCGCGCCGCACAATATGGTGAGGTGCGCGGCCCCGTCCACGAACGGGATTCCGAGATAGAGGGCGAAGCGCGAGCTGCCGACCAGATAGGTGATGATGATGAAGGCGATGCTGGCGATGATCACCGGCATGGTGGCGAGCCCGTCGAGGCCGTCGGTCAGGTTCACCGCATTGCCGAAGGCGACCACGACGAAGGCGGCGAAGACGATGTAGAAGGGGCCCAGATCGACCACCGGCCCGTTGTAGAAGGGGATGTAGAGCTCGGTGCCGGCGCCCTGCAGGATGAACCAGCAGCCGATGCCGGCGACCACGAATTCGGCGAGCAGCCGCATCCGGCCCGATACGCCCTTGTGGCTGCGTTTCCGGATCTTGTCGTAATCGTCCATGAAGCCGATCGCGCCGAAGCCGACCGCGATGAACAGGCAGGCCCACAGATAGCGGTTGGAGAAATCCATCCACAGCAGCATCGAAATGGTGATCGAGGTGAGGATCATCAGCCCGCCCATGGTCGGCGTGCCGCGCTTGGCGAGGTGGGAAAGCGGGCCGTCGTCGCGGATCGGCTGGCCCTTGCCCTGGCGGACCCGGAGCCAGCCGATGAACTTGGGCCCGATGATCAGGCCGATCAGCAGCGCCGTGGCGGTCGCCGCGCCGGCGCGGAAGGAGATGTACCGGAAGAGGTTGAACCCTCCCGGATAGCCAAGCTGCTCTGCGATCCAAAGAAACATCAGTCTTTCCCGCCCGCCAGCGCCTCGACCAGCGCCGCGAGCCCGATCGCGTTCGATCCCTTGACGAGCAGGGCGTCGCCCGGCCCGATCGCCGCGCGGGCGAGCGGCAAAGCCGACGCCGCGTCGGGCACATGCGCCATTTTGACCTGGCCGCCAAGGGCCTTTGCGAGCGCCTCCATCTCGGCGCCGACGAGGATGGCATAATCGACCTGCGCCTGCTCGAGCCGGTCGGCCAGCGCGGCGTGGAAATCGTCGCTGTCGGGGCCGAGCTCGCGCATCGAGCCAAGCACTGCGATCCGCCGCCCGGCGACCTTCTCCTCGCCGAGCACCTTCAAAGTCGCCGCCATCGAGGCGGGATTGGCGTTGTAGCTTTCGTCGATCAGCAAGGCGGCGCCGCCCTCCACGGCGACCAGATGACGCTCGCCCCTGCCCTTGAGGCCGCCAAGCTCGGCGAACGCGAGCCCGGCCGCGGCGAGATCGCCGCCGACCGCCTCGACCGCCGCAAGCACCGCTAGCGCATTGGCCACCCAATGCTCCCCGGGCTGGCTCAAAGTGAAGCTCAGCTGCCCGCCGGGCAGGCAGGCCGTCACCAGCGAGCCGCCGCGCGGCCCGCGGATGACATAGGAGGCGCGAACGTCGGCGGCCTCGTCCATGCCGAAGGTCAGGATTCGCGCCGCATGCGCGCGCGCCGCGGCGGTCAGCCGCTCGCGATGCGGGCTGTCATAAGGGATGATGGCGGTGCCCTCGGGCTCCAGGCCCTGGAAGATCTCGGTTTTGGCGTCGGCGATGGCGGCGTCGCTGGCGAAATATTCGCGGTGGGCGGGCGCGATCGTGGTGACGATGGCGACATGGGGGCGGACGAGTCGGGTCAGCGCGGCGAGCTCGCCTTCATGGTTCATGCCCATCTCGAACACGCCATATTTCGCGGCGCGCGGCATGCGGACGAGGGAGAGCGGCACGCCGGTATGATTGTTGTAGCTCTTCACCGAGCGATGCGCGCGGCCCGGCGCCGAGCGGTCGAGCGCCGCGAACAGGGCCTCCTTGGTGCCGGTCTTGCCGACCGAGCCGGTGACGCCGACGATCTTCGCCTTGCTCCGCTCGCGCGACGCCCAGGCGAGGCTGTTGAGCGCGATCGTCGTGTCGGCGACGCGGACGTGGGGGTGGGCGATGTCCTGCGAGACCAGCGCCCCCGCGGCGCCCTGGGCGAAGGCCTGGTCGAGGAACCGATGGCCGTCGGTCGCCTCGCCCGTCATCGCGATGAAGAGGTCGCCCTGGCCGACCTCGCGCGAATCGAACGCCGCCCCGGCAACGTCGAAATCGCCGTGGACGGTACCGCCGGTCGCCTCGGCGATCTCCGACGCTGTCCATAAGGGACTCATGCCGCCTCCTCCCGCGCTACGGTGACGTCGTCGAAAGGGAGCACCTTGTCGCCCACGATCTGGCCCTGCTCGTGACCCTTGCCGGCGAGGAGGATGATGTCGCCGGGGCCGGCCTGCGCGATGGCGGCGCGGATCGCCTCGCGGCGGCCGCCGATCTCGGTCGCGCCGGGCGCACCGGCAAGGATGTCGCTGCGGATCGTGGCCGGATCCTCGCTCCGTGGATTGTCGTCGGTGACGATCGCCAAATCGGCGAGCCGCGCCGCCGCCTCGCCCATTTCGGCGCGCTTGCCCCGGTCGCGGTCGCCGCCGGCGCCGAAGACGATGATCAGCCGGTCCCTGGCGTGCGGGCGCAACGCCTCGACCGCCGCCTCGATCGCGTCGGGCGTGTGGGCGTAATCGACATAAAGGGGCGCGCCGGCGCGGGTGATCACCGCCCGCTCCAGCCGCCCGCGCACCGGATGGACGCGGGCGAGATTGGCGAGCGTCGCCTTGAGATCGCCGCCGGTGGCGATGACGAGCCCGGCCGCGGTCAGCGCGTTGGCCGTCTGATAGGCGCCGATCAAGGCGAGATTGACGACATGCGTCCTGCCCTCCGCCTCGATCGTCAGCTTCTGGCCGAGCTGGGTCGGCGCCCGCGCGACGAGCTTCAGAGTCTCGCCTTTGGCGCCGACGGTCAGCACGTTCAGCCCCCGCGCCCGGGCCCGCGCGATGACTTCGTCCGATTTGGGATCGTCGGCCCAGATCACCGCCGTCGCGCCCGGCGCCAGCACCTCCTCGAACAGCCGCATCTTGGCCTCGAAATAAGCGTCCATGGTGAGATGGTAATCGAGATGGTCGCGGGTGAAGTTGGTGAAGGCGGCGGCCGCGACCGGCAGGCCCTCGGTCCGATATTGCGCCAGGCCGTGGCTCGACGCCTCGAAGGCGGCATGGGTGATCCCCATCCGCTCGAGCCCGGCCATGTTGGAGAGGAAGGTGACGATGTCGGGCGTGGTCAGCCCGGTGGTCACGCTTTCATCGGAGGTGGTGACGCCCAGCGTGCCGATGCTCGCGGAAGGCTTGCCGGCCATCCGCCAGAGCTGGCGAAGCAATTCGACGTTGGAGGTCTTGCCGTTGGTGCCGGTGACCGCGACGATCGTGCCCGGGAAGGGCGCGAAGAATTTCGCGGCGAGGTGAGCGAATTTGCGGCGCGGCTCGGCATCGCAGATGTGGACCGCGCCGGCGACCGGCGCTTGGGGCCGCGACACCACGGCGACGGCGCCCGAGGAGACCGCGTCGGCGATGAAATCCTCGCCGTTGAACCTTTCGCCCCGGAAGGCGCCGAAGACGGTGCCCGGCGCGACCTTCCTGTGATCGATCGCGAAGCCGGTGACTGGGGCGGTTTCGCCGCTGCCGGTCAGCGCGCCCAGGTTCATCAGTGCCCCGCGGCGGCGGCGGCGACCGGAGGCATGAGTCCCGCAGTCGGGATGTCACGGTTGAGGTCGGGGATGATGCCGAGCAGGGGGCCGGTGCGCGCGATCACCCGCGCGACGACGGGCGCGGCCGTCCAGGCGGCGGTGGTCACGCCCGAATTGGCGGCGGTTCCCCGGGGAGCGTCGATCATCACCAGCACCACATAGCGCGGCGCGTCCATCGGGAAGACGCCCGCGAAGGTGGAAACGTTGACGCTGCGATTATATCCGCCGGCATTGGAGACTTTTTCGGCGGTGCCGGTCTTGCCGCCGACCCGGAAGCCCGGCGCGTTGGCGTTGCGCCCGGTGCCCTGCATGACGACGAGCCGAAGCAATTGGCGGATTCGGTAGCTGGTCGCCTCGGAATAGATTCGGCGGCCAGGCACGGCCTGGCCCGGCGCGACCCGCATCAGCGTCGCCGGCCGGTAGATGCCGCCATTGACCAGGGCGGCATAAGCGATTGCGAGGTGGAGCGGCGTCACCGCGATGCCGTGGCCGAAGCCCGAGGTCATCACCGTCGAGCGGCCCCAGTCGCGCGGCCACAAGGTGCGGCCGCGCTCGCCAAGCTCGATCGGCACCAGGGTGTTGAAGCCCAAAGTCCGGAACGCGGCCTGCATCCGCGCCGCCCCCATCGCGTCGGCGACGCGGGCGGTGGCGATGTTGGAGGAATAGACCATCAATTCGGGCACGGTGAGCGCCCGGCCCATCGGATGGTCGTCGTGGATCTGGAAGCGGCCGATCGGGATCGGCGCCGAGGCGTCGAAGCGCTGGCGCATCGAGGTGATCACGCCTGCCTCCATCGCGGCCGCGACGGTGATCGGCTTGAAGGTCGAGCCGAGCTCGTAGACGCTGACCGTGGCCCGGTTAAGCAAGGCGTCGCGGCCGTAGCGGCCGGCGTCATTGGGGTTGAAGGTCGGCGCCGAGGCCATGGCGACGACCTCGCCGGTCCGGACGTCGAGGACGATGCCGGTGCCGCCCTCGGCGCTCATCGAGGTCACTGCGTTGGCGAGCTCGGATTCCATCACCGCCTGGACCCGGCTGTCGATCGACAGCGCCACCGGATTGCCGCGCTGGGCGGGATCCATCAGCCGGTCCTGGAGCGCCTTCTCCATGCCGCCAATGCCGCGCCCGCCAGTGTCGGTCCAGCCGATGACATGGCCGGCAAGCGCGGTCTGCGGGTAGAGCCGCTCGGGCTCGCGGCTGAAGACGATGCCGGGCTCGCCCAGGCCGTTGACCGCGGTCACCAGCTCGGGGGAGACCGGGCGGGCGAGGTAGACGAACGAGCGCCGGTCGCCGAGCAGTGCATAATATTGGTCGGCGCTGCGCTCGGGAATCAGCTGGTGCAGCCGTTGCGCGAGATCGCGCCGGTCGCCGATGATCTCGCGCGGACGCGCGCCGATCGCCCAGGCCTGGATGGTGCTGGCGAGCGGAACGCCGTTGCGGTCGACGATGTCGCCGCGCGGCGGCAGCAGCGGATTGGCGAGCTGGGCGGCGCTGGCGCGGTCGGTGAACAGCTGCAGCATTGCGAGCCGGCCGACGATGACCAGGGTTACGCCGACGAACAGGAGCATCACCAGCATCAGCCGGTGATAGGTCAGGCCGAGACCGTGAGGCTGCTCGGCGGGCGCGCTTGGCCGATCGAGATGAGCGGCAAGCGTGGCCATCAGTCGCGAGTCCCCCGCTGGCGTTCGCCGCGGGCCCTGTCACCGAGCTCGCGCATCGTGCGGCCGTCGAGCAGGGCGCGGGCCGGGCGGACGGTGCCGGCGGCGGCGCGCGTCGGCGCGGACGCGGGACGGGCGCGCGGCGGCTGGGCGGAAGCAAGGCGGGTCGGGGCCGGCGCCGCGGCCTGGCGGCGCTCGTCGCGCGACGCGGTGCGGATGGGCGCGGGCTCGCGCCGGCGCTCCGGCGCCGCGGCGACGCGGACCGGGGCGGGAGCGGGGCGGGCCCGTTCGCGGGGCGCATCGGCGCGGGCCTTGATGGGTGCGGGCGCGCCGACGTCGAGGCTGGCCCGGCGCACCTGGGCCTGCGGCGCGGCGACGGGCGCTGGCGCGGCGACCGCGCGCTGCACCGGCGCCGGCGCGGGCGTCGCCTGATGCGGCGTGGGCGCTGCGGTTTCGGCCGACGCCAGGCGAATTTCGGCTGGCTCGGCGGCCTGCGGCGGGGCGCGCATGTCGAAGCGGGCGAGGCTGACGTTGGCGGAGACGAATTGGCCGGCGGCGGGCGCGGCGAGCGCCAGCACCTCCTCGTTCCAATCCTCGAGCTGCGGGATCCGGCTGCGCGTTCCGACCTCGGTCCGAAGGGTGCGGATGTTCTGCTGGGCGGCGACGATCTTGGCGTCGAGGCGAGCGAGATCGTGCCGCTCGGAAGCGACCCGGAGCGACAGCATGTAGCAGCCCAAAGCGGCGGCGCCCAAAGCGGCGACCCAGCCGACCGGCCTGAAGCCCCGTGCCATCATAGCAATGCTCCTTCCTTATTGGCCCAGGAGGGGGCCGCGGTGCGGCGCGCGGCGCGCAAGGTCGCCGAGCGCGCGCGCGGATTGGCCTGGATTTCGGCGGCGCCGGCGCGGATCGGCTTGCCGACGCTCTCGAAGGTGGGCGCGGGCGCGTCGGCCTCGTTCGCCGCCGGCAGATGGCGCGAGCCCGAAGCGGTGGCGCCGCTGCGCGCCTTGAGGAAGCGCTTCACGATCCGGTCCTCGAGGCTGTGAAAGGTGACGACGGCGAGGCGGCCGCCGGGGACGAGGACCTGCTCGGCCGCCGCAAGCCCGCCTTCGAGCTCGGACAATTCCTCGTTCACATGGATGCGGATCGCCTGGAAGGTGCGCGTCGCCGGGTCCTTCTTCATGCCCTTGTGATGGCCGAGCGCCTTGCGGACGATGTCGGCGAGCTGGCCGGTCCGCTCGATCGGCCGCGCGGCGACGATCGCCCGGGCGACGCGCCGCGAGCGCGGCTCCTCGCCATAATGGAAGAGGACGTCGGCGATCTCGGCTTCGTCGGCGCCGTTGAGGAAGTCGGCGGCGCTCTGCCCCTCCTTGGCCATGCGCATGTCGAGCGGCCCGTCGCCCTGGAAGGAGAAGCCGCGCTCGGCCCGGTCCAACTGCATCGAGGAGACGCCGATATCGAGCGTCACGCCGTCGACGGCTTCGACGCCGTGGCGGGAGAGCGCCTGACGCATCCGGGAAAAGCGATCCGGCACCAGCGTCAGGCGCCCCCCGCTCGAAGCGGCCAGCGTCTCGCCATACTGGATCGCCTCGGGATCACGATCGAAAGCGAAGACGCGCGCCGCTCCTCTAGCCAGGAGAGCCTTGGAATAGCCGCCCGCCCCGAACGTGCCGTCGACATGGGTCTCGCCCGGAGCGGGAGCGAGCGCGTCGACGACCGCGTCGAGAAGGACGGGGACGTGGGGGTCTGCGGCGGGGGCGGCGGCGTTCATGCCTTGGCTCCCCGCTGCTCGAGATAGAAGGTCGCGATCTGCCTCAGCACCTCGCCGCCGGCCTCGATCGCGATCCGCGGATTCCACAATTCGACGAACCGGCCCTGGCCGACGAACAAAGCGAGGTCCTCGATCCGGCCGAAGCTGCGAAGCATCGGCGGAAGCACGATCCGGCCGCCCGAATCGTAGCCGACGCGCTCGGTCATGCCGAACAGGTTGCGGCCCTGGTCGTCGAGATCGCTGGCGGCGACGCCCTTCTCCTCGTCGAGCCGGCGGCGGCGCTCGGTCTCGCCGATCAGATATTCCGAATAAGAGCTGCCGTAGAGGGTGAGACAGGGCGAGCGCTCGTGCTTGCCGAGGAAGATCGTGCGCGCGTCGGAGGTGCGGTCGAGCACGGAGCGGACGAAGGTCGGCACCGACAGGCGTGCCTTCGCGTCGACCCCGTTCAATGCATTGCCCTGGAAGATCTCCGTGTCCACGCCCTCAGCCCGCTCCAGACCGAGGCCCTTCCTGTTGCGGTCGCACTCGAAACAGTGCGGCTCGCTCGCTCTCGCGGCTCAACAGGAATCGCCCCTTATTGCCGGCCGTGGATAACAAAGCTGGGTTGGGATGTGAAGGGATTTAATGGGATTTGGGGGGAACTACTACCATACACATGGGCTGTTCTTGGTTTGTTGCAGGTCTCCACCGCGGTGACCGCAATCGGCATCCTGTGGATAAGTCGGTGAATATGCGGACGGTCACCGCCGCGGCCCCGCCGGCATGGTCGCTGCCGCCGGGGTTGCGCCGGTCGCATTCGAATCGGGGCTGCACCGCGTCAGGCCGGGCGCGGGCGAGTCGGTCTCGTTGCAGACCGGCGCCCCGTCATCGGCGCGACGGATCAGGATCGCGGCCAGCAGCACCGCCAGGAAAACGAAGGCAAGGCCGGTAAGCCCGATCCGAACCCGCTGCATCGGCCGCCATATCCTCCCGTCGCTCTCGACGCCCGAGTCTAGCCGCGCCGCCTGCCTTTGTCGAACGGGAGACGCGGTTGGCCGAAAGCGGGGCGCTCGCAACGGGATGCGGCGATTTTCGATCTTGACGGAATATGCTGCGCCCGCGAATGAAACGCATATGCAGATACGCCCCCTCATCGCCGCAGCGGCCAGCGCGGCTCTTCTCACTCTCGCCGGCTGCAACAGCCAGCCGGAAGTCGTCAACTCCGGGATCGACCGCACTGCGCCGCCGCCGCTGAAGGGGCCGCCGCCGCCGATGCAGACCTCCAGCAAGGCTTATCGCTGCAGCGACAACAGCCTCTTCTATGTCGATTTCTTCGACAATCACACCGCCGCGGTCCATCGCGGCACGCGCAACGCGACCCCGGTCCAGGTGACCGCCCCGGACGCCAGCTCGCCTTATGCCGGCGGCGGCATCTCGCTGAGCGGCAGCGGCGACAACGTCACCATCAACGGCAAATCCTGCCACACCTGAGCCGCGCCAGGCGATTCGGAGAAAGGGCCGGTCCGGGCATTCCGGGCCGGCCTTTTTCATTGTTGGCGCAAGCGGGCGTTCGAATCTCGCCGAGGCGGCCATGTCCCGGCTGCTCGATCTCGAGGCCGAGCTGGCGCGGCTCGACCGGGTCCAGGCCGATTGCGGCGAGCAGGCGGTGCGCCTCGATCAATGCGCCTCGGCTTTGGCCCAGCGCAAGGCGCAGATGGAGCAGGCGCTGGCCGCCTTCGAGGCGGCGCGACCGGACCCGGCGCCCAGCGGCGGCGAACCCGAGCGGCGCGAGCAGGCGCTCCAGCGCAAGGTCGACCGCGCCCAGGAGACGTTCGACCGGGTGATGGCCGGCGTCGGCGGCAAGCCCGCCGGCCAGGCGGACGACAAGGAAGCGGAGATCGACGCGCTTCGCCGGGAAGAGACGATCGAGGCCCGGCTGGCCGCGATGCGCGCCGCGCGGGCGAAGCAGGCCGCCCGCCCCAAGCGCCGCGCAGGCTAGGCGGGCGGTGGCGGGCTCGCTAGGAGCCCGCCATGGCCGAATCCCCGATCACGCCCGCCATCGTCGCCGAGCACGGCCTCAGCCCCGAGGAATATGAGCGCGTGCTCCAGGCCATGGGGCGAACGCCGAACCTCACCGAGCTCGGCATCTTCTCGGTGATGTGGTCGGAGCATTGCTCCTACAAATCGTCGCGCGTTCACCTCAAGAAGCTGCCGACCGAGGCGCCCTGGGTGATCTGCGGGCCGGGCGAGAATGCCGGGGTGATCGACATCGGCCCAGGACCCAATGGAGAACCCCAGGCCGCCATCTTCAAGATGGAGAGCCACAACCACCCGAGCTACATCGAGCCCTATCAGGGCGCGGCGACCGGGGTCGGCGGCATCTTGCGCGACGTCTTCACCATGGGCGCGCGCCCCGTCGCCAACCTCAACGCCTTGCGCTTCGGCCGGCCGGAGCATCCGCGGATGCGCCACCTGATCGCCGGAGTCGTCGCCGGCATCGGCGGCTATGGCAATTGCGTCGGCGTGCCCACGGTCGGCGGCGAGGTGAACTTCCACCCAGCCTATGACGGCAACATCCTGGTCAACGCGATGACCGTCGGCGTCGCCGAGCAGGCGAGGATTTTCTATTCGGCCGCGTCCGGCGTCGGCAATTCGATCGTCTATGTCGGGTCCAAGACCGGCCGCGACGGCATTCACGGCGCCACCATGGCGAGCGCCGATTTCGCCCAAGACAACGAGGAGAAGCGCCCGACCGTCCAGGTGGGCGATCCGTTCACCGAGAAATTGCTGATCGAGGCCTGCCTCGAGCTGATGGCGTCCGACGCCATCGTCGCCATCCAGGACATGGGCGCGGCTGGCCTCACCTCCTCCTCGGTCGAGATGGCGTCGAAGGGCGGCGTCGGCATCGAGCTCGACATGGACGCCGTGCCCTGCCGCGAGGAGGGGATGACGCCCTATGAGATGATGCTCTCGGAAAGCCAGGAGCGGATGCTGATGGTGCTGAAGCCCGGCCGCGAGGGCGAAGCCGAGGGCATCTTCCGCAAATGGGAGCTGGATTTCGCCGTGATCGGCAAGGTCACCGAAGCCGGTCCGGACGGGGGCCATATGGTGCTCAAATGGAAAGGCGAGACGGCGGCCGACATCCCGCTCGCCCCGCTCGCCGACGATGCGCCCGCTTACGACCGCCCCTGGACGAAGACCGAGCCGCCGGCGCCGCTCGCGGACGTGCCCGAAAGCACGGACATCGCGGCCGACCTCCTGAAGCTCATGGCCTCTCCCGACCTCGCCTCGCGGCGCTGGATCTGGCAACAATATGACCAAAAGGTCGGCGGCGACACCGTCCAGCCGCCGGGCGGAGACGCCGCGGTCGTCCGCGTCCACGGCACGCAAAAGGCGCTCGCCATCACCACCGATTGCACCCCGCGTTACTGCAAGGCCGATCCTTATGAAGGCGGCAAGCAGGCGATCGCCGAAGCGTATCGAAACCTCTGCGCGGTCGGCGCCCGCCCGCTCGCCGCCACCGACTGCATGAATTTCGGCAACCCGCAGCGCCCCGAGATCATGGGCCAGTTCGTCGGCTGCATCGAGGGCATGGCCGAAGCCTGCCGCGTGCTCGATTTCCCGATCGTGAGCGGCAACGTCTCGCTCTACAACGAGACCAAGGCCGACGACGGCTCCAGCCAGGCCATCCTGCCCACGCCCGCCATCGGCGGCGTCGGCCTGATCGACGATTGGGAGAAGGCGCCGACCATTGCGTTCAAGACGAGCCCGGAAGGCTGGTGTCACGGCATCTGGCTGATCGGTTCCGCTTCCAAGGGCGGGCGACACCTCGGCCAGTCGCTTTGGCTCCGTGAAATCCATGGCCGCGAAGACGGGCCCCCACCGCCGGTCGATCTGGCCCTCGAACGCCGCGTCGGCGAGTTCATCCGCCGGTTGGTCGCCGACGGCCTGGTAAGCGCCGTCCATGACGTTTCCGATGGCGGTCTCCTGGTCGCAGTCGCCGAGATGGCCCTCGCTGGGGGAGTTGGCGCCGATATCGACTGGACGGACAAGTCGAGGATGGCCGCGCAGATGTTTGGCGAGGATCAGGGCCGCTACATCGTGACCAGCCACGACAATGGCGATCAGCGCATTCCCGAACTCGCGTCGGTGCTTGGCATCCCCCACGCCTGGATCGGCAGGACCGGCGGAGACGATATCTGCATCGGCGATTGCGGCGGCGGCGTTACCTTCGGCGAGATCTCCCTCGCCGACCTTCGCGCCGCGCATGAGGGCTTCTTCCCGAAGCTGATGGGTGATAGCCTCACCGCTTCATAGCCCTGGGCTCGGGCCATTCTCGCCACGGAGAACGTGCCATGCCCCGGAGCATCCTCAAGCCCATCCTGATCGCCACCCTCGTCGCCGGCACGCTCGACATCCTCGCGGCGACTGCCCTCACTTTGGTCCGCGGCAGCCAGCCGATGGGCATGCTCCGCTTCGTCGCGTCCGGCCCGTTCCCCGGCGCGACCCAATGGGGGACCCAAGGGTCGCTGCTCGGCCTGGCCGTCCATTTCGCGCTGATGGCGATCATAGTGACGGTCTTCATGCTGGCCGCGAGCCGCTGGGACAGGCTCCGGGAAAAGCCGTTCCTGTGGGGCTTCCTCTACGGTCTCGCCACTTATGTGGTGATGAACCTGATCGTCGTGCCGCTGCGCTGGCCGGCCAATTTCCCGCCCTCGCCGCTCTCCGTCGCGACCCAGCTCTTCTGCCACATTGTCCTGGTCGGCATCCCCATTGCCCTGATCGCGCGCCGTTACCTGCGCCGCCGCAGCGCTTTCGGCTGACACCAATGGCGACAATCCTGGCGTATTCCTGCGACAGGGGGCCGCTATAGCGGTGTCGTTGCTTCTGGGGACCAAGCCCATGTCGGAAATCGCCATTGCCTTGAACCGCTTCGGGCTCGGCGCCCGCGGCGACGAATCGCCGCTCGCCAACCCGCGGACCTGGCTGACCGGCCAGCTCGACCGCTTCGATCCCCGGCCGGCGCCGATCGCCGCGGCGCCGGCGCGGGCCGAGGTCGCCGGGCAGCTCGCCGACTATCTCGAGGAAGCCCGGCGCGAAGGGCAGGGCCGGCGCGCGCCGGCCATGGCGCCGGAGCCGGCGGCGCCAAACATGGCCGGGGACGACCAGCTCGCCGGCCTTCCCGACAGCGCGCGGCGCTTCGTCCGCCAGGCCTCGCGCCGCAACTATCTCGCGATGGTCGCGGCGCGGACCGAGGCCGCCTTGACCACGCCGGCGCCGTTCGTCGAGCGCCTGGTCCATTTCTGGGCCAATCATTTCGCGGTCTCGGCCGACAAACTGACCGTCATCGGCCTTGCCGGCCTGCTCGAATTCGAAGCGATAAGGCCGAATGTCCTGGGCAGCTTCAAAGACATGCTGCTCGCGGTCGAGCGGCATCCGGCGATGCTCCTCTATCTCGACCAGGCCCAGTCGATCGGCCCGGATTCGCAAGGCGCCCGGCTCGCCACGCGCTTCGGCCGCGGCCGCCAGCGGCGGGGGCTCAACGAGAATCTGGCGCGCGAGATATTGGAGCTGCACACATTGGGCGTCGACGGCGGCTATGCCCAGGCCGACGTCACCGAATTCGCCCGCGCGCTGACCGGCTGGACGGTGAGCGGCCTCACCCGCGGCCCGGCCGCGCGCTTCGCCGGGATCGAGGGACCGGCCGGCGACTTCGTGTTCGCCGAGCGCATTCACGAGCCTGGATCGCGCACCCTGCTCGGCCGCGCCTACGCTCAGGAGGGCGAGGGACAGGCGCGCGCGATCCTGAGCGACCTCGCCGCCGATCCGCGCACCGCCCGCCACCTCGCGACCAAGCTCGCCCGCCATTTCGCCGGCGACGATCCGCCCGCGGCCATGGTCCGGCGGCTCGAACAGGCCTGGCTGGCGAGCGGCGGCGATCTTCCGGCCGTCTATCGCGCCATCGTCAATTCGCCCGAGGCCTGGGCACCGGCACCGGTCAAGTTCCGGCCGCCCTGGGACTGGGCGATCGCCGCTTTGCGCGCTGTCGGCGCCCGCCATATCGAGCCGCAGCCCGCCGCCGGCCTGCTCGCCCAATTGGGCCAGCCGGTGTGGCGGCCGGGATCGCCGGCCGGCTATGACGACATCGCCGCCAGCTGGTCGGGGCCCGATGCGCTGATGCGCCGGGTCGAGGCGGCCGAGCGGCTCGCCGCCCGTGCCGGCGGGCAGATCGACGCCCGGGCGCTCGGCCCGCGCCTCCTGCCCGGAACACTCTCCGAGGCCACCGCACAGGCCATCGCCCGCGCCGAAAGCCCCGGCCAGGGGCTTGCGCTGCTGCTGGTCGCGCCCGAATTCCTGAGGAGATGAGCCATGGTTGATCGCAGGGCCTTTCTCGGCCAGTCGACCGCCGCCGCGGCCTTCCTGCTGCTCGCCGCGCCGCATATCGCAATCGCCCAGGCGGCGACCGAGCGCCGCTTCGTCTTCATCATCCAGCGCGGCGCCGCCGACGGGCTCGGCACATTGGCGCCGACCGCGGATCCGGCCTTCGCGGGCCTGCGCGGCCCCTTCGCCGAGGATTTCGCCGGCGGCGCCAGGGTCGGCGATTACACGCTTCACCCGGCGCTGGCCGGGGTCGCGGGCCTGGCCGCGGCGCGCGAGGCGCTGTTCCTCCATGCCGTGGCCTCGCCCTATCGCGACCGCTCGCATTTCGACGGCCAGAACGTGCTCGAGACCGGGGGCCGGGCGGCCTATGCCCTGCGCGACGGCTGGATGAACCGGCTGCTCGGCCTGCTCCCCGCCGCCGACGCCCGCGCCATCGCGGTCTCGGCGACCGTGCCGATGGTGCTTCGTGGCGCGCGCGAGGTCGCCTCCTACGCGCCATCGGCCTTGCCCGACGCGTCGGGCGACCTGCTCGCCCGGGTCGGCGCGCTCTACGAGAGCGACCGCGACTTGCACGCCGCCTGGGCGCAGGCGATGCAGACCCGCGCCATGGCCGGCGACGCCGCCGGCGCGCTTGGCCGCAACGGCGCCGCCACCGGCGCGCTCGCCGCGCGGCTGCTCGCCGGGGCGCAAGGGGCGCGGATCGCGGTGATCGAGAGCGACGGCTGGGACACCCACGCCAATCAGCGCGGCCGCCTGGCCTTCCAGCTGCGCGGGCTGGACGCCTTGCTGGCCGCGCTCAAGGCCGGGCTCGGCGCCGACTGGGCGAACACCCTGATCCTCGTCGCCACCGAATTCGGCCGCACCGCCGCGCCCAACGGGACCGGCGGCACCGATCACGGGACGGCGGCGCTTGCGATGCTGCTCGGCGGTGCCGTCGCCGGAGGCCGGGTCGTCGCCGACTGGCCGGGGCTCGGCGCGTCATCGCTCCACGAAGGCCGTGACCTCAGGCCGACGCTCGGCCTCGACACGCTCATCGCCAGCGC
This sequence comes from Allosphingosinicella sp., assembly GCA_035994965.1. Taxonomy (GTDB): domain Bacteria; phylum Pseudomonadota; class Alphaproteobacteria; order Sphingomonadales; family Sphingomonadaceae; genus Allosphingosinicella. The sequence goes on from DASYKV010000061.1 coordinate 27,740, forward strand.
GCTCGCCCAGCATTACCGGCTCGATCCGCCGCGCACCGCCCGCACCCTCTTCCCCAACATGGCAGGCGCCCGCATGCTCGACGGCCTGATCCGCGCCTGAGGGAGCCTTTGCCGGCTCCGGATGTTTCTGCCGGCGAAGGAGACATCACATGATCAAATGGGCGCTTATCTTCCTCGTCGCGGCTCTTGTGCTTGCGGCGCTCGGCTTCGGCGGCCTCGCCGGCGCCGCCGTCGGCATCGCCAAATTGCTGTTCTTCGTCGCGCTGGCGATCTTCGCGATCATGCTGCTGCTCGGCATGACCGCCTATCGCAAGGTCACCTGAGCCTGGGTCCAGCGGCGGGCGACGCGCGCCTGCCACAGGACCAGCATCGGAGTCAGCCCGAGCTCGGCGGCGAGCGCGATATGATGCGCCAGCGACGGCGCGTCGCCAATCGCCAGCCCGCCGAGCCGGGCCAGCCCGCCAAGCACGATCGCCGCGGCCGCCCAGCGCAGGCGCCTCGCCCGCGCCTCGATCCGTGGCACGCAGGAGGCGAGGACCAGCCCGAGCCCGAAGAACAGCCCGGACAGATAGCGGTAATGGCTGACCAGATCGGCCGCGCTCGCGCCCGGCTCGACTCCGAAGAGCATCGCCGGCCCCTCGATCATCCCCTTGAGCCCGAACCAGAAGGGCGACAGGCAGCCGAGCACGACCGCCCCCTGCAGCAGCCGCCGCTCCAGAGCTGGACTCAACCCGGCCCGTCCAGCCCGCGCCGGCGGCGGATCAGCAGCAGGGCCGCCATGATGGCCATGCCGAGCAGCAGCGGCGAGACGTACATCAAGATGTCGGCGCCGGGCTGGCCGGCATGGGTGTTGCCGATGTTCCAGGAGGTGCCCGAGACGATGACGAGCACCAAAGCGAGGCTCTGCCAGATCGGCCGCCGCCGCCCGTCTTGCGACATGCGGGCGAAGAGGATGGCATAAGCGGTGGCCAGGAAAATCGCGGCCTGGGCCGCCAGCACGACGATGATGATAGCTCTCATGGCGCGTCTCCCCAAGACAGGGGCCGGACGCTGCCACTTTTGTCAGGCATAAGCCAGCAGCGCGTCCCGTTTCGCCGCCAGCGCCTCATGGCCGTGGGCCGAAGCCTTGCCGGCGATCCGGGCCAGCGCCCGTTCGAGACGCGCCGAGGCCGCCGCCGGCATCTCGCCCAGCGCGCCGGCGATCGCCTCATTCTCTTCGGCGACGCCCGAGCAGTGCAGCGCCAGGTCGCAGCCGGCGGCGATCGCCGCCCGGGCGCGCGCGCCAGGCGGACCCGACAGCGCCCCCATGCCGATATCGTCGGAGAGGAGCAGGCCGTCGAAGCCGATTTCGCCGCGGACGATGCCGGCGATGATGGTGGGCGAGGCGCTGGCCGGCAGGTCCGGATCCCAGGCCGGGTAGACCAGATGCGCGGCCATCGCCATCGGCGCGCCGGCGAGCGCCCGGAACGGCGCCAGATCCTCGGCGAGCGCCTCGCGGCTCGCCTCGACGATGGGGAGCTCGCCGTGCGGGTCGGCGCCGGCGCGGCCGTGGCCAGGGACATGCTTGACGATTCCGAGCACGCCGCCCGCCTCGAGCCCGTCGAGCACCGCCCGGCCCAAAGCAGCCACCTGCATCGGCTCGGCCCCGAGCGCGCGGTCGCCGATCACGTCGTGCGCGCCCTCCCGGCGCACGTCGAGCAAGGGTGTGCAATCGACGTTGATTCCGGCCTCGGCGAGCGTGACCGCGATCGCCTCGGCATTGACCCGCGCCGCCTCGATCGCGCTGATCGGCGCTTTGACGTAGAGCTCGGCGAACCGCCACGGCGCCGGAAAAGCGGGCCAGACCGGCGGCCGCAGCCGCGCCACCCGCCCGCCTTCCTGATCGACCAGGATCGGCAGATCGGCCCGCCCCGAAAGGTCGCGCAGGGACTCGGTCAGCGCCCGCAGCTGCGCCTTGTCGCCGACGTTGCGCCCGAACAGGATGAAGCCGGCGGGATCGGCGGCGCGGATCAGCCCGCGCTCGGCGTCGGTGAGGGCGAGGCCGGAAAGGCCGAGGATGGCGGGGAGCATGAGGCTCCTCTAGCATCCAACGAAAGCCCGCGTCAGCCGGTCTCCGTGGCCGGCCGGAGCGCCGCTTCGCCTGGCCCGTCGCCGGCCGCGTAGCGCGCCGGCAGGTCGATCCATTCGCGGACGGTGCGGGGCTCGTCGATCCCGGCCAGGCCGACCGCCGGCCATTCGCCGTGCTCCGGGAAGCAGGCGGTGCCGAACAGGCGGTCCCACAAGGTCGTGAAGGCGCCGAAATTCTTGTCGAAATGCCGTTCCTCCAGCGAATGATGGAGTCGGTGAAAGCGATTGTCGACGAAGATTGCGCGCAGCGGCCCGAAATTGGCGCGCGTCGGCGAATGGATCCAGACGATGTGCAGCCAGACGAAGAGGCTGACGAACGGCAGCCCGGGCCCGAGGTCGGCCACGATCAGGCTGGTCGGCACAGTGTAGAGCAGCAGCGAGACGATCGCCTCGCTCGCATGATGGTAGGAATTGACCGCGTTCATCTCGCGGATCGAATGATGGACGGCATGGTAGCGCCACAGGAAGCGATGCTGGAACCGGTGCGCCCAGTAGAAGAAGAAGTCGTTGACGATCGCCGCCACCAGCACCGCGGCCACGACCGCAAGCGGCCCGATCCACTGGAACCCCTGAAAGGCCGGCAGGGACAAAAGCGGCCGCAGCCCAAGCGCCTGCCAGAAAGATGCCAGGCCGGCCAGAAGCACCGCCCAGAGCGGGATGAACAATGTCCAGTAAGCGAGCCCGTTGACCCGGCTCCGCAACGTCTGATCCCCTTTGGCGTTCAGGAATTCGAACGCGGTCAGGACGATGAACACGAAGATCCAGCCGAGATAGCCGCTCGTGGCGGTGTCGACGGCGGCGGCGAGGAAATCCATGGGGCCCGGACTAAGAGGGCATGGCTAAGATATTCTAAACGAAAGCCCTCTCGGCCCGGCCGCGGCCGCTCAGCTATTGCGGGATACACTGCTCCCCAGCCGCCGTCAGCCGGCCGCAGACGTTGCGGGCGTTGGGGCCGCTGGCGAAGAGGCGGTGGACGGTGCGGTTGCCGGAGGGGCCGGCGACCACCCGGTGGGCGAGCGGGGCGAGGTAGCCGAAGCGCCTGGCGAGCTCGCGCCACGCATTTTCGGCGGCGGCCGGGGTCGAGAAGGCGCCGAGCTGGATGGAGGGGCCGCTGGCGGCCGGCGCGGGCGCTGGCGCCGGGCGGGCCGGGGCCGGGGCCGGGCCGGGACGCGCGGGCGGCTGCGCCGGAGCCGGCGTGGGCACCGGGGCGCCGCCGCCGGTGTTGAGATTGGCCTTGGGCTGGCCGCCTTCGCTGGCCTGGAACGAGGTCGAGCCCTCGCCCGAGACGTTCATTCCGCCGGGATTGGCGGGACGCTGCTTATAATCGCCTTTCTCGGCGGTGATGACCTGGTTGCCGGCGCCGCTCTGGCCGCGATTGCCGAGCCAGTAGAGGCCGCCGACGATGACGCCGATGGCGACCAGGCCGATCAGGATCGCAGCGGCCAGCTTGGCGACCGAGGGACCGCCTTCGTCCTGGTCCTCCTCGACCGCCTCGAGCCAGGGCAGCCGGTCCTCGTCGGCCAGCACGATCTCGTCCTCGGCCGGATCGGCGCGGTTCTCGTCGCTCATCGTCACATCTCCTCGGCCGCCGTCACGCCCATGATGGCGAGGCCGTTGGCGACAATCTGCCCGATTGCGGCGGCCAAAGCCATACGTGCCCGTGTCAGTTCGGGATTCTGTGCCAGGAGGAAACGCTTGTCCGGGTCCTCGTTACCGCTGGCCCACCAGCCGTGGAAGCCGGCGGCGAGCTCGCCCAAATAGAAGGCGACGCGGTGCGGCTCGTGCGCCGCGGCGGCGCTCTCGATGATCCGCGGGAAGGTCGCGGCGAGCCTGACCAGGGCCAGCTCGGCCAAATCGAGCAGCGAAAGATCGGCCGGCCCGGAAAGATCGAAGCCCTCCTCCTGCGCCCGCCGGTGAAGCGAGCGGATCCGGGCATGGGCATATTGGACGTAGAAGACCGGATTGTCCTTCGAGGCTTCGACCACCTTGGCGAAGTCGAAATCCATCTGCGCGTCGTTCTTCCGGGTCAGCATGGTGAACCGAACCACGTTCTTGCCGACCTCCTCGACCACCTCGGCCAGGGTGACGAAGCTGCCCGAGCGCTTCGACATCTTGACGAGCTCGCCGTCGCGCAGCAGGCGGACCATCTGGACGAGCTTGACGTCGAGCGCGGGCCGGCTGGCCAGCGCCTCGACCGCGGCCTGGGTGCGCTTGACCGTGCCCGTATGATCGGCGCCCCAGATGTTGATGAGCTCGTCCGATTTCTCGAGCTTTTGCATATGATAAGCGGTGTCGGCGGCGAAATAGGTCCAGCTGCCGTCGGACTTGCGGATCGGCCGGTCCTGGTCGTCGCCGAACCTGGTCGAGCGGAACAGGAGCAGTTCGACGGGCTCCCAATCCTCGGCCGACTTGCCCTTGGGCGGCGGCAGCGTGCCTTTGTAGACCAGCCCCTTCTCGTCGAGCAAAGCGAGCGCCCGGTCGACCGCGCCCGAATCCTGCACCTCCTTCTCCGACGCGAAGAGATCGTGGTGGACTCCGAGCCCGGCGAGGTCCGTCCTGATCAGCTCGAGCATCGCGGCGACGGTCCGGCGGCGGAAAATCTCCAGCCATTCGGCCTCGGGCGCGTCGGCATAGGTTTCGCCATAGTCCCCGGCGAGCGCCTGGCCGACGGGGACCAGATAGTCGCCGGGATAGAGGCCTTCGGGTATCTCGCCGATCTGGCGGCCGAGCGCCTCGAGATAGCGCAGGTGCGCGGAGCGGGCGAGGGTGTCGACCTGGGCGCCGGCGTCGTTGACATAATATTCGCGGATCACCGCATGACCCGAATATTCGAGCAAGGCGGCGAGCGCGTCGCCGACCACCGCGCCCCGGCAATGGCCCATATGCATCGGCCCGGTCGGGTTGGCCGAGACATATTCGACGTTGACCGTCCGGCCGCGCCCCATGTCGGAGCGGCCATAAGCCGCGCCCTCGGCGAGGATCGTTCGCAGCTCCTCCTCCCAGACCGACCGTTGCAGGCGGATGTTGATGAAGCCGGGCCCTGCGATCTCGGCGCCCGCGACGCCCTCGACCCCGGCCAGCTTCGGCACGATCGCTTCGGCGAGGGCGCGGGGATTGGTGCCGGCGCGCTTGGCGAGCACCATCGCCGCGTTGGTGGCAAGGTCGCCATGGGCCGGATCGCGCGGCGGCTCGACGGCGACCGCGCCGCGATCGACTCCGGGCGCCAGCGCGCCTTCCGCCTCGAGGGTGTCGAGCAAAGCGTCGAGATGCGCGGCGAAGCGGGCGTAGAGCGTCAATGTCGGTTCCATATTTTCGAGGAAGGCGCGGCTCTAGACGATGAGGCCGCGGATTTGAAGCGGGAGGCGCGTCGAGGCCGCCCGGGAGCGCTTGATTCGAGCCGGCGCGGCACCTGATCCATCCGAAACGGAGGTAAGATTGACCTAGTATAAACCGTGGGTTAACCCTTGCCGGTCGGGCAGCGGCCAAGCGCCCGATTCGTGTTTCATTGGTCCAAGACTAGAACGATATGCCATCCTGAATCCGGCCCCGCGCGCCTGATCGGGGGAAGCGGCCAATACGTTCGCCGATCCCGGGGGAGGGTGTGCTCATGGCACGCGAGAAGACTTTTGCGCGCAATTCGGCCAGGATCAATCCGGAGGGCGAAGACAGGCTGAGTGCGGGCGACGCCCACAGTGTTGCTCATCTCGCCCGACTCCCGGCACCGGACGGGCCGGGCCCGAATGCGCTTCCTACGACGCTGTTCGCCGGGCAGATCGCGTTCACGGCATTCCAGTCCGACAATACGGGCGGAGCGGGCGGCGATTATTTTCAGTTCGTCCTGCTCACTGCGGTGAACGCGGGCACGACGGTCTATTTTACCGACAACGGCTCTCGGACGGATAATTTCAGGTTCCGGACCAACGAGCAGGTGCTCCGTTGGGTCGCCCAGTCGGACCTGCCCGCCGGGACGTTGATCAGCTTTACCGCGACGGGCGGCGCCGGCGTAGTGAACACGGCTGAGTGGACCGGAATCAATCCCACCACTGGTGGCATCGCATCCAATGCCCAAATCGGGCTGAGCGCGGGAGGCGACAACATTACGGCATTTGTTTCGCCCGTTTTCGGCGGCAGCGATAACCTCGGGGGAACGGCAATCGCCGCCCTGGCCTTCGGTCAAGCGACCTTCTCGACGACTTATAATACTTCAAGCCCCACCTCCCAGACCGGGTTGCCTGGCGGGCTCACGGACGGCGTGAATGCCGTTTCGATCGCCCCGACCGACAACGGCCGTTACAACGGCACGACCTCCGGGACCGCATCGGCGCTCCGTTCGGGGATGAATACGGACACGAACTGGACGACCGACGTGAATCCGCTTTCGCCGCACGGCGTGGCGGCGATCACTGTCCTCAATCCAGGCATGCTGAGCGTTAACGACGTCACCTTGGCCGAGGGCAATTCAGGGACGACCAGCTTCGTCTTCACCATCACCCGGACCGGGGGAAGCGACGGGGCGGTTGGCGCGACCTGGACGCTCACCACCATCTTCGGCGGCAACGTCGATGCGGCTGATTTCGTCACCTACCCGCAAAGCGGCACGGTCAGTTTCGCCAACGGCGAGACCTCCCAGCAAATCACGATCCAGGTTCAGGGCGATACCATTGTCGAGCCCGACGAGGCATTCACCGTCACCCTTTCTGCGCCGACCGGCGGGGTGACGACGTCCAACCTCGGCGTCGGTCGCATCCTCAATGACGATGTGGCCTCGATCTCGATCGACGACATCTCCCATGCGGAAGGCGACAACGGGTCCACCGTCTACACCTTCACCGTGACGCGCTCCGGTGGCTCGGCCGGCGCGGCCGGAGCGACCTGGACGATCGGCTTCCCCGGCGGCGCGGGAAGCGCCAATAGCGGCGATCTCGCCGCGGGCCAGGGCCTGACCGGCACGGTCAGCTTCGCCGATGGCGAGACCTCGAAGACGATCACTGTCAACGTCAACGGCGATTATCTTCCCGAGGACATCGAGACCTTCAACGTCACCCTCTCCGCCCCGACCGGCGGCGTCACGATCTCGGACGCGACGGGCGTCGGCACCATCACCAATGACGACTTCCCGGGCGCGATCTCGATCGACGACGTCTCGCATGCGGAAGGCGACGGCGGCACTACGCTCTACACCTTCACCGTCTCGCGCACCGGCCAGGCCGCCAATACCAGCGTGCAATGGGCGCTCGGCGGCACTGCCGGAGCGACCGATTTCCCCACCAGCCAGGCTCTGTCGGGCACGATCACCTTCGCCGGCGGCGAGACCAGCCGGACGATCATTGTCAGCGTCCTTGGCGACCATCTCTACGAGCCGGACGAAGGCTTCACCGTCACCCTGTCCAACCCGTCGGCCGGCGCGACCATCGCCGACGGCACCGGCATTGGCACGATCGTCAACGACGACGCCGCGCCGCCTTTCGTGCCGGACGGCGCCGAGACGATTGTCAACCAGACCCTCGCTCTCGAGCAGCTCTCGTCGCGGGTCGCCTGGATCGACGCCGGCCATTATGTCGTGACCTGGAACAGCCATGTCGCGCTGACCGACGATTATGAGGTGATGGCCCGGCTGTTCAACGCCGACGGCACGCCCGCCGGCAACGAATTCCAGGTCAACACCGTCAGTGTCGGCGACCAGATCGGAGGCCGCGTCGCTCTGCTCTCGGGCGGCGGTTTCGTCATCGTCTGGGCCGACGGGATTACGGCCGACATCCACGCGCAAATGTACAATGCCGACGGCACGCCGAATGGGACCGAGCTGGCGCTCAACACCGATCCGCTGCACGCGCAATCCCTGCCCTGGGTGGCGGCGCTCGCGGGCGGCGGCTTCGTCGCGACCTGGATGCACGATGACGGCGTTTCCATCGACGTCCGGGCGCGGACCTTCGGCGCCGACGGCCTGCCGGTCAGCGCCGAGATCCCGGTCAACACCAACACCAATCTCGCCCAGCAATATGCGCAGGTCACGTCCCTTTCGAACGGCCATTTCGTCGTGGTCTGGCAAGACGGCAGCGGCATTGGCGGCGACGCCGGCAGCACCGGCATCAAGATGCGCATCTTCGACGGCGCGGGCGTCGCCCTGACCGCCGAGACCTTGGTCAACACGACCATCGCCAGCACCCAGCAATTCCCGACCGTGGCCGCCTTGGCCGGCGGCGGTTATGTCGTCGCCTGGGAGGATTATAGCGCCAGCGGCGGCGACATTTCGGGCAACGCCCTGCGCGCGCAGATTTTCGATGCCTCCGGCAATGCGTTGGGCAGCGAGTTCATCGTCAATTTCACCACCGAAGGCGATCAGAGCCGCCCGACCATCGCCGGGCTGCCCGACGGCGGCTTCGTGATCGGCTGGTGGAACCAGGCCGACGGCGTCGGCGTCAACGAAATCCGCGCCCAGACCTTCGATGCGCTCGGCAACCGGCGCGGCGGCGAGTTCGAGGTCAATTCCGATTCCTTCGGCGATCAGCTCGGGCCGGCCCTCGCCGTCTCGGCGAACGGCCAGCTCGTCGCCACCTGGACCGATTTCAACGACAGCCAGGAGCTGACCGACGGCGAGATCGAGCAACGGCTGTTCACGCTGCCAGCGCCGGGCGCGCTGTCGATCGCCGATCTCAGCCGGGCCGAGGGCGATTCGGGGCCGAGCAGCTTCACCTTCACCGTCACCCGGGCCGGCGGATCGCTGGGCATTGTCGGCGCGACCTGGACGCTGATCCTCTCGGGCGACGCCGACGCGGCCGATTTCACCACCTTCCCGCAGACCGGAACGATCAGCTTCGCCGACGGCGAGACCAGCCAGACGATCACGATCCTCGTGCAGGGCGACACGCTCTTCGAGCCGGGCGAAAGTTTCGCCGTCCTCCTTTCCGCCCCGACCGGCGGCGCGACCATCGCCGACGATAGCGGCCAGGGCACGATCTCCAATGACGATCCGATGCTCGCGCCCGCGGTCGATCTCGACGGCGGCGCCGGCGGCATCGACTATGACGGCAGCTTCACCGAAGGGTCGGCGGCCGGGATCGGCGTTTCGATCCAGGTCGTCCAGGGCACCTTCCCGATCACCAGCGCGACGATCACGCTGACCGACGGCCTGGCGGGCGATTCGCTCACCATCGTCGGAACCTTGCCTCTCGGCATCACCAACATCAGCGGCAACGACCAGCAGATCCAGCTGGTCGGGATCAACATCTCGGCAGCAGAATGGGCGACTGCGCTCGCCCAGATCGCCTTCGCCTCGTCGAGCGACAATCCGGACAATTACGGCACCGACACCGCGCGGACGATCATCGTCGAGGTCAGCGACGGCTTCACGATCAGCGCGACGGCGACCGCGACCATCGCGATCCATGCGGTCAACGACGCGCCGACGGTCGGCGCGCTGGACGGCGACAGCGTCACCTGGACCGAGGGCAATGCCTACGTCCTGCTCGATCAGAACATGCCGGCCACCGTCGTCGATCCGGACAATCAGAATTTCGGCGGCGGCTTCGTCAGCTTCGGCGTCCAGATCAATCCGGCAGCGGAGGACGAGTTCTTCGTGCTCGACAGCTTCCCGGGCGTGGGCGCGATGGGCAACGAGGTCTATGTCGGCGGCACCCATATCGGGACGATCACCAGCTCCGGCGCGGGCCAGGTCCTTACCATCGGCTTCAACGCGGAAGCGACGGCGGCGAGGGTCGCGATCCTGCTCCACGCTATCGCCTACCGCAACGCCGCCGGAGACGTTCCGACCGCAGGCACGCGCTCGGTCAGCTATGTGCTGAACGACGGCCAAAGCGGCGCATCGGGCGGCGTGATCACCCTCAACATCGTCGCGGTTAACGACGGCCCGATCGTCGCCGATACCAATATCGCGATCGTCGAGGACCAGGTGTGGGTGCTGAGCCTCGCCGATTTCGACATCGTCGATCCGGAGGGCGACGCCATCGCCACGATCACGATCACCGGCGTCACCGGCGGCACGATCTATTACGATGCGGACGGCGCCGGCGCGGGCGAGCCCGAGGCGGTGACGGTCTATCCGCGGACCTTCTCCTTCGGCGACATCGCCGCCGGGCTCCTCTCCTGGGTCCCGGAGGCGGGCGTCAGCGGGGACGACAGCTCCTATTTCCAATATGGAGTCACCGACGATCGGGGCGCCGCCTCGGCGGGCGCGCGGGTCTATTTCGATATCGCGCCGGTGACCGACTCGCCCACGGTCGACCTCAACGGGCCTGACGAAGCCGACACCTATTTCGAAGCGGCCTATGCCGAAGGCGGCGCCGGCGCGGCGATCGCCGACAGCGACGTCGCGATCACCTCCGAGAGCGGCGTGCTGACCGGCGCGACGATCACGATCACCGACGCAGCCGCTGGCGACCTTCTCTCCGTCTCGGGAACGCTGCCCGGCCTCATCACCGCCGTCTACGATCCGGACACGGCGACCCTGACGCTGAGCGGCCAGGGCACGGTCGAGCAATATCAGGCCGCGCTCACGCAGATTCTTTATTCGAGCACGAGCGAGGACCCCGATGCGGCGGGGTCCGATACCCAGCGGACGATCGAGATCGTCGTCACCGACGGCGTCGTCGACGGCGCGCCTTCAAGCGCGCCGGTTTACGCCTATGTCTCCGTCACCGGCGAGATCGACAATCCGGCGATCGGCAATCTCGACGGTGATCTCGCCACCTTTTCGGAAGGCAATGCCTTCGCCCTGCTCGACACCGGCGGCGACGCGACCGTCGCCGATCTCGATAATGTGGATTTTTCCGGCGGCACGCTGACCGTGTCCTTCAACGGCACCGGCCTTTCGCAGGACCGGTTCGACGTGGCGTCGAACGACAGCGTGTCGCTCACGCCCGGCTCAGTCATCGTCGGCGGGGTCACGATCGGATCCTGGGGCGGCGGCTTCCCCGGCGGCGACTTCACCGTCGATTTCAACGGCAACGCAACATCCGAGCGGATCCAGGCGCTGCTGCGCGCGCTCGCCTATCGCAACGGCGCCGGCGACACGCCAACGGCGGGCCTGCGCGACGTGCTGATCACGCTGACCGACGGCGACGGCGGCACGGTCTCGACCGCGAGCCATATCGAGGTGGCCGGGGTCAACGACGCGCCGACGCTCGGCGCCAATGCCGGCCTGACCCTGGCCGAAGGCGCGACGGCCACGATCACGGCGGCGATGCTCGACTATAATGACGCGGAGCAGGCCGACGGCGCGATCACCTATACGCTCGGCGCCGTCGTCAGCGGCATCGTGCGCCTCAATGGCATCGCCCTGAATGCGGGCGGCAGCTTCACCCAGGCCCAGGTCAATAGCGGCGTCGTCACCTTCGAGCATGACGGCGGCGAGACTTCGAGCGCCTCCTTCGCCTTCTCGGTGTCCGACGGCGCCGGCGGGCTCGTCGCCGGCCAGAGCTTTGCCATCGCCGTCACGCCGGTCAACGACGCGCCGGTGGTGACGACCACCGCGGGGACGACCGCCTACGCCGAGAGCGTCAACACGGCCCCCGGAACGGTCGCGGTCAACAACGCGCTCACCGTCACCGACGCGGATGATATCGCGCTGGTCGGCGCGAGAGTTTCGATCACGGGCAATTACCAGCTAGGCCAGGACATCCTCGCATTCACCAATGATAATGCGGCGATCTTCGGCAATATCTCGGCATTCTATAATGTCGGCACGGGGGTGCTGACTTTGACCTCGCCTGACGCCACCGCGACGCTGGCGCAATGGCAGGCGGCGCTCCGGGAGGTCACTTATTCGAACAGCTCGGAAGAGCCGAACCAGGCGGTCCGCACGATCAGCTTCATGGCCTTTGACGGCGACGCCGAGAGCGCGCTGGCGACGCGGTTGCTCAGCGTCACCGCGCAGAATGACAGCCCGTCCGGTGCCGATGCGACGCGGACGATCGACGAGGATTCGAGCTTCACCTTCACCGCCGCGCATTTCGGCTTCTCCGACGTGGACGGCGACGCCTTCGCGGGCGTCCGCTTCGGCGCCGCGCCGGTCGGCGGCACGCTCTATTTCGACGCGGACGGCGCAGGCGGCAATCCGCCGTTGGCGATCACCAGCTTCCCGACGACCATCTATTCGGCGGCCGACATCGCCGCCGGCAAGCTCACCTTCGTGCCGACGGCCAATCTCAACGGCACGGGCGCGGCGTCGGTAAGCTTCACCGTGATCGACAATGGCGGCACCGTGGGCGCCGGCCAGAATGCCGACACGATTCCGAACACACTCAGCTTCGACATCGTCTCGGTGAACGACGCGCCCTCGGGTGCCGACAAGACGATCACGATCAACGAGGATTCGGGCTACACGCTGACGGTCGCCGATTTCGGCTATAGCGACGTCGACGGCAATGCCTTCGAGGCCGTCATCTTCTCGTCCAACGTGACCGGCGGCACGCTCTACATCAACGGCAACCCGTTGACGAACGTGACGCTTGTCTATCTGCACACCATCCAGAGCGGCGTCGTCGTCTTCGTTCCGACAGCCAATGCGACCGGCGCGGCCGGCAGCATCACCTTCACCGTCCGCGACGACGGCGGCTTCGACAATGGCGGCCAGGCGGCCGACACCACGCCCAACACGCTGACTTTCTCGATGACCGCGGTCAACGACGCGCCGACCAACACGGTCCCGGGCGGCCAGACCATCAACGAGGATGCGAGCCTCACGCTTTCGACCGGCAACGGCAATGCGATCAGCGTTGTTGACGTCGATGCG
>DASYKV010000062.1:0-48436 GCA_035994965.1 Allosphingosinicella sp.
GGCAGCGACCGCATCGTCTACAACAGCGCCACCGGCCAGCTCTTCTACGATGCCGATGGCGCCGGCGGTGCCGCCCAGATCCTGTTCGCGACGCTGAACCCGGGCCTTGCGCTAACGGCGAGCGACTTCGCGGTGATCTGACGGCTCAGCGCATCGAGAGCAATTTCAGCGGGTTCTCGATCAGGGCTTTCAGCGCCTGCATGAAATTGGCGGCGTCCCAGCCGTCGACCACCCGGTGGTCGCAGGAGAGCGACAGGTTCATGATCTTGCGGATCTCGAGATCGCCGTCGACCACGACCGGCATCTCCTTGACCTTGTTGACCGCGAGGATCGCGACCTCCGGGCGGTTGATGACGGGGGTCGAGACGAGGCCGCCCATCGGCCCGAGGCTGGAGATGGTGATCGTGGAGCCCGACAATTCCTCCCTGCTCGCCTTGCCGGCGCGGGCGGCGTCGGCGAGGCGCTTGATCTCGCCGGCGAGGCTCCACAGGTCGCGCCCTTCCGCGTCGCGGATCACGGTGACGGAAAGGCCGTTGTCGGTCTGGGTCGCCATGCCCATGTGGACCGCGCCCGAGCGGTGGATGACATTGGCCTCGTCGTCGTAGCGCGCGTTGAGCTGCGGATAATCCGGCAAGGTCCGGCAGAGCGCGCTGATCAGGAAGGGCAGCATGGTGAGCTTTGGCGCGTCGCCGCGGTCGGCGTTCATCATCGCCCGGGTCTGCTCCAATGCGGTGACGTCATATTCCTCGACCAGGGTGAAATGCGGGATGCGGCGCTTGGCCTCCTGCATGTTCTCCGCGATCTTTCGGCGGAGGCCGACGACCTTGATGTCCTCGTCCTGACGGCGAGGCGCCGCGGCCCTTGAAGGTGCAGCGCCGTTGTGGAGCAGATAGGCGTCGAGGTCCGCATGGCGGACGCGGTCGCCGGCGAATTTGACCTGCGCCAGCTCGATGCCGAGATCGCGGGCGCGGGCGCGGACCGCGGGCGAGGCCAGGATCGGCCCCCTGGCGATGACCGGCGGATCGGGCTGCGGGTTGAAGCCGACAAGGGTGCCGGGGTCCAAGGGCCGGCCGCCGGTCCCTCCGGCCTGAGGCGCCTTGGGAGCGCGCCATTCGCCCTCGCGGCGCTCGGCCTCGACAGGCGCGTCTTCCTGGCGGCGCTCGCCGGTGGTGCGGCGCTCCTCGGCCTCGACGTCGGTGGCCGGCACGATCTCGTCCAGCGCCTCGGGCACCTGCGCCATGCCGTCGGCGATCGGCTCCTCGGCCGCGGCCGCGCCTTGCGTCTCGATCACCACCAGCACCGAGCCGATCGCGATCATGTCGCCGACCTCTCCGGCAACTTCCAGCACCTTTCCCGCCACGGGGGATTCCATCTCGACCGTCGCCTTGTCGGTCATCATGTCGGCGAGCTGCTGGTCCTCCGCGACACTTTCGCCAACTTTCACGTGCCAGGCGACGATCTCGGCCTCGGCAATGCCCTCGCCGATATCGGGCAGCTTGAATTCATAGCGCGCCATGAGCTTCTCAGTCCTCCAGCACTTTCCTGAGCGCCGGGCCCAGCCGCGCCGGCCCCGGGAAATAGGTCCATTCCATCGAATGGGGATAAGGCGTGTCGTAGCCGGTGACCCGGACGACCGGCGCCTCGAGATGATAGAAGCAGCGCTCCTGCACGAGCGCCGCCAGCTCGGCGCCGAAGCCCGCGGTCCGAGTCGCCTCGTGCAGGACGACGCAGCGGCCGGTCTTCCTGACCGATTCCTCGATGGTCTCGATGTCGACCGGGACGATGGTGCGCAGATCGATCACCTCGGCGTCGATCTCTTCCGCCTCGGCGGTCGCGATCGCGACATGGACCATGGTGCCGTAGGCGAGGATGGTCACCGCCTCGCCGGCCCGCGCCACCGCCGCCTTGCCGAGCGGCACCGTGTAATGACCGTCGGGCACCTCGGCGGCCGGATGCTTGGCCCAGGGCGTCACCGGCCGCTCGTAATAGCCGTCGAAGGGCCCGTTATAGATGCGCTTGGGCTCGAAGAAGACGACCGGATCGGGATCCTCGATCGCCGCGATCAGCAGGCCCTTGGCGTCGTAGGGGTTGGAGGGGATCACCGTCTTGATCCCCGGCATATGGGCGAAGAAGGCCTCGGGCGATTGCGAGTGGGTCTGGCCGCCGAAAATGCCGCCGCCATAGGGTGAACGGATCACCAAAGGCACCGACCATTCGCCGGCGGTGCGGTAGCGGATGCGGCCGGCCTCGGAGAAGATCTGGTCGAAGCCCGGATAGATGTAATCGGCGAACTGGATCTCGGCGACGGGCTTGAGGCCGTAAAGCGCCATGCCGATCGCGGCGCCGACGATGCCGCCCTCGGCGATCGGCGCGTCGAAGGCGCGGCTTTTGCCGTACTTTTTCTGGAGGCCGGCGGTGACGCGGAAGACGCCGCCGAAATAGCCGACATCCTCGCCGAACACGACGATGTCGGGATCGCGCTCCATCATCACGTGATGGGCGCTGTTCAGCGCCTCGATCATGTTCATCACGCTCATTTGCGGCGCGCCTTCATCTCGCCCTCGGCCGCCGCCTGCTGCTCGGCCAGATGCCAGGGCGGCGTCTCGAACACGTCCGCGAACATCGAGGGCACGTCCTCATAATGGCCGTTGCCGAGCGTGCCTTGCTTCTCCGCCTCCTTCTGCGCGGCGCGGACCTCGGCGCCGAGCGACTCCTCGAGCGCCTTGTGCCGGTCCTCGTCCCATTCGCCCAGGCCGATGAGGTGCGCCTTCAGCCGTGCGATCGGATCGCCGAGCGGCCATTTCGCGCCCGCGTCCAGCGGCCGGTAGACGTTGGGGTCGTCGGACGTGCTGTGCCCCTCGGTCCGGTAGGTGAAGAGCTCGATCAGGGTCGGGCCGAGGTTCGAGCGGGCCCGGTCCGCCGCCCAGCGGGTCGCGGCGAAAACGGCGAGCGCGTCATTGCCGTCCACCCTGAGCCCGGCAATGCCGTAGCCGACAGCGCGCGCGGCGAAGGTGGTGAGCTCGCCCCCGGCGATGCCGGAGAAGCTCGAAATCGCCCATTGGTTGTTGACGACGTTGAGGATCACCGGCGCCCGGTAGACGCCGGCGAAGGTCACCGCATTGTGGAAATCGCCCTCCGCCGTCGCGCCGTCGCCGATCCAGCCCGCCGCGATCCGGCAGTCGCCCTTGATCGCCGAGGCCATCGCCCAGCCCACCGCCTGCGGATATTGGGTGGCGAGATTGCCCGAGATCGAGAAGAAGCCCTTCGCGCGGTCCGAATACATGATCGGGAGCTGGCGGCCTTTGAGCTTGTCGCCCTGGTTCGAATAGATCTGGCACATCATCTCGGTCAGCGGATAATCGCGCGCGATCAAAAGCCCCTGCTGGCGGTAGGTGGGGAAGCACATGTCCTCGCCGTCGAGCGCATGCGCCGCGGCCACCGCCACCGCCTCCTCGCCGAGCGACTTCATGTAGAAGCTGGTCTTGCCCTGGCGCTGGGCGCGGAACATGCGCTCGTCGAAGATGCGGACCAGGGCCATGTCGCGCAGCATCCGGCGCAATTTGTCGGGATCGAGCTTGGGGTCCCAGGGGCCGACCGCCTTGCCGTCGTCGTCGAGCACCCGGACCAGGGTGAAGCAGAGCGGATGGGTCTCGGCCGCGGCGGCGGCGATGTCGGGCCGCGCGACGCTGCCCGCCGCGGGCATCACGACCGCGCCGAAGTCCACGGCGTCGCCGGGGCGCGCGTCGGGCTCGGGAACATGAAGTGAGAGCGCCGGCCGGTTGCGGCGCTCGGTCTTGCTGGTCATCCTCTACCCTGTGCGTCTATCGTGCGCGCAGCCGTTAATCGATTTTTGGCGGCGATGCACCCCTTGTGAAGGATCGGTCCGATGCGGCTGTCAGGTTTACTTGTCATTGCCCTCTTCGCCCTCGCCGGCTGCGCGACGATGAGCCCGCCGGCGCCGCCCGCCACCTATGTGGTGCGCCACCTCAACACCCCGGCCGGCGAAAGGGATCCGGACCTGCTGCCCGAGGGGGCGCGCGTCGCGGCCTTGCTCCCCGCCTGGTTCGAGCGGGAGCGCGCGCGGCCGGTGGCGATCTACGTCAGCGACTATAAGCGCACCCGCCAGACCGCCGGGCCGCTCGCCGAGCGCCTCGGCCTCCAGCTCACTCTCTACGACCCCGCCGATACGCCGGCCCTGATCGCCCGAGTCCGCGCCGAGCCCGGCCCGGTGCTGATCGTCGGCCACTCGAACACCGTGCCCGACATCGTCGCCGCGCTCGGCGGCACCCGGCCGGCGCCCCTGGTCCATGAGGATTTCGGCGACATCTGGCGCGTCCGCGCTGGCGGCGGCACCGAGCGGATGCGGATCGAGCCGCGATGATCGCCTGACGATCGAGACCCCGCGCCTCCTCCTCCGCCGCGCGCGGATCGAGGACCTGCCCCGCATCCATGCGATCATGAGCGACCCGCGCGCGATGCGCTACTGGTCCTCGCTACCGCACGAGACCGAGGAGCGGAGCCGCGAGTGGCTGCAATCGATGATCGACGCGCCCCGGGACGCGAGCGAGGATTATGTCATCGAGCATGAGGGGCGGGCGATCGGCAAGGTGGGCTGCTACCGGCTGCCCGAGATCGGCTTCATCCTCGATCCGGACTATTGGGGCAAAGGCCTGGCGCGCGAGGCGCTCGAAGCGGTGATCCGGCACATTTTCGCGACCCGTCCGCTCGAGGCCCTGATCGCCGACGTCGATCCCCGCAATTTGGCCTCGCTCGGCCTGCTGAAGCGCCTCGGCTTTCGCGAGACAAAACGGGCCAAGGGCACCTGGACGATCGGCGAGGAAATCTGCGACAGCGTCTATCTCGCACTGCCTCGGCCTTAGCCCTCCCCCTTGAGGGGGAGGGTTGGGAGGGGGTGTCGGGCGCAAGAGCTAATTCTCTGCCACCGAACCCCTCCCTACCCCTCCCCGCTGGGGAGGGAGTGAGGTGGAGCTAAAGATCGACGCAGGCCGCGATCGCCTCGAGCTTGCGGACGCGTTCCTTGAGGTCCGCCACTTCGATCATGTCGCCGGCGGGGCTGCGCGGCTCCCGCGCAGGGCCGGCCAGCTCCAGCTTCCGGACATCCAGCCAGCCCTGCCAGCCGCGCAGGGCCGCGAAGGTAAAGATGCCGAGGCCGGAGAGGGCCGCGCCCGCCACCGTCATCGTCGTCATCGGATCGTTCATCTCTTCCTCCCTCGGCGGATGACGCCGTTCAAATCCTTCTAGCGAAGCTCTTCGATCTCGCGGGCGAGCCGGCTGCTGTTGCTGTCGGCGCTCGCGACATAGGTCTCGACCTCCTGCATGCGCCGGTCGATGTCGCGAATTCGCTCGCGGGTCGCCTCGCGGCTCGCCTGCCGGGACGTGACCCGGGCCGGGGCGCGGCGGGACGAACCCTGCTTCTGCCCGACGAAGGCGAGCACGGCGTAGGCGACCAACGCCAGCCAGAATGAGCCGACCACCGCCGCGATCACGAAGCCGATCCGGACGATCGTCGGATCGACCTCGAGATGCTCGCCGATCCCGGCGCAGACGCCGGCGATCTTGCAATTGGCTTTGTCGACCTGGAATCTCCTGCCGCGCAAATTCATTTCGTCCTCCCTAGGTCCCGGTCCTGCCCGGGCGTTCCCAAATCCGTCTTCATCCGCTTGCCGCCAAGAGCGGCGAGCGCGCGCTCGACCAGAGCGAGCCGGTCCTCGAGCCCGCCCGAGCTGCGCCACAGCCGCTCGGCCTCGGCCCAATCCATGTCGATCCCGCTCATGCCGCCAGCCTCCTGGGCGCCTTCATCTTTTCCTTCATCGCCGCCAATTCGGCGTCGACGCGCTCGGCGACCTTCAATTCGGCGATCTCGTCCTCGAGGCTGCGCGGGGCGGCGAGCAGAAGCGCGTCGGCCTGGCCCTCGGCGAGGTCGGCCTCGCGCTCCAGCGTCTCGAAATTGGCGAAGGCCTCCTCGGTGCGGCTGCCCGCATAGAGTTCGCGCAGCCGCGCCTGGTTCTGGGCGCTTTCGAAGCGGGTCGCGGCCGCATTCTGGCGGACGCGCGCCTCGCGCAGCTTGGCCTGGAGCTTGGAGATGTCGCCCTCGAAGGCGCGCAACCCCTCGCCGATCGCGGCGATCTCCTCCTCGAGCTCGGCGGAAAGGCCGCTGAGCTTTTCCTTCTCGATCAAGGCCAGGCGGGCGAGATCGTCGCGGCCCTTGGAGAGCGCCAGCTCGGCGCGCTCGGTCCAGCTCTCCTGCGAGGCGGCGAGCTGCGCCACCTGGCGCCTCTTCTCCTTCTGGTCGGCGATGCCGCGGGCGGCCGAGGCGCGCACCTCGACCAAAGTCTCCTCCATTTCCATGATGATCACCCGGATCGTCTTGGCGGGGTCGTCCGACCTGTTGACCAGGTCGATGACGTTGGCGGCGATGATGTCGCGGGTGCGGGAGAAGATGCTCATCTGCGGGTTCCGAACTGGGGGCGTGCCGAGGGGGTAAGGCGGCGGCCGGAGGAGCGAGCCAAGGGGGAAGAGGCTGCTCCTGCCGGCCGCGCGCCGGGCGGTCAGGCCTGGGCCTGAACCTGGCTGGTCGGGGTCGCGGTGGCGGGATTGCCGACGGCGGCGACGACGAACAGAGTGGAGATGAAGACGGCGCCGATGCTGGCGGTGAGCGTCTTGCGGATGGTGGTGAAGTTGATCATGTCGTTGCTCCTGAACCTTCGTGAAACTGATGCCCACGAGGTTAGCAGGAGCCGTGCCAACTCAGATTTTCGGCGGAAATCCGCCATTTCTTGATTTTATGAGGCGCAGGCGGGCCCTTGGGCAGCCGCCGCTAGTTGGGAATTTCCACCAATCTTTGGTCCGAGCCGGCGAAATCCGAGCGGCGGCGGCGCTGGCGATTGTCCTTGCGGGTGAATTCGAGCAACCGCGCGCCGGCCATGAACACCGCGCCGGTGCAAGCCGCGAACAGCATCCAGCCGCCGAAGCCGGGATAGACGTCGAGATAATGGAGCCCCCGCCCGATCGCCCCGACCGCGAGCGCGTAGATCACCGCGAGCGCCTCGAACCGGGTCTTGATGATGAACAGCCGACAGAATTTTTTCCACATGCCCGGTTTCTTCCTCATGTCCGCACCTAGGCAAGATGCGGGCCAATGGCGGAAAAGCGTGGGTGTCGACGGTTAACGGGTAAGGATTTGTAAACCATCCCGACAGGGCGCGCGCGCTTGCTTCTTCAAGTGACCAGCGGTTGCCGCCAACAAATGCTTTGTAGATTTATTTCCTCCTTTCCTTATCCACGGAAGTACCGGTTCGCCAATCGGTCCGGCCAAAGGGGATCCCCATGCCACAGAACGCGGACTATGATTATGTCGTGATCGGCGCCGGCGCGGCGGGCTCGATCGTCGCCGCCGAGGCAGCGCGCGCGGGGCACAGCGTGTTGCTGCTCGAGGTCGGCCTCCCGGTCTCCCCCGACAACCAGGACGTCTGGAACCCGACCCGCTGGAACAACCTCCTGAGCGACCCCGCCTTCGAGATGGGCTATGTCTCGACTCGCCAGGCCCATCTCAACAATCAGCAGAAGAACCTGCTCCAGAGCCGGGGCCCCGGCGGATGCCAGATCCACAATGCCATGGTCTATGTGCGGGGCGGGCGGCCGACCTACGACCATTGGGAGACAAAGCTCGGCTGCACCGGCTGGGGCTATGAGGCGCTCCTTCCCCATTTCAAGGCGATCGAGAGCAAGCTCAGGGTCGTCACGGCCAAGCCCGACCCGTTCAGCGATTCCATCATCGAAGCGGCCGGGCGGCTCGGCTACCCGGCCAACCCCGATTATAATGGCGGCCCGAACGAATATGGCGCCGTCCGCTTCCAGTTCACGATGGAAGAGACGGAAAAGGTCGGCCTGCGGCGGACGACCACGTTCGAGAAATATATCGGCGGAGCCGATCTGCCCACCCTGACGGTGAAGACGGGGGTCTCGGTGATGCGCCTCGTCCTCCAGCGCGACATGGAGACGGGGGTGGAATATAGCGACGCGACGGGCACCCAGACGACGGTCTACGCCCGGCGCGAGGTCGTGCTCTCCGCCGGCGCGATCGCCACCCCGACGATCCTGCTGCGCTCCGGCGTCGGCGACGGCCTTGCCCATCACCTTCCCGAAGTCGGGCGCAATTTCTATGACGATCTCGGTATCGGCTTCCCGGCCTTTACCCTGACGGAGCTTCCCCCAACTCCTTACGGTTTCGCCGGCGCCGGCATCTTCGCCAGCGATCGCGGCAATCCGCCGCCCGATCCGGCCGCCTTCGGCGCGATGAACCTCGAAATGCAGATCGCCACCAGCACCATGGCCGGCCCGAGCCACGCTTGGCAGCCGTCCTTCGCGATGATCGGCGTGTCCGCGATGCACCTGGAAAGCCGCGGCACGGTCAGCCTCGATCCCGCCAACCCCTATGGCCACCCGCTGGTCGATCCGGCTTGGCTGACCGCCCCGGGGGACATGGACCGCTGCCGCGCCGCGCTCCGTCTCTGCAACCAGGTCGCTTGGGACGCGGAGCTGATGAAAAAATGGAGCTGGATTCCGCTGCCCATCCTCTCCCCGGACGAATGGATCGCCCTTACCGGGACCACCGTCCAGCATTATGTCGGATCGTGCCGGATGGGGACGGGCCCGGAAAATTCAGTCGTCGGGCCCGATCTTCGAGTCCACGGCCTCAAAGGCATCCGCGTGATCGACGCGTCGGCGGCGCCGACTCCGGTTAGCGGCAACACCGCGGGCGTATCGATGGTGATCGGCGCCAAGGGCGCGGAGATGCTGCTCAGCGCCAGCTAGGCTAGCGGACGTCGATCGCGAAGCCGCCGCCCGCGACCAGAGTGACCGTGCATGAGCGCCAGCTTTTGCCGTCCGCCTCCGCCATCGCCGCGCGGACCTCGACCAGGGCCGCCGCGATAGCCGCCCGCGCGTCCGCGTCGAGCGCCGGCGCGGCCTCGCTGCCGTCGGCGAGTGTGCAGGTGAGGTCGAGCCGGTCCTCGTCGGGCGTCGCCTCCAGCCGCGCTTCCTTGAAGCCCGGCGGGCATTGGCCGGCGATCGCCCGGCCGAGCTGCAGGTACAGATGGTTCATATCGTGTCTCCTTATTCAGTCTTCGGCGCCGAGCGCCAGCAAGGCGAAGGTGGCCAGCCAATGCTCGCCCATATAATCGCCGGCGACGTGCGGCAGGCTGGCGTCGAGATGGGCGTCGGCGGTGTCGCGCGCCAGAGCGGCGAGATCGGGGTCGAGCGCGCCGGCGAGGCCGCGCCAGCACCAGGCCCGGCTGAGGTTGACCCCGTCGAGATGCGCGATCTTGCCGTCCGACCGGTCCGAAACGAAGGCGGGCGTGAACAGGCTGCGGGGCTCGCCTGCGGCGAGATCGGGCAGGAAGGCGTCGAACCAGGCACGGAAATCGTCCGGCGCCAGCACGCGCCGCATCAGCAGCGCCTCGGTCAGCGCCGAGGAGAGGAAGTCGTCGCCCGCCGGCTCCCAGCCCGGGCAGGCGCGATCCCGCCCGTAATAATGGACCGACCGCTCCCGGATCAGGCCGGCCAGGCCTTCATGGTTCGCCTCCGCCCAGCCGAGCGCCAGGATCGAGGCGAAGGCGCTGTTGTAATGGGCCCCGGTGCGGATCGGGTAGGTGAGCCGGGGAAGGTAGGACAGGAACCGCTCGGCGAAGGCCGCCGCGAGCGGCGCCAGCGCGTCGGCCCAGCCCGCCTCGTGCCTTCGCGCCTCGCCATGGAGCGCGAGCAGCCAGGCCCAGCCATAAGGCCGCTCGAAGCCGCCCGTATAAGCGCGGTCGAGATAGGCAAGCTCGCCCGCCACCTTCTCTTCGGCGATCATCTCATCGAGCAATGTCCGGATCCGGACAGAAGCGGCCATGTCCGGGTGGAGCCTGAGCGTGCGCATCAGCAGCCAATAGCCGTGCACGCAGCTATGCCAGTCGAAGCTGCCGAAGAAGATCGGATGGAGCGCGCGCGGCCCGAGCACATCCTCGGGCCCTTCCATCACATGGTCGAGCTTGTGCGGATATTCGCGGGTCACGTGCGCCAGCGCGATCCCGGCGAAGCGCTTCGCGGTTTCCGGGGTGAGGACATGCTTCATCGCACCCCCCTACGTCATTCCCGCGAAAGCGGGAATCCAGCTTTCGCAGGAGTGACGAGAGGTCAAAAGGCCAGGAAATAGATCAGCGCCACGTTCACCGCGAACATCGGGATGGCGGTGGCGAGCTGGGCCTTCACCACGGCATTGGGGTCGCGCAGCTCCAAGAGGCGCACCGGCACGATGTTGAAGTTGGCCGCCAGCGGCGTCATCAAGGTCCCGCAAAAGCCCGCCAGCATGCCGACCGCGCCGATCAGGGCGGGATTGCCGCCATGGGTGTCGATCAGCAAGGGCACCGCGATGGCCGAGGCCATGACCGGGAAGGCGGCGAAGGCGTTGCCGGTGATGATCGTGAACATCGCCATGCCGAGCGCGAAGACGAGCACGGCGAGAAACAGATTGCCCGGCGGCAGCATGGCGAGCGTGCCCTCCCGGATCAGGCCGGAGACGCCTGCCTTGTCGAACACCGTGCCCATCGCCACCAGCAATTGCGGAAGCACCGCCGCCCAGCCGATCGCGTCGATCAGCCGTCGTCCCTCCTGCAGCGGCGCAGCCAGCGGCGGCCGAAGCCAGAGCTGCGCGACCAGCAAGGCGACGAAGACGCCCGCGATCAGGAAGAAATAGGTCTCCCGCCGGGCCGCGAAGAGGTTCGCCTGACCGAGCGGGGTGAAATGAAAAGCGAAGGTGCCGATCAGGACGACGAGCGGGATCAGCAAGGCCGGCATGAACAGCCAATTGCCGCGCCGGTCGGCGAAGGCCTGGCGCTCGACCTCGCTCGTCGTCTTCGGGCTTGAGCGGCCGGTGAAGCCGAAGCCGGCGAGGCCGACCAGGCCGAGCACGATCAGGCCGTTGCCGAAATCGCCGAACCGGGAGCCGCCGATCAGGCTCGCCGCCATCAGCCCCCAGAAGATCGCGTTGCCGCGCGCCTTCCTGCTGGTCCGGTCGAACAGGCTGAGCAGGGAGAAGGCCGCGAACATCGCGCCGACGATCCAGTAGAGATGCTCGAGCGTCAGGAGCGCGGGCGCGGGCGTCATGGCGCTGCCCTCCTGAGGCTTCGGTCGAAGAGGACGAGCCGGGTCGAATGGATCAGGAAGGCGGCGATTGCGCTCGGGATCGCCCAGAGCGCGAGATCGACCGGCGAGAGCTCGATATTGCGCGCGGCGAGCGCCTGCTGGATCACCACGATCGAGCCGATCGCGAAGAAGATGTCCTCGCCGAAGAACAGGCCGACATTGTCCGTGGCCGCGGTCATCGCCTTGACCCGCTGGGCGGTGTGCTCGTCGAGCGGCCCATGCTGCTTCTCGGCGGCGACCAGCGCCATTGGGGCGACGATCGGGTTCACCGTCTGGGCGTGGCCGGCGGTGTTGTGAAGGCCGATGGCGGCGGTGAGCTGGCGGTAGAGCAGATATAGGATCAGCAGCCTGGCGACCGTCGCGTTCCTGAGGCTGGCGATCAGCCCGCGCGCGCGCGCCTGCAGGCCGTAGCGTTCGAGCAGGCCGATCACCGGCAGGATGATCCAGACGATGGCAATGATCCGGTTGTCGTTGAACGCCTTGCCGAACTCGGAGATGACCTGCTCCAGCGCCATGCCGCCGAGCATTCCGCTCGCCAGCACCGCCGCGGTCGCGACCAGCATCGGGTTGAGCCGCAGCGCGAAGCCGAGCAGCAGAAGGAGGATGCCGATCAGGGGGAGGTAATGGCTCATTCCGTGTCCTGCCCGCTAAGATCCTG
The DNA here is from genome assembly GCA_035994965.1 of Allosphingosinicella sp. Classification (GTDB taxonomy): domain Bacteria; phylum Pseudomonadota; class Alphaproteobacteria; order Sphingomonadales; family Sphingomonadaceae; genus Allosphingosinicella. Next base: position 11,864 of record DASYKV010000062.1, read on the forward strand.
GCCGAAGACGAGGACGTAGCCGTTCGGGTCGGCGATCTCGAACTCGCGCATCCGGTAGGGCTGGTCGCATGGCGCCCGACGCACCGACGCCCGCTTGTCCAGCGTGGCGAACAAGGCGTCGGCGTCGTCGACATAGAAATAGGCGTTCCAGGCGCCGCCCGGCCGCAGCGGGTCGAGATCGGGCTTTCGATAGCCGGGCGACCGCTGCAGCATGACCTCGGCCCGCCCGCGGCGCAGGCTCGCCCATTCGAAGGGCTCGGCCTGCGGGAAGGTGTCGAAGACGAAGCCGAGCACGTCGCGATACCAGCGCGCCGTCGCGCCGACATCGTCGACCAGGAAGGCCGCGGCCATGCCGTCAAAGCGGGTCATTCGGTCCTGCGGGCGCCATAGCCCCCTCCCCCCGGCGTTTCGATGACGAAGGCGTCGCCCGCCTTCATGTCCGCCGAAGCGGTCGCGCTCAAGACCTCCTCGCGCCCGTCCGCGCGGACCACCCGGTTCACGCCCGCTTTCGCATCCCCGCCCCCCTCGATTCCCCGCGGCGCGACCCGGCGGCGGTTGGAGAGGATGCTGGCCTGCATCGGCTCGAGGAAGCGGATGCGGCGCTCGGCGCCGTCGCCGCCCTGGCGCGCGCCCTTGCCGCCCGAGCCGCGCCTGATCGCGAAGCGTTCGAGGATCACCGGAAAGCGCGTCTCCAGGATTTCCGGGTCGGTGAGGCGGGAGTTGGTCATATGGGTCTGGACCGCGCTCGCTCCGTCGAAAGCGGGGCCGGCGCCGGCGCCGCCCGCGATCGTCTCGTAATATTGATAGGCGGCATTGCCGAAGGTGAAATTGTTCATCGTCCCCTGGCTCGGCGCAAGCGCGCCCATGGCCGCGAACAGGCAGTCGGTGACGACCTGGCTGGTCTCGACATTGCCCGCCACCACCGCGGCCGGATAATTTGGATTGAGCATCGAGCCTTCGGGCACGGCGAGCGTGATCGGCCGCATGCAGCCGTCGTTCAAGGGAATCGGATCGTCGACCAGGGTGCGGAAGACGTAGAGCGTTGCCGCCCGGCAGATCGAATAAGGCGCGTTGAAATTGTCGTCCTGCTGCTTGCTGGTCCCGGCGAAATCGACGATCGCCGTGCGCGCCTCCCGGTCGACCGTGACCGAGACGGAGACATGGGCGCCATTGTCCATCTCATAGGTGAAGACGCCGTCGCCCAGCCGCCCGATCAGCCGCCGCACCGCCTCTTCGGCATAGGCCATGACGTGGCCCATATAGGCGTCGATTGCAGCGCGCCCATAATCCCCGGAGACGCGGCGAAGCTCGTTCGCGCCGCGCGCGCAGGCGGCGACCTGGGCCTTCAAATCGGCGATGTTGCGGTCCGGGTTGCGCGCCGGCCAGTCGCCCGAGGCGAGCAAAGCGCGCATCTCCGCCTCGAGGAAGCGGCCCTGGTCGACGAGCAGCGCATTGTCGATCAGCACGCCCTCGTCATGGACGGTTCGGCTGTCCGGCGGCATCGATCCCGGCGCGATGCCGCCGATATCGGCATGATGGCCGCGCGCGGCGACGTACCAAGCGGGCGCGGCGTCCGCGTCGTGGGCGAAGACCGGCATGATCACGGTGATGTCGGGGAGGTGCGTGCCGCCCCGATAGGGGGCGTTCAGCACATAGGCGTCGCCCGGCTTCATGCCCCTCCCGTCCCGCCCCTCGCCGCGCGCGGCGATGATGGTGCGGATCGAATCGCCCATCGAGCCGAGATGGACCGGGATATGCGGCGCGTTGGCGACGAGATCGCCGGCGCTGTCGAACAGCGCGCAGGAGAAATCGAGCCGTTCCTTGATGTTGACCGACGAGGCGGTGTTCTGCAGCGCCACCCCCATCTCCTCGGCGATGGCCATGAACAAATTGGCCATGACCTCGAGCATGACCGGATCGACCTCGGCGCCCGCGGCGGCGACTGCGCGGGGGGCGGCGCGGGTGAGGATGAGGTTGCCGAGCGGGTCTACCTGCGCCCGCCAGCCCGGCTCGACGACGGTGGTGGCGGAGGGGTCGATGATGAGGGCGGGGCCGGGGATGACGTCGCCCGACGCCAAATCGTCCCGCTCATAGAGGCTCCCCTGCGAAAGCAGGGGTCCAGTCCGGCGCTGAAGCTGGGCTCCTGCTTTCGCAGGAGCACTGTTCCGTCCGATCGCTTCCACGATCGCCGTCTCGACCACCACCGCCGTCTCCGGCGCGGTGAAGCCGAAGCGCTGCTTGTGCGCGGCCTCGAAATCCGCCCGCATATGGTCGGAGATCGGGACTTCGAGGCTGGAATCGCTGCCGTCGTAGCGCAGCGCCGCGCGGCGCAGGATCTCCGGGTCCTCGACCCCCTGCCCCGCCAGCCCGGCCCGCGCCTCGGCTTCGAGCGCCCCGAGCGCCGCCTCCAGATCCCCGCCCGCCACCGAGCGCTGGCGCAATTCGACCATATCCGCCAGGCCCATGCCGTAAGCGCTGAGCACGCCCGCCAAAGGGTGGATCATCACCGTGCCGATGCCCAGCGCGTCCGCCACCAGGCAGGCATGCTGCCCCCCCGCCCCGCCGAAGCATTGCAGCGTGTAGCGGGTGACGTCGTGGCCGCGCGCGATCGAGATCTGCTTGATCGCATTGGCCATATTGTCGACCGCGATTCGGATGAAGCCCTCCGCCACCTCGGCCACGCTCTTGCCCGCTTGGTCGGCGATCTCGCGGCAGCGGGCGAAGCTCGCCTTGGCGTCGATGGCCTGGTCGCCGCCCGGCCCGAAGACGCGCGGGAAACGGTCCGGCCGGATCTTGCCGAGCACGACGTTGCAGTCGGTCACCGTCAGCGGCCCGCCGCGCCGGTAGCAGGCCGGTCCCGGCACCGCGCCGGCGCTGTCCGGCCCGACCCTGAACCGGCTGCCGTCAAAGGCGCAGACCGAGCCGCCGCCCGCCGCGACGGTGTGGATCTCCAGCATCGGCGCGCGCACCCTGACGCCGGCGACCGCGCGCTCGCTGGTGCGCTCGTAGCTGCCGGCGAAATGCGAGACGTCGGTCGAGGTGCCGCCCATGTCGAAGCCGATGACCTGGCCGAAGCCCGCCTCCGCGGCCGTCCGCGCCATGCCGACGATGCCGCCCGCCGGTCCCGAGAGGATCGCATCCTTGCCGCGAAAACGCCCGGCGTCGGTGAGGCCGCCGTTCGACTGCATGAAGAACAGGCGTCCGGCGCCGCTCAGCCCCGCCACGACCTTGTCGACATAGAGCCTGAGGACGGGCGACAGATACGCATCCACCACCGCCGTATCTCCCCGCCCGATCAGCTTGATCAAAGGCTCGACCTCGTGGCTCGCCGAGATCTGGGTGAAGCCGATCTCTCGCGCCATCCTGGCCAGCGCGGCCTCGTGCGCCGTCCAGCGCCAGCCGTGCATCAGCACGATGGCGAGCGCGCGATAGCCAGCGTCGAAGGCGGCCTGGAGCCCGGCGCTGGCGGCCTCGCCGTCGAGCGGCCGCAAGACCGCGCCATCGGCGGCGACCCGCTCGTCGATCTCGATCACGATCCCGTAGAGCGGCTCCGGCAGCACGATCCGCCGCGCGAAGATGTCGGGCCGCGCCTGGTAGCCGATCCTGAGCGCGTCGCCGAGCCCGGCGGTGATCGCCAGCGCCACCTGCTCGCCCTTGCGCTCGAGCAAGGCGTTGGTCGCCACGGTCGTCCCCATCTTGACCGCGCCGACATCGCCGCCCCCCGCCTCGGCGAGGATCGCGGCGATGCCCGCGACCGCGGCGTCGTCATAGCGGCCGGGATTGTCGGAGAGCAATTTGCGGACGATCGTCGCCCCGTCCGGCGCCCGGGCGACGATGTCGGTGAAGGTGCCGCCGCGGTCGATCGAGAAGGTCCAGGCGGCGCGCATCGCCGAGCGGTAGCATCGGCGGCGTGGAGGGAAAAGCGCGGGCGGCGCTGGAACATCCGCGAGCGTCGGCTACTATGCCGACATGGCTCGGCGGAAGCGACCCAAGGCTGGCGGAAAAGGGGCGGCCGGGGCCAGCGGCTGGCGGCTGTGGAAGAAGGTCCTGATGGACACCTGGACCGACGCCGGCGAGGACAATCTCGGGCTGGTCGCGGCGGGCGTCGCCTTCTACGCCTTTCTTGCCTTCGTTCCGCTGCTCACCGCTCTCGTGCTGAGCTACGGCCTGTTCGCCGATTCGGCGACGGTCACCCGCGACGTCCAGGCGCTGGCCGGGATCTTGCCCGCCAACGCCGCCGCGATCGTCGCCGACCAGCTCGAGGCGATGACGCAGGCGAGCGGCGCCAAGACGGGCCTCGCTTTGCTCGTCTCGCTGGCGATCGCGGTGTTCGGTGCGAGCAAGGCGGCGGGCGCGATCATGACCGCGCTCAACATCGTCTACGAGGCCAAGGAAGGGCGATCCTGGCTGTGGCAGACCCTGGTCTCGCTGCAGGTGACGGCCGGCGCCCTGTTCGCGCTGGTGCTCGCGCTCGCCACCATCTCGGCCCTGACCTTCCTCGAAAGCCTGCTGCCCGGCCTCGGCGGCCTGACCGAGATGCTGCTGAAGATCGTCTTCCTGTTCGTCGCCGGCCTGATCGTCATGCTGCTGCTCTCGCTCGTTTACCGCTACGTCCCCTGCCGGCCGGAGGCGCCGTGGAAGTGGATCACGCCGGGCTCGGCGGCGGCGACCCTGGCCTGGCTTGCGGCGACCATCGGCTTCGGCATCTACGTCGCCAATTTCGACGATTACAATGCGACCTACGGCGCCTTGGGCGCGGTGATCGTCTTCCTGACCTGGCTCTATCTCAGCGCCTATATCCTGCTGCTTGGCGGCGAGCTCAACGCGATCCTGGAAATCGACGCCGGGCGGCGAAAGGCCGCTTGACCGCGCGGCGCCCGCGAGGCAGCCCGCATCCATGGCCAAAAAAGACGATCCGGGCGGCGACTCGCCCGACAAGCCGCCGCCCGACCCCGACTGGATCGTGGCCGGCGAGGACGAGCCGCTGGCGGACGAGCCCGCCGACGATGCCCCGCTCACCACCGCCGATTTCCACAATATCGCCCAGAAGCAGATCTTGAATTCGGTCTATTCGATCCTCTCCGAGACCAAGATGGGTTGGGAGCTGGTCTCCCCCTTCTTCGAGGCGGCGCGCGAGGTCTGCATCGGCGATATCGAGGAGAATGCGCAGATCCGCCTGCACAGCCTCGCGCTCGACGGCGAGGCCTGGGTCGAGGCCAAGGAGGCCTATATCGGCATTTCGGTCAGCGACCGCGAGGATGGCGAGGAATGGCTGTCCGACACGCGCTGGCTGTCGGAGATCGCAATCGCCGAGGAGGATCCCGAGCAGGTCCGCGCCATCGTCCGCGCGCTCGAACGGACGATCGCCAAGCTCAATGCCTGGCTCGCCGAGCAACCGGGAGGCGGAGCGCCTACCGAGTAAGGGGACAGTTACCAGCAACTGTCCCCCTTCAGGCTCTAGATCGCGACCGTCTCGTCCTTGGCCATTTCGCCCATGCCCGCGTCGACGACGCCGTCGCCGGCCATGGCGGTCTCGAGGCCCGCCGCTTCGTCCACAGGCTCGTAGGGGCCGCCCATCGCGGTCTGCGTGCCGTCGGCCAAGCCGCCGGTCGGCTGGGTCCAGCTGGCCAGCGCCAGGCGGACGCCGGGCTCGTAGAGCTGGATGCAATTGTCGTCACCCGGGCCGGGGCGGCAGGCCGGATAGTTTTGCTCGGCCGGACGCGGCGCGATGGCGGCCGCCAGCGTCGTTTCGGGCGCCGGGGCCACGTCCGCTACGGCGAGAGTCACGGGCGCCGGGGCGACGTCGTCCGCTCCCAGCGTCTCGGGTGCGGGCTCGACGTCGACCGGCTCCTCGGGGCCGCCCATGCCGGTCAGGCTCGCTTGCTCCGCGTCGGGATCGACGGCGAGGTCGAGATCGGGATCGCCAGCCTCGGTGACGGCCGCGTCCCAAGTGCTTGCCGAAGCGGTCTGCAGGAACGGCACGGTGGCCATTGTCTCCGTCGAGGAGACGACGAACGGGTCCTTGGCGATAGCGGGCGCCGCAGCCGGCTCGGTCGACGGCGCGAAGGCCAGAGCGGAGGTGCTGAACAGCAAGGCCGCCGCGGCGAGCGTAAGTGATTTCATGTCGAGCTCCGTGCTTGGTGCCGACCGCGCCAAGCGCCGCCGGGCGAGAGCCCCCTCGCCGCACGCCCAAAGAACGGCTCATCCCGGTCTTTTTATCCGGCGCCGCGCTCGGTCCGTCAGAAGGAGCCGTCGATCCGCCGCACATAGCCGCCCGGCCCGGCCGCGAAGCCGGCGGCGGCCAGCCGCTCGATCGCCGCCGGATCGGTCGGGCGCACGATATATTCGGCCTGCCAGCGCCCGCCCGCCGAAATGCGGATGTTGAGCTGCTCGAGGCCCGACTGGCCGATCAGCGGCAGCAGCAGCGCGCCCTCGGCGCAGCGGATGCTGCCGCGCATGCCCGAGGGCAGCGCGATCCCGCCGAGATCGCCGGAAAGGCCGGCGCGGACCTCGCCCTCGGCGCTCTCGCACAGGCCGTTGTCGAAATGGACGGTGACGGCGGCGAGATCGAGCGTGGTCAAGGGCAGCGGCGCGAACAGCGTGCCGGTGCGCAATTGGCCGTCGAGATCGTCGAGCCCGAAGCTGTGGCGGCTGACCGTGACCGCGCCGCTGAACCGGCCGTCCGCCGCCTCGTCGCGGCTCAGCGACAGCCGAGCGCGCCCGAGGAAGAGCGGCAGGACATTGAGCCGGGCATCGACGTCGCCGAGCGCCACCGGCCCGAATTGCGCCTCCCGCAATTTGCCGAACCACAAGCTGCCCTCGGCCTCGCGGGCGGCGAGGCCGGAGCCGCCCAGGTCGAACCAGCCGATGGCGACGCGAAGCGGCAGCAGGACGACCAGGGCCACCGCCAAGGCGGCGAGGAAGAAGACGGTGCGGCGCAAGGGCAGGCGAAGCCGCATCAGCGCGCCCTCGCCCGCAAGGCGATTTCGGCGGCGAGCGTGCGGTCGCTGTTCGCCCGGACGCGCAGCCGCTCGACGACCAGGCCGCTCTGCTCGAGCCGGAGGATCCAGGCGAACAAAGCCTGGGGCCGGGCGGCGTCGATGGCGACGCTCGCCCGCATCGGCCCCTGGCTTGCGATTCGGGCGCTGCTGAAGCCCGCTTCCGTCGCCGTCCGGCCGATCAGGCTGTCGGCCGGAAGCGCCGGCGCAGCGATGCGAGGGCCGGCGCTTTGGCTCAGGCGCGCCCGCGCCTCGCCGAGCGCGACGGTGGCGGCGGCCTGGCGCGTCTTGGCGGCGTCGAGCGCGTCCGACAATGGCCGAACCACCATCAGCCAGCCGAGCACGACCAATGCAAGCGCCAGCATTGCGAGGATCAGCCGCCGCTCGCGCGCGCTGCGCTCTGCCCACCACAAGCTCATGCCGGCCTCAGCAGCAATTCGGCGGCCGTCCGGGCGCCGCCGGCGGGCTGCGGCGCGCCGTCCTGGACGATCAGGCCGCTCGCCTCGATCCGCTGGCGCAGCACCGCCAGCGACGCCGGGCTGTCGGTGGTGACGATCGCCGACAAGATCCCGTCGGGCCGATAGTCGAGCCGGCTCAATTCGACATTGGGAACGGCCCGGATCGCCTCGAACAGGGTCGCGGCCAGCGGCGTGAAGCCGAGCCGCGCATTGGCGGTGGAAGGCGCCCGCGCCGCAAGCGCCGCCGCCTCGTCCCCGATCCGGCTGGCGGAGGCGGAATAAGCGAGGATCTGGGCGAGCTGGACGATCAGCGAGAGAGCGGCGAGCGCGAGCGCAAGCCAGGCGACCCGGCGCAGGCGCGATCCGTCGACCCGCCACTGCCGGCGGCGGGCGAAGGCGCCCTGGCGCAGATTCAGGACGGGCGGCGACAAAGCGGCGGCGAGGCCGGCCTCGAACGCCTCCTCGTCGATAACCGCGATCGGCGCCTCGCCGACCAGCAGCCGCGCGATTTCGGGCTCGACGCTGAACGCGGCCGCGGGCCCTCGATAATCGGGGACGGCGCCCGCGTCGCGCCTGGCCAGCCCCTCCTCGGGCGGCGGCAGCAGCAGCGAGGTGGGGATGACGATGTCCGGGTCGCGCGCGGTCCAGGCCTCCATCAGCGCGGCCGGCGCCAGCGCGACCGGGGTCAGGTCGCGCTCGGGCAGGCCGACGGCGACGTGCATGTCCGCAAGCGCGTTGGCGCTGGCGTCGGCGAGCATCAGCCGCGCCGCCGCCGCGGCCTGGGCCGGGGCGAGGCCCTCGGCCAGGTCCAGCCAGTGGAGCGCGACCTCGGCGCCGGGCACGGCGAGCGCCGTGCGCGTGCCCGGTTGCAGCAGCACCTCGTCGCCTTCCTCGCCGCGCGCGGTGACCCGGCCGCCCTCGATCAGCAGCCAGCGCCCCGGCGCCGCCCCCTCGCCAGCGAAGGCGAGCAGGATCGCTCCTGAATCAGGGATAGATATCGGCATTGTCCTCGGTCCCGCCCTCGCGGCCGTCGGCGCCCGTCGAGAGCACCTCATAGGGGCGCCCGTTCCGCCCCGGAATCTTGTAGACGAAGGGATTGCCCCAGGGATCGGGGTCGAGCCGCCGCAGAATCCGGCCCCCGACCAGCGCCTGCAGCCCCTCCTGGCGGGTCGGCAGGCGGCCATTGTCGAGATTGTACATGTCGATCGCCTGCTCGAGCTGCTTGACGCTGCTATGGGCGGCGGTGAGCTTGGCGCGGCCGGTGGCCGGCATGACGTTGATCAGCACGATCGTCGCGAGCAGCCCGAGGATGACGATCACCACCATCAATTCCACGAGCGTGAAACCATCGGTCCTCCCCGGGACGGGGAGGGGGACCGCGCGCGCAGCGCGTGGTGGAGGGAGCTCGGCGCGAGTCTCTGAACCCCCTCCACCAGGCTTCGCCTGGTCCCCCTCCCCGTCCCGGGGAGGATTTAGGAAAGCGGCCATCAATAACCTCCAGCCAATGTGTCGAGTTGCAGGATCGGAAGCAGGATCGAAAGCACGATCAGCGCCACCACCGCGCCCATGACGATGATGATCGCGGGCTCGAGCAGCGACAAAGCGGTCGTGGTGAAGGCGTCGAACTCGCGCTCGAGATAATCGGCCGCGCGCTCCAGCATCACGTCCAGCTTGCCCGAAGCCTCGCCCGAGGCGGCGAGATAGACGAGCAGAGGCGGGAAGATCCCCGCCCGCCGCATCGCGCCCGACAGGCTGCCGCCGGTGCGGACCTGCTCGGCGATGTCGGCCATGGCCGCGCGGAGCACGCGGTTGTGGACGGTGCTCGCGGTCAGCTTCAGCCCCTCGAGCAGCGGCAGCCGGCTCGCCACCATGGTCGAGAGCGTGCGCGCCATCCGCGCCGCGTGAAGATCGCGGATCAGCCGGCCGACCAGAGGCAGGCGAAGCAGGAAGCGGTCGAACTTCATCCGCACGCCCTCGTCCTTGAGCGCGCGCAGGCTGAGGAAGACGGCGGCCGCGACGACGAGCAGGATCGCCCACCACCAGGCGGCAAGGAAGCTGGAGAGGCCGATCACCACCCGGGTCAGCAGCGGCAGCGACTGGCCGACATCCTGGAACTGCTCGACCACCTTGGGCACGACGAAGATCATCAGGGCGAAGACGACGAAGGCGGCGACGAAGGCGAGGATGATCGGATAAGCCAGCGTCGAGAGCACCTTGCTCCTGACCTGCGCCTGCCGCTCCATGAGGTTGGCGAGCCGCTCCAATATCTGCGGCAGCGTGCCCGAGGCCTCGCCGGCGGCGACCATCGCCCGGTAGAGCGGCGGGAAGCTCGCCGCCTCGCGCGCCATCGCGTCGGAGAGGCGCAGGCCCTCGACGATGCCGGCATGGACGCGGGTGAGGATCCGCCTGACCTCCTCGCGCTCGGCCTGGCGCGAGATGGTGCGCAGCGCCTCCTCGAGCGGCGAGACCGTGATCAGGGTGGCGAGCTGGCGGGTGAACAAGGTGACCTGCTTCACGCCCATCTTCTTGCGCGTGAAGAGGCCGCGCGAGAGCAAGGGGCGTCCGGCATCCTCGCCCGCCGCCTCGATCCGCACGACATAGAGCTTGCGCTGGCTGAGCTGGTCGCGGGCGGCCTCGCTAGTCTCGGCGCGCACCGAGCCGCGCCGCTCGCGTCCGGCCGTGTCGAGGCCGACATAAGCGAAATCAGGCATTGGCCGCCTCGCGGCGCGACACCCGCACCGCTTCCTCCGGGCTGGTCACGCCGTCGCGGACCAGGCCGCGCGCCGCATTGGTCAGGGTGTCGCTGCCCCGGAAGGCATAGGCCTCGATCGCGACCTCGTCGGCGCCGCCGTTGATCAGCCGGCGGACCTCGTCGTCGACCCGGGCCGCCTCGAACAGGCCGATCCGGCCCTTATAGCCGCTCTGGTTGCAGGCCGGGCAGCCCTTCGGCTCGTGGACGATGGTGCCGGCGGGGATTCCGAGCAGGGAGGCGAGGCTGCCCGTCGCCTCGGCCGGCTCGCGGCAGGCCGGGCAGAGCCTGCGCACCAGCCTTTGCGCGAGCACGGCGCGGACGGTCGAGGCGATCAGGAAGGGCTCGACCTTCATATCCCTGAGCCGCGTGATCGCGCCGATCGCGTCGTTGGTGTGGACGGTGGAGAGGACGAGATGGCCGGTCAGCGCCGCCTGGACGGCGATGTCGGCGGTCTCGCGGTCGCGGATCTCGCCGACCATGACGACGTCCGGGTCCTGCCTGAGGATCGCGCGCAGCCCGGCGGCGAAGGTCAGGCCGACCTGCGGGTTGATCTGCGTCTGGCCGACCCCGTCGACCGCATATTCGACCGGGTCCTCGACGGTGAGGATGTTGCGGCTGCCGTCGTTGAGCCGCTTGAGGCCCGCATAAAGCGTCGTCGTCTTGCCGGAGCCGGTCGGCCCGGTGACCAGGACGATGCCGTTGGGCTCGCCCAGCGCGCCCTCGAACAATCTTTTCACCGCCTCGCTCATGCCGAGCATTTCGAGGTCGATCCCCGCATTCTCCTTGTCGAGGATGCGCAGCACCACCCGTTCGCCGGCGCGACTGGGGAGCGTCGAGACACGCACGTCGATCAGCTTGCCGCCGAGCGTCAGCCCGATCCGCCCGTCCTGCGGCAGCCGCCGCTCGGCGATGTCGAGCCGCGCCATCACCTTGACCCGGCTGACCACCACCGGCGCGACATGGGCCGGCATGCGCAGGGTCTCGCGAAGCACGCCGTCCATGCGCATGCGCACGACCAGGCCGGTCTCATAGGGCTCGATATGGATGTCGGAGACGCCCTGGCGGGCGGCGTCGGCGATGATGCCGTTGATCAGGCGGATTGCGGGCGCGTCGTCCGACGTGTCGAGCAGGTCCTCGGCGCTCGGCAGGGCCGCGGCGAGATGGCCGAGATCGTCGTTGAAGCCCAATGAGCCCGCCGCGTCGGCCGCCGCCTCGGTGCCCGAGGGATAGTGATCGGAGAGCAGCCGGTCGAAGGCGGGCGCGTCGACCTCATGCACCGCGAACGGCCTGGCGAGAAAGCGCCTGAGCTCGATCAGCGCCTTGGCGTCCGCGCCTTCGCGCATCGCCACGTCGAGCCGCCCGCCCTCGTCCTCGCCGGTCGGCAGCAGCCCGTGCCGCCGCGCGAAGCCATAAGGGACAGTCGCCGCGGCCGTCCCCTTTTCCTCCTCGCCGCGCGCGATCCTCATTGCGGCGCCCGGAACGCCGGGGCCTCCACTTGCGTCTCCTCCGGCTCGTCCGGCGGCGGCGAGGGCAGCACGGTCGGCGTGATCACCTGGTCGCCCGGCCCCGGCCCGTCGGGCATGGTCGGCGGCACCGTGCCGAGATAGTCGCGGACGATCTCGTCCAAGGTCGGCTCGCGGTTCGGGCTGGCGATGATCTGGTGGCCGCGCACATAATTGTAGCGCCGCGCGCTCATCGCCTGGACGTCCTCGGCGGTGCGAAGGATGGTCGGCCGGATGAAGACCATGAGGTTGGTCCGCGCCCGCGACCGGCCGCGCGAGCGGAAGAGATTGCCGATAACCGGAATGTCGCCGAGCAATGGCACGCGGTCGAGCGTGCGCCGGTCATTGTCGTCGAGCAGCCCGCCGATGCCGACGATCTCGCCGTCGTCGATGGTGATCGTATTCTCGATCTCGCGCTTGTTGAGGATGAGATCCTGGAAGCTCGCGGAGACCGGCCCGGCGATCGAGCTGACCTCGACCCTGAGGTCGAGCTTGATCGTTCCGCCGGCGTTGATCTGCGGCCTGACGTCGAGCGTGACTCCGACATTCTGGCGCTGGACGGTGCGGAAGGTGTTGTCGAAATTGGGCGACAGCGCCTCGCCGGTGGTGATCGGGATTTCCTGGCCGACCAGGAAATGCGCCTCCTGATTGTCGAGCGTCATGATCGAGGGCGTCGACAGGATGTTCGACTGGTTGTCGGAGCGTACGGCGTTGACGATCGCGCCGAAGATCGCGTTGCCGCTCTGGATGGCGCCGCCGACGAGGCCGCCATTGATGCCGGCGAGCTGGCCCGCCGCCGCCTCGATCAGGTCGGAGCCGGTGCCGCTGGTGGTGGTCGTGGTCGAGCCGCTGCCGGTCGTCACCGTGGTCGTGCTGCCGCCGAGCTCGCGCGCGGCGACGGCGCCGGCGATGGTTCCGATATTGGGAGTGATGCTGGAATAATTGGTGATCGCGAACGGAATGTTCGAGCCGCGCAGGCCGGAGAGGAAGAGCTGGACACCGAGCCGCTGGGCGGCGGTGTCGCCGATCTCGACGATGAGCGCCTCGACCAGCACCTGCTGGCGCCGCACGTCGAGCTGGCGGATCACCTCGCCCAAAGTGCGCTGGACGTCGGGCGAAGCCGAGATGACGATTGCGTTGGCGCCCTCGAAACGGGTGACGACGGCGTTGCGCTGGCCGACCGTCTGGGTGGCGCCGGAGGCCGGGGCCGATCCGGCGGATGCCGCCGGGGCGGGCGCGGCGGTGGCGGCGGCGGGAGCCTGCGCGCCGTTCTGGCCCGCGCTGCTCCGCCGCGTGCGCTGCGGCGTGGCCGCCTGCGTGGTGGTCGCCTGGCCGAGCAGCCGCTCCAGCACCGGCAGCAATTGCGCGGCGTCGGCATGCTGGAGGAAGACGACCCTTATCTCGCTGCCATTGGCGGCGCGGCGGTCGAGATCCTCGGCGATCCGGATCAGGTTCGCGACCGCGGCGGCATCGCCCCGGAAGGCGATGGCGTTGGAGCTGTCGACCGGCACCACCGAGACGCCGTCGGGCGCGAGCTCGGCCAGAGCGGCGGCGATCTCGCGCGCGCCGGCGAACTGGAGGCCGACGACCCGGGTCGCGCTCTGGTCGACGTCGATCCGGGCGAGCACCTGCCGCAATCGGGCGATATTGTCGGCGAAGTCGGAAACGATGATCGACCCCCGATTGGCGGTGATCGCGCCGTCGCGGCTGACCAGCGGCCTGAGGCTCTCGATGGCGGCGGCGGCCTCGATGTGGCGGACCCGGAAGATTTCGGTGACGAAGCCCGACGGATTGCCGCGCCGGCCGCGGCTGATCGGCGCGCTCGCCGCCGCCCCGGCGACCGGCTGGATCCGGAAGGCGCCGCCCCGGACCGGCACCGCGACATAGCCGTTGGCGCGCATCGTCGACAGGAACAATTCGAAATATTCGCCGGTCGAGAGCGGCCGCTGGGTGATCACCGAGACCCGGCCCTGGACTGCGGGATCGATGATGAAGGTGCGCCCGGTCACCCGCGCGGCGTCCTGGATGAAGGCGCGGATGTCGGCGTCGCGAAGGTTCAGCACATGCTGCGCCCAGGCGGACGAGACGGGCGCGAAGAGCAGCGCCAAGGCAAGCAACAGACGTTTCACTGGTTGAGCCTTACCCTGAGCGCGACCGCGCGGCCACCGCGATCGACCATGACGGCGACCTCGCCGCCCGAGCCGGCGGCGGCCGATCGCGCCTGGTCGATCGAGGTGATGCGCTGGCCGTTGACCGAGACGATGACGTCGCCGGGCTGGAAGCCGGCGGCGCGGAAGGCCTCGCCGCCGTCGCTGCCCGGCGTGACGATGATGCCGGTGATGCTGGTGCCGGCGATGCGCGGCTGGAAGTTGATCGCCGCGCCCGAGAACGCGCCCGCTTGCGGCGCCGGCATCGCGACTTGCGGCGCGCCCGGCGCCGGGGCCGCGCCGCCCGCGGCCGTCGCCGGCTCGGACTGGTCGAGGAAGAGCTGCTCGGCCGTGCCATTGCGCGAGATGGTGACGTTGTCGGAACCGACCGCTGTCAGGGTCACTCCCGGCATGATCTCCTCGCCGACCGCGAAGTTCAGCTGGCGGCCGTCGGGCAAAGCGATGATCGCCGCGCCCCGGCCGGTGGCGCGGTCCTCGCGCACGCCGTGAAGGGTGAGATTGAGCGAGGTGACGACGACCGGCCCGTTTGCGCTCAGCCGGAAGAAAGGATCGAAGCCGGCCAGCACGCCGCTGTTCGCCGGCTGGGCCAAAGCGGAGGAGGCCTTCCAGTCGCCGACCGGGCCGAGAGGCGCGGCGACGACCCAGATCAGACGCGCGGCCTGGACGGCGACCAGGACGAGCAGCAGCAGCTCGGCCGCCGAATAGGCGGTGAGGCGCGGCAGCCGCTCCAGCAGCCGCCCGCCGCGCGTGGTCAAGGCGAGCCGCGATGCGATGTCTCAATCCTCCCCCGGACGGTCCCCCGCCCAGCTATGACCGGCCCGTGACTCAAATAAGACAGGGCCGGACGAATCCGACGGCTCATCGTCTTGAACTGGTGGGCGAAAACGCCTCCCCTTCCCCGAAGAGTCGCAGGGCACGGACGTTCACAGCTTTTCGGGCGGGGCGCAAGCGATTCGGAATATGAGAAAGGGGACAGTTACTCGTAACTGTCCCCGGGGAGGTCGGGGGAAGTCGGGCGGCGCCTCTAGGGAACGGCGCCGCCCTTAAGCCACCCTCATCGCAGGTTCAATATGGACTGGGCCTGAATGGCTTAGGTGAAGGCGCTGGTGACCACGAGCCAGGCCGGCCAGGCGGCGAGCGCCATCAAGGTGCCGAGCGGCAGCCGGGTGGTCGCGCTCACCGCCTGCCCTCGCAGCCGCATCGCCAGCACCGCGGCGAGGCCGAGCAGCCCGGCGCCGAGCAGGATCGCCGGCAGGTTCCAGGCGCCGACCCAGGCGCCGATCGCTCCGAACATCTTCGGGTCGCCGCCGCCCATCCCCTCGCGCCTCCGAAAGCGCCGGTAGAGGAAGGCGATCGCCGCCAGCGCCGCCCAGCCGATCGCTGCGCCGGCGGCGCGCTCGGCGAGCGGAGCGCCGAAGCCGGCATATGCGGCGGTGAGGCCGAGCGCGAGCAAGGGCAGAGTGAGCAGATCGGGCAGCCATTGATGCTCGAGGTCGAGCGACGCGATCAGCAGCAGCCACCAGCCGAAGGCGGCGGTGACCAGCGCCAGCGGCAGCGGCTGGGCCAGCGCTGCGACGATTCCGATCAGGGCGGCGGCGAGCTCGATCGCGAGGTGCCGGGGGTCGATCGCCGCGCCGCAATGGCGGCAGCGCCCGCGCCGGACCAGCCAGGAGACGAGCGGCACCAGCTCCAGCGGCCCCAAGGCCGCCCCGCAGCCGTCGCAGGCCGACCGCCCGCCGACGACGCTGCGCCCCGCCGGCCAGCGGATCAGGATGGTGGCGAGGAAGCTTCCGACAATCAGCCCGAGCACGCCGCCAAGCGTGGCGGCGAGCGCAAGCGGCGGTTGCAGGAAAACCCCCTCGGACACCGCCCGGGATTAGGACGAACCCCGGCCCGAGTCATCCCGGCGAAGGCCGGGACCCATGAACACGGATTGTGCAAAGGGGGCGAAGGCGCCTTCGCTTATTCTCCCGACGCGGAGGTCATGGGTTCCGGCCTTCGCCGGGATGACGCAAATTGCAGCGAGCTGTGAGGGTCAGCGCCGCGCAGCGACCACCGCCGCCGGCCGCGCCTCATGGGCGTCGAGCGCCTCGCGGGCAAGCACGGCGGTGGAGACCGTGCGGCCGCCCATCGTGTCGACCTCGAAGGCCTGGCCGGAGGCCATGGCCCGCCGCCAGGCGGCGCGCGCCTGCTCGGGCCGGCCGGTCTCCCAATAGACCTTGCCGAGGTTGATCAGGCGGGCGGGGTCGTCGGCGGCGCCGCGGCGCGTGTCGGTGAGCAGGGCTTCGGCCCGCGCCCAGTCGCCGCGCTCGATGGCGGCCACCGCCAGCGTGCCCGGCGCATAGCCGCTCTCGGCCAAAGGCGCCGCCCGATTGGCCGCGCAGGCCGACAGCGAAAGCGCCGCAAGCGCGAGTGCCACGAGCGTCTTCATCGGCCGTCTCCCCTGAAACAGCCGGGAAGATTACACTTTCGTTACGAATCCGACAAGCTTTTGTGACGACGGCCGGGGACAGTTACTCGTAACTGTCCCCATTCACTCCGCGGCGGCGAGAATGCGCTGCGCCTGGAGCAGATGGGGCCGGTCGATCATTCGCCCGTCGAGCGCGAGCGCGCCGGCGCCGGGGCTGGCCTCGAACGCCGCCACCACCGCGCGGGCATGCGCGATCTCGGCCGCGCTTGGCGTGAAGGCGGCGTTGATCACGCTCACCTGATCGGGGTGGATGGCCATCATCCCGGTGAAGCCGTCGCGGCGCGCGCGCGCGGCATAAAGAGCGAGCCCGTCGAGATCGCGAAAGGCGGGGTAGACGGTCTCGATCGGCATCACGCCGGCCGCCGCGGCGCCGAACAGGCAGAGCGAGCGGGCAAGCTGATAGGGCGCCGTGAAGCTGCCATCCTCCTCGCGCGAGGTCGCCGCGCCGATCGCTGCGGGCAGGTCCTCCGCGCCCCAGGTCAGCCCGGCGAGCCGGCGCGCGCCGCCATAGCTGCCCAGAGCGAAGATCGAAGCCGGAGTCTCGGTGGCGATGGCGAGGATCTGGGCGGTGGCGTTGCCGCGCTCGGTCAGGCGCCGGGCGAGCTCGTCGACGCTCGCGCCGCCCTCGGCCTTGGGCAGCACGATGCCGTCGGGGCGCGCGGGCAGGATCGCGGCCAGGTCCTTCTCCTGCTCCGGGCTGTCGAGCGGATTGACCCGGACCCAGAGCCTGGCCTGGCTGTTGGCGCCGACGAAATCGGCGACGACCCGGCGCGCGTCCGCCTTGGCGGTCGGCGCCACCGCATCCTCGAGATCGAGGATCAGCGCGTCCGCTCCGGCGCCCAGCGCCTTCTCCATCCGGTCCGGCCGGTCGCCGGGGACGAACAGGAGCGAGCGCAGCTTCATGGAAGCAAATCCTCCCCGGAACGGGGAGGGGGACCGCGGCGCGAAGCGTCGTGGTGGAGGGGTCGCGAGCGATAGCGAGCATGGGGAGTCCGCGACCCCTCCACCATGCTGCGCATGGTCCCCCTCCCCGTTCCGGGGAGAATTTTCACGAGCGCCTCTGCATCAGCGCCGTCCGCTCCATCACGCAGACCAATTCGTCGCGCTGGTTGAACATGCGGTGCTCGAAGGTGACGATGCCGGCCTCGGGCCGCGAATTGCTGTCCTTGAGGCCGACCACCTCGGTCTCGGCGCGCAGCGTGTCGCCGATGAAGACCGGCTTTGGCATCCTGACCTTGTCGTAGCCGAGATTGGCGACCAGCGTGCCCAATGTCGTGTCCCCGACCGAAAGGCCGACGAGCAGCGAGAAGGTGAAGCAGCCGTTGACGACGATCCGCCCGAACTCGGTGTCTTCCGCATAGGTCTCGTCGAGGTGCAGCGGCTGCGGATTGTGGGTGAGCGTGGTGATCAGCAGATTGTCGGTCTCGGTCACCGTCCGGTGCGGCTGGTGCCGGATCGTGTCGCCCAGCCTCCATTGGTCGTAATAGCGGCCGGGCACGTCAACACCCCCCTGCAAACGGAAAACCGTTCGGGCTGAGCTTGTCGAAGCCCTCTCCTTCCCCTTCCACTGAAGGATAAGGAAGCCCTTCGACAGGCTCAGGGCGAACGATGTGGGGTCCTTCCATTGCGCTCATTCCCCTTCCCCCTTCTCGATCCGCGCCAGCAGCGTCCCTTCGCTCACCTGCGCGCCCTCGACCGCCGCAAGCTCGGCGACGATACCGTCGAACGGGGCGACAAGGCTATGCTCCATCTTCATGGCCTCGAGCGTGACCAGCTTCTGGCCCCTGGTCACGGCCTCGCCTTGCGTCACCGCGACGGCGATGACCTTGCCCGGCATGGGCGAGACGATGGCGCCGTCCCCGGCGGCGGCACCCGCGGTGCCTTCGGGCCGGTAGATGCGGAAGGTCCGCGCCTCGGCCTCGGCATAGCTGACGACCAGGCCGCCATGGGACGCGCCGGAGAAGCTGGTGATCGGCCGCGCCAGCAGATCGACATTGTGGACGGCGCCGAACTCGTCGACGAGGCGGCCTTCGGCATGCCGGGGCGCGTTGAGGCGAAAGCCCTCCGTCTCCCAGGGGCCCTTGGACCATGGTCCGTGCTCGAACGTCAATTTCCTGCGCAGCTCGGTCGTCGCCTGGCTGGAAACGTAGAACAGATCGCCGGCGGCATCGCGCGCCATCGCCTCGACCGGCAGATCGGGCGCCGCCAGCTGGTCGAGATTGCGCTCGATGAAGCCGGTATCGACGTCGCCCGAGAGGAATTCGGGATGGCGCAGCGCCCGCGCCGCGAAGCCGAGATTGGTCCGCACCGGCCAGACCTGCGCGCATGTGCAGGCGGTGGCCAGCGCCTCGGCCGCCTGCGCGCGAGTCCCGGCATGCTCGATCAGCTTGCCGAGCATCGGGTCGTAAAAGGGCGTGACCTCGTCGTCCCAGTCATAGCCCATGTCGAGGCGGGTGTTGAACAGCTCTTCATGCGGGGTCATGAAGCGGAACGATTCGAGCTTGCCGATCGAGGGCAGGAAGCCGGTCCGCGGATCCTCGGCGTAGAGCCGCGCCTCGATCGCCCAGCCGTCGATGGCGAGCTCGTCCTGCCGCTTGGGCAGCCTCTCGCCGCTCGCCACCAGCAATTGCCATTCCACCAGGTCCTGGCCGGTAATCTCCTCGGTCACCGGATGCTCGACCTGGAGGCGGGTGTTCATCTCCATGAACCAGATGCGGTCGGCGCGGAGGCCCTCGCTGGCGTCGGCGATGAACTCGATCGTGCCCGCGCCGACATAGTCGACCGCCTTGGCCGCCTTGACCGCGGCCGCGCAAATGGCGGCCCGCGTCGCCTCGTCCATGCCCGGCGCCGGTGCCTCCTCGATCACCTTCTGGTGGCGGCGCTGGAGCGAGCAGTCGCGCTCGAACAGATGGACGACATTGCCGTGCGTGTCGCCGAACACCTGCACCTCGATATGGCGGGGCCTCAGGATATATTTCTCGATGAGAACGCGGTCGTCGCCGAAGCTCGACGCGGCCTCGCGCTTGCAGCTGAGCAAGGCGTCGGCGAACTCCGCGGACGCGTCGACCCGCCGCATGCCCTTGCCGCCGCCGCCCGCCACCGCCTTGATCAGCACCGGATAGCCGATCTTGTCGGCCTCGGCCCGGAGCCGCGCCGGATCCTGGTCGGCGCCGAGATAGCCCGGCGTGGTCGGCACGCCCGCTTCGTCCATTAATGTCTTGGCGGCGTCCTTGAGGCCCATGGCGCGGATCGAGGCGGGCCTCGGCCCCACCCAGATCAGCCCGGCGTCGATCACGGCCTGCGCGAAATCCGCATTCTCGGACAGGAAGCCATAGCCCGGATGGATCGCCTCCGCGCCGCTCTCTCTGGCCGCCGCGATGATCTTCTCGCCGACGAGATAGCTCTCCCGCGCCGGCGACGGCCCGATATGCACCGCCTCGTCGGCCTCGCGCACATGCATCGCCTCGGCGTCCGCATCCGAATAGACCGCGACCGTCCGCACCCCGAGCCGCCGCGCGGTGCGGATAATCCGGCAGGCGATCTCGCCCCGGTTGGCGATGAGCAGGGATTGGATCATCACCGCATCCTCAGGTAGAGATAGATCCCGCCGGCAACGGTCGCGAAAACGACCGGCGCCCAGCGCATCAGGAAGCGCGTGGCCAGGTTGACGCGGGCCTGCTCGCCGATTTCCGCGAGCAGCGCCTGCTGCGCCTCGGCGACCGCGCCCGGGCTATATTCGGCGGCGGCCAGTTCGATCCGGTCCAGATCCGCGATCACGGCCTGCCGCAACTCATCGGCGCTGCCGCCTTCCCTGAACAGCTCGTAGACGATCTTCACGCGCTCGTCGTCGAGCCGGCCCTGGATTTTATGGCGCTGCTTGAGCTCCTCGGCGCCGAGATAGCCGGTGAAGCGCTGGAGCTCCTCCGCGCGCAGCAGCAGCCGGCCATAATCGCGCGCCATCATCGCGCCGCTCCGACCGAATCGAAGAAATCGAGCACCGCCTGCGTCGCGCTGAACTCGGTCGCGGTCGGGCCGACCAGGCGGGCGCGCAAGGCCCGCGCGCCGCCGCGGCCGGGCCAGGTGTGGCCGCCGCCCTCGACCGTCCAGCGCCGCACGCTCGCGCCGTCCCGGCAGCGATCGTAGCGGGTGATCGCGACCGAGGTTTCGTCGCGGACCGGATCGAAGCG
Source organism: Allosphingosinicella sp. (assembly GCA_035994965.1). GTDB lineage: Bacteria > Pseudomonadota > Alphaproteobacteria > Sphingomonadales > Sphingomonadaceae > Allosphingosinicella. The sequence goes on from DASYKV010000062.1 coordinate 32,399, forward strand.
TTCGGTCCGCGGCGGGCCCGGGCAGGCCATCGCGCTGCGCCAGAATTCGAGCGTCCGGTCGGCCGAGACGGTTCGGCCGCGGTCGCGCCAGCCGGCCGCGACCGCGCCGCCCTGATAGCGGATCAGCGGATCGGCCGTGCCCGGCATCATCAGCACCGAGACCGCCGCCGTCGGCCGGCATTGCGCGATCAGCGCTTCCCCCATGTTGGCGATGACCGGCGCGATCGCGCGGACGAGGTCCCCGCCTTCGCAGGCCAGGCGGTAGCTCATCAGCCCGCCATTGGAGGCGCCGACCGCGAAGATCCGGCGCCGGTCGAGGCCGAGGCGGCTCCCGGCATCGGCGATCATCGCGCGGATGAAGCCGACATCGTCGATCCCCGCCGCGATTTCTGGCCGCCCGTCATTCCAATTGTCGCCGAGCGCGTCGGGCGCGAGCACGACATAGCCGCGCGTCACCCCCTCGCCCGCCAGCCCGGTCCCGGCGGCGAATTGCGCCCCGCTCGTCCGCCCGCCGCCACCGTGCAGCGCGATCAGCACCGGGCAATGCGCCCGCCGCCCCGCGCAGGCCGCCGGCACGACCTCCCGCCAGGTCCGCCGCTGTCCGTCGTGAACGAGGCTTCGCGGCACGGGCGCCGGCGTCGCCTGCAGGGCCAGAGCTGCGAGGAGGGAGGCGATCACTGCGCGGGGCCCATCCTCATCGCCCGGGGCAGCCCGTGGTCTGCCGGGTCCAGGTGAGATTGAGCACGCGCCAGCGGCCATCGATCCGGACCAGATCGAAATGGTCGATCCCGCAATGGGAGAAGGCGCCATTGCGCTCGAATTCGTAGCGGCTCCAGATCATCGCGATGTCGCCTTCGACATGGACGTGCGGATCGATCAGCCGCTCGCCCAGCCGCTCAGTCGAGCGGGCCAGCCGGTCGGCGAAGGTCGTCCAATCGGTCGAAACGATCTCCGGCCGCCCCGCCGCGTCGACCCCGGTGGAGGTCGCCCGCCCCTCGGCCACGACCGCGCCGAGCAAGGCCGCCCGATCCTTGCTCGCCAGCGCCCCGAACAATCGATCGACGGTCGCCATCACCGCGGCCCTGTCCGCTTCCTGCGCATGCTCCGCATGCTGCGCGGCGGCGGGCGTTGCGGTGACGAGCAGCAAGGCCAGAACCATCGTTCGCATCGTCACCACTCCTCCTCCGCCTGTCGCACTCACAGCACTCTAACTCTCGCATCCGGATATACCGTGTGCTTGCCTCCAGCCGGCGCGCCGTGCGGAAAGATCCGGTGCGCGATTTCCTTACGATTAGCCATGCGGTGGTGAGCCATCTTGCTCGTCCCGAACGGGAGCCGAATCTGGTCGCCCATAGGCGATCAGGAGCTCGTGACAAATCTGTCGCATCATCGCGGGAATAGGGCTGACGCTGACACGCAACGATCCATCGTCGGTTGTGTAAAGTCCATCAGGAGTCTGGACAGCAAAGTTTGCCCAATTCCGAGCCTCATCCAATTCATCCAGCAATTTCGGCATCTCGCTCGTTTGATGAGATCCGAGCTTGTTGCGAAGGAGCGAAACCAACCTCATTCGGGTGGTTTTTTCACGCTCATCATAAGGCACTTCGGGTGAACCATTGACGGGGATCATGCCTGCCAGGGTGCCCGGAGGCGCGGCACTAGCTCGATAAATGATATCCTTGTTCCACCAATCCTTGAATTCAACGAGCAACGGAGGCTCCGCATCGGAATCATAGAATTTTGGTTTAAACTCTAGAGTCGGAGGCATCCCGCTCATCGACACCAACGTCAACTTGTGAAACGCCATAAGATTTTGAGGGTTATCCCCTCTCGCTGGAGTCGAAAATTGGCGACTGCCCCTCAATCGCGTGGCAGCCGAATTTTCGGTAAGAATCTTTTGAACCTCCGTCGCCATCACGAAGGCGATCGGGGTATGTCCCTGATCGTAGACCGTCGCCAAATGCGATAGAGTATCTAAGCTTCGATTAAACGATCGAAGTAGCTCGTCATCGTCCAAGCGGCGGCCTGGAAAATTCTTGTTCCTCCTCGCCACCGTCACATCCGGAACACGCCGAACCGCGCCCGCTCCGCAATCGGCGCGTTCAGCGTCGCGGCAAAGGCCAGCCCCAGCACATCGCGCGTCTGCGCCGGGTCGATGATGCCGTCGTCCCAGAGGCGCGCGGTGGCGTGGTAGGGGTTGCCTTCGTCCTCGTAGCGCTGGCGGACCGGGGCCTTGAAGGCTTCGGCTTCCTCGGGAGTCCAGGTCTCGGCGTCCTTGTGGACCGTCACCAACACGCTCGCCGCCTGCTCGCCGCCCATCACGCTGATCCGCGCATTGGGCCAGGTGAACAGGAAATTGGGCGAATAAGCCCGCCCGCACATGCCGTAATTGCCGGCGCCGAAGCTGCCGCCGATCAGCACGGTGATCTTGGGCACCTGCGCCGTCGCCACCGCGGTCACCAATTTGGCGCCGTTCTTGGCGATCCCCTCGGCCTCGTAGCGGCCGCCGACCATGAAGCCCGAGATGTTCTGGAGGAACAGCAAGGGCGTTCGCCGCTGGCAGGCCAGTTCGATGAAATGCGCGCCCTTCAAGGCGCTCTCGGAGAAGAGGATGCCATTGTTGGCGAGGATGGCGACTGGCACCCCCCAGATCCGCGCGAAGCCGCAGACCAAAGTCGTGCCGTAAAGCGCCTTGAACTCGTGGAATTCCGAGCCGTCGACGATCCGCGCGATCACCTCGTGCACGTCGTAAGGCGTGCGCACGTCGTCGGGGATCACGCCGTACAGCCCCTCCGGGTCGAGCTTGGGCGGCAGCGGATCGGCGAGGTCGATATCGAGCTCCTTGACCGTGTTCAGCCGGGCGACGATGTCGCGCACGATGGTCAGCGCATGCTCGTCATTCTCGGCGAGATGGTCGACGACTCCGGACTTGCGGGCGTGGAGGTCGCCGCCGCCCAGATCCTCGGCGCTGATCACCTCGCCCGTCGCCGCCTTCACCAGGGGCGGCCCGGCCAGGAAGATCGTGCCCTGGTTCTTCACGATCACGCTCTCGTCCGACATCGCCGGGACATAGGCGCCGCCCGCGGTGCAGCTGCCCATCACGCAGGCGATCTGGGCGAGGCCTCGCGACGACATCTGCGCCTGATTGTAGAAGATCCGCCCGAAATGGTCGCGGTCGGGGAAGACCTCGGCCTGGTGCGGCAAATTGGCGCCGCCGCTGTCGACCAGGTAGACGCAAGGCAGCCGGTTCTGCTGCGCGATCTCCTGCGCGCGCAGATGCTTCTTCACCGTCATCGGATAATAAGTTCCGCCCTTCACGGTGGCGTCGTTGCACACGATCATCGTCTCGCGCCCCGAGACCCGGCCGATGCCGGCGATCATCCCGGCGCCCGGCACCTCGCCTTTGTACATGTCGCAGGCGGCGAGCTGGCCGATCTCGAGGAAAGGCGAGCCCGGATCGAGCAGCCGCCCGACCCTGTCGCGGGGGAGCAGCTTGCCGCGCGAGACATGGCGCTCCCGCGATTTCTCATTGCCGCCCTGCGCCGCCTCGGCGACCCGCGCGCGCAGCTCGGCGGCGAGCGCGCGATTATGCGCGTCGTACCGGCGGAATTCCTCCGATGCTTCGTCGATCCGGCTGGTCAGGACGCTCATGACGCGTGCACCGGCGGCTTCTTGCGGATCAGATAGCGGTAGACGCCGAACAGGTTTATGAAGAGCAGGACCACGTTGAGGCTGGCGATCGCTTCCTCGGGGCGGGGATCGAGAAAGCCGTAGAGGATGAAGGCGATCGAGGAGGTGACGAACAGAATGAAGGCCCAGCCCGTCGGCCGGCGCCCCAAATCCAGCGCGACCGTCAGCGCCGCGATGGCGGCCGCGACCGCCCCATACCATTGCAGCACGAAAAGCATGCCGTTGCTCATTCGGCTCCCCTCATTTGTCGTCACGACCGCCTAGCCGCGTCGCCTGTCGATGGGAAGTGGGCCTCCGTCGAATGGGCTAGGCGGGGCGCGCGCTTGCCTCTAGGGGCCGTCTTATTCCGCCACCACAGCTCCGGACACAGATATGCCCCGTTTCGTGCTCCTCGCCGCCACCGCCCTTTTCGCCGCCACCGCCGCCATCTCGGCCCAGCCCGCCGCCCCTCCCGCCGGGGTCGGCGTCGACGTCGCGGGTATCGACACCAAGGCCGCGCCCGGCGACGGCTTCGATCATTACGCCAATGGCGGCTGGCGCGCCCGCACCGAAATTCCGGCCGATCGCTCCGGCATCGGCTCCTTCCTGACCGCGGCCCTTTTGGTCGAGCGGCGCAATATCGAGATCATCACCGGCGCCGGCCAGGGCAATCCCGCCGCCGGCAGCAACCCGCGCAGGATCGCCGATTATTATGCGGCCTATCTCGACCGGGCCGGGATCGACGCGCTCGGCGCGGCGCCGCTTCAGCCCCTGCTCGCCCGGATCGACGCCATTTCCGACCGCCGCGCGCTCTCCGCCGCGCTCGGCGCCTCGATGCGCGCCGACGTCGATCCGCTCAACGCCACCAGCTTCGGCACCGAGAATCTGTTCGGCGTCTTCGTTGCGCAGGGCCTGCAGGAGCCGAACCGCAATTTCGCCTATCTTCTCCAGGGCGGCCTCGGCCTGCCGGACCGCGATTATTACCTCTCCGACACGCCGGAGATGGTCCAGGTCCGCACCGCCTATCGCGCCTATATCGGCCAGATGCTGACCTTGATGGGCGTGCCGGATGCCGAGGCGCGCGCCCAGCGCATCTTCGATCTCGAGACCAAGATCGCCCGCGCCCATGCCGAGGCGGTCTCCGCGCAGGACCCGCACGCCGTGCAGACCTGGGCCCGCGCCGATTTCGCCAGGCGCGCGCCCGGCATCGACTGGACCGCCTTCTTCGACGCCGCCCGGCTCGGCCGCGAGGAGCGGATCATCGCCTGGCATCCGGAGCCTTTGCGCGGCATCTCCGCCCTCGTCGGCGGCGAGCCGCTCGACACCTGGAAGGACTGGCTCGCCTTCCACACCGCCAGCCGCATGGCGGCCGTGCTGCCCCAGGCTTACGACGACCTCCGCTTCTCCTTCTACGGCCGAGCTCTTTCCGGGCAGCAGCAGCAGCGTCCGCGCGACCGCCGGGCGATCGCCGCGACCAGCGGCGCGCTGATCGACGCGGTCGGCCAGATCTACGTCCAACGCCACTTCCCGGCCGCGGCCAAGGCCGAGGTGGAGACGATGGTGCGCAACATCATCCAGGCCTTCGACCGCCGCCTGACCAGCCTCACCTGGATGGCGCCCGAGACGCTGCGCGAGGCCCGCCGCAAGGTCGAGACCGTCGTCGTCGGCATCGGCTATCCCGAGCATTGGCGCGATTATTCGTCCCTCGAGATCCGCCCCGGCGACGCCTTCGGCAATGCCTGGCGGGCGGGGGAGTTCGAATATCGCCACCAGCTCGCCAAATTGGGCCGGCCGGTCGACCGCGCCGAATGGTGGCTCGGCGCGCACACGGTGAACGCCGTCAATCTGCCGCTGCAGAATGCGATGAACTTCCCGGCCGGCATCCTCGAGCCGCCTTTCTACGACCGCAACGCCGATCCGGCCTATAATTATGGCGCGATCGGCTCGGTGATCGGCCACGAGATCAGCCACAGCTTCGACAATCTCGGCGCCGATTTCGACCATGAAGGGCGGCTGCGCAACTGGTGGACCTCTGCGGACAGCGCCCATTTCCGCGAGGCCAGCGCGGCCCTGGTCCGCCAATATAATGCCTATGAGCCCTTCCCCGGCCTGCACATCAACGGCGAGCTCACCCTGGGCGAGAACATCGCCGATCTGGCCGGCCTCGTCGCCGCCTACGACGCCTATCACGCGTCGCTCAATGGACGGGAGGCGCCGGTGATCGGCGGGCTGACCGGCGATCAGCGCTTCTTCCTCGGCTTCGCCCAGAGCCGCCGCGAGCACACCCGCGACGCGGCCCTGCGCAACCTCGTCGCCACCGACGGCCACGCGCCCGGCCGCTACCGCGCCGAGACCGTCCGCAACCTCGACGCCTGGTACCGCGCCTTCAACGTCCGGCCCGGCCAGCGCCTCTACCTGCCGCCGGCGCAAAGGGTGACGATCTGGTAGAATAGCCTCCCCCTGGAGGGGGAGGGTCGGGTGGGGATGTCGGGCGCACGAATTTCTTTTCGGAGGCCGGATCCCCTCACCCCAACCCTCTCCCCACTGGGGAGAGGGAGCTAGGCCCCGATCAGCTCCCGTCCGATCAGCATCCGCCGGATCTCGTTCGTCCCAGCGCCGATATCGAGCAGCTTGGCGTCGCGGAAATAGCGTTCGACGGGCCAGTCCTTGGTGTAGCCGGCCCCGCCCAGCGCCTGGATCGCCTCGCCGGCGACCTTCACCGCATTCTCGCTCGCCAGCAGGATCGCGCCGGCCGCGTCGAAGCGCGTCGTCTTGCCGGCGTCGCAGGCGCGGGCCACCTGGTAGACATAGGCGCGCGCCGAATTGAGCGCGACGTACATGTCGGCGACCTTGGCCTGCATCAGCTGGAAGCTGCCGATCGGCTGGCCGAACTGCTTGCGCTCGCGCACGAACGGCAGGACCACGTCGAGGCAGGCCTGCATGATCCCGAGCTGGATGCCGGCGAGCACGGTCCGCTCGTAATCGAGCCCCGACATCAGCACGCCGACGCCGCCGTTGAGCGGCCCCATCACATTTTCCTCCGGCACCTCGCAATCGTCGAAGATCAATTCGGCGGTCGGCGAGCCGCGCATCCCCATCTTGTCGAGCTTCTGGCCGATCGAGAAGCCCTTCATCCCCTTCTCGATCAGGAAGGTGGTGATGCCGCGCGAGCCGTCGCCGGTCTTGGCGTAGACGACGAGCGTGTCGGCGAAGGCCGCGTTGGTGATCCAGAACTTCGTGCCGTTGAGCACGTAGCCGCCCTGCACCGCCTCGGCCTTGAGCTTCATCGAGACCACGTCGGAGCCCGCCCCGGCTTCCGACATCGCAAGCGAGCCGACATGCTCGCCCGAGATCAATTTGGGCAGATATTTCGCCTTCTGCTCCGGCGAGGCCCAGCGCCTGATCTGGTTGACGCACAGGTTCGAATGCGCGCCATAGCTGAGCCCGATCGAGGCCGAGGCCCGCGCCACCTCCTCCTGCGCCACGACATGCTCGAGATAGCCGAGCCCGAGCCCGCCATCCTCCTCCGAAACCGTGATCCCGTGCAGGCCCAGCGCGCCCATTTCCGGCCACAGCTCGGTCGGGAACCAGTCCTCCGCGTCGATCCTGGCGGCGAGCGGCGCGATCCGGTCGGCGGAGAAACGCCGCGTCGTGTCGCGGATCGCATCGGCCATCTCGCCAAGGTCGAAGTCGAGGCCCAGCTCGGACATGTCCGTTCTCCTGTTCGCGGGAGCCCGTAGCAGAGCCCCACGGATTTGAACAAGGCGGGTGGGCTGACTATGTGCGTGCCATCAATCCTCCCCGGGACGGGGAGGGGGACCATGCGCGGCATGGTGGAGGGGCCCCCGAGACCCGCACCGAGCCCCCTCCACCACGCGCGTCGCGCGCGGTCCCCCTCCCCGTCCCGGGGAGGATCGAGAAAGGAATGCCATGACCACCGCCCACGACCCCATCGTCATCCTCTCCTACGCCCGCACCCCGATGGGCTCGTTCCAGGGCGCGCTTGCCGGCGCCAGCGCCACCGAGCTCGGCGCCGCCGCCGTCCGCGCCGCGGTCGAGCGCGCCGGCGTCGCCGCCGAGGATGTCGAGAAGATCTACATGGGCTGCGTCCTCCCCGCCGGCCTCGGCCAGGCCCCGGCGCGCCAGGCGGCGATCAAGGCCGGGCTCGGCGATCATGTCGAGGCGACCACGGTCAACAAGATGTGCGGCTCGGGCATGCAGGCCGCGATCATGGCCGCCGACACGCTCGATGCGGGCTCGGCCGACATCGTCGTCGCCGGCGGCATGGAGAGCATGACCAACGCCCCCTATCTCCTGCCCAAGCACCGCTCGGGCGCCCGCATCGGCCACGACACCGCCTACGACCATATGTTCCTCGACGGCCTCGAGGACGCCTATGAGACCGGGCGGCTGATGGGCAGCTTCGCCGAGGAGAGCGCCACCGAATATCAGTTCACCCGCGGGCAGCAGGACGATTACGCCATCGCCTCGCTGACCCGCGCCCAGGCGGCGCAGGCGAGCGGCGCCTTCGACCGCGAGATCGTCGCCGTCGAGATCAAGGGCCGCAAGGGCCCGACGATCGTCGACAAGGACGAGCAGCCGGCCAAGGGCGACGCCTCGAAGATCCCGACCCTCAAGCCCGCCTTCGCCAGGGACGGCACGATCACCGCCGCCAACGCCTCCTCGATCTCCGATGGCGCCGCCGCCCTGGTCCTCACCCGCCAGAGCGTCGCCGACCGGCTCGGCCTCAAGCCGGTCGCCCGCATCACGGGCCACGCCGCCTTCGCCCACGCCCCCGCCAAGTTCACCACCGCCCCCGTCGGCGCGATCAACCGCGCGCTCGCCAAGGCGGGCTGGAGCGCCGCCGAAGTCGACCTCTACGAAGTCAACGAAGCCTTCGCCTGCGTCGCCATGATCGCCATGCGCGATCTCGGCATCCCGCACGAGAAGATCAACGTGCATGGCGGGGCGACGGCGCTGGGGCATCCGATCGGCGCCAGCGGGGCGCGGGTGCTGGCGACGCTGCTCAGCGCGCTGGAGACGCGCGGCGGCAGGAAGGGCGTGGCGAGCCTCTGCATTGGCGGCGGCGAAGCGACGGCGATGGCGGTGGAGCTGGTGGAGTAGGCTGATGCGGGACACACTCTCTAGTTCAGCGCGTCCTCATCCCGCGCCCCATGCCGGAGGCGCAAAATAATCACGCGGTCGGCTTCCACGCGATAGCGTAGGATATAGGGCCAGACCGTCGTCATCTCGCGCTTGTCGTCGCCCGCGTCGCGACCGCGATTGGGAAATTCGGCGAGGCTGTCGGCCAGCTCGATCAGCCGCCGGCCGAGCCTCTCCGCCGCCGCCGGATCGTAGACCGAGACATAAGTGACGATCGCTTCGAGATGTTCGATCGCCTCGTCGGTCCAGACGATCTTCAAGTCAGTCGCCGACGCGGGGCCTCGGCAGCCGTTTCGCGCTGCCCCATGAGGAAAGCCAGCGCCGCACCGCCTCGTGAGAGATCACCCGCCCCGCCCGCACGTCGGCCTCCGCACGCGCCTCGGACCTCGCCTCGGCCTCGGGGGAATCGAACAGACTCTTCTCCGACTTCATAAGCCTGCAATAGCATTGTTGGGCAGATCGGGCAAAGCGGCCGTGCTGCACGCCGCTTCGCGCCTTCGCATGAACCAAGCGCCCTATCGAATTCCCCCATTCCGGACCAAATCCCGCTCCAAAAGTAGGAAATGATCTGTCCTAAGCTGGAAGATGGAGCACCACGACCACAGCATCGCCCCCGAAGCGGCGACCGATGAGCCCGCTTCTTCCACCAACCTTACCGATTTCGATCCCGTCCCGCTGCGCTATCGCCAGGACGGCCTCACCCCGCAGAAGCAGCGCGACTATGTCGAGGCGCTTGCCGATACCGGCGTCGCGCGCGAGGCGGCGGCGCGGATCGACGTGTCGGAGCAGGCGATCAACCGCGTCCGCCGCCGCGCCGACGCCCGCTCGTTCGATCTCGCCTGCGAAGCGGCGGTCCGGTTCGCGGCGCGGCGGATCCGCTCGATCGCCTTCGAGCGGGCGATCGAGGGCACGATCAAGCGGCATTATTATCATGGCGAGCTGAAGAGCGAGGAGCGGGTCTATGACAATCGCCTGCTCGTCTACCTGCTCGGCAAGCTCGACCGCCAGCTCGAGCCGCCCGTCGAGGCCGAAGCGGTCGCCGACGATTGGGAGCCCTGGATGGAGGCGATCGAGCAGGGCCTGCCCGCCCCACTCCCGAGCGAAGACGACGACCCGGAGAACGAGGAGGAGGAGGCCGCGCTCTGCGATCGCATCGAGGTTTGGCAGGAGGACGGCAAGTGGTGGACCGAATTCCCGCCCCCGGCCGGCTTCGATGGGATCGAGGAAGGCGAGCCGGGCGGCTACGGCTACAAGCGCGCCCTGAGCGAGGCGGAGCTGGCGGTCGTGGAAGCCGACGAGGCGGAAGAGCGGGCGGAGCGGATCGCCGAGCAGCGCGCTCGCCGCGACCTGCATTTCGGCTTCGAGGGCGGCAATCCGGACGACGAACTTTTTCCGCCCAAGGGACCTGGAACTTATGAAACTTCCGGCGAGACGACGAGCGATGAGCGCGCTCGCCCCGCTTTCGCCGCTAGAAGATGAAATCCGCCGCCAAAATCTGCGTCCCCACCGCGACGATGTGGAGGTCCGCGAAGGCGTCGCCGTTCATGTCGCCGTAAATCTGGACATAGCCGTCTGCGGTGAACGCGCGCAGCTGACCCGCCACACCGGTGAAGGCGCCGGCGCCGATATAGGCGAAGGCGTCGTCGCCAGCGCTGCCGGCGATCGCGTCGATCGCGCTGAGGTCGATCCGGTCGGTCCCCGAGACGAAGTCGGTGATCACGTCCGGAGTCCATTTCCCGCCGTCCGAGCGGAGCCCGTGGTCGCGGCTGTCGCCGAGGCCGAAGACGAAGATGTCGGCGCCGGCGCCGCCCTCGGAGCGGTCGCCGCCGAGGCCGCCCTGGAGGATGTCGTTGCCGCCGCCGCCCTGCAGCACATTGCCGGTGAAATTGCCGGTGATCCGGTCGTCGCCGGCGCCGGCGATCGCATTCTCGATCAATGTGCCGAAGGCGATCTGGACGTTGAAGGTCTGGCCGCCGCCGTCGCTCGACGCGCCGGGCGCGAGGTCGATCCGCGAATTGCTGCTCCAGCCCGAAAAATCGAGCGTGTCGATGCCGCCGGCGTCCCAGATCGCGATCACCGGCGCCGCGTTGAGCGAGAAATCGAACGCCGCCCGGCCGGCATTGCTGTTGAAGCCGTAATGGGTGTCGCCGGTCCGGATGGTCATGTTGGCGCCGTAGAGGCTCTGGATCGCGGCGATGTCGTGCGCCATCGGCGTGGCGGCGAAGGAGGTCCGGACCGCGCCCGTCGAGCTCGACGAGAAATAGGACATGATCGTGTATTGCAGGCTATCCTGATAATATTCCGCGTTGGCCGCATAGGTGATCGTCACGCCCTCGGCGGCGTTGTAGGCGCCCGGATGCGACAGGCCGAGCGCATGGCCGATTTCGTGCATCAAGGTCCTGAAGCCGGGCTCGGCGAGCCCGACCTGCTGGTTGGCCGCGGCAAGGGTGCTGATCCAGATGTCCCCGTCCACGCGCTGGAAGCCGGGATAGTTCGCATAAGCCGAGAAATAATCCTCGTCGGTGGCGAGATTGCCGATGTTGATGTCGGCGGTGGCGACGGTCCCTTCGACGAAGGCGACGTTGATGAAATCGCCCCAGATCGCGAAGGCGTTGCGAACCGCGTCGCGCTGGGCGGCGCTCAGCGGCTGGAATTCGTTCCGCTCGGAGGAATAGACCTCCGAGGCAACATTGAAGAAGGCATAGGTGATCGTGCCGACTCCGGCGCGCGGGGCCGGGTTGCCGGGCCCGCCGGTCCAGGCGATGTCGGCGGTGGTCAGCTGGTTGATGATCTGCGGAAGCGTGAAGACCGGCTTGCCGTTCTCCAGCGCCGCCGTCGTCCCCGCGGCCAGGCGGACGATGTCCCCGTCATGATCCAGAAGCGCCGGCGCCGCCGCGGGCCCGGCATCGCGAAAAGTCCTACGCATCTTAATCCCTTACTCGCTGGCGGCCGCGATCTTGCGCGCTCGCGGGCGGGCCGTCAAACCTTGATGTGCCCGCAATTCCTTTCGGACCCGAAATCTGCCATAAGGCGTTTAACCTCTATCATCGACGGGAGATTGACATGAGAATGAGACTGCTTGCCCTTGCCGCCATCTGCATGGCCCCTGTGGCCATCGCCACGCCCGCGTCCGGCCAGACCCGGGCCGACGAGATTCGCTGGCAGCAGGCGCAGCGCCGCTTCGACACCGAGCGCGCCATCTTCGAACGCGAGCGGGACCGCTACGAATCGACCCGGCGCGGCCGGCGCGGCGGCGGTTATGGCGGCGGCGGCGGCGGGGGCGGCCGTTACGGCTGGAAGGACGGCGACGATTGGGAGCCCTCCCGCTATTATCGCGAGGATCCGCGCGCCGAGGAGCGGCGGCTGGCTTCGGACGATGAGGTCTATCGCGGCGAGGACGGGCGCTATTATTGCCGCCGCAGCGACGGCACCACCGGCCTCGTCATCGGCGCCGGCGTCGGCGCCCTGGTCGGCCGTGGCATCGACAGGCGCGGCGAGCGCACCACCGGCACCGTGGTCGGCGGCGTGCTCGGCGCTTTGGTCGGCCGCGAGGTCGAGCGCAACAGCGACATGCGCTGCCGCTGAACCTGGAATGAGGGGGTGGCCGCAATTCGGCCACCCCTTTTTGCCTCAGCAGCCCTCGATCCGGAACTGCATGATCGGCTGGCCCGCGCGATCGCTAAAGCTATAGGCATAGGCGCCGCCCATCGACATGGTCTGGCGCATGTCGGGACGGGAGCAGGCATTGGCGCGGGCGGCGGCTTCGATCTGTGCCTTGCCGGCGTCGGGCACGTCCGCCGCATTTGCGTTGACCCGGACATTGTAGATGACCGTCGGGCCGTCGGCGACGATCGAGGTGAGCGTCGTGGCGTCGTCGACCCGCATCGGCATCTGGGTCATGGCCTGACGGGCGGCTTCGCGGTTGCCGCAGATCACCAGAGCGAGCTTCTGCTCGTCGGTGAAGGAGCTCAGCGGGCGGGTGGCGTCGGCCGGGTTGAGGCAGGACCGGATGAGCGCCTGGGTGTCGATCTGCAGGCCGCCGCCCGCTGCCGGGCCGGTCGCCGTCGCGGGGCCGCTGGCGATTGGCGGCGGCGGCGGCGTCATGCCGGTCTGGGTATTTCCGGCCTGGGCGTTGCCCGTCTCGTTGGCGCGGTTGCGCTCGCCCCGGTTGCACCCGGCGATCGCCAGCGCCATCAGCGCCGCGGCCATGACCTTTGTGTTGCTCATCTGTCCCCTCTCATTCCGTCGCCGGTGTGCCGGCTCGCCGAGACTGGCACAGGCCGGAAGGCGAGTCACCGGAAATTCAGGCCGGCGCCGGCGTCGCGATCAGCGGCGCGGTCTCGCCCCGCAGCGCCTCGACGAAGCAGCGCGACCCGGTCGGTGACGACCCGGTCGGTGACAGTTACCTAAGTGTCCCGGTGACAGTTACCTAACTGTCCCGGTGACAGTTACCTAACTGTCACCGTTGGATGCTCACCGTCGGATGCCTTCCAATGTAGGATTTCGTCGGGCATCCATCTCCCGACTCGGCCCATGCGGCCGGATCGCGGCTCTTTCTCAATTGCGCTTCACGCGCTCAGGCCGGCACCGGCTCCGCGATCAGCGGCGCGGTCTCGCCCTGCAGCGCCTCGACGAAGGAGCGGCGCCAGTGGAGCACGTCCTCGCGCCGGACGTTCTCGATCATCGCCTGCCAGCGCCGCAGCCTCTCCTCCCTGGGCATGTCGAGCGCCTTGCGGATCGCGTCGGAAATGTCGTCCTTGCTGTAGGGATTGACCAGCAGCGCTTCCTTCAGCTGGTGCGCGGCGCCGGCGAAGCGCGACAATATGAGCACGCCCGGATCGGCCGGGTCCTGCGAGGCGACATATTCCTTGGCGACCAGGTTCATGCCGTCGCGCAGCGGCGTGATCAGGGCGACGTCGGCGGCACGGTAGAAGCCGGAGAGGCCGGCGCGCGGATAGCCCTGGTTGACGTAGCGGATCGGCACCCAGTCGACATGGGCGAACTCGCCGTTGATCCGCCCCGAAAGCTCGTCGAGATGCTCGCGGATATGCTCGTAGGTGTGGACCTCGCCGCGCGAGGGCGGCGCGATCTGGAGGAGGAAGGCCTGGCCGCGCCAGTCGTGATGCTCTTCGAGGAAGCGGCGATAGCCGAGGAAACGCTCGGCGAGCCCCTTCGAATAATCGAGCCGGTCGACGCCGATGATCACCTTCTTGCCCTCGGCGCTCGTGCGCAACGTCTCGAAGGCGTTGCGGGCGTCGTCGGCGGTCATGACGTTCTCGAACTCCTCGACGTCGATGCCGATCGGGAAGGCCGCGGTCCTGACCTCGCGGTCGCCGACGCGGATGGTGCCGTCGGCGGACACGGTCCCGCCCAGCTCGCGCTCGACATAATGGTGGAAGCTCTCCAACCATTCGGCGGTCTGGAAGCCGATCAGGTCGTAAGCGAGCATCGAGCGGACCAGGCGCTGGTGATAGGGCATCGACACCATCAGCCGGTGTGGCGGCCAGGGAATGTGGAGGAAGAAGCCGATCCGGTTCTTCACGCCGCGCTGGCGCAATTGCTGGCCCAACGGGATCAGATGATAATCGTGGACCCAGACCAAATCTTCGTCCTCGATCAGCGGCGCCAGCGTCTCGGCGAAGCGCTCGTTGACCCGCTCATAGCCGGCGCCGAAACTGCGGTCATATTCGGCCAGGTCGATGCGGTAGTGGAAGAGCGGCCACAAGGTGCGGTTGGCATAGCCGTTATAATATTCGTCGACGTCCTGCTCTTCGAGGTCGATCGTCGCGGTGGTGACGCCGTCGTGGCGCTGGAGGTCGATCTTGCCGGTGAAATGGTCGGTCTTCTCGCCCGACCAGCCGAACCACAGGCCGCGCGATTCCCTGAGCGCCGCTTCGAGCGCCACCGCGAGCCCGCCCTGCGCGCCCTCGGCGCTGCGCGGCTTGGGCGCCGACACGCGGTTGGAAATGACAATGAGCCGACTCACCGGACCGAACTCCAGGGACGCGACAAAAGCCCCGCGCAGTTGATAAGCCCAACAAGCGAATAAGTCTGCGGATAGTTGCCCCACAGCGCCCCGGTTTCGAAGTCCGTATCCTCCGAAAGCAGGCCCGCCGGGGTGAGCCGCTCGAGCATCCTGCCGTAAAGGTCGCGCGCCTCCTCGGCCCGGCCGGCGAGGTGGAGCGCCTCGATCAGCCAGAAGGTGCAGAAGTTGAAGGCGGTCTCGGGAAGGCCGAAATCGTCCTCCTGGGCGTAGCGCAGCATATGCTCGCCGCGCCTCAGCCCCTTCTCGACCGCTTCGAAGGTGGCGAGGAAGCGCGGGTCGCCGGGCTCGAGGAAGCGCATGTCGACGAGCTGGAGCAGGCTCGCGTCGAGATCGTCGCCGCCGAAGGTCGCGGCGAAGCGCCGCTCGGCCTCGTACCAGGCCTTGTCCTCGATGGTCGCCCGGATCGCCGCCGCCCGCTCGCGCCACAAAGCGGCGCGCTCGGCCAGAGCGAGCCGCTCGGCGATGTTGCCGAGCCGGTCGCAGGCGGCCCAGCTCATCACCGCCGAATAGGTATGGACGCCGGTGCGGGTCCGATACTCCCACAGGCCGGCATCGGGCTGGTCGTGCATCGCGAAGGCGCGCTCGCCGACCTTCTCGAGCGAGGCGAAATCCTCGGCGCCCGCCGGCCGCAGCAGGCGCTCGTCGAAAAAGGCCTGGGCGTTGGAGAGGACGATCTGGCCATAGGCGTCGTGCTGGACCTGGGTGAAGGCGGCATTGCCGACCCGGACCGGCCCCATCGAGCGATAGCCGGCCAGCGCCTCGGCCACCCGCTCCTCCAGCTTCGGCTCGCCGGAGACCGCATAGAGCGGCTGGACCTGGCCGCCCTCGGCCTCGTCGACGATGTTCCTCAGGTAGGAGAGATAATTCTCGAGCACGTCGAGCGCGCCGAGCCGGTTCAGCGCCTGGACCGTGTAATAAGCGTCGCGGATCCAGCAATAGCGATAATCCCAGTTGCGGCCCGAATGGGCGGCCTCGGGGATCGAGGTCGTCATCGCAGCGACGATCGCCCCGGTTTCCTCGTGCTGGCAGAGCTTCAGCGTGATCGCGGCGCGGATCACCATCTTTTGCCATTCGAGCGGGATGGCGAGGCCGCGCACCCAGGCCTGCCAGTGATCGGCGCTGTCGCGCAGCATCGCCGCAAGCACCTGATTGACGTTGCC
>DASYKV010000063.1:0-12453 GCA_035994965.1 Allosphingosinicella sp.
GGCAGCGACCGCATCGTCTACAACAGCGCCACCGGCCAGCTCTTCTACGATGCCGATGGCGCCGGCGGTGCCGCCCAGATCCTGTTCGCGACGCTGAACCCGGGCCTTGCGCTAACGGCGAGCGACTTCGCGGTGATCTGAAGAAGAGGGGGCGGCCGCTTTACTCGCTGACCTGGAGCTCGGCGACCGCGGCCTTGCGGGCCTCGGTTTCGGCGCGCATTCGGCCCGTGCGCTCGACCCGCGCCGCCATCTGCTCCCACGCCTCGGCGGCGCGCAGGCAGCGGTCGCGGACGTTCTGGAGGGGGGTGTTGGAAGCGTCCCGGCGGGCTTCGGACGCGCGCTCAAGATAGAATTCGTGATGGGTCGACATAGAGAATCCTGATTCCAAGGAGATTGGCGCCAGCATAGGCGAAGAGGCCGAAAATCGCAAATCTCAGCTAGTCCTCGCCGGGGAGGAGGGCCGCCAGTTTCTTCGGCGCGACCGCGCGGTAGCTCTCGGCGATCCAGCGTTTCAGAAGGTCGAGATCGGCCGCCTCGCCGGCTGCGAAGCGGCAGCTGATCCAGCCCGACCGGCCGAGCCCGTAACCGGCGGGCGCGGCGAAATCGAAGGTCTCGGCGAAATCGCGGCTGACCGGCAGCTTGACGGTGAGGCTGAATGTCCCGTCCGTCTCGTCGAGCCACACGAAGGTCTTGCCGCGCACCTTGAGCGCGGTGTGGCCCCAGGGGAAATCCTCGACCGTCTCCGGCAAGGCGAGGCCATGGGCCCTGAGCGCCGCGAAGCCAGTCATCCTTCAAGATCCGCCATGAACGGCGGATCGGGGATGGTCGCGGCGGCGTCCTGGAGGAGATCGCCCCAGCGCGCGGAGAGATCGTCGAAATAGGGGTCGTGGTCGCTGATCCGCCGGGTCAGGATCCGCGACCCCGGCGCCGCCGGCATCACCATCAGGTCGAGCGGCCGGGCGACCGCGAGGTTGGAGCGGATCGCGGCGTCGAAGGAGAGGAAGGCGATCTTCATCGCCTCGCCGAGCGGGGTCGAGGGATGGATCGTGCGATCCAGCATCGGCTTGCCATATTTGGTCTCGCCGATCTGGAAGAAGGGGACCTCCGCCTTGCACTCGATGAAATTGCCCGCCGAATAGATCAGAAAGAGCGCCGGCGGCCCGTCGCCGATCCGCCCGCCGAGCAGGATCGAGGAGGCGCCGCTGATCTTGATCGAGGCGAGCGCCTTGCCGACGGTCGCATTGGCGAGCTGCATGGCGTCGCCGACCAATTGGGCGGCGCGGAACATGCTGGTCGGCTCGGCGATGGTGCGCATCAGCGTCTCGTCCTCGCCGCCCGGCACGCCCTCGCGCAGCAGGCCGATCACCGTCTGCGTGGTCGAAAGATTGCCGGCCGACGCCGCGTAGATGCAGCGGTCGTCCGTGTCGGCAAGGCAGTGCAGCTTGCGATAGGAGGAGATGTCGTCGACGCCGGCATTGGTGCGGGTGTCGGCGATCATGATCAGCCCCGCGTCGAGCAGCATGCCGAGGCAATAGGTCATCGATCCCCCGATCCGTTTTCAGCTCTGGCTTTGCGACTGCGCCTGGTTCGCCGCCTTGCTCACCCGCACCTCTACAGCCAGTTCCTCGCCGCCGCCACCCGATCGCGCGCCGGCGATCGGCGCGGCGTCGCGATAATCGAGCCCGCAGGCGACACGGACATAGGCGTCGTCGGTGCTGATCCCGTTCAGGGGATCGAAGGCGACCCAGCCGAGATCCTCGACCCAGGCTTCCGCCCAGGCATGGCCCGCTTCCTGGCCGTGCTGGCCGTCGCGGCGGTAGAGATGGCCGGAGACGTAGCGCGCGGGAATGCCGCCGGCGCGCGCGGCGGCGATGAAGATGTGGGAGAAATCCTGGCAGACGCCATGGCCTTCGGCGGCCGCCTGCTCGGCCTTGGTCTCGACCGCGGTCGCCTCGGTGTCGAAGCGCAGACTTGCCTGGAGTCGGCCGGCGAGCCGGTGCAGCCGCTCGATCGCGCCGCCCGGGCCCGCCAGGCAGCCTTGCGCCAGCGCGGCGATCACCGGGCCGGGCGCGGTCAGCGGCGTCGAGCGCAGGAAGATTTCGGACGGCAGATCGTGCGGCACGCCCTGGACGATGCCGTGCTTGTCCTCGGTCAGCACCCGGCCCGCGACCGAGATTGCGAGGCTCGAGATTGCGGTGTCGACGTAGAGCATGTGGGTGACGTTGCCATAGCCGTCGCGGCCCTCCCTGAGCTTGGCGTCGCGATCGACGTCGATCCGCCAGTCGAGCACCGCCTGGCCGGCGAAGCTCAGCGGCGTCACCCTGAGCAGCTGGATCACCCGGCGCGCCGGCTGGGAGTAAGTGTAGGTCGTGGAATAATGGATGGTCAGCTGCATCAGCCGAACCTGAATTGCCGCGCGATCGCCTGATCGAGCGCCGCATTGTCGCGGATATAGGCGTGCAGCCATTCGTGGAGGCCGTTCTGAACCACCGTTCCGATGTCGAGATCCCTGATCCGGTCGAGCCGCTTGCGGGCCAGCCGGTCGGCAAGGCCCTGGCGGCCCGAGCGGGCGGCGAAATCGGAGAGCAGGTCGACCGTCTCCTCGGCCGACGCCGCGAGCGAACGCGGCATCTCGTCGCGGAAGATCAGGAAATCGGCGACCCGCCAGGGCTTCAGCGGCCCTGAATAGATGTGGCGATAGGCGGTCTTGGCCGAGACGATCTGGAGCATGGTGCTCCATTGGTCGCGGTCGAGCGCCCCGCCCACTTCCTGCCCGGGCGGCAGGAGCAGGTAATATTTGACGTCGAGCAGCCGCGCCGTGTTGTCGCCGCGCTCGATCGCCGCGCCCAATTGCATGAACCAGGAGCCTTCGGAGCGAAGCATCCGCGCCAGCGCGCCCTCGAAGCCGCGGATCTCCGCCTTGAGGCTGTCGACCAGGTTGAGGCTGGCCTGGACGCCGCCGGGCTTGGTGCGGTCGCGGATGACCAGCCAGGTGCGGTTGATCGCCTCCCAGACCTCGACGGTGAGCGCGGTGCGCGCGGCGCGGGCATTGTCGCGCGCGGCCGAGATGCAGGAGCGGACCGCGCTCGCATTGTCCTCGGACAAGGTGAGGTAGCGGCGGACGCCGGCGGGGCTGAACGTCTCGCCCGAGGCGGCGAAGGCCGAGGCGGAGCCGACCACGGCGAGCGCGCTTCGCCAGGCCTGCTCGCTCGCATCATGGTCGCCGAGCGCCGACAGCCGGATCGTCGCCTCGACCAGGCGCGCGGTGAATTCGGCCCGCTCCATGTAGCGGCCGATCCAGTAGAGATGCTGGGCGGTGCGCGACAGCATCAGCCCGGTTCGCCCTCATCTTCGGGCGCGAGCACGAAGCTGTCCTTGGTGCCGCCGCCCTGGCTGGAATTGACCACCAGCGAGCCTTCGCGCAGGGCCACACGGGTGAGGCCGCCCGGAACGATCCTGATGCCGTTGGCGCCGGTGAGGACGAAGGGCCGGAAGTCGACGTGGCGTGGCGCCAGGCCCGCTTCGGTGAAGGTCGGCACGGTCGACAGCGCCAGCGTCGGCTGGGCGATGTAGCGCTCGGGCCCGGCCTTCAGCGCGGCGCGGAAATCGTCGAGCTCCTTGCGGGTGGCCGCGGGCCCGACCAGCATGCCGTAGCCGCCCGAGCCGTCGACCAGCTTGACGACGAGCTTGTCGAGATTGTCGAGCGTATATTGGAGCGCCTGCTTCTCGCGGCAGCGCCAGGTCTCGACATTGGGGAGCTTCGGCTCCTCGCCGGTATAATAGCGGACGATCTCGGGCATGTAGGAGTAGATCGCCTTGTCGTCCGCAATGCCGGTGCCGGGCGCGTTGACCAGGCTGACATTGCCGGCGAGATAGGCGGCCATCAGCCCGGGCACGCCGAGCGCGCTCTCCGGGTTGAAGACGAGCGGGTCCAGGAACGCGTCGTCGATCCGCCGGTAGATGACGTCGACCCGGACCCGGCCATGGATGGTGCGCATCCAGACCACGTCGTCATCCACCTCGAGGTCGCTGCCCTCGACCAGCTCGATCCCCATATTGTCGGCCAGGAAGCTGTGCTCGTAGAAGGCCGAGTTGAAATGGCCCGGCGTCAGCAGCACGCAACAGGCGTCGCCGCGGCCCGGCGAGACCGACTGCAGGGTCTCGCGCAGCAATTCGGGATAGGAATCGACCGGCTCGACCGGCAGCGCGTCGAACAATTCGGGGCAGAGCCTCAGCATCGCCTCGCGATTTTCGAGCATGTAGGAGACGCCCGACGGGGTGCGGGCATTGTCCTCCAGCACCCAGAAATCGTCCGGTCCGGTTCGCACCAGGTCGATCCCGCAGATGTGCGCGTAGACGCCGTGCGGCGGCCGCGCGCCGGCGACCGCGATGCAATATTGGGCGTTGCCGAGGACGATGTCGGCCGGGATGATGCCGTCGGCGATGATCTTCCGGGCGCCGTAGACGTCGTCGATGAACAGGTTGATCGCGCGCACCCTTTGCTCGAGGCCGGCCGACAGGTTCGCCCATTCGGGGGCCGAGAAGATGCGCGGGATGATGTCGAAGGGGATGATCCGCTCGGCGGCTTCCTCGTCGCCATAGACGGCGAAGGTGATGCCGAGGCTGCGGAAGGCGGCTTCGGCGGCCTGCTGGCGGCGGACCAGCTCGGCCGGACTGAGATCGGCGAGCCAGGCGGACACCGGCTCGAAATCGGCGCGGGGCGTCCGGTCCCGGCTGGTGCCCCACAATTCGTCGAACGGTCTGCCTTGCGCCATCGCCCCTCGCTCTGCGCGCGGCGGCCCTGCCGCCGGCCCCGTCACAATGCACGAAAGGCCCGGATGGGCCAATTCGATTTTGCAGCGCAGCAACTTATCGGCGTGACGGGAACGGGGAGGCCGGCTATCGTTTCGGCATGACAACGGAACTCACGGTCCTCACCTGGGGATGCATCCTCGCTTTCGTCCACATCCTGGCCGCCGCCCAGGTCAAGACCCGCCAATATGGCACCAAGTGGAACATGGGCGCGCGCGACGAGGAGCTGCCGCCGCCGCGGCCGATCGTCGGCCGGCTGACACGGGCGCAGGCCAATTTCTTCGAGACCTTCCCGATCCTGATCGCGGGGATCATCATCGTTTCCGGCAGCAATCTCACCGACAGCACGACCGCTTTGGGCGCTTGGCTCTGGCTCGGCGGCCGAGTCGCCTATCTCCCGCTCTACGCATTCGGCGTGCCCTATCTGCGCAGCCTCGCCTGGGGCGTCAGCCTGGTGGGCATCGTCCTCGTGCTGCTGCCGGCGCTGAAGCTGCTGTTCTAGGGCCGGAGCGCGGGCGCGCCCCGCGGGTCGCGCACCAATCTGCCCTCGATGCGGATGAAGGCGCTGCCGATCGGCGCGTCGAGCAGCGGAATGATCTGCGGATCGTAATTGGCGATGGTGTTCACGTCGTAAACGGCGTGGTTGCGGGCGTCGCCCATATAGGCATCGTCCTCATCGCCGGCGAGGAAGAACCAGCCGCTGTCCAGATTGTTGTGGGGCGCGAGGCGGTACATGTAGCCGACCGGCCTGCCGTCGACGGTGATGCGGTCGCTGGCGATCGCGCCACCGCGATTTGGCGCAAGGTCTCTGATCTGGTCCGCGCGCAAGGCGAACGCTTTTTGCACCGTTCCGGCATTGACGGCATGGGTCGCGCCGGCGCCGGCCAGAGCCGCGAGAAGGAAAAGCATCGATCGGGAGCCCGGCATGCGCTGAATCTAACCCGATCTCCCAGCAAAAGAAAACCAGCGCCACTCGAAAAGGGGTTCGGCGACCTGGGCGGGCGCGGCCTCCGATTGTTGGATAAATGTAGGAAATGATCTGTCAGCCTCGGCCGATGCCGAGTTGCCTGCCTTGTTCCGCCTCAACCGGCTTGCCCGCACCGGACCCTTCGCGTCCTTCGCGCCTTCGCGTGAATCCCAAGTCCGCACGAACGGATTCCCCCGCGCCTGATTGGCCGCGTTTGCACGGCGCCGGCCCGGCCTGGCCTCGCAGCGATGGATATTGTGAGGTTCGTCAGGTTTACCCCGCTGGCGCGCCGTCCCGGCGGGGGCGATTTCCGTGCCGACGTGGCATCAACTTTGTCAACTTCCGCGGCGAAACGCTGCCGGGAAGGTCGCGGCGCGCCGGCCGCGATCCGGGTGAAGATCGTCAAATTCGCGGGCCTGCCGCATAAAGAAAACCGGCGCCCGCGCAGTGCGCGGACGCCGGTTCTCGCCCCACTCGTAAGTTCGTCAGGCGACCTGCGCCGTCTCGACCTCCTCGGGCTCGCGCAGCACATAGCCGCGGCCCCAGACGGTCTCGATATAATTGTCCCCGCCGCAGGCGAGGCTGAGCTTCTTGCGAAGCTTGCAGATGAAGACGTCGATGATCTTGAGCTCGGGCTCGTCCATGCCGCCGTAAAGGTGGTTGAGAAACATCTCCTTGGTCAAGGTCGTGCCCTTGCGGAGCGAGAGCAGCTCCAGCATCGCATATTCCTTGCCGGTCAGATGGACCCGGGCGCCGTCGACCTCGACCGTCTTGGCGTCGAGATTGACCGCGAGCTTGCCGGTCTTGATCACCGACTGGCTGTGGCCCTTGGAGCGGCGGACGATGGCGTGGATGCGCGCCACGAGCTCGTCGCGATGGAAGGGCTTGGTGACATAATCGTCGGCGCCGAAGCCGAGCGCGCGGACCTTCGAATCCATCTCGGCGACGCCGGAAAGGATGAGGACCGGCGTGCCGACCTTGGCAGTCCGGAGCTTCTTCAGCACGTCATAGCCGTGCATGTCCGGAAGGTTCAGGTCCAGGCAGATGATGTCGTAATCGTAGAGCTTGCCGAGGTCCAAGCCCTCTTCGCCCAGATCGGTCGTGTAGACGTTGAAGCCCTCGTTGGTGAGCATGAGCTCGATGGCCTTGGCCGTGGTCGGCTCGTCTTCGATCAGCAGCACGCGCATGAATTATGCCCTCCTGTCGCGGCGGCCGGGGCCGGGCGCCATTGCGACTTCCATTAACTGTTAGAGGTGTGAAGGCAAAAGGTTAATTTGGTATTAATACCGTAGAATCCGTTACTAAGCCGAGGTCGTTGCGCCGAGGCCACAGCCATGGCAGGGCGAGGGCGTGAACTTCTGGGAAAACAAGGTTCTCTACATAGACGGCGAGGCGATGGTGATCGACAAGCCGGCCGGCCTCGCCGTGCATCCGGGCGCCCGGACGCCCGAGAGCCTCGAAGATTATCTTCACCATCTTCGTTTCGGGTTCAAGCGGCTGCCATTGCCGGTCCACCGCCTCGACCGGGACACGTCGGGCTGTCTTTTGCTCGCCCGCAACCCCAAGGCGCACAAGGCCTTCCAGCGCGCCTTCGAGGACAAGAAGGTCGGCAAGACCTACGTCGCGGTGCTGGACGGCGTGCCGGAGGCGGGGGCGGGCATCGTCGATATGGCGCTCGGCAAGGTCTCGACCTCCGAGGAGGGCTGGCGGATGGTCCCGGACGAAGGCGGCAAGGCGGCGGTGACGCACTGGCGGGTCGCCGCAGTCCGCGACGGTCGCGCGATCGTGGTGTTCACCCCCGAGACCGGCCGCACCCACCAGATCCGGGTCCATGCCGCGTCGGGCATCGGCCTGCCCATCGCCGGGGACCCGGTCTACGGGGCGGGCAAGGGGCCGATGCTGCTCCACGCTCTGTCGCTGCGCGTCGAGCGGAGCGGCAAGCCCGCGATCGAGGCGAGCGCGCCCTTGCCGCCGACCTTCGTCAATGCGGGGCTGGGCGATGTCCTATGACTTGCCCGAAGACGCGCTGGAGGAGCGCTTCCTCGCAGCTTCCGGTCCGGGCGGACAGAACGTCAACAAGGTGGCGACCGCTTGCCAGCTCAGATGCGACGTCTTCAGGCTCGGCCTCGCGCCCGACGTCTATACCCAGCTGAAGACGCTCGCCGGCAGCCGTATGAATTCGGCCGGCGAGATCGTGATCACCGCCCGCAAATACCGCACCCAGGAATCCAATCGCGAGGATGCTCGGGCGCGGCTGGCGGATCTGATCGCGCGCGCCCATGTCCGCCAGGCCAGGCGCCGCCCGACCCGGCCGAGCCGGGCGGCCAAGGCGAAGCGGGTCGATACGAAGAAGCAGCGCGGCACCGTGAAGCAGGGTCGCGGGAAGGTGGATCTGGACTGATGTACGACTTCCAAATCGAAACGGCGGACAAGGCCGAGCTCTGGCGCCAGATCGAGGAGGCCGCCGCGGCGCTCACCGCGGGCGAGCCCGATCCGATCGCCAACATGGCCAATGTCGCGGCTCTCATCTGGGAGTCGCTGCCGGAGCTCAACTGGGCGGGCTTCTACCGCAATGTCGCCGGCGAGCTGGTGCTCGGGCCGTTCCAGGGCAGGCCGGCCTGCATCCGCATCCCCTTCGGCAAGGGCGTGTGCGGCGCGGCGGCGGCGACGCTGGAGCCGCAATGCGTCGCGGATGTCCACGCTTTTGCCGGCCATATCGCCTGCGACGCCGCAAGCCGCGCCGAGCTGGTCGTGCCGATCCTCGCCGATGGCGCCCTGGTCGGCGTGCTCGATCTCGACAGCCCGATTCCGGCGCGCTTCGATGAGGAAGACGTGGCGGGCTGTGTCAAACTGATACAGCGTCTCTCGGGCGCTCTGTCCGACATGGCAAAGGGGCCGCGCGAAGGGTAAAAGACCCGTTCACCACGCTCCGGGCGCCGCTCTGGGCGAGTCGATGCGAACAGGGGATTCCTTTATGCGCATGTTGAGCCTCACTCTCCTGGCGGCGAGCATCGCCGTCCTGCCGGCCGCCGCATCGGCGCAGCCCGGCCCGCGCGGCGGCGGACCGCGCGCCGGCGCCACCTGGCGCGGCGGCGGCTTCACCGGCCCGGCCGTGCGCGGCCCCAACGTCCAGATGCGCGGCCCCAACATGCAAGGCGGCAACGTCCGGATGCACGGCGGCAACATGCAGATGCACGGCGGCGGCGGCAATTTCAGCTTCCATCGCTGGGGTCCGCATCCCGGCCGGAACTTCCGGTATAGCCGGCTGCGTCGCGGGGGCTCCATCAACAGCTTCTGGTTCGCGCCGCAATTCTACATCGGCAACTGGCAGGCCTATGGCTTCGCCGCGCCGGGCGACGACCAGCGCTGGGTCCGCTATTATGATGACGCCTATCTGATCGACGGCGGCGGCCGCGTGCTCGACGAGCGCTACGGCGTCGACTGGGACAATTATGGCGAGGACTGGGGCGACGAGGACGGCATCCCGGCCTATCGCGGCGAGTGGCGCGACGGCGGCGAGGATAGCGGCGATTATGCCGAGGAGGAGTATCGCGAGGAGCATCATGGCGGCCGCGGGGGCCATGGCGGTCCCGGCTACGGCCCGCCGCCTCCGGGTTACGGCCCGCCGCCTCCGGGCTATGGCCGTGGCGCGACCTATGGCGGCTATTACGGCTACGGTGCTTATGCCTATCCGATCGTGATCGAGACGGTCACCACGACGGGCGGCGGCTATAGCGAGGAAATCGTCGAGGAATATGTCGAGGTCCGGCAGCACCACCGCGTCCGCCGGCCGCGTGTCCGCTGCCAATGCGCCCCGCCGCCGCGTCCCGTGGTGCGCCGCCCCGCGCCGCGCCGCCGGCCGCCCGCAGGGGAGCGCGGTTAAAGGCCTGGAGCCCTTCCTCCCAAGCGGGGGAGGGGCTGCTAGCTCAGCGCCGTCAGCTTGTCCTCGCCGAGCCCGGCGGGGACGATGACCAAGGGGCAGGGCAGCGTTCCCGCCGCCGGCCCCGCGAAATGGCTGATCAGCGGGCCCGGGCCGCCTTCCTCCGCCGCCGCAAGCACCAAGGCCGCGATATCGCCGCGCTCCTTCAGGAGCTCGGCGACGGCCTTGATCCGGTCGCCCTGCCGAACCGTGATCGACGGCTTGATCCCGGCCTCCTCCATGATCGCGCCGGAGGCCTGGACCAGCATCGCCTCGGCGCGCAGCCGCGCCTCCTCCTCCATCGCCTCCTGGACCGCGCCCCACTGGACGAATTCGGGCTGCTCGATCAGCGCCAGTATCTCGACGCCGCCGCCGGTCCGCGCCGCCCGCCGCGCCGCATAGCGCAGCGCCGCCAGCGCCTCCTCGGTTTCGTCCATCACGACCAGATAGGTCCGCATAAGCTCGTCCTGACTTTTCGCGCCCCTGCGCCAGAACGGCTATTCGCGCAAGCGCCCTCCTTCGGCTGGCTCGGGACAGGCCCTTCGACTTTGCTCAGGACAGGCTTGACCATACCCATGGCTTTGCTGTTTGGACACGAGCGGCCGTTCGCGAAAGGAAAGTCCCCTTCCATGCCGATCGAACTCAAGATGCCCGCTCTGTCCCCGACCATGGAGGAGGGGACTTTGGCCAAGTGGCTGGTCAAGGAAGGCGACGCGGTCAAATCGGGCGACATCCTCGCTGAGATCGAGACCGACAAGGCGACGATGGAGTTCGAAGCGGTCGACGAGGGCATTATCGCGAAGATATTGGTCGCCGACGGGACGGACGAAGTGAAGGTCGGCACTGTCATCGCCTTGATCGCGGGCGAAGGCGAGGACGTCTCCGCCGCCGCTGCGATGCCCGCGCCCCTCAAGGCACCCGAGCCGACCGCCAAGGAGGCGCCCGCCCCGGTGGCGGCACCCGCGCCCGCTCCGGCCCCCGCGGCGGCCAATGCCGAGGACGACCGAGTCAAGGCGAGCCCGCTCGCCCGCCGCCTCGCCGAGCAGCAGGGGATCGACCTTTCCGCGCTTCAGGGCTCGGGCCCCGGCGGCCGCATCGTCAAGGCCGACGTCGACGGCGCGGCCGGCAAGGCGCCCGCCGCTGCCGCTGCCGCTGCCGCGCCGGCCCCGGGCGCCGCCCCGCCGGCCGTGGTCGAGACCGACATCCCGCACGAGGCGGTCAAGCTCTCCAACATGCGCAAGACGATCGCTCGGCGCCTCACCGAGGCCAAGCAGACGATCCCGCACATCTACCTCACCGTCGACATAAGGCTCGACGCCCTGCTGAAGCTGAGGGGCGAGCTCAACAAGGGGCTCGAGGCGCGGGGCGTCAAGCTCTCGGTCAACGACTTGCTGATCAAGGCGCTCGCCATCGCCCTGATCGAGGTGCCGGAGTGCAACGTCTCGATCTCCGGCGACCAATTGCTCAAATATAGCCGCGCCGATATCTCTGTCGCCGTCTCGATCCCCGGCGGCCTGATCACGCCAATCGTCGCAGGTGCGGATACCAAGAGCCTTTCGGCCGTTTCAAGGGAGATGACCGAACTCGCAAGTCGCGCCAAGGAAGGCAAGCTCCAGCCCCATGAATATCAGGGGGGGACGGCGAGCATTTCGAATATGGGGATGTTCGGGATCAAGCAGTTCGATGCGGTGATCAATCCGCCCCAGGGGATGATCATGGCGATCGGGGCGGGCGAGAAACGGCCCTATGTGATCGACGACAGCTTGCAGATCGCCACCATCATGAGCGCCACCGGCAGCTTCGACCACCGCGCCATCGACGGCGCCGACGGCGCCCGCCTGATGCAGGCGTTCAAGAGGCTGGTCGAGGCGCCGCTGGGGATGCTGGTCTGATGGCGCTGGTCAAGGCCGTGCTCGCCGGATCGGTCGTCGCGATCGCGGTCCCCTATGTGATCAAGGGCGGCAGCGGCGGCTTCGTCGAGATGCTGCAGACCGGGCTGGTCCGGGTCAACCTCGGCGGCATGCATTTCGACTGGTCCTGGCTGCTCTTCTGCGTGGTCACCCTGTTCACCTGGGCAATGCTTGCCTGGGCGAGCCGATGACCGCAATGAACGGTTTTTCTTTTCGACAATCGTCTCTATAGTCTGCGGCCATCGGCCTGCTCTTCCTTGAGCGCCTGATCTGTCTTTTCGGACGTTCGGCTTCAACAGGGGAGGGGACCATGAAAGCTCTTGTCGCCATAGCAATTCTTGCCGGCGCCGCCTGGGTTTCCGCGGCAGCGGCGCAGCCGCCACGTGCGGTGCTGATCCAAGCCAATCCGGACCTCGATTCCTGCCCGAGCAGTGGCGAGGTGCGCGGCCTCAATCCGCACGGCCAGAATTACCTTTCCGTCCGCGCGGCGCCGGGCGCCCGCGCCCGCGAGACGGACCGGCTGCGGTCCGGGCAGGAGGTTCTGATCTGCGACGGCGCCGGCAACGGCCAATGGCTGGGCGTGGTCTATACCCGCAATCCCCACCAGGATTGCAACGTCATCGCGAGCGTCGGCCACCGGCGCCCCTATCCCGGGCCCTGCCGCTCGGGCTGGGTCTCGCGCCGCTACATCGCCATCGTCGCGGGCTAGGGTCCGTACTCAATAAGGTTGCGCTGAGGGATTGCTGCTGATTCAACGTTTCTGCTTTGGTGGAGGCGATGATGGGCAGGCAGTTGACGTGGTTGAGTGACGCGGAGTGGTCTCGGATCGAGCCTTTGTTGCCGCG
>DASYKV010000064.1:0-49863 GCA_035994965.1 Allosphingosinicella sp.
TGGTCAGCTCGCCGAAGGTGAGGCCAAGCTCATGCTGGGCGGCGCCGACCTCGTGATGATGCTTGTCCATCGGCAGGCCCATTTCGAGCATGGTCGAGACCATCTCGGCGCGGATGTCCTGGGCCGAATCGACCGGGGCGACCGGGAAATAGCCGCCCTTGGCGCGCGGCCGGTGGCCGAGATTGCCATTCTCATATTTGGTGGCGGTGTTGGTCGGAAGCTCGATGTCGTCGATTGTGAAGCCGGAGGCGGCATAGCCGTCCTCGAAGCGGACGTCGTCGAACATGAAGAATTCGGCCTCGGGCCCGACATAGACGGTGTCGCCGATGCCGGTCGCCTTCAGATAGGCCTCGGCGCGCTTGGCGGTCGAGCGCGGGTCGCGGGCATAAAGCTCGCCGGTGCCGGGATCGACGATGTCGCAGAACAGGATGCCCATCGGCGTCGCGCTGAACGGATCGACATACCAGGCGTCGAGATCGGGCTTCAGGATCATGTCCGATTCGTTGATCGCTTTCCAGCCGGCGATCGAGCTGCCGTCGAACATCAGGCCGTCGGTCAATTCGTCCTCGCCGATCACGCCCGAGCAGATGGAGAGGTGCTGCCACTTGCCCTTGGGGTCGGTAAATCGAAGGTCGACCCACTCGATCTCGCCGTCCTTGATCGCCTTCAGGATCGTGTTCGCGTCGTTCGCCATGATGAGCTGCCCCTGGAAAATGGATTCGCGTGTCGCTTATTCCATCCCAAGGCGCACGCGGGCCGTCCATGTGAATATTTCACACAAGGGCGGTCAGAACGGCCGGCGTTGCGCCGCGACCAGCATCCGCAGCAGCATCGCCACCGGCCGCGGCACGCCGACCTTGCCGTCGAGCCACAGGCTCACCGCCGGCCGGCTCACCCCGATCGCGTTGGCGAGGTCGCTCTGGGTGCGATAGCCGAGCGACTGCATCGCCGCGCGCAGCTCCGAAGGCGACATCGAGGCGAGGCGGGGATCGTCGGGCATCGGGGCTGTCTAGCCGGTCGCCGGGGAAGGTGGGAAGTAGGCCAACTCCGTTCGGGCTGAGCTTGTCGAAGCCCATTCCTTGTCTTTTCTGCAAGAAGGAAAGCCCTTCGACAGGCTCAGGACGAACGGAGCGGGTGGTTATCCCGAGCGATCATATCGCGTCCGACCCGCGCTCCCCGGTCCGGATCCGAACCGCTTCCTCGACGCTGGAGACGAAGATCTTGCCGTCGCCGATGCGCCCGGTGCGCGCGGCGTTGGCGATCGCCTCGACGACGCGCTCGGCGAGGCCGTCCTCGACCACCACTTCGAGGCGCACCTTGGGCAGGAAATCGACGACATATTCGGCGCCGCGGTAAAGCTCGGTATGGCCCTTCTGCCGGCCGAAGCCCTTGGCCTCGGTGACGGTGATGCCCGAGACTCCGACCTCGTGCAGCGCCTCCTTGACCTCATCGAGCTTGAACGGCTTGATCACCGCCTCGACCTTCTTCACGCCGCGCCTCCATGCCTGCCGCCTCGATCCATAGCCCGCGCGGGCACGGTGGCAAGCGGCACGTTCCGGGTCAGCGTGCGTTCAGA
Organism: Allosphingosinicella sp.; assembly: GCA_035994965.1. Taxonomy (GTDB): domain Bacteria; phylum Pseudomonadota; class Alphaproteobacteria; order Sphingomonadales; family Sphingomonadaceae; genus Allosphingosinicella. Next base: position 1,577 of record DASYKV010000064.1, read on the forward strand.
CGGGAAAGAGTATATGGCTCGCAAGAGCCATTCGAAAGCGAGGCCAGATATGCGCAAGCTCCTTCCCCTCATCGCCGGCACGCTCCTCATCGGCGGCGCCGCGCAGGCCAAGCCCGCCGACCATGAGGCCGAGCTCGCCCGGGCGATCGCGGGCCGAGTCGCCGGCGAGCCGGTCGACTGCATCGATCTGCACCGGGTGCATGCGTCGCGGGTGATCACCGACACGGCGATCATCTACGACGCCGGCTCGGTCCTCTACGTCAACCGGCCCGAGAACGGCGCCGAAGAGCTCAACCAATGGGATACGATGGTGACGCGGACGCAATCGACCCAATTGTGCAGCATCGACACGGTGACCATGATCGACCAGGGCTCGCACTCGTTCAGTGGCGTCGTCTTCCTTGGCGATTTCGTGCCCTATCGGCGGGTGCGGACGGGCTCGGCCGACTAGGCTGGCAGGGCGAGGATCAGCTGATGACGATTGTCGGCTTCGGCCCGGGCTGGGCTTGCCATTCGGCCGGAAGGTTTTGCGGCTCGTAGGGAGTTGCGGCGACGGGAACGACGACAATCGGATCGCCTGTGCTGCTGCCACCGAGGATTGCGGCGGCGAGCGACGCGATCGCGATAATCGTCATGAAATAGCCGCTGCGCGAGATGTCGTCCCGAAGCCAGGAGAAGGCTGTCTTGCGGTCCGCCGGGTCCTGAGCGGCGGCACGCGTCCGCGCGATCAGCACCGAGCGCGAATAGGGCAGGGCCCCCCGGCCCTTCCGGAGATTCCGTCGATAACGGGTCTTTCCCGAGCGATTACCGGACATGGCGCGCCTCTTCGATTCGCCGCATGCCTAGCCCGGATTGGCCCGTCGAAATAACCGCTTTCTTGTTGTATATCCTTGTGTTTACAACAAGATACTTCCATCCATCTGCCGTTGCGGAATGCCGGTCCTGCCTCCTTGCCAGCGCCCCCTCTTGCCTTTCGTGCGCTGACGGTGAATACAGGCAGACGGTGCAGTCGCACCACGATTCCTGCGCCGGAAGATCGATTTCGATGGGCGACATCGAACGGCTTTTCGTCCGCAGTCGATGTCCTCGTCTTGGGCCGTCTTCGGCCGCAAGCCCCCTCAACGCATTTTAACCAGCTCGCTTTGTTTGTTTTCACGGCCCCGTCCGGCTGTGGAGTTGATGGAAGCTGTGTAATACTTGATCTGCCCGCAAAGAGACGCCTTAAGCTCGATTCATATGATTCTCGATGTTTTTGTTGAAACGGCGACAAAACAAATCTAGACCGTGAAGTTCGGGCGTCCGCCTGTCGAAGATGCGCTCGTCCTGGAGAGGGGGCAGCGCGCCAGTGACTGATACGGGGGGCCTTGAAGAACCGGAGGGGCATTTTTCACCGATAGCGGTGAAGGACGTCACCAATAGCCGGATCGCCGCCCAGTATCTGGACGCGAACCCCACCCAAGCCCCGAACTGGATCGACGCCGTTGGCAGGCTGGCCGCGTTCAGGGTCACGGATTTCAACCGTCGTTACGAAGGTCTTCGGGCGGACATCCTGTCGCCCGACCGGCCCGCCGACGCGCCCCGTCCTTTTCGGATCGACGAGGAGAAGTCGTTCAGGAATGCTTTCATTCAGGAGGGCCGCCTCGTCGCGTCCGCTTTGCGTCAACAGGCTGGCGGCAACAGATGGAGCGAGGCGGATTACGGCCCGAGACAGATCGATGCGGCGCTGCGAAGCACCCCGGTCCGGTTCGACAAAGCGGTGATCACCTGCCTCGCGCTGAACAATATCGCCATCGCTTTCGGGCTGGGTGACAAATGGTGGATCGGCCGGCATTCGATCGTGGCTTCTATTTTCTCTTTCCCCGAGCTGCTCAACATGCTGCGCAGGATAGCGGTCGAAGAAGACGGGAGAAGCGGCGAGGAAGCCGACAGCGAGAAAAAGGACGATCACATCGAGCGGCGCATCGAGGAGCTGATCGAGGAAATGTCCGAGAATGACGACATCCGTCAGGATGTCGCCACGCTTCGGCTGCTTGCCGGTCTCAAGGGGGATGAAGGGACCCAGGTCGAGCCCAAGGCCGGGCCTCATCTCGCCTCCTTCAAGACCCAGATGGCCGTTCTGGATTTCGTGCTGGATAAGCAAGCCGCCGCGGAGGCCGGAAAAGACCGGCGGTCGAAGAGGATCAGGCTGAGACAGATGATCGTGCAGCGCGCGGTCGGCCCGAAGCGGCTTGCAGCGCCGAAGGAGGAGGTAGGCCTGGCGTCCAAGGTGACCCACGGTCCCTATAAGTGGCGGGATTCGGACCCGGCATCGCCGCGGGAGCCTTGGCCCCCCAAGATCAAGGCCAAGGGCAATTTCGTCATCACCGACGATTGACCGGGCGCCTCTGGCCCAGGCGGCCGCCGCTCAATAAGGCGGCGCGTCGAGGCCCCTGGGGCTTTTCGTGAAGATCTCGCAGCCGTCGTCGGTGATTCCGACGCTGTGCTCGAACTGGGCCGAGAGGCTGCGGTCGCGGGTGACCGCGGTCCAGCCGTCGTCGAGCACCTTGGCTGCGGCCTTGCCGATGTTGATCATCGGCTCGATCGTGAAGAACATCCCGGGGAGCAGCTCCGGGCCGGTGCCCGGGCGGCCGGCGTGGACGACCTCGGGCGCGTCGTGGAAGACCCGGCCGAGGCCATGGCCGCAGAAATCGCGGACCACCGAATAACGGTGCGCCTCGGCGTGGCTCTGGATGGCGTGGGCGACGTCGCCCAGCCGGTTGCCGGGCCTAGCCGCCTCGATGCCGCGCATCATGCATTCGTAGGTCACCTGGACGAGCTTCTTCGCCTTGATGCCGACGTCGCCGATCAGATACATGCGGCTGGTGTCGCCGTGCCAGCCGTCGACTATGGGCGTGACGTCGATGTTGACGACGTCGCCGTCCTTCAGGATGCGGTCGCCCGGAATGCCGTGGCAGATGACGTGGTTGACCGAGGTGCAGCAGCTCTTCGTATAGCCGCGATAGCCCAAGGTGGCGGGAATGGCGCCGCGCGCGCGCATCTCGGCGAAGACGATCTCGTCCAGCGCCTCTGTGCTCACGCCCGGGACGACATGGGGGACGAGCGAGTCGAGAATCTCGGCGGCGCAGCGCCCGGCGGCGCGCATGCCGGCAAAGCCCTGGGCCCCGTGCAGCTTGATCGGGCCATGGCGGCCGATCACATCGGCTTCGAGGTCGAGAATCTGGGTATCCATGCGGGGAATATAGCGCCCCGGGGCGCTCGAAACAATGAACCCCATCACCGTTCGGCCTGAGCCTGTCGAAGGCCTTTCCTTCTTCTCTTGCGGGAGTAAGGGAAGGGAGGGCTTCGACAAGCTCAGCCCGAACGGAGTGGGTGAATCGACCCGAACGGAGTTTGCTGGTTTTGACCTCGGAGCGGATCTGGACGGCGGGGATGGTGGTGATCGGGGACGAGATCCTCTCCGGCCGCACCCAGGACCGCAATGTCGCGCAGGTCGCCATCTGGCTCAACCTGCAGGGAATCAGGCTCGCCGAGGTGCGCGTCGTCGCCGACGACATGGTGGCGATCGCCGAGGCGGTGAACGCGCTCCGCGCGCGCCACGATTATCTCTTCACCACCGGCGGGATCGGGCCGACCCATGACGACATCACCGTCGACGCGATCGCCGCGGCGCTTGGCGTCGATGTCGTCGTCCACCCCAGGGCGCGCGCGATCCTCGAAGCTTATTATGCAAGCCGCGGCGGGGTCACCGAGGCGCGACTCAGGATGGCGCGGGTGCCCGATGGCGCCGAGCTGATCGAGAACCGCCTGTCGGGCGCGCCCGGAATCCGCCACGGCAACGTCTTCATCCTTGCCGGCGTGCCCCATATCGCGACGCTGATGCTGGAGGCCTTGTCGGGCCAGATCGAGGGCGGACGGCCTTTGCTGTCGCGGACGATCGGCTGCTGGTCGCCCGAAAGCGAAGTCGCCGATTTGCTTGGCGAGACCGAGCGCGCCCATATAGGCTGCCAGATCGGCTCCTATCCCTTCTTCAAGGACGGCCGGGTCGGCGCCAATTTCGTCGTCCGAAGCACCGAGGAGGGCGCGCTCGAAGCCTGCGCGTCCGACCTTGCCGACCGGCTCGAGGCGGCCGGCCGCGAGATCGTCGCCGACGGCATCTGAGGAACCAGGGCCCGGGCCGAGCGCTTCAGGCCATCTGATTGGGAGGCCTTTTACTTCATGGACCGTTTCTTCACCTGGTTCGCCGGCCGGATCGCCGCCTTCGCAGGCCAGCCCGCCGCCTTCGTCATCGCCTTCGCCCTGATCCTGGTCTGGGGCGTGACCGGGCCGCTCTTCCAATATTCCGATACCTGGCAGCTGGTGATCAACACGGCGACGACGATCATCACCTTCCTGATGGTCTTCCTGATCCAGAACAGCCAGAATCGCGACGCCGCGGCGATGCAGGCCAAGCTCGACGAGCTGCTGCGCGCCGTCACCGACGCGCGCGCCGCCTTCATCGGCATCGAGCATCTGACCGATGCCAAGATCGAGGAGATCCGCGAGGCGCTCGAGCGGGAGACCGGGAACCGCAAGGACCTGACCAAGGGCGCCCACGCGCACGAGACCGTCGATCGGCTGCTCGACCGGTTCTGACTCCCGAACGTCATGCTGAACTTGTTTCAGCATCCAGCGACGAGCCGCCGCGCAGGCGGAGAACTGGACCCTGAAGCGAGTTCAGGGTGACGGTAAAGGTGGAGCGGGTGAAGGGAATCGAACCCTCGTCGTAAGCTTGGGAAGCTTCTGCTCTGCCATTGAGCTACACCCGCGCGTTCCGGGCGGATGCCACAGCGGCCCGGCGCGGGTCAACCGCCGCTATTGTACCTGAGGTCGGCGCCGGACAGCGCCTTCTTGTCGGCGGCGCCTTCGGCGTAGCGCAGGTTGGTGTAGCTTTGCGGAGGGAGCTTGGCGCCGAAACTCTTGGCCTTGCCGGGGGCGAGCCGGCGCAGGTCGAACTCGTCCTCGAACTGGATGCCGACGCGCTTCGATTCGGACCAGCGCACCTCGCCGCCGAGATTGCCGCAGCCGGGAAGGTCGAGCTGCACCTTGGCGTCGGCCGGAAGCATCCGGTCGCATTCGAGCAGGGCGCCGCCGGTCGAGATGTTGCGGACCCGCACCGGCATCGACATGCCGTTGAACTGCAGGCTGGCGACCTTCAGAAGGCCCTGGCGCGGCGGCCGGTTGAACTGGAAGCCGTCGGCGGTGATCGCCTTGTTCTGCTCGGCGAGCGCGCCGGCATCGTCGGGGTTCATCGGCCGGCCGAAAATATAGCCCTGGATGTGGCTGCAGCCGAGCTCGCGGATCATGGTCAGCTCGTCATGGGTCTCGGCGCCCTCGGCGGTGGTGTCCATGCCCAGGCTCTCGGCCAAGGTGACGATGGCGCGGATGATGGCGGCGTTGCGGCTGCCGTCCTTGGCGGCGCCGCGAACGAAGCTCTGGTCGATCTTGATCTTGTCGAACGGCGCCTTCTTCAGATAGCCGAGCGAGGAATAGCCGGTGCCGAAATCGTCGAGGGCGAGGCGGACGCCGATCGATTTCAGCTTGGCGAACATGTCGTCGGTGGCGTCGCTCTCGACCAGGAACACGCCCTCGGTGATCTCGAGCTCGAGCTGGCGCGGCTGGATCTGCGCGTTGGCGAGCGCGCTGATGATGGTGGCGGGCAGGCTCGGCTCGACGAACTGGATCGGCGAGAGGTTTACGGCGACCCGGATATGCTCGGGCCACTTGGCGGCCTCCAGGCACGCTGTCCTGAGGACCCATTCGCCGATCGAGAGGATCAGGCCGGCCTCCTCGGCGAGCGGCACGAACAGGCTGGGGGAGATCACGCCCCGCGTGGGGTGGTGCCAGCGGACCAGAGCCTCGAAGCCCGATAGCGCCTCGGTCTGGGCGTTGACCACCGGCTGATATTGGAGCTGGAGCTCGCCCCGCGCGATCGCCTTCCTGAGGTCGGTCTCGAGGATCTGCCGGTCCTGCGCCTCCGAATGCATTTCGGGCGCGAAGAAGCAGAAGGTGCCGCGGCCGGCGGCCTTGGCGGAATAAAGGGCAAGGTCGGCGTTGCGGATCAGGGCGTCGGCGCAGCAGCCCTCGGGCGGTGCGGTGGCGATTCCGACCGAGGCGCCGATCGAGATGTTATGGCCCTCGATCATGTAGGGCATCGAGATCTGCTGGATCAGCCGCGCGGCGAGCGCGCTCAGGCCGCCCTCGTCATGCTGGCCCGGAAGCACCGCCTCGAACTCGTCGCCGCCGAGGCGGCCGACCTGGCCCTCCTTCCCGATCACGGAGGTGAGCCGCTGTGCGACCTGCTTGAGCAGGGCGTCGCCGATCGGGTGGCCCAAAGTGTCGTTGACGTTCTTGAAGCGGTCGAGGTCGATCAGGAACAGGGCGCAGCCGGCCGAGGCGCCGTCCTTGCTCTGCAGCGTTTCGTCGAGCGTCCGGCGCATCAGCATGCGGTTGGGCAGGCTGGTCAGCGAATCATATTTGGCGAGGCGGTTGATCTCCTCCTCCGAGCGGCGCTGCTGGGTGAGATCGCTGCCGATGCCGCGAAAGCCAAGGAAGCGGCCATATTCGTCGAAGCTCGGTGTTCCCGACAGCGACCACCAGATTTCGGCGGCGGTGTTGGCGCGCACGTTGATGTCGGTGAAGGGCAGCCGCGTCGAAAGGTGAAAGCCCAATGTGCGCTCCGAGGATTCGGTGCCGCGCCGGTCGTCGAGGCCGATCAAATCGGCGAAGGGCATGCCGATCAGGTCGGCGGCGGGCGTCTTCAGATCCGCGGCGAGCTGCTCGGAGACGTAGGAGAGGTTGCCGCGCGCGGTCGTCTCCCAGAACCAGCCGCGGCCGGCCTGTTCGAACTCCTCGATGAAGCGCGACGCGCGCTGCCCGTGCCAGTCGATGACGATCCGGCGCTGGAGCTGGAGGATCCGGTCGGCCGAGCCCTTGAGGCTCAGCACGACCAGCAGCAGCCCGAGCGCGGCGGTGGTGGCCGCGCCGTGCACGTCGTGCGACAGGAAGTAGAATTTGGCGGCGACTCCGGCGCAGCCGATCGCCACCAGAGCGGGAAAGGAGAGGAAGGCGATCGGCAGCGCGAGCACGCCGCAGGCGACCGCGATGTCGAACAGGGTGCGGTGGGTCGTGTCGGGTCCCGCGGCGAAGGCGGCGGCGCACCAGAGCGCATAGGCGACCAGGCTGTAGAGGGCGGCGCCGCGGATCGCGACGTGCGGGGCGAGGCGGGAGAGCGGCCGCTTGCGCAGCCAGGCCCAGATCCCGAAATCCATCGCGGCTAGAATGCCCAGCGGCGCTGCGAGCGCGACCTGCGGGTTGGCCGGATCGCCGGTCGCGACCAGCAAGGCGGTTGCGCAGACGAGGTGGGCGCACAGCAGGAAGGCCGGGACATGAGCGAGCGAGCGCACCCGCTCGCGCGCGGCGCTCTCCTCCTGCTCGTCGTCGACGCGCTGGAAATCCTGCGTGAACTGACGCGCGAGAGACGGACGTTTTTCCGCCTCCCCCAGGTCCGGTCCGCTCTGCCGTCTAAGCCCCGCCATCGGCAGGGCCCTAGCCGATCGGTCTTAACATTTGTTTGCTTGGGGACACACAGCTTTATGTCCCCAATCTCAGCGCTGCGGCTCTTCGTCCTGCTGCTCCTCGGCGGCGCGCTCGCGGGCCCGGCGCTCCTCGCGCTCGCGGCGGCGGGCCTCGCGGCCCTCCCGCTCCTCAGCCTGGCGAAGCTCGCGGCCGCGGCGCTGGTCGGCCTCGGCCTGGCTGGTGGTGACCGCGTCGAGGCCGGCCCCGGCCGCCTTGACCGGCAGGGTGACGATGTCGACCGCGGTGCGGGCCAGGCAGCCGCTCAGGAGCAGAGGCGCGGAAAGGAGGAGAATGATACGCATGGCCAATGACATAGCACGAAAATCCTGATCGATGGTGAACGAGGCATCCTTCGACGAAACGCTTCGTCGAACCAATGTTGCCATTCGCCGCTTCTCCGGGGAAGAACGCACGCGGGGATGCAGCTGGCCCGGGCCCGGGCGGCAAGAGTGGGGATGTGCAAAGATGGAAGTTTCTCGGCGGGAGCTGATGCTGACCGGGGCGGCGTTGATCGCCTTCGTCAAGGGCGGGGCGCTCGACGCCTTCGCGCAGGGCGCGGGGGCCGAGGGCGGCGGCGGTGCCGCCTGGGACCTCACCGACCTCTACCCCAACGACGCGGCCTGGACCGCCGACAAGAGCGCCATCCAGGCCGAGATCGGCCGGGTGGCGCAGCTGCGCGGCACGCTGGGCCGCGACGCCGCCTCGCTCAGGACCGCGGTCCAGACCATCTCGGACCTCTACCGCAAGCTGCTGCGCTTCTACATCTATGCGTCGCTGAAGGCCGACGAGGATTTGCGCGTCGCGCCGAACCAGGAGCGCAAGCAGCAGGCGCAGGACGTGTTCACCGCCATGGGCGAGGCCACCGCCTGGGTCGAGCCGGAGATCCTCGCAATCGGCCAGCAGCGGATCGACGCCGCCGTCGCGGCCGAGCCTGGCCTCGCCAAGTTCCGCTTCTACCTCGCCAATATCCTGCGCCGCGCGCCGCATACCCTGGCCGAGGAATCGGAGCGCGTGCTGGCCGCGTCGGGCAGCGCCCTTTCCGGGCCCAACGACATCCGCGATCAGCTCGCCTCCTCGGACATTCCGCGGCCGGAGGTGACCTTGTCGACCGGGCGGACCATCCGGCTCGACGACCAGGGCTATGCGATCAACCGCAACGCCGCCAGCCGCGAGGATCGCAAGCTGGTCTTCGACCGCTTCTGGGGCAGCTACAAGCCGTTCGAAAGCTCGCTTGGGGCGGCGCTCGCCTCGAAGGTCAGGGGCGACATGTTCCAGGCGCGCTCGCGCCGCTACCCGAACAGCCTCCAATCGGCGCTCGCCGGCGACAATATCCCGGAGGGCGTCTATCGCACGCTCGTCCAGGCCGCCAACGAAGGCCTGCCGGTGCTGCACCGCTATTTCGCGCTTCGCCAGCGCATGCTGGCCCTTCCGGACCTCCATTATTACGACATCTATCCGCCGCTGGTGCGGGGCCAGCGCCGCTTCACCCTGGCCGAGATGCGTACGACCGCGCTCGAGGCGCTGCGGCCGCTCGGCCCCGAATATGGCCGGCTGCTGACCCAGGGGACGGCGGCGCGCTGGATGGATCCATCACCCCGCCAGGGCAAGGCGTCCGGCGCCTACATGAACGGCGCTGCCTACGATGTTCACCCCTATCTGCTCCTAAACCTCGGCGAGGATTATGAGGGCCTCACCACCTATGCGCACGAATGGGGCCATGCGATGCACACCTTGCTCGCCAAGTCGCGCCAGCCCTTCGAGACGGCGGATTATGCGACCTTCACCGCCGAGATCGCCTCGACGATGAACGAGCAGCTGCTCGCCAAATATATGCTCGAGCACGCCCGCACCAACGACGAGAAGCTCTTCTATCTCGGCCAGCAGATGGAGCAGTTCCGCGGCACCTTCTACCGCCAGACCATGTTCGCCGAGTTCGAGCTTCGGATCCACGACATGGCCGAAGCGGGCGAGGGCCTGTCCGGCGCGCGCTTCACCGCGCTCTATCTCGAGCTCCTGCGCAAATATCACGGCGCTGGGATGCAGATCGATCCGCTCTACGCGATCGAATGGGCCTATATCCCGCACTTCTACCGCAACTTCTACGTCTTCCAATATGCCACCTCGGTCTCGGGCGCGGTCTTCTTCGCGCAGAGCGTGCTCGGCGGCGGCCAAGCGGAGCGGGAGCGCTATCTCGACGCGCTGAGGGCCGGCGGCTCGGATTATCCCACCGAGATCCTGAAGCGCGCGGGCCTCGATATGACCACGCCGGCGCCCTACCGCGCGCTGATCGCGGCGTTCGGCCGGGTGCTGGACGAGGCGGAACGGCTGCTGGCGCAGCGGGGATAGGCAAAGACCAGCAGGAATGACGGATTTCGAGTGGCGCCACTCTTGACTTTCGCCTCCCGATGTCTGATATTTCTGTCATGACGGAAATCACAGTCGAGTCGCGCAAATTGGCTCCGGCCGTGGAGCGCTTCATCCTCCATTGGGGGGACATGGGCAATCAATGGGGGGTCAACCGCTCGGTCGCGCAGATCCATGCCCTGCTCTATCTGTCGGAGCGGCCGCGGACCGCCGAGGACATCGCTGACACGCTCGGCATGGCGCGCTCCAACGTCTCCAACAGCCTCAAGGAGCTGATCGGCTGGAAGCTGATCCGCCGCGTGCCGATGCTCGGCGACCGGCGCGACCATTTCGAGGCCGAGACCGATCTGTTCGAGATGGTCACTCGAATCGCCCAGGGCCGCAAGGAGCGCGAGATCGATCCCGCCGCGGCGGCATTACGCGCCTGCATGGCCGAGGCCGAGGGCGATCCCAGGGTAAGCAAGGTCGCCCGGGCGCGGCTGACCGAGATGCAGAATTTCATCGAGACGCTGAACCGCTGGTACGACCAGATGCTCGGCGTGCCGCCAGCCAAGATCATGTCGCTGGTCAACATGGGCGCCAAGGTGGTCAATTTCCTGAGCTTCGGCCGCGGCAAGAAAGCGAAGGCGAAGGGCGGCTGATTTTCATTTGCCCAGGGATTTCTGTGCTTTCAGAAATCGCGGAAAGGAGGCGGACGATGGAGCGGGTGCGGGAAGAGGGGGCCGAGGTGATCCCGTTCCCGGCGCGCGTTCCGGCCCCGGCCGACGAAGAGATCGGCGACCTGCGTTTCCGCGCCCTGGTCGGCGAGGCGGGCTGGGCCCGTCTTCCCGAAGCGACGCGCGCCCGCTTCGGCAAACGCGTCGCCGCCTGCGCCACGGCGGTCTATGCCGGCGAGATCGTCGAGTGCCGGATGAATGCGGCGGGGCGGCTGCTCGCCCAGCTCGCCCGCCTCGTCGGCGGCCCGCTGCCTCTGGGCCGCGATCCGGATCTGCCCGCGCTCGTCACCGTGACCGAGGATGCCGGGAGCGGCGGCCAATATTGGACCCGGCTCTACGGCCGCCGCCGCGGCTTTCCGCAGGTCATCCATTCGAGCAAGCGCTTCGCCGGCCCCACCGGGCTGGAAGAATATATCGGCCGCGGAATCGGCATCGCGCTGCGTGTCGAGGTGGCGGACGGCGCGCTTCATTTTCTTAGCGATCATTATTTCATCCGGCTGCCCGGCCTGCGCCTGCGCATCCCGCGCTGGCTGGCGCCGGGCCGCATGCGGGTCAGCCATATCGATTGCAATCACGGCCTCTTCGCGTTCGTGCTCAGGCTCGATCATTCGTTGTTCGGCGAGATGATCCGGCAGACGGCGATGTTCCGCGACATGGCGGGGGTGGAGGGTTGATCGCATGACCTCGGCTCCGGGCGGATTTGCCGGCGCCTTCGCCATCGCCGCGGCGACGCCGGCATTGCTCATCGGCCTGTATTTCGGCGCCCTGGCGGGGCCGGCCGCCCTCGTGGGGGGCTTCTTCATGACCTTTTTCCTCGCCGCGTTGCACGTCCTCTTCCTCGCCGTGCCGATCCACGCCTTGCTCGGCCTCCGCCGGACGCCGGGGCCAATCCTGGTCCTCGCCTCCTCATTCCTGATCGGAGGCCTGCCGCTGCCGCTCTTGCTGGCTTTCGAGGGACTGGACGGATTCGTCCTCTTCGGCCTGCTCGGCCTGAGCGGCGGCATCGCCTTCCTGGTGATGACGGGCCCGCGCGAAGGGCTGGAGGACGGATGAAGCGCGTGCTGGTGATCGGCGGCTATGGCGGCTTCGGCGCGCGGCTGTCGCGGCGGCTGGCGCAGGCGGGCCACCATGTGCTGGTCGCCGGACGGAGCCTGGAAAAGGCTGCGCGCTTTGCCGCCACGCTGGCGAGCGCCGAAGGCGTGGCCGCCGACCGCATGGGCGATCTCGCGCCTTTGCTTGCCGCGCACCGCCCCGATCTGGCGATCGACGCGGCGGGGCCGTTCCAGGCGAGCGATTACCGCGTCCCTTTGGCCTGCATCGCCGCGCGCATCCCCTATCTCGATCTCGCCGACGCGCGCGCCTTCGTGACCGGGATCGGCGCGCTCGACGAAGCGGCGCGGGCGGCTGGCGTCGCGATTATCGCCGGCGCCTCGACCGCGCCCGCCTTGACCGGCGCGGTTGCGCGGCATCTGGCGCGGGGCCTGGACCGGGTCGAGCAGGTCGAGATCGCGCTGAGCGCGTCCGGCCGTGCGACCGCCGGCGCCTCGGTGGCGCGCGCGACCCTCTCTTATGTCGGCAGGCCCGTGCGGCTCTGGCGCGGCGGGCGCTGGCAGCGGGGCCATGGCTGGCAGGACATGCGCACGGAGCGCATGGCCGCCGGCGCCCTGGCGCTCGGCCGCCGCCGGGTGGCGCTGATCGACGTCCCCGATCACGATCTGCTGCCGGCAATGTTGCCCGGCCGCCCCGCTGTCACCTTCCGCGCGGGCAACGAGCTCGGCTTCCAGATGTGGTTCCTGTGGCTGGCGAGCTGGCCGGTGCGCTGGGGATGGATCAAGTCGCTCAGCGGCGCGGCGGGCCTGCTGCTGCCGCTCCAACGCGCCACCGCCTGGCTGGGCAATGACCGGTCGGGCATGACGATGACCCTGGCCGGCCGGCGCGGCGGTCAGGCGGTGGAGCGGCGCTGGTCGCTGGTCGCGGCGGACGGGGACGGGCCCGAAATCCCGACCCTGGCGGCGGCCCTGCTCGCCGAGGATCTGTTCGAGGGCAGGCTAAGGCCCGGCGCCTACAGTCCGGAAACCCTGCTCCCGGTGGCGCGGTTCGAACGCGCGTTCGGCGCTCTCGCCCTCGCCCACGGGATCGAGGAGCGAATCCTGCCCCCGGTCCTCTACGCGCGGCTGACGGGCGCGGATTTCGCCGCGCTGCCGGCGATGGTCCGCTCCCTCCACGACATCCAGGCCGATGCAGGCGCGGCAGGCGAGGGCCGGGTCGCGCGCGGCCGCAACCTCTTCGCCCGGCTGATGGGCGCGATCGCCGGCTTCCCGCCCGCGGGCGCCTATCCGCTCCACGTCGCGTTCGCGGCGCGCGGCGGCCGCGAGCGCTGGACCCGCGATTTCGGCGGGCATGTCTTCTCGAGCGAATTGAGCGCGAGGAACGGCCTCGCCGTCGAGCGCTTCGGCGCGATGCGCTTCGGCTTCGCGCTGGCGCCCGCGCCGGACGGCCTTGTTATGCACCTCAGGCGCTGGAGCGCATTCGGCGTCCGGCTGCCGCTCTTCCTGGCGCCACGCATCGCCGCGCGCGAATGGCAGGACGAGGACGGCCGCTTCCGCTTCGACGTCCGCCTGCATCTCCCGCTGGCCGGCGAGATCGTCCATTATTCGGGCTGGCTCAGGCCGGTGGAGCGCCGATAAGGCTCATGCAGGTGAGCGCCGCGTCGGCCTTGCGCATCTCGGAAATGTCGAGCGTCACGACCTCGAAGCCGCGCGCGGCCAGCATCCCGGCGGTGCGCGGGCTGTCGGCGGCGGCGAGCAAAATGGCGCCGGCCTGCAGCACGTTGCCGCCATAGGCCTCGCCCGCCGCGACCGCGACCGGCTCGATACCGGTGAAATGGGAGGCCGAGACCCAGTCCGGATTATGGACGAGCAGGCCGGCGACGCAGGTCGCCGCGCTCTTCAGATGAAGGCCGCCGGCAACCGGCACCGGGACGACATCGTAGCCCAGCGGCGCGACGGCCTCCGCCAGCGCCCGAAGGCCCGCTTCGTCGGTCCGCGAGGACAGGCCGACATAGAGCGTCCGCCCGATCCGCAGCACATCGCCGCCGTCGACATGGCCCGCCTCCAGCCTGTGAACGGTGAACGCATCGGCGAGCGCCTCGGCCGTGGACCCGGTCTCCCCCGCCCGTGAGGCCGCGCCCGGCCGCAGGATCACCGCATGCTCGCCGAGCAGCAGGGCGGTATCCTCGACAAAGACGGCATCGGGGAAGTCGTCGAGCGCCGCGAGCCGCCGCACCTCCAGCCCCGCCGCCGCCAGCGCCCGCTCATAAGCGGCATGCTGCTCGATCGCGCGGGCGACGTCGACGCGCCCCGCCTGCGTCGTCTCGCACTCGGCAAGGCGCGGGCTGACGGCGCGGGTGAAGGCGAGCCGCATCTACCAGTCCGTCCCGTCCGCCATGCCGTCCTCGCGCGCCAGAGCGACCAGACCCTGGGCGCGGGCGCGCAATGTTTGCGGGAGCGCACTCAGTGCATCATCGTCGAAGCGAAGGTGCGGCAGATGGCGCAGCACGAGCCAGGCGACAGCCCGGGCCTGCGCGGCGTCACGACGCGCCTTCATGGGATCCCGGTCCGCACGTTCGGACACCCAGAGCTTGTGAAGCGCGAAAGCGCGAGGATCGGGCACGTCGATGGGCACGGGGAAGCCCTTTTCGTCGATCGCCGTCTGCTGGAGATGCGGGCTGCTCTGGAGCCAGGAGAGGCCCTCGATCTCGGCGGCCGTCATATCGTCGGGACCGGTGCCGATACGGCCGGGCGCAGCGAGCGCCGGTTGCCTCGGCAAAGGCATGATGAGGTCGACGAGGAAGCCGGCGTCGTTCACCGCCTGATAGCTGCGCGGCGTCAGCAGCTGGAAGGATGAATCCACTTCGCGCAGGATTCCCTGCAGGCCCTCCTCGCGCATATCGGGGGCAAAGAAGCGGAGCCGATCGCGCCTGTCGTAGAGCAAATCGATGTCCTGCGTCGCGACATGGCCGGATGCGAAATGCCCGCCCGCCATCCGCTCATAGGCGTAAAGCGCATGCGTTCCGACGATGCTGATCGCGCCGCCGAGCAGCCGGTACCGGTCCAGCTTGCGCAGCAGCCGCGCGGCCGGCCAAGGGACGCGGCCGAGCCCCATCGCCTTGTTGATCGGCGCGTTCCGCCGGACCTGGTGATCGAGCGCCTGCATGCGCGCCTTCGCCGCTGCGCGGCCGGACCGGAACCGATCGAGAATAAGCTCCGTATCGCCACTGCGCCGACCCAGGCTCTCCCAGCGATCCTTTCGCTTGCGATAGAGATATTCGCGACCGCCGACCCGTTTCCACGTCATCGAGCCGCGAAAGCGCTGTTCGCGATCCCGCTGCGCCTCGCGATAGGCGGCGTAGAGCTGCTCAGTATCGATGAGCTGCCGAATCTGGCTACCGTCGAGTTGCGTGAAATCCGGCAGATTATCCCTTTCTGGAGCCAGTGTGTTCGAAAAAGGGATAATGTGTATCCGCTGCCTTGGCAACAAAGAAAAAGGCGGCCCGGATATGCTCCGGACCGCCTTTTTCGTTCGGCTCGCTCGCCTTTTAGCGCTTCGAGAACTGGAAGCTACGGCGGGCCTTGGCGCGGCCGTATTTCTTGCGCTCGACGACGCGCGGATCGCGGGTCAGGAAGCCTTCGCGCTTGACGATGGTCCTGAGGCCCGGCTCGTAGCGGGTCAGCGCCGTCGAGATGCCGTGGCGGACCGCGCCGGCCTGGCCGGAAAGGCCGCCGCCGATCACGGTGGCGATCACGTCATACTGGCCCTTGCGGTCGGCGATGTCGAACACCTGGTTGATGATCAGGCGCAAAGTCGGACGGGCGAAATAGACCTCCTGGTCGCGGCCGTTGACGACGATCTTGCCGGTGCCGGGCTTCAGCCACACGCGGGCGACGGCGTCCTTGCGGCGGCCGGTCGCGTAGGCGCGGCCCTGCTTGTCGAGCTGCTGCTCGCGCAGGATCGCCTTGATCTGCGGGCCCTGGGTCGAGACGCCATGATCGTCGGGCGTCTCGTCGCGGCGGCCGCGGCCTTCGCGGCCGCCTTCGCGGCCATCGTCACGGCCTTCACGCACGGCGGGAGCAGCGGCGGGCGCGGCTTCCTCGGCGGCGGGAGCCTCGGCCTCGGCCTCGGCGGCAGGGGCGGCTTCGGCATTTTCCTCGGCGGCGGGCGCTTCGGCCGGCTTCTCCGCCTCGGTCTCGGTCAGCTTGGCGAGATCGGCAAGCGATTGACGATTGTCGGACATTATTGACCCACCTTGTTCTTGCGGTTCATCGCCGCGACGTCGAGAGGCTCGGGAGCCTGGCCGCCGTGCGGATGCTCGGTGCCGGCATAGAGGTGAAGCGCGCGCATCTGATCGCGGCCCAAAGGCCCGCGCGGGATCATCCGCTCGATCGCCTTTTCGAGCACGCGCTCGGGGAAGCGGCCGTCCAGGATCTTGGCCGGGGTCGTTTCCTTGATGCCGCCGGCATAGCCGGTATGCTTGTAATAGATCTTGTCGGTCAGCTTCTTGCCGGTGAACCGGACCTTGTCCGCATTGACGATGACGACATGGTCGCCGCAATCGACATGGGGGGTGAAGCTCGGCTTGTGCTTGCCGCGCAGGATGTTGGCGACGATCGAGGCGAGACGCCCGACCACAAGACCGTCGGCATCGATCAGATGCCATTTCTTCTCGACCTCGCGCGGCTTGATCGACCGCGTGGTCTTCATCAGCGCCTTCATGGGCTATGGACCTCTTGAAATGATAAGCGCGGCCGTTGCGAGCCGCGCGATGGCGGCCGAATGGCGGAGCAGGCGCGGAAAGTCAAGGAAAAGCGGGCCTTTGACGAGTGGTATTATACTACCCTGACCTCAAGGGATGCGGACGATCGTCCGGGTCTGGCGCGGCGGCGCCGGCGCCGCGCCCGGCCTGGCGGGCGTCGAGACGGTCTGGCTGTAGCGCTCAGTGAGGCCGGTGCGCAGCGACACCCGATAGGTCCCGACGCGCTCCGGCGGCAGCTGCGAGGCGGCGTCGCCGGCTTCCGGCCGGGGCGTGACGCCGTAGCGCTCCTGGATATGGCGGGTGACCCGCTCGATCTGGCCCGGCGCCAGACGGGCGACGCTGCGCAGCCGGGCGGTATCGCCGTCGATGCCCTCCAGGGTGACGGCCGCCTCCTGCGCGACGGGGCCGAGGGGAGTCTCGGACTCGAACGCTTCTTCGCGCGTCTCGCCGACCGCCATTTCGATCCCGCCATATTCGACCAATGGGAAGACGTTGCGCGCGATCGTCCCCAGCCTGTCCTCGTCGGGCATGTCGCGCATCGCCCGGAAGGCGGCGCGCACGGCCCCGGTAGCGCGCGTGTCCGCGCCGAGGCTGCGGATGATGTCGTCCATGATCGCGTCGATCCCCGCCCAATAAGCCGGCTCGTCGACCATGCCGACAATCGCCCCGTCCGCGTCGAGGCGCAGCTCGAGCGGGCGCATCAGCACCGCGACCATGGGATGGCCGCGCGGAAGGCCGGGCGGCAGGTCGTAGGTCGTGGTCATCACATAGCCGGCGCCATCGCGGCGGAAGACGATGCGCATCTCGAGGGTCATGGTCTGCGGCTGTCCGCCCCGCATCTCGACGGAGGTCATGCGATAGGCGAGCATGCGGCCGAGCGGCGGATCGAACGGGATCGCGACGCTGCGCGGCGCCGGCGATGGAGCGGGGGCCGCCTGGCTCGTCGCCGGCGAAATCTGGGTCGCCAGCGCGGTCGCCAGAACCATGCTCAGGAAGCCGATCTCTCCTCCCCTCAGCTCTCTGCCTCGACCCATTCGGCATAAGCGGGCCAGGCGCCTTTTATGGGCCAGATCGCGATCGCCGGCACGTCGTAGCTGTGCAGCGCGGCGATTCGCGCGGCCAGGGCGTCCGCTTTGTCGGCCCGGCATTTGAAGATCGCCGCGACCTCGTCGGCCTCCTCGATTTTGCCCTGCCAGCGGTAGATGGAGCGGCAGGGGCCCAGGATGTTGGCGCAGGCGGCGAGGCGCTCCTCGACGGCCGCCCGGGCGATTCTCTCCGCCTCGCCTGCATCGGCGAAGATCGCGTAGACGCTGACGATCCCGGTCATTCCGGCCGCTCGCCGAGCCGGTGCGCGGCGGTGACCATGGCGGCGAGCAGGAGCACGGCCATGCCCTGATGCGGGACCGCGATCGTGATCTCCACGCGCGAGAGCACGGTGAGGATGCCGAGCTGGATCTGGATGACGACCGCCCCGGCAAGCATCGCCGCCTCCCAGCGCAGCCTCGCCATCCAGGCCTTCGCCGCGAGCCACAAAGCCAGGAAGGCGACGATGAAGGCGAGCCAGCGATGCACGAAATGGACGGTGATCGGATTGTCGACGAAGTTGCGCAGCATTGGCTGCATCCACTCATAGCCGGACGGATAGAATTCCCCGTTCATCCAGGGCCAGGTCCTGAAATAGCGGCCCGCGTCGAGCCCGGCCATATAGGCGCCGAACATGAATTGGAGGAAGAGCAGCGAGAGCGCCCACAGGCCCAGCAGAGGAATGCGCGCCGGCCGCGCCGCCGGATTTCGGGCAAGACCCCGCAAATCTCCCGACACCCAGAGCAGGCCGGCGAAGATGAACAGCGCCATGAGCAGGTGGATTGCGAGCCTGATGTGGCTGACCTCGGGCCGGTCGACCAGCCCCGAGGCGACCATCCACCAGCCGATCACGCCCTGCAGCGCGCCCAGGCCTAACAGGGCGCCGAGCTTCCAGCCGTAAGCCGGCGGAATGGCGCGGCGCCACCAGAAGAAGAGCAGGGGCAGGGCGAAAGCGAGGCCGACCAGCCGCCCGAGCAGCCGGTGCACATATTCCCAGAAGAAGATCTCCTTGAACTCGGCCAGCGACATGCCGGTATTTACCTGGCTGTATTGCGGGCTCGCCTTGTAATGCTCGAATTCGTTCTGCCATTCGGTCTCGCCGCGCGGCGGGATCGCGCCCGAGATCGGCTCCCAGCGGACCATCGACAGGCCCGATTCGGTGAGCCGCGTGATGCCGCCCACCACGACCATCGCGAAGACCAGCACGGCGACGAACAGCAACCAGCCGGAGATGGCGCGCGGCCGGGGGCGGGGCTCGGTGGGGCGCTTCAACAGGGCGATCGGCATGGGTGCGCCTATGGCCGAGCCGCGCGGAGACGGGAAGGGGACAGTTTGCTTTCATGTGCGGGCGCCTGGGTCCGCGCGCTGTCGCATAAAAGTAACTATCCCCCGGAAACGGAACTTTTCCCGCGCATGATATATTGTCACTTCGTTCGAACCGGCCTATATCCGGCCTGAACAGGGAGTCGCGCGTGTTACCAGCCTTGCCCAGGAACGGGACGATCGACCGGATGGCCATCGGCCTTTCGGGCCTTTGCCTCGTCCATTGCGTGGCGAGCGCGGTGCTGGTGATGGTGGTGGCGTCCGCCGGCGGCATGCTGCTCGATCCGCGCATCCACGAGGTCGGCCTGGTTTTCGCGATGCTGCTCGGCGCGCTCGGGCTCGGCCGCGGCGTCTTCGAGCATGGCTTCATGCTTCCCGCCGCGATCGGCGCGCTCGGCCTCGGCACCATGGCCGGCTCGCTGACCCTGCCGCATGGCCCCGAGGAGGTCTTCTACTCGGTGTTCGGCGTGCTCATCCTCGCCCTCGGCCACGACCTCAACCGCCGCGCGGTGGTCTGACGGCTCCCACACGCCGTCTCCTGAACTCGTTCAGGATCCAATCCTGCACCCGCCGCGCCGCTCGTCGCTGGATGCTGAAACGAGTTCAGCGTGACGAACAGGAGGACGGGCTGGCGACTTGTCCCGACCCCCCGGAAGGCTTACATTCCCCTCATGGCCCACGTTCATCATTCCCATCAGGGCGCCGACCTCGCCGAGGCGGCCAAATCGACCATGGAGCGCTCCGGCGAGCAATGGACGCAGATGCGCTCCGCCGTGTTCGGCGCGCTGGCGAGCTTCGACCGGCCGGCCAGCGCCTACGACATCGCCGAGAAGGTCTCGCAGAACGAGGGCCGGCGGGTCGCGGCGAACAGCGTCTACCGGATCCTCGACCTGTTCGTCGGCGCCAATCTCGCCCGCCGGGTCGAGAGCGCCAACGCCTATGTCGCCAACGACCATCCCGATTGCCTGCACGATTGCATCTTCCTGATCTGCGACAATTGCGGCCAGGCCAAGCATATCGACGACGACCGCATCACCGGCGGCGTCAGGGCGGCGGCACAGGCCGCCGGCTTCAAGGCCGACCGGCCGGTGATCGAAGTGCGCGGGACCTGCGGGGATTGCGAGGAGCAATAAGGCCCGCGCCGTCCGCCTTGGCGGAGCGCCCCCTATCGGCTAGCCTCTCTTCATGGGGTGGACAGAGCTTGCGGCCGCGGCGCTTGGCGTGGTCAACGTCGCGCTCGTGGTCCGGCGCAGCGTGTGGAACTATCCGTTCGGCATCGCGATGGTCGCGCTCTATTTCTTCGTCTTCGCCGAGGCGCGGCTCTACAGCGACGCGCTGCTCCAGATCTTCTTCCTTGCCGTCCAGCTCTACGGCTGGCGCGTTTGGGTGCGCAGCCCCAAGGCGGACGGCGGCGTCGCGGTCGAGCGCATGGCGCCGCGCGGCCGGCTGCTCTGGCTGGCCGGCGCTGCCGCGGCGAGCGCTTTGTGGGGCCTCGGCATGGCCCGCTTCACCGACGCCGCCGCGCCGTTCGCCGACGCTGCGATCGCCGGCTTCAGCGTCTCCGCGCAAATGCTCCAGTCGCTGCGCCGGGTCGAAAGCTGGGTGCTGTGGATCGGCGTCGATCTGCTTGCGATCGGCGTCTACCTCTATCGCGGCCTGGAGGTGACCGCGGGGCTTTATGCGCTGTTCCTGGTCATGTCCTGCTTCGGGCTTTGGTCCTGGTGGCGCCAGCCGCGTGCCGGGGCGGCCGGGCCGGCACCGTCTTCATCCTGAGAAAGAGCCGCCGGGGGATGCAGGCTCCTGCGCCAACTTGGGAAAATCAAAAGCAGATCATTTCCTACATTGGACGCGAATGTTCTTTGTTCTGTTCGATGACCCGGACTGTCACGGTGGACGACCGCCTACCCACACGTCGTGAGGCGGCCAGGGCGGGGCCTTCGCCGCGCAGCGTCCTGCGGTCGAGATGCGTGGGCACTACGCCGTCCAAATGAGAGATTCCCCTTGGAGCGCCCATGGATCAGAATGAACGTGCGCGCCCTCCCGTTCCTGCACCCCTGCTGCACCGGAACAACATTCGACAGCCGCCCCCGACAGGTTTACAGGCGCGGCCATGAGCGATCGCCCCTCAACGCCTCTCCTCGACACGGTCGAGACGCCGGCCGACATCCGCAAGCTGCCCAAGGACAAGCTCCGCCAGCTCGCCGACGAATTGCGCGCCGAGACCATCTCCGCCGTCTCGGTGACGGGCGGCCATCTCGGCGCGGGGCTGGGCGTGGTCGAGCTGACGGTGGCGCTCCATTATGTGTTCGACACGCCCACCGACCGCCTGATCTGGGACGTCGGCCACCAATGCTATCCGCACAAGATCGTCACCGGCCGGCGCGACCGGATCCGCACGCTGCGCATGGGCGGCGGCCTCTCCGGCTTCACCCGGCGCACCGAGAGCGAATATGACCCGTTCGGCGCCGCGCACAGCTCGACCTCGATCTCGGCGGCTTTGGGCTTCGCGGTGGCGAACAAGCTGGCGGACAAGCCCGGCAAGGCGGTGGCGGTGATCGGCGACGGCGCGATGTCGGCGGGCATGGCCTATGAGGCGATGAACAATGCAGGCGCCGCCGGCAACCGGCTGATCGTCATCCTCAACGACAACGACATGTCGATCGCGCCGCCGGTCGGCGGGCTTTCGCATTATCTCGCGCGGCTGGTCTCGTCGGGCAAGTATCTGACGCTGAGGCGGATCGCCCAGAAGGTCGCGCGCAAGCTGCCCAAGCGCCTCCACGTCATGGCGCGCCGCTGGGAGGAATATTCGCGCGGCTTCTGGACCGGCGGCACTTTGTTCGAGGAACTGGGCTTCTATTATGTCGGGCCCGTCGACGGCCACAATGTCGAGCGGCTGGTCAAGATCCTGGAGAATGTCCGCGACGCCGGCGAGGGGCCGATGCTCGTCCACGTCGTCACCAAGAAGGGCAAGGGCTACGGCCCCGCCGAGGAGGCGGCCGACAAATATCACGGCGTCCAGAAGTTCGACGTCATCACCGGCGCCCAAGCCAAGGCCGAACCGGGCCCGCCTTCCTATACCGGCGTCTTCGCCAAGGCTTTGGTCGCGGAGGCGGAGCGGGACGACAAGATCGTGGCGATCACCGCGGCGATGCCGTCGGGCACCGGCCTCGACAAGTTCCAGGACAAATTCCCCGAGCGCTGCTTCGACGTCGGCATCGCCGAGCAGCATGCGGTGACCTTCGCGGCCGGGCTGGCGGCGCAGGGCTACCGCCCGTTCGCGGCGATCTATTCGACCTTCCTGCAGCGCGCCTACGACCAGGTCGTCCACGACGTCGCCATCCAGAATCTGCCGGTCCGCTTCGCCATCGACCGGGCCGGGCTGGTCGGCGCCGACGGCGCCACCCATGCCGGCAGCTTCGACCTCGCTTATTTGTGCACCTTGCCCAATTTCACGGTGATGGCCGCCGCCGACGAGGCCGAGCTCGTCCACATGGTCCACACCATGGCGCTGCACGACAGCGGGCCGAGCGCGGTCCGCTATCCGCGCGGCAACGGCACCGGCGTGGCGCTGCCCGAAACGCCCGAGCGGCTCGAGATCGGCAAGGGCCGGATCCTGCGCGAGGGCAAGAAGGTCGCGATCCTGTCGCTCGGCACGCGGCTCGAAGAGGCGCTCAAGGCCGCCGACATGCTCGACGGAAAGGGCCTCAGCGCGACGGTCGCGGACCTGCGCTTCGCCAAGCCGCTCGACGAGGCGCTGATCCGCCGCCTGCTGACCACCCACGAGGTCGCGGTGACCGTCGAGGAGGCCTCGATCGGCGGTCTCGGCGCCCACGTCCTCACCATGGCCAGCGATCACGGCCTGATCGACGCCGGCCTCAAGCTTCGCACCATGCGCCTGCCCGACGCCTTCCAGGACCAGGACAAGCCCGAAAAGCAATATGCCGACGCCGGCCTCGACGCCGAGGGCATCGTCGAGACGGTGCTGAAGGCGCTCAGGCACAACAGCGCCGGCGTGATCGAGGGCGCGCGGGCCTGAGCGCGGTGGACGACCGGCGACGCATGGGGCATGCCTCACGGAACGATCGGGACGGAGGGGCATGATGCGGCGATACGGACCTTTGCTGGCGCTTGCGCTGGCCGGCTGCGGGGCGGCGGGCGGCGCCAACAACGCCGCGGCCGCCAGCAACGCCGCCGCCGCCTCCGGGGCGGACGCGGCGCCGGCGAAGGCGATCCCCTGCTCGGTGCAGGCGCACGGCATAAGCGCGGTGACCGGCGGCCGGCGCGAGCGACCGGCCTGCGACGACAGCGTCGATCCGCAAAGGGTCGCGCTCGGCGAGCTGATCCGGATCATCCCGGACCAGCATCCCTCATTCTACTACATCCTCGCCTCGCGGCTGTTCGCCGCCAACCGCAAGGACGAGGCGGTCTATTGGTTCTATGCGGGCCAGCTGCGCTACCGCATCCGCTTGGCCTGCCACCCCGATCTCGCGCCCGACACCGAGCCGGCTTTGTTCGGCTCGCTGCAGGAGACGGTCGGCCGGCAGATGAACGAATATGCCGGCGCCAACCCGCGCGCCTGGGCCGCGACGATGGCGCGCGCGCTCGCCTGGGACGCGGCCACGCCCAACGGCTTCGAGCCCAAGGCGCCCTGCCGCGCGGCGATCGCCGAGCAAAGGAGCGGCATGAGCGGCCTGATCGCCCACGTCCGCGACAACGAAGCCCAGATCCGCCGCGACCGCGCCGCCGCGGGGCTGCCGAACCGCTAGGCTTGAAAGAGGTCGTGACTGGCTTTATCTAGTCAGCTGACTAGTCAGGAGGCGATCATGAAGGCTTGGCCCGTACAGGATGCGAAGGCCCGGTTCAGCGAGATGCTTAACGCCTGCGTGGCGGACGGTCCGCAACTCGTGACGAAGCGCGGCGCCGAGGCGGCCGTTCTGGTGGACGTCGATGAGTGGCGGCGGATCGAGGCGCAGGCCCGACCGACGCTGAAGGAATTGCTGCTAGCGGACGAACCCCGTTTCGAAATCCCCATTCCCCCGCGCGGCCGGGCACGGCGCCGGCGCCCACCCACATTTTGATCCGTGTATCTGCTCGATACCAATGTCGTCTCCGAACGCCGCAAGCCCAAGCCTCACGGCGCGGTGGAGGCATGGATCGCAACGGTTGCCGACCGCGATCTCCATATCCCGGCCGTCACGCTTGCCGAGATACAGGCGGGCATAGAAATCACGCGCAGGCAGGATGTGGCCAAGGCAAAGGAGCTCGAATCCTGGCTCGACCAAGTCAGCAGCACATCGAACATTCTTCCCATGGATGGAGAGACGTTCCGGATTTGGGCGAGGCTGATGCATGGCCGGTCCGACGATTTCTACGAGGATGCGATGATTGCCGCGACCGCGATTCGCCACGAATTGACGGTGGTCACACGCAACGTCCGCGACTTCCGGGATTTCGAGGTGCCGGTCTTCAATCCCTTCGCAGGCAAATAAGCTTTGACCAAAGCTCGCGCCGACCAGCTCCTCGTCGATCGTGGCCTCGCCGAGAGCCGCGCCAAGGCGCAGGCGCTGATCCTGGCGGGGCTCGTCTATTCGGGCGAGCGCAAGATCGGCAAGGCGGGGGAGGGGCTGGCGGCCGATGCGCCGCTCGACGTGCGCGGCAAGGATCATCCCTGGGTGTCGCGGGGCGGGATCAAGCTGGCGCATGGGCTGGACCATTTCGGCTGGGACGTGGCGGGGCAGGTGGCGCTCGACGTCGGCAGCTCGACGGGCGGGTTCACCGACGTGCTGCTGCAGAGGGGCGCCGTCAGGGTGTTCGCGGTCGACGTCGGCACCAACCAGCTCGCCTGGAGCCTCAGGCAGGACCCGCGCGTCGTCGTCCACGAGAAGACCAATGCGCGCTATCTGACCGAGGCGATCGTCACCGAGCCGGTCGACATCATCGTCTGCGACGCCAGCTTCATCGGCCTTGCCAAGGTGCTCGACACGGCGCTCGGCTTCGCGAAGGCGGACGGACGGCTGGTCGCTTTGATCAAGCCGCAATTCGAGGCGGAGCGGGCCGAGATCGGCAAAGGCGGCGTGGTCCGCGACCCCGCTGTCCATGCGCGCGTCTGCGAGGGCGCCGCGGCCTGGCTCCGCGGGCGCGGCTGGCGCGTTGAGGGGGTGACGCCAAGCCCGATCACCGGCCCCGAAGGCAATGTCGAGTTCCTGATCGGCGCCGAACGGTCCGAACCGGCCGGGACAGATTGAGACAATCGCCCCCTCGACCATGGCGGCAAAATTGGTCATGGAGCGGCGCGAGAGAGAGTAAAAGCGTGAATCGACGGTCGTTCATCTTGATGCTCACCATCGCGCTGGCCGCTTGCGGCGGCGGCGATGCCAAGCAGCGCGACCGTGAGCCGCCGCTGGTCAAGGCCGAGGCGGCCACCGCAATGGCCTTCGCCGACCGGATCGAGGCGGTCGGCACCGCGCGCGCCAACGAGCAGGTGACCCTGTCCGCGCCCGTCACCGAGCGGATCGTTCGCCTCAATTTCGACGACGGCGCCTTCGTCCAGCGCGGCCAGATCGTCGCCGTGCTTCGCCAGGCCGAGCAGAATGCTGAGCTCGAAGCGGCCAATGCCCGCCAGCGCGAGGCGCAGCAGCAATTGCAGCGGATCGAGGCGCTCAAGAATCGCGGCTTCGCCACCCGCTCCAATTACGACACCCAGGTCGCCGCCGCCGCCGCCGCGCGCGCGCAATCGCAGGCGGTGCAGGCGCAGATCGGCGAGCGGGTGATCCGCGCGCCCTTCGCCGGCTGGGTCTCCTTGCGGACCATCTCGGTCGGCGCGATGGCGACCCAGGGCACCGAGATCGCGACGATCAGCGATCTGACTGTGATCAAGCTCGATTTCACCGTTCCCGAGACGATGCTCGCCACGATCCGCGAGGGCCTGCCGATCGAGGCGCGCGCCGCCGCTTATCCGGATCGCCCGTTCCGCGGCGTGGTCCAGACCATCGATCCGGTGATCGACCCCAATACCCGCGCGGTGCGGGTGCGGGCGCTGCTGCCCAATCCGGACCGGGCGCTTCGCCCCGGCATGATGCTGAACGTCGTGATCAGCAGCGCCGCCCGCAACGGCCTCTCGGTCCCCGAGCTGGCGGTGGTCGGCGAGGGCGACCGGCGCTACGTCTTCACGCTCGACGATCAGGGCCGCGTGCGCCGGGTCCAGGTCCGCACCGGCGCGCGCAGCGGCGGGCGGATCGAGATCGTCGAGGGGCTTCGGTCCGGGCAAAGGGTGGTCACCGAGGGCATCGTCAAAGTCGCCGACGGCATGCAGGTCCGCGTCGAGGGCGCGGGCAGGGGCGGGCAAGGTCGCGGAAGCGGGCGCTAGGGTCATGAGCGCATGAAGCTCTCCGACCTTTCGGTGAAGCGGCCGGTCTTCGCGGCGGTGGTGGCGATGCTGATCGCGGTGTTCGGCGCGGTCGGCTTCTTCAACCTGTCGGTGCGCGAATATCCCGACGTAGATCCGCCGGTCGTCTCGGTCCAGACCTCCTATATCGGCGCCGCCGCCAACGTCGTCGAGACCCGGATCACCCAGGTGCTCGAGGAGCAGCTGGCCGGGCTCGAGGGCCTGCAGACGATCACCTCGCGCTCGCGCGACGGCCAATCGGACATCACCATCGAATTCGCGCCCGGACGCGACATCGACAGCGCGGCGAACGACGTGCGCGACCGGGTCGGCGCCGCGGCGTCCAGCCTGCCGCAGGAGATCGACCCGCCGGTGGTCCGCAAGGTCGACGCCGACGCCGCGCCGATCATGTTCCTGGTCGTCTCCAAGCCCGGCTGGTCGGCGCTGCAATTGTCCGACTGGGCCGACCGCAACCTCGTCGACCGCTTCTCCTCGATCAACGGCGTCGCGCGGGTCTTCATCGGCGGCGAGGCGCGGCCGGCGATGCGGATCTGGCTGCAGCCCGAGCGGTTGGCGGGCTTCGGCCTCACCCCCGCCGACGTCGAGGCCGCGTTGCGGACTCAGAATGTCGAGCTACCCGCGGGCCGGCTCGAATCTGCCCAGCAGAACGTGACCCTGAGGGTCGACCGGCCGTTCCAGACCCCCGAGCAGTTCCGCGCGCTCATCGTCGGCCGCGGCACCGACGGCTATCTGGTCCGCCTCGGCGATATTGCCCGGGTCGAGATCGGGCCCGAAAACCTCTATTCGTCCTTCCGGATGAACGGCAACCAGGCGGTGGGCCTCGCCATCATCCGCCAGTCCGGCGCCAACACGCTCGCCGTCGCCGACGCGGCCAAGGCGATGGTCGAGCAGGTCCGCCCGAGCCTGCCCGAAGGCATGGACATCACCGTCGGCTCAGACGAATCGCAGTTCATCGACCGCGCGATCGAGGGCGTGTGGACCACGCTCGCCGAGGCCGCGATCCTCGTTGTCCTGGTCATCTTCCTGTTCCTCGGGAGCTGGCGGGCGACCCTGATCCCGGCGGTCACCGTGCCGCTCTGCCTGCTGGCGAGCTTCGGATTGCTGTCGATGATCGGCTTTTCGATCAACCTGCTGACCCTGCTTGCCCTGGTCCTGTCGATCGGCATCGTCGTCGACGACGCCATCGTCGTGCTTGAGAATATCTATCACCGGATCGAGGAGGGCGAGGACCCGCTCGCCGCCTCCTATAACGGCGCCCGCCAGGTCGGCTTCGCGGTGCTTTCGACGACGATGGTGGTGTGCGCGGTGTTCGTGCCGATCATGTTCATCGCCGGCACGACCGGCCTGCTGTTCCGCGAGCTCGCCGCGGCGATGATCGGCGCGGTCGCCTTTTCGGGCTTCTTCGCGCTCAGCCTGGCGCCGATGCTCTGCTCCAAATTGCTCCGGCACGAGAAGCGGGGGCGGCTCGCCGGCTTCGTAGACCGGAACTTCCGGCGGGCCGAGGAGGGCTATGCGCGGCGGCTCGACTGGGTGATCAGGAAGCCGCTGATCCCGGTCGCGGTCGTCGCCTTGTTCCTGGCCGGCGCCGCGGCCCTGTTCTTCACCTTGCGGTCCGAGCTTGCGCCGGCCGAGGATACCGGCATCGTCAACGTCAACGTCTCGGCTCCGGAAGGGACGGGCTTCGCCGAGATGATGCGCTACATGACCGAAGTCCAGGCACGGCTGCTGCCGATGGTCGGCGAGGGCGCGGTACGCTCGCTGATCGTGCGGGCGCCGGGCGGCTTCGGGCCGAGCGACGATTTCAACAACGGCTCGGTCAGCATCTTCCTCAAGCCCTGGGAGGAGCGGACCGAAACCACCCAGGACGTGGTCGGCGACGTCAACCGCATGCTTGGGCGGATCGCCGCCGTGCGCGGCAATGCGCAGGCGAGGAACTCATTGAGCCGGGGCCGCGGCCAGCCGGTCAATTTCGTCATCGCCGGCGCCACTTATGCCGATCTCGCCCGGGCCCGCGACCGGATCGTCGCCGCCGCCGCGAACAACCCCGGAATCGTCAATCTCGACAGCGACTATAAGGAGACCAAGCCGCAGATGCGGATCGAGGTCGACACCGCGCGCGCCGGCGATCTCGGCGTGTCGGTCGCCGACGTGTCGAACGCGCTCCAGACCCTGCTCGGCTCGCGCCGGGTCTCCAATTATGTCGACCGCGGCGAGGAATATCGGGTGGTCGTCCAGGCCGAGGAGAGCGCGCGCGCCACCCAGGAGAATCTCGCCTCCATCTACGTGCGAAGCCGCACCGGCACCCTGGTCCCGCTCTCCAACCTGGTCCGGGCCCATGACACGGCCGGGGCGCGCGATCTCGGCCGCTACAACAAATTGCGCGCGATCACGCTCTCGGCCGGGCTCGCGCCGGGCTACACGCTCGGCGAGGCCCTGACCTTCCTCGAGCGGGCCGCGGCGGCCTCGCCCGAAGTGACGGCGACCGGCTATCGCGGCGAGAGCCAGGCCTTCCGCGAGGCCGGCGGATCGATCTATCTCGTGTTCCTGCTGACCATCGTCATCGTCTATCTGCTCCTCGCCGCGCAATTCGAGAGCTTCGTCCACCCCGGCGTGATCATCACCACCGTGCCGCTTGCGGTGGCGGGCGGGCTGATCGGCCTTGCGGTGATGGGCCAGACGATGAACCTCTACAGCCAGGTCGGCCTCGTCATGCTGGTCGGCCTCGCCGCCAAGAACGGCATCCTCATCGTCGAATTCGCCAACCAGCTGCGCGACGCCGGCCGCGACGTCGGCGAGGCGGTGCGGGAGGCAGCGCGGCGGCGCCTTCGGCCGATCCTGATGACCTCGATCGCGACCGTGGCCGGCGCGGTTCCGCTGATGCTCTCGGGCGGAGCCGGCGCGGCGGCGCGGACCGCGATCGGAGTCGTCATCGTGTTCGGCGTGGCGATCGCGACGATCATCACCTTGTTCCTGATCCCGCTCCTCTATTCGAGGCTCGCGCGCTACACGGGCTCGCCGCTGGCGGTGACTCGCCGGCTCGAAGGCCAGCTGTCCGGTCCGCTCCGGCCGCAGCCGGCGGAATAAGGAACCGGCATGCAGGGTATAGCCTCCAAATCCGAATTGCAGATGAGCTTCCTGCGCTATGCCCTGTTCACCGTGCCGGCGGTGGTGCTGCTCGGCACCCTTTCGGGCCTGCTCTCCAATTCGGGCTCTGCCAATCCCTGGTTCGCGGCGCTGGAGAAGCCCAGCTTCATGCCGCCGGGCTGGATGTTCGCGGTCGCCTGGACCACGCTCTACACCCTGCTCGGCCTGTCGCTCGCAATGCTGCTCCACGCCAGGGGCGCGCGCAATCGCGAGAAGGCGCTGACCCTGTTCGCGCTGCAGCTGGCGCTCAACTACGCCTGGTCGCCGCTCTTCTTCGCCGCGCACAAGGTCAGCCTGGCGCTGTCGGTGATCGCTGCGATGGTCGTGGTCGCGGTCGTCATGATCGTCGTCATCCGCAAGATCCGCCTCTGGGCAGCGCTCCTCATGATCCCCTATCTGTGCTGGCTGATGTTCGCGCTCACCCTCAATTACCAGATCCTGATCCTCAACCCCGATGCCGAGACGCTTGAACCGGGGCCGGCGAGGATCGATATCCAGCTCAACGGCACCTGAAGGAACGAGCCATGCAGTCCCAGAACCGCCTGTTCGACGATTTCGTCAAAGTGATGAACGGCGCCGCCGGAACGCTGGCCGGCATGACCCGCGAGGCGCAGGCGGGGATGAAGGAGAGCGCGCGCGAATGGATCGGCGGCCTCGACCTCGTCACACGCGAGGAATTCGAGGCGGTCAAGGCGATGGCGGTGGCCGCGCGCGAGCAGAATGAGGCGCTCGCCGCCCGGCTCGACGCGCTCGAAGGCAGGCCCGCAAAGGTCGAAATCCGCAAGCGCAAGCCGCGCGCGAAGGCGTGACTATCCACAGCTTTGTTAACCGAATCCCCCACACTTCCTTGCGCTTTTCGCGCCGCGCGGGCATTTTCAGGCTGCGAACAAACCGGGACTGACGCTGCATGGACATGGACGAATTCGAGCTGGAGCGGGAAGCGAGCGCGCCGATCGACATGCTCGAAACCTATTTCAGCGCGCTCGGCTGGGTCTATGAGCGCAACGGCGAGGACGAGATCGTCTCGAGCTTCCAGGGCAGCTGGACGCAATATGAATTGCGCGCGATCTGGCGCGCCGAGGACCAGGTCCTGCAATTCCTCGCTTTGCCCGACATCCGCGTGCCGGCCGAGAAGCGCGCCGCCACCTACGAGACGATCGGCCTGGTCAACGAGCAGCTCTGGCTCGGCCATTTCGAATTGTGGTCGGCCTCGGGCCTGGTCCTGTTCCGCCACGCCGCCTTGCTCGAGGGCGACGAGAGCGGCACGTTGAGCCTTCAGCAGGCCGAGACCCTGGTCGAGGCGGCGATCGAGGAATGCGAGCGCTTCTATCCGGTCTTCCAGTTCGTCCTGTGGGCCGACAAGACCCCGCAGGAAGCGATCGCGGCGGCCTTGATCGAGACTCAGGGCGAGGCCTAGGCCATTCCTCGTCATTCCCGCGAAAGCGGGAATCCAGGAGACGTCCGTGCAGCATGAGGCGCCTTCGCAAAGAAGCTGGATCCCCGCTTTCGCGGGGATGACGGTTTAGGGTGGCTGACCCCCTTCTCCCCGGTCCCCTCTGGCTCGCCGGCTGCGGCAATATGGGCGGCGCTATGCTGGCCGGCTGGCTCGCGCAGGACGTGGATCCGGCCCATGTCAGCGTGATCCGGCCGAGCGGCGCGCCGGCGGGTGCTGGCGTCCGGGTCACCACCGGCTGGCCCGAGGACGAGGTGCCGGCGATCGTCCTGCTCGCAATGAAGCCCTATCAGCTGGACCAGGTCGCCCCCGCTCTGGCGCCGATCCTCGACCGCGAGACGATCCTGGTGTCGATCCTGGCCGGCGTGGAGCTGCGCTCCTTGCGCGCCCGATTCCCGGGTCCGCGCACGATCGTCCGGGCGATGCCGAACCTGCCGGTCAGGATCGGCAAGGGCGCGGTCCTGCTGTTCAGCGACAGCGAGGACATCGCCGCGCGCACCCTCGTCACCGGGCTGATGGCGGTGCTCGGCCATGCCGAATGGCTCGCGACGGACGAAGCCTTCGAGCTTGCCGGCGATCTGACCGGAGCCGGGCCCGCCTTCCTGTTCCGCTATATCGATGCCTTCGCCGCGGCGGCGGAACGGCTCGGTCTGCCTTTCGACCAGGCCAGCCGGCTGGCCCTGAAGATGGTCGAGGGCGCGGCGGCGCTGGCCGCGGCGTCGGACGACGATCCCGAAACGCTGGCGCGCAAGGTGGCGAGCCCCGGCGGCACGACCGAGGCGGGCCTGAGAGTGATCGATCAAGACCGCGCCCTGTTCGAGCTCGTCGAGCGTATCCTCGGGGCGGCGCACCGCAGGAGCCTCGAAATGGCGGCGGAGGCGCGGCGGGACTCGGATTGACCGACCGGGCGGTCGGTCCTAAGCCGCGCTTCCATGACCGATCAGCGCCCCTATGACGACCGCGACGGCTGGATCTGGTTCGACGGCGAGCTGGTTCCCTGGCGCGAGGCCAATGTCCATATCCTCACCCACGCGCTCCATTACGCCTCCTCGGTGTTCGAGGGGCAGCGCGCTTATGGCGGCGAGATCTTCAAGCTCACCCAGCATAGCGAGCGGCTGAGGAAGAGCGGCGAAGTCCTTGGCTTCGAGATTCCGTGGAGCGTGGCCGAGATCGACGCCGCCTGCCGCGAGACCTTGGCCGCCAACAAGCTCACCAACGCTTACATGCGCCCGCTCGCCTGGCGCGGGTCGGAGCAGATGGGGGTCTCGGCGCAGCGCACCAAGATCCACCTCGCCATCGCCTGCTGGGACTGGGGCAATTATTTCAGCGAGGAAGCAGTCCGCAAGGGCCTCAGGCTCGACATCTCGCCCTGGCGCCGGCCCGCACCTTATACGGCGCCGGTCGAATCCAAGGCGTCCGGCCTCTACATGATCTGCACGCTCGCCCGGCACCAGGCGCAGGCCAAGGGCTTCGACGACGCGATGATGTTCGACTGGCGCGGCCGGGTCGCGGAAGGGACGGGGGCCAACGCCTTCTTCGTCCGCGACGGCGTGCTGCACACGCCGATTCCCGATTGCTTCCTCAACGGCATCACCCGCCAGACCGTGATCGGCCTCGCCCGCCGCCGCGGCATCGAGGTCCAGGAAAGGGCGATCTGGCCCGAGGAGCTTGAAAGCTTCGAGCAATTCTTCCTGACCGGAAGCGCCGCCGAGGTCGCTCCGGTCCAGTCGGCGGGGCCGTGGAATTTCGAAGTCGGCGAGCTCACCCTGCAGATGCGCAGCGACTATCTCGACCTGGTCAACCGCCGCCTCACTAACGCCTAGCGCCCATCCGGGCCGGGCTTCACAGGTTCGGGAAGAATTCGGGCTCGTCCGCGTCAGACGATCCTCAATGGCCCCACGCGCCTTCGAACGAGGCGCGGACAATACCAGACCCCGCAGCAGGACCCATTCATGCTACGGGGCCCGGAAGATCGACAGAGCCGTAAGCAGACTCGGCCGGGCTAACAGCTTAGCAGCATTGGACGGTATGTGAGCCTGAGCAAACACTCACCTGAGTCTTGCGACCGCCCTCGCCGACGATGTCCGCCTCGGCGAACTTTCCACCGGAATAAAGCGGCCCCGCCGGATTGTCTTCCGCGGAAAGTAGCCAGCGATCGTCGCCGTGCGTCATTTGCCGAGCGGTCATGAGATTTTCCTCCTTCTGCGAAGCCGCATTCAGTGATTGAATGCGGTTGAGGTCGGAATGGCCTCATTTCAATTCACGCACATCCTGTTCTGATATTCAACTGGTTTACAGGCTTTCGTCGATGAACTGCGGCTGCGCCACGGCAGGTGACACAAGTACTTCGATACTCAAAGTACTTCAGTCATCAATCCGGAATGGAGAGGGTGAGGAAGGAGGGAAGAGCGCTTTCCGGATTGCTCTTGAGCAGTTGGTAAAGAACGCCGCCCTGGCCGGCCAACAGGCCCGGCTGAAACGCCTCACCCGTCGATCCGCAACCGGGTCCACGCTCATCCAGGCTCGTCAGCACCGTCGACAAGAGTCGCTCCGGCGTCGTCCCTTCCGGGGCGGCGCCGGCCGCGCCGGCGCGCTGCAGGAGCTCCCAGGCGCCGACGTCGCCGTGGCACGCGCAGCGATTCCAGCCGAAGCTGAGCCGATCGGTCGCGCGGGCGGCGCGTTCCACGACCGCACGAGCGGTGGGATCGCTCAAGGCGGGATCGAGGTCCAGCTGAGCAAGTCCGATCCCCACGCAGCCGTGGCACCAGGCAATTGAGCTCCTCGTGCCCGGCAGCATTCGAAGGTCCAGCCAGTTCTGCTCATCCGCGTCGAAGAGCCCCTCCTCGAAGCGGAAGGCGGCCCTGGCGGCCTCGATGTACCGTGGCTCCGGGGTGGCGGCACCGAGCTTCGCCAGGGCCCAGCCAATCCCGGTGGCGCCGTGGGCGAAGCCGCCCAGCCCCAAAGGCGACCCGGGGTCTTTCCAGAAAAGCCCGTCGCCCTTGGCTTGCGCGAGATCCAGGAGCTCGTCGCCGATGGTGCGCGCGAGGTCCAGGAACTGACACGACCGGGTTTCCTCGGCGAGCGCGACAAGGGCCGGTATCGCCCCGGCCCGCCCCTCGAGCACATCCAGCACCTCGTCGGCGGCAACCGCGCCAGGCAAGGAGCGCGCCAGATCGACCGCGGCGGCGAGGCCCGGCTCTTCATCGCAGCCCCATTTGGCGAGGACGAGGCGCGTCCAGATCTGGGAGCCAAGGCCGAGATAGCCGCCCGGGGCCGGCGGGCGCGCGAACCGGCCGTCCTCCCGGTCCTTGGCTTGCAGCTCCTCGAAGAGACCGAGCGACCGGACGAGCCTTTGGAGAAGGCCGTCGACCCCCGGCACGATGTCCGCGCGTCCCGCCCGCTGCTCGCGCTGATAGGCCGCGGTGACCAGAGCGACACCAGAAAGGCCGCCGTACAGGTCGGCGGGGAGCGGCTGCAGCGACCACCCGGTCTGCGTGAGAGTCGACGCCACCCAGGTGACGGTGCCGTCGACGCCGACGATGGCGCTATCGACAAAGCCCTGCATGATCGCTGCCGCATGGCGCCGTCTTCGCAGGTCGAGATCGTCGTGACGCAGGATCCCGGGCAGCCGACGTACGTGGGCGGTCGAGACCTCGTTGGTATAGGCATTGACCAGGGTCGAGCGGACGAACTCGTGCTCGAGCTTCAGATCGGTGGCGCGCCAGTCGCCCAGCGCCGCCTCGATTAAATTCGCTTCGTCCAGCCACTCGTGCCCCCCGGGCCCGACGAGGCGGCCGCGGTCCGGCCGCGTGGCGAAATAGGGTATGTCTCCCACCAGCAGGTCCTCGATTTCGGCGTCGATGATCCGCGGGTCCGCCGGCGCGGACGATGCCTTGGCCGCCATCCGGGTCAGCAAATCCCTCGCCCGCTCGCGCGCGCCCGCTTCGTCATGCAGCGAGACGGGATGCCAGAGCATTCGTGCGAGCTCCGCATAGACCTCGGTGGCGCGCGTCACGACGCGGATCTCGCAATCCGCGAACGGCTCCAGAAGGGGAGCGAGCCTGCCCTCCTCGTCCATCCGCCTCAGCAATGCCGAGACTTCATCGAAGGCATTCAATATGTCCGGCCAATGGTCGGCCAGTCCAGGCTCCGGCGCGGGGTGGTTGGAGGCGCGCTCGGCCTCGATCGTGCGAGAGCCGATATGGGCCCGATCCGTCCCCGCATCGACGAGATCGGGGATCGTGATCATCGGCTGCTGACCTTGCAAGGCGCCAATCCCGGATACGTCGACCCCTCGCCAGCCGAGCGCCTGACCGCGATTGGGCAGGAGGCCGGTGGCGATGACCGTCCCGCTCACCAGACCTATGGCGCGGTCCACGGCCTCGCCGAGGCCCGTCGGCCGGGGAGCGATCTTCGGCGTGAACAAAGTTTCACAATCCACGAGCACGGGCGTGGTCTGATGTGCGATCAGGTTTTCGGCGTGCAGGTCGGTCGCGCCCAGCAGCCGGGTCAGCGCCAGCCACCCGCCGATACCGCGGTAGAAGGCCTTCAGATCAGCGGGGCCCGATGCGTAGACATGCTCGACGAAGGCCGTCCAGCCGTGCCCGCCGCGATCGAGCGCCGCCGGCGTTCGCATGAGCAGCGGGCGGCCATATTCGCGCTCCAGATCCTCGATGAGTCCCGCGAGCAGGATTTCGGGGCGAAGCGAACGCGGCTTGTAGACGATCTTGCCGCCGTCGCAGCCGACAATGGCGACGCTTCGGCCCTGGCGGTGCACGTCTCCCGCCCCAAAAGAAACTGCGGTCAAATCACCGGCGGGAGCCCCGCAGAGACCGGCGAGCGCGTGACGATCGGCGCTCCAATGTGTCGCGAAGGCAAGGACGGCATCGCAAAGATTGGCGATCGCCTGCGAAATTCGGCCGTGCAGCGTCGGATATGTCCCCGCTATCGATCCCCAGAATTCCGGGGTGGAGGACGTGCCCATGAAGTCGTTCCACCGTTCCTCCGGCGTTGCGCCCCGGAGCCCCCCCCGCTCGCGCGCACGGTTGAGCTCCACCACAAGGACACGGCAGAGCTTCCTGTGCAGGCTATGTTGAATCGTCTCGGCCGCTGCGCTTCGAATGGGCTCGACTTCGCTGGCGCGAAGGCCCGCGAGCCTCTCGAGCTTATCCGTCAGATTGCGCAGATGGGTGGTGTACAGTGGGAGCAGCGAGGGACGAAAATCCACTGCCTGCATTGGATCGGTAGGAGCCATGGCGCTAAAACGAGCTAACGATGTTCGCGTGTCGGCGGAAGCGAACAGAAGAGGCGCGACCCAGGTCCCGATCTACGTCGGGAAGGCTGATGGGTTGAGGTAGGTTCATGACCTTGAATCCAAATCACTCGCTGAACGCTTTAAGCTGAATTGCGCTCAACTGCACCCCGCCGAATCCATTTCTGCGGTTTTCGGTCGACCCAAAAACGGCGTCTGGTTTTTGATACCGGGATTCGCAGGTTCACGGTTCGTCGCCGGCTTCGGCGATCCTGCGGATCCCGCGCGCCGCGCCTCTGCCGCGCGGAAGCTTGTTGAGGGCCGGGTCGTCGCCAGGACCGGCAGCGTTCGCATCCCGGCCTGACGAGCCAGGGCTAGGCCGGCGGCGCGAAGTCTTCCTCGTAGAGCCGCCTGACATAGGCGCCGGTCGGATGCGCGCGCAGCACCTCGACGGCGGCGCGCATCGCCGGCGGCATCGTCTCGACCGCCGGCATGATGGTCCCGTAACCCGGCGGCAGCAGCAAAGGCGCCGAGGCGCCGGCAAGGCCGATGTCCGCCAGCGTCAGCCGGTCGCCGGCGGCGTAGCGTCGCCCGTCGGCGAGCCGGGCGGCGGTCTGGTCGAAGATCGTCTTGATCCGGCCGAACGCCTGCTCGGCACGCTCCGGGCCGAGCTTCAGAAGCAGGCTGAACAGCCCGCGCAGCAGCGGATAGACGACCGGTACCAGCATCGCCTGAAAGCGCGGCACCGGCGCGGCGAAAACCGGGGCCATCAGCTTTTTTTCCGGCAGCAGATGGTAATAAGCGAACACCGCCATGTCGGCGCCGATGCCGCCATTATAGTCCTGCCAGCGCTTCTCGACCTCGTCCCTGAGCGGACCGGGCTCGGGGATCAGCTTGCGCTCGGGCGGCAAGGCGGCGTCGAAATGCTCGGCGGTCGAGCGCGGGCTGGTTACCCTGAGGCCGCGCCCGTAGAGCAGGGGGACCTTGCCGGTGCCGCCGTGGAGCAAGGTCACCACCGACACCCAGGCGAACAGATGATCGCGCTCGCGATAGGGGATTCCATAATAATGGAGCAGCAGCCGCGTGGTTTCGCTGTCGACCATCGGCGCGAAGGTCAACAGCGTCAGGGGCGAAGCGCCCGGCGGATCGGCCATATCTATCTCCCGGCAAGAGGAGAGGGGACGCAGCGACTGACTCGCCGGCAGGCGAGGGCGGGAATTAGGGAGAGCCTACGCCCGCGAAGCCGGTTTGTACATCCGCGGGCACGGCGCCCGCCGCGGGCCACGAAGGGGGGTTTTACTCCCCCTGTCGCCAGCTATAAGGCCGCCCTTCACGCCTCTGCTGGGGCGTCGCCAAGTGGTAAGGCACCGGTTTTTGGTACCGGCATTCGCAGGTTCGAATCCTGCCGCCCCAGCCAACCAAAATCTCTGGATTCGGCCCGTGCAGAGCGGGGCCGCCGGCGGCGGGTTCGCGACTCCCTGCTCGACGGGACGATGCGGCAGTCGCTGACCAGCCCCGCGCTCCGGCGCTGGGGCCTCGCCCGACGCGCTCAGGCCGCTGCGGGCAGCTCGATCTCGAAGCAGGCGCCGCGTTCGGCGGGGATATTGGCGATCGTTCCGCCGCACGAGGCGAGCAGCGAGCGGGCGATTGAGAGGCCGAGGCCGGAGCCGCCCTGCTCGCGCCGGCCGGTGTGGAATGGCTCGAACACACGCTCGCGGTCCCCTTCGGGCACGCCGGCGCCGTCGTCGCCGACCCGGATCGCGATCCGGCCGCCGCGGCTGTCGGCGGCGATGGCGACGTCCGCGGCGCCGGCCTGGCGGCTATTCTCGACCAGGATCTGAAGCACCGCCTCGACGATCTCCGCGGCGGCCGCCGCCGGCGGCAGGTCCGGCGCGATGGTCAGGCGAATCCCGAGATCGGGCCCGCGCATCGCGTCGGCGACCGCGCGCAGCGGGCCTTCGACCGGCGTCGCGGCATCGTCGGGCGCGACCGCCATGTCGGCGCGGGCGAGATGGAGCAATCGCTCGAGCAGCAAGGAGAGCCGCCCGGCGTCGGCGGCGGCGTTGGCGAGGAAGCGGCGGCGCTCGTCCGCGCTCATCACGTCCTCATGGTCCTCGAGCAATTCGAGCGCGCCGCGGATGCCGGCGATCGGGGTCTTGAACTCGTGGCTCACCGCCGCGGCGAAATCGCGCAGGTAGCGCGAGCGCTTGTCGATCCGCTCGGCCATCGAGGCGAAATTCTCGTAGAGGGCGCGGATCTCGATCGCCGCCGTCACCGGCGGATCGGGGATGGTCACCGGCCCGCGCGCGACGTCCTGCGTCGCCTTGCCCAAAGCCTCGATCGGCCGGGCGATGCCGCGCGAGAGCAGGCCGGCGAGGATGAGCAGCATGGTGAAGATGAGGCCGATGCCGAGCGCGATCTTGCCGCGGTCCTGATAGATGCCCACGAACAGCCCGCGCGGCGAGCGCGACAGCATGATCACGCCGACCACCTTGCCGCCGACGACGACCGGATGCGCCTGGTGGACCCGGATCGCCGACGCGCGGCTGAGGAATTCGAGCCAGTAGCGGGCCTCGTAATCCTCGCGCCGGCGAAGCACGGTCTGGACGCCGCCGCCGGCGAGCGCGTCGCGCACCTCGGGCAGATGGGCATAGCTGGCGCCGACATCGCCGCGCCCGATCAGCACGCGGCCGTGCCGGTCGAGGATCCGGACCGCGGCCAGGCTCGGGCGCGCGCTGTCGGCGGCGATCGGGCGGAGCGCCGCCGCCACGGCCAGAGCGCGGGGCTCGAACGGGCCGGCGCGCGGCTCGGCGCCGGGCTGGGCCGGGAGGACCGGCATGACGGAAAGATCGATGGTCGGCCGCTCGGGCGGGACGGCCGCCGCCGGCTCGGCGACCGCCCGGCCCTCGTTCCAGAAGGCGCGATAGGCGCTCGCCAGCACCGCGCCCTGCGCGCTGAGCTCCGCCTCGGTCTGCCGGACCACGCTATTCTCGTAGACGCGCAGGAAGACCGCGCCGAAGCCGGGGAGGGCAGCGACGAACAGCAGGGTAGCGAACAGGATGGTGCGCAGCCTCAGCGACGGCCAGAAGCGCTTGAGCAGCGCCTTGACCGGCCGGATCAAGCCGGCCCGCTTTGGCAGGGCCCGATCCGGTAGCCGATGCCAGCGCGAGTCTCGATCAGGTCGGCGGCGCCCACGCCTGCGAATTTGTGCCTGAGGTTACGGATATGGCTGTCGATCGTTCGGTCGGTGACGGCGAAGCCGGGCCCGTGCAGCCCGTCGATGATCGAATCGCGGGTGAAGACCCTGTCGGGCCGGCCGGCGAGCAGGAGCAGCAGCTGGAATTCGGTCACCGTGACCGGCACCGCGACATCGTCCCAATGCGCCTCCCACGAGACCGGATCGAGGCGCAGGCGATTGTGGCTGACCGGGCGCTGCGGCGCCGCCTCGCCGGGCGCGCGGCCGCCGCGCTTGAGGATCGCGCCGACCCGCGCCACCACCTCGCGCGGGCTGAACGGCTTGACGACATAATCGTCGCCGCCGAGCTCGAGCCCGAGCACCCGGTCGATCTCGTCGTCGCGCGAGGACAGGAACAGGATCGGCACGTCGTCGCCGGCGCGCAATTTGCGGCAGACGTCGAGCCCGTTCATCCGCGGCATGTTGATGTCGAGCACGACGAGGTCCGGCCGCTGCGCCGCGACCGCGGCAAGCGCGCTCTCGCCGTCGGCCGCCTCGACGATCTGCATCCCCGCCTTGCCGAGGGCATAGCTCAGCACCTGGCGGATATGGGGGTCGTCGTCGACGATCAGGATGCGGTGGCTCATCGGCGCCATCTCTGTCACTCCGCGGCCGGCGATGTCAAAGGCCCGGGCGGAATCGGCCGCCCGTCGCACAGGCGGTCGCCGCCGACGTGCGCGAGCCCGCGCTCCTCGATCAGAGCGGCGGCATCGGCGAGGCGGCGGGCGCCCCGCACGGTCCAGCCGTGCCAGTCGGCCTGCCGCTCGGCGAGGTCCGTCATCGCCCGGCTCCGAAGCCAGGCGACTCGCCCGCGAAGCTCGGCCGGCAGCGGCCCGCTCTCCAGCTCGATCAGCGGCAGGAGAGCGGAGGGGCCGAGCGCGCGCAGATAGCACAGATCGAGCGCGGCGCCGCGGCCGCCGGCCTCGCGGGCGTGGCGGACGTTCCAGGCCGCCGCCATCCCGCCGAGATCGACCGCCGAGCAGGCGATGAGCACCAGCAAGGCCGCGGCCATGTTGGCGTTGACCAGCCAGGCGCTGCTCCTGCCGCGAAGCAGGCGGTAGCAGATCAGCACCAGGCCGGTCGCGACCAGGGCCATCCAGGCCAGAGCGGCGATGCGCAGCTCGGTCAGCGAATAGGCCTCGATATAATCGAGCGTGCGAAGCATCGTCGAGGCGACCAGCAGCAGGTTCTGCGCGATCCAGAGCGTCACCAAGAACCGGATCGGGCGCGAGGCGGCGGTCGCCGAGCCCGGCCGAAGCGTGACCAGCACGAACAGGCCGGCGAGCAAGGCAGTGGCGATCAGCGGATAGGCGCCGCGATGGGCATATTCGGCGAGGGTCATCCCTTGCGGAAGCCCCGCGCCGCTCCACAGGAAGGCGAGGTCGAGCCCGTTCTGAAGCGCGAAGATGAGGTTGAAGGCGGCGAGCGAGAGCAGCACCGAGGCCGGGCTCACGCCGGGCAAGGCGAAGTCCGGATCCATGCCGGCGCCGGCCGGCCGGAGCCGGACCCGCGCCGGCCTGACCAGGGTCCAGACCATGACGAGGACGACCAGCCAGAAGATGATCCGGGCAAGGCTCTCCTCGCTGAGCCTGGGCGACAAATCGATGCTCGCCAGCGCCGCGTCGATCACCGGATTGGCGGCGGCAAAGAGAAGGACGAAGAGG
Source organism: Allosphingosinicella sp. (assembly GCA_035994965.1). Taxonomy (GTDB): domain Bacteria; phylum Pseudomonadota; class Alphaproteobacteria; order Sphingomonadales; family Sphingomonadaceae; genus Allosphingosinicella. The sequence goes on from DASYKV010000064.1 coordinate 42,641, forward strand.
ATCGTCCCGGCCAGCGGCAGCACCAGCACCAGCGCCTTGCGCTGGAATCCGCCCGAGGCCCGGCGCCGCCGGGCGCGGGCCGCGAGCAGGACGTCGCGCGCGAGGCCGAAGGGGCTGAAGACGCCGTGCAGGACCAGCCTCATCGTCCAGCGCCAGCCGTCGTCGAACCGCTTCGTGCGCGGCAGCAGCATGGCGAGCGTCAGCGCGGTCCAGTAGAGAAGCAGGGCGAGCGGGCCGGGGTCGACGGCGAGCAGGAAGGCGAACAATGCCGCCGCCGCCAGCGCCACGCGCGACCCGGCGCGCCGGCGCGCGGCGGGGCTGGCCGCCGCGGCCAACGCCAGCAGCGCCAGCGCGAAGAATCCGAGCGTCGATCCCCCGCGCTGGAACATGAACAGCCAGTCGGCCGCGCTCGCCGCGGCGAGCGCGATGCCGAGCTTGAGCAGGAAGCTGCCCTTGCGTGGTTTGTCGGCCATGTCTTCGTCCCCCGATGAGCTTCGGTCGGGGGGAGCTTTGGCAGGGCCGCGTCGATCCCTGGTCCGCGCGCGATGAAGCGGCGGCGCTCATGCGGTGCAGAAGCGGTGCAGAGGCCGGGCGACGCCGACGGGCTCAGGCTGCGGTCAGCGCGCCGTGGCGGAGGGTTGTGCGGTGATGGCGATCCGCGCGCCGGCCTGCTCGTGGCCGCCAGCGCGCGCGCTCGTCACGGTCGCGACCGTGCCAAGCGAGGCGAGGAACAGGATGGAGAGGATCACCCCGATCCGGCGCGCCGGGGGTTCCCGATTGGAGAGAGTAATTCTGTCCAGATCCGCGAACAGGGAGGGACGCATGCTCATTCTCCCGAACGGACGGCGCGCTTGGCGGTCCCGACGGGGGTCGGACCGGGCCGGCGGCGGAAGGACCAGGGGATCGGGGCGAGCATTTGGATGACTCCGTTCGTTCGATGCTGGCCGATTAGGCCCCGTCCGTCCGGACAGCCACGATCATTGTCCCGATTCTTTGGCCGCATTCCGCCAAAAGCGGCGGCAGGCGGCTGGCAATTGCAAGCGCGTGCGGATATGTGCGGATCGGTGCGGATCGGTGCGGAACGGGTGAGGGGCGTAAAAGTGTTGCAGGGGGAGTGGCTGGACGAGCACCGCGCGGAGGAGATCGCGCAGAAGGTGCGCGAGGAGCTCGCCCGGCGGCGCATCTCGCGCCAGGCGCTTGCCGATCTCGCGCGGATCAGCATCTCCACTTTGGAGAAGGCGCTGGCCGGCCGTCGCTCCTTCACCTTGGCCACGGTCATCCGGCTGGAGGAGGCACTCGGCACCTCGCTGCGCGGCGGCATGCCGGCCCAGCCGCACACCGCCGAATCCGCGCCGGACGCGCTCGGCGGCTACAATCATAGCGCGGTGCGCTGGCTCGAGGGCCGCTATTGGACATTACGCCCGGTCTTCGGCCCCGATCCCGGCGTCTTTGCCTATCTGACGACCATCGCCTGGGAGCCTGTCTGCTCCTGCCTCGTCTTCTCCGAGGGCGAGCGGACCGACGGCTTTGTCCAGCACGGGCAGGTCTCGATGCCGCATATGTCCGGCCACATCTATCTGGTCACGAGCGAGGAGGGGCAATATCGGCTTGCGATCCTCGGCCGCCCGAACATCAAGGGCTCGCTCTACGGGGTGCTGACGACCCTGCTCGTTGGGCACGGCTCCCAGCTCGTCCCGGCCTCCTGCCCGATCGCCTTGCTGAGGCTCAACGACGGGATGGCGCCCACTTATGGGCGGATCGACCCGGCCCATCCGGCCTATCCGGCCTGCCGTGCGGAGATCGACACCGTGACCCAAGCCGATTTCGCGCGCTTTCCGACCGGCATCCATCCCGGCTGAAGGCGCGATCAGATCCTCAGAGTCATCCCGGCGAAGGCCGGGACCCATGAACTCGGAATAGGAGGAGCAGCGCCGAAGGTTGAGCCTCTTCGGAGCAGCCGGTGGTCATGGTCCCGGCCTTCGCCGGGATGACTCCCTCCCGACCTTAGGCGTCAGGCGTAATTCTTGCCGAAGCGATTGCCGATGAAGCGGTCGAAATCGACCTGGTCGTGATGGACGAAGCCGGTCTGCGGCAAATGGCCTTCGCGCACCAGATCGAGCACCGCGCAGATCGCCGAGGCGGTGGTGATCTGGATCGCGCTCCAGCGCCGGCCGGCCTCGTCGACCCGCGAATAGACCTTGTGCGCGTAGCTCTCCTGCCTGAGCACGCCGCCGATCGTTCCGGTCACGCTGACGAAGACCAGGACGACGTCCTGATAGGCGATGGGCAGCGCCCTGTCGAAGATGTCGACGAGCAATGCCTCGTCCCTGCCCAGGCCCAGATCCTGGATCAGCAGCTTCAATATCTCGCAATGGCCGGGATAGCGCACGGTCTTGTAATTGAGGTTGCGGACCCGGCCCGCCAGCTTCTCGCACAAGGTGCCGAGGCCCCCCGACGTGTTGAACGCCTCGTAATCCGTGCCGTCGAGGACGAAGCTCTCATGGCCTTCGAGCGGCTCGACCTCGCGCATCTCCCCGTCGACGATCGCTTCGCACTTCGCGAGATATTCGTGGATCAGCCCCGCCGTCGACCAGGTCAGATTATATTTGAGGCGGTTGGTCGGAAATTCGGTGAGCGCGCCGACCCGCAGCCGAATCTCGTCCAGAGTTTCGAACTTCCGCGCGAGATGCCAGCCGGCGACCGAGATGAAGCCCGGCGCCAGCCCGCATTGCGGCATCAGCACCGAGCCGGCCTTTGCCGCGAGCGCCTTGACGTGGCGGGTCGTCTCGACGTCCTCGGTCAGGTCGAAATAATGAACCTTCGCGGCGACCGCGCCGTCGGCGATGTGCCTGGTGACGCTGTACGGCACGGCCGAAAGTACCGCGAATTTCCCGCTCAGCGCGTCCAGCAGGGCCGCTTGGTCGGTGACGTCGAGCGCGAGCGTGGCGACGCCGTCGCGAGTCCCCACCTTGGCCAGCGCCGCCGCCGAAAAATCGGCGACGGTCACATGGTAATCGCCGCTGTTCGCGAGCAATTCGGTGATCATGGCGCCGATCTTGCCGCCGCCGACGAGGAGAATGTTCTTCATGGCCGCGAACCTAGCCATGCCCGGGGACAGTTACCAGTAACTGTCCCCACACTGCCTAGGCGGGAGGCTGGTTAGCTCTTAAGGAGGCGCCATGGCAGCGGCGATTCACATCGGCATCGGCGGCTGGGACTTCGATCCCTGGCGGGGGACCTTCTATCCGGCGGGGCTGGCCAAGACCCGCCAGCTCGAGCATCTCGGCACGCGGCTCAATGCGACCGAGGTCAACGCGACCTATTACGGCTCGATGTCGCAGGCGACCTTCGCGAAATGGGCGAAGAGCGTTCCGGAAGGCTTCAAGTTCGCGCTCAAGGCGTCGCGTTTCTGCACCAACCGCAAGCAGCTTGGCGAGGCGGCGGAATCGATCGGCAAGTTCTGCGCGCAGGGCTTCACCGAGCTCGGCGACAAATTGGGGCCGATCCTGTGGCAGCTGGCGCCGACGAAGAAGTTCGACGCGGACGAGCTTCGCGCCTTCCTGATGCTGCTGCCGACCAGCCGCGACGGCATCGCCCTTCGGCATGCGCTCGAGGTCCGGCATGAGAGCTTCCGCTGCCGCGAGTTCGTCGCTCTCGCCCGCGCCTCGCAGGTCGCGATCTGCTTCGCCGACCATGAGACCTATCCGGAGATCGCCGATCTCACCGCGGACTTCGTCTATGCGCGGCTCCAGCAGGCCAGGGAAGCCGAGCCGGCGGGCTACGATGCCAAGGCGCTCGATCGCTGGGCCAAGGTGGCGCGCGGCTGGGCGAAGGGCGAGAGCCCGGCCGGGCTCGACTATGTGAGCGACGCCAGGGGCCCCGCGACGCCGCGCGAGGTCTTCGCCTTCTTCATCAGCGGCGACAAGGTCCGCAATCCCGCCGCCGCAGAGGCGCTCATGGAGCGATTGAAATGACGAAGCTGGACTCCATCTCGCCGGTCGACGGCAGCAAGCTCGGATCGGTCGAGGTGGCGGATGCCGCCGCGGTCGCCGCCGCGATCGGGCGCGCGGCTGACGCATTCCGCGCCTGGCGGCTGGTGCCGCCGCCGCGCCGGGGCGAACTGGTCCGCCTGTTCGGCGAGGCGCTGCGCGAGGAGAAGGATGCGCTCGGCCGGCTGGTCAGCAGGGAATGCGGCAAGATCCTCTCCGAGGGGCTGGGCGAGGTCCAGGAGATGATCGACATTTGCGATTTCGCGGTCGGCCTCTCCCGCCAGCTTTACGGCCTCACCATCGCCACCGAGCGGCCCGGCCACCGGATGATGGAGACCTGGCATCCGCTCGGCGTGGTCGGGGTCATCTCCGCCTTCAACTTCCCGGTCGCGGTCTGGGCGTGGAATGCGTGCCTTGCTTATGTCTGCGGCGATGCCGTGGTCTGGAAGCCGTCGGAGAAGACGCCGCTCTGCGCGGAAGCCGTGGCCAGGCTGTTCGCGCGCGCCGCCGAGCGATTCGGCGATGCGCCGGCCGGGCTTCTGGAGGTCGTCCAGGGCGGGCGCGACGTCGGCGCGGCGCTGGCCGACGATGCGCGCGTGCCCCTGGTCTCGGCGACCGGATCGACCGCGATGGGCCGCGCGCTCGGCCCCCGGGTCGCGGCGCGGTTCGGGCGCTCCTTGCTCGAGCTCGGCGGCAACAATGCGACGATCGTCGCGCCGTCCGCCGATCTCGGCCTCGCCGAGCGGGCGATCGCCTTCGCGGCGATGGGCACCGCGGGCCAGCGCTGCACCAGCCTTCGCCGGCTGATCGTGCACGACAGCATCTACGACGCGCTGGTGCCGCGGCTGAAGCAGATCTGGGCGAGCGCCAAAGTCGGCGACCCGCTCACGCCCGGCACCCTGGTCGGGCCCTTGATCGACGATGAAGCGGTCGCGGGCATGCAGGCGGCGCTCGACGAGGCGAAGGGGCAGGGCGGCCTCGTCTCCGGCGGCGCGCCGATCGAGGGCTGCTACGTCCGCCCGGCCTTGGTCGAGATGCCCGGGCAGAGCGCGGTCCTGGTCAAGGAGACGTTCGCGCCGATCCTCTACGTGCTTCGCTATGCCGAGCTCGACGAGGCGATCGCGCTTCAGAATGCGGTGCCGCAGGGGCTCGCCTCCTCGATCTTCACCACCGATCTGCGCGAGGCCGAGACCTTCCTCTCCGCCGCCGGCTCGGATTGCGGCATCGCCAACGTCAATATCGGCCCGTCGGGCGCCGAGATCGGCGGCGCGTTCGGCGGCGAGAAGGAGACGGGCGGCGGCCGCGAAAGCGGCTCCGACAGCTGGCGCGCCTACATGCGCCGCGCCACCAACACGATCAATTACAGCCGCGAACTGCCGCTGGCGCAGGGCGTCGACTTCGACATTCCGGAAGCCGACGCCGCGCCCTGACGGTTAATTTTTCAGACGCAGGTCGCTCTGAGCAATTTGTTAACCGCTCCACTGGTATTTACCCCTTCTCCCGGGGGAGATGGTAGTTGAGATATTCGCGCAAAATCGGTCCACCGATCGTTTCTGCGGCCGTGGCGACCCTTGTCCTGACGAACTTCGCCACCGTCAGCATCATAAAGGACGACGCGGCGTCGCGGTTCGAGCTGTTCGGCTCGATCTGGCCGATCGCGCTCACCTCCGCCGTGGCCGTCATCCTCGTCATGTCCTTCCTCTACAAGTCGCTGGTCAACCTCGTCGAGGAGCTCGAGGCGCGCGAGGCCAATGCCCAGCATCAGGCGCTGCACGACCAGCTCACCGGCCTGGCCAACCGCGCCTTGCTCGAGGACCGCCTCTCCCAGGCTTTGACCCGCTACCGCCGCTCGGGCGAGCAGGTCGCCCTGCTGATGCTCGATCTCGACCGCTTCAAGCAGGTCAACGACACGCTCGGCCACAATGCCGGCGACAAGCTCGTCCAGGAAGTCGGCGAGCGGCTTCGCTCGCTGCTGCGCGAGACCGACACCGTCGCCCGCATCGGCGGCGACGAATTCGCCATCGTCCAGGTCAGCCCCAAAGGCGAGGCCGACGTCCGCCGCCTCTGCGAGCGGATCATCCAGGTCATCCGCAAGCCCTTCATCATCGGCGATCGCGAGGCCCGCGTCGGCGTCTCGATCGGCGCGGTGTTCGCCAGCAAGGAAGTCTCCGAGGCCTCCGAGCTGCTGCGCAAGGCCGACATCACCATGTATCGCGCCAAATCCGCGGGCCGCGACTGCTTCCGCCTGTTCACCGAGGCGATGGACGCCGACGTCCAGCGCCGCGACCAGATCGAGCTTTCGCTGCGCACCCAGCTGCGCGAGGGCCGCGGGCTCGATCTCCACTTCCAGCCGATCCTCGACGGCCGCGGCAAGGTCACCGGGCTCGAGGGCCTGGTGCGCTGGACCCATCCCACGCTCGGGCCGATCAATCCGTGCGAGATCATCCCGATCGCCGAGGAATGCGGCGTGATCGACGAGCTCGGCCAGCACAGCTTCCGTGCCGCCTGCCAGATGGCGCGGCGCTGGCCGGACCTCTCCATCGCCGTCAACCTCTCGCCGGTCCAGTTCCGCGCCCCGCGCTTCGCGCAGAGCCTGCGCGCGATCGCCGAGGAGGAAGGGGTCGAGCCCAACCAGCTCGAGCTCGAGATCACAGAGGGGCTGTTCATCGAGCATGGCGCTTTGTGCGGCCAGACCATCCAGGAGCTTCGCCGCGACGGCTTCCGCATCGTGCTCGACGATTTCGGCACCGGCTATTCGTCGCTGAGCTGCCTGCGCCGCTTCCCGGTCGACAAGATCAAGCTCGACCGCTCGTTCATCGACATCGCCGCGCGCGACCAGAGCGTCGCCATCATCCGCGCCGCGGTCACGCTCGGCCACGCCATGGATCTCGAAGTGGTCGCCGAGGGCATTTCCTGCCGCGAGGAAGAGCAGATCGCGCTCGAGGCGGGCTGCGACGGCCTCCAGGGCCACCTCTACGCGCCGGCCATGCCGGCCAGCGCGATCGGCGGCTTCCTCGATTCGCTGGAGGCTTCGGCTCCGGTTTCGAAGATCTCCGACGCCGCCTGAGCGCTGCGCGCCGTCCCGTTCCCGCATCCTGACGGGGACGAAATGACTGGCCTGTCCAGGCCAAGTCCACTACTTTCCCGCGCGTTCGTGGTTTGCGTCAAAGAACAAGCAGAACAGGGAGAGCAGGGATGAGCACGCGCAGCTTTGCAATGATATTCGGCGTCGTC
>DASYKV010000065.1:0-90161 GCA_035994965.1 Allosphingosinicella sp.
CCATCGCCTGCGCGACGTGAACGAGCTGGTCGAGGTCGGCCTGCTCTCGGCCGACGAGCTGCGCCAGTTCCACCGCGCCGAGCGCTTCCTGTGGGCCGTGCGCTGCCACCTCCACCTCGTCGCCGGCCGCGCCGAGGAACGGCTCACCTTCGACTATCAGCGCGAGATCGCGGCGCGGATGAACTATGCCGACCGGCCCGGCAAGTCGCCGGTCGAACGGTTCATGCGGCACTATTTCCTTCACGCCAAGACGGTCGGCGACCTGACCGGGGTCTTCCTCGCCCATCTCGACGAGAAGTTCGCCGGCCGCGGCCGCCGCATGGGCTTTCCCGCCTTCCGGCGCCGGCCGCGCAAGCTCGAAGGCTTCCTGCTCGATCGCGGCCGGCTCGCGCTCCCCGACGAGGGGGACTTTCTCGAGCAGGATCCGGTGCGCCTGATCCGCATGTTCGCGCTCGCCGACCGGCACGGGCTCGAAATCCACCCGCTGGCGATGCGCGCCGCCGCCCGCCACGCCAAATTGATCGACGCCAATGTGCGCGCCGATCCGGAGGCGAATTCCCTCTTCCTCGACGTGCTGACCTCGAAGCGCGATCCCGAGACATTGCTGCGCTGGATGAACGAGGCCGGCATATTCGGTCGCTTCATTCCCGATTTCGGCCGCGTCGTCGCCCAGATGCAGTTCGACATGTACCACCATTATACGGTCGACGAGCATTCGATCCGGGCGATCGGCCTGCTGTCGCGGATCGAGCGCGGCGACTATAAGGAGGAGCACAAGCTCGGCACCGCCCTCTTTCAGCTGATCGCGTCGCGGCGCGTGCTCTACGTCTCGGTCCTGCTCCACGACATCGCCAAGGGCCGGGGCGGCGACCATAGCGAGCTGGGCGCCGAGGTCGCGCTGGCGCTCTGCCCGCGGCTCGGCCTGACCCCGGCCGAGACCGAGACGGTGGCCTGGCTGGTGCGCTGGCATCTTTTCATGTCCGCCACCGCCTTCAAGCGCGACCTCGCCGACCCCAAGACGATCCAGGATTTCGTCGAACGGGTGAAGAGCCTGGAGCGGCTGCGCTTGCTCTTCCTCCTGACCGTCGTCGACATCCGCGCGGTCGGGCCGGGCACCTGGAACAGCTGGAAGAGCCAGCTGCTGCGCGCCTTGTTCGACGCCGGCGAGGAGATGCTTCGCCTCGGCCACAAGCAGAAGGGCCGGCGCGAGCGGATCGCGGCGACGCAGGAGGAGCTGGCCCGGCGGCTTGGCTGGGACGACAGCCGCTTCGCCCGCTTCACCTGGCGGCTGCCCGACAGCTATTGGCTGGCCGAGCCGATCGAGGTGATGGAGCGCAACGCCCGCTTCCTCGACGCCGACGACCGCCACGTCGGGGGCGCCGGCGCGGTCGAGGCCCTGGTCCAGGCCGAGCGCGGCGCGACCCTGGTCTCGGTCTACGCCAAGGACCAGCCCGGGCTCTTCTACCGGATCGCCGGGGCGATCAGCCTGGTCGGCGGCAACATCATCGACGCCCGCATCCACACCACCGACGACGGCATGGCGCTCGACAATTTCCTCGTCCAGAACCTTGCCCGCGCGCCGGTCGAAGAGGCCAGCCAGCTGGGGCGGCTCAAGGCCGAGGTGACGAAGGCGCTGGCCGGGCACGAGCCCTCGGCCGAGCGGCTCGCCGCCCGCGCGCTGCCGCTCAGGCGGGCCGAGGCGTTCCGGATCCAGGCCGCGGCCTTCGTCGATAACAAGGCGTCGAACCGCTATACCGTGGTCGAGGTCAACGCCCGCGACCGGGCCGCTCTTTTGTTCGAGCTGGCGCGGGCGATCTACGTCTCGCGCGCGGTCATCCACAGCGCCCATATCGCCACTTATGGCGAGCGCGCCGTCGACGTCTTCTATTTGACCGACCTCGCCGGCGCCAAGATCGAGAGCCCGGCCCGCCTCAGGGCGCTTCAGGCCCGCCTGGTCAAGGCGGCGTCGCCATCGGCGCCGGTGCCCGCGAGTCGCAGGGCTGCCTGACGCGCTTTAATAGCGGAGAAGTTCATTACAGTAAAAACCCTGTATCTGGCGACGCTGTAATATGTCGATTGCTTGACAGGGGGCATTCGCTGCTATCCATTAGCCTAGACCAGCGACTCGATACGTCCTGGAGCGCGCGGAAGTCTAATAGGGAGCCGAATTCGGGCGCGCGCTCTGGACAGACGGACGCTTTTTTGGCTTTTTTACGGAGGATTGTTTCACCGCTGAGTCGCAAGAACTTTCTCACCGGCACCTACGGATCGGACATCTACTATCCCGGCGGCAGCATCTATGGCGACACCATTTACGATCCCGGCGGCGACGATTATTACATGCTGTCGGGCTACAGCTTCATCACCGACGCCGGGGGAACCGACACCGCCGTCATGGCGGGCTATGAGCTCGACGACCTCTTGTTCATGGTCTTCTTCGACACCACGGTCGTGATCGCCGCGTTGGACAGCTCGATCGGCGTCTGGTTCGAGGGGATGGTGGGCAATTCGTCCATGGGCGTCGACTATCTTGTGCTCGACGACGTCACCCTCAACCGCGCCGAGATCCTCACGCTCGCGAGCGAATTCGGCTGACCTCGATCGCGGGCCAGCTCGGCGCTCATAGAAAAGGCCCCCGCCGTCGCCGGCGGGGGCCTTTTCCGTCGGTGCTCGGCGCTCAGAAGCGGAAGCGGCCGGTGATGCCAAAGGTGCGCGGCTCGGCCAGGAAGCTCGAGAAGAGCTGGTTGGCCGTGGCGAAGCTCGGCGCGCCGAAGCCCGGCGAGGTGATGTGCGCCACCGAGTTCGAGCCCTGGAACGGCGTGTTGAACGCGACCTGCTGATAATCCTGGTCGAGCAGGTTCTGCGCCCACAATTCCACCGACCAGCGCCGGTCCGGCCCGCGCAGGCCGAGCCGTGCGTTGACCACGGCGAAGCTGTCCTGCTCCTTTTCGGGGAAGAGGTCGGAGCCGGTGTTGTAGTCGCTGGTCAGGCGGGTGTCGGCATAGACCAGGAGCGACATGCCGCTATTGCCCAGCGCCGGCGTCCAGGTGATCGACGCGGTCGCGGTATATTTGGGCGCGTTGGACAGGTTGTCGCCCGGCAGCAGGAACAGGGCCGGGTCGAGCGGCGTGCCGGTATCGCGGCCGATCAGGTCGTTGCGGTAGCGCGTGCTGACATAGGTGAAGCCCGCGGTGACCTGGAGATCGGGGTGCGGATAGATCGCTCCCTCGATCTCGATGCCGGTCGAGATCACGCCCGACCGGACATTGTCCGCCGCGCAGCCGCCGGAGCCCGCCGGGTTGATGCCGCCGACCGGGTCGGAATCGCTCCCTGCGCCGCCGATCAGGCTCGAGCAGCCATTGATGTTCTGGACGAGGAAGACCGAGCCGTTGAACGTGTTCAGCTGGAAGTTGCTGAACGCCTGGCGGAAGGCCGCGACGTTGAGGATGAAGCTGCGGTTGGTCCATTTGAAGCCGGCTTCCCAGGCGGTGACCGTTTCCGGATCGAACTGGAGGTTGGCCGTGTTGAAGCCGGCGTTGCGGCCGCCGGACTGGCGCGGATCGCCGGGGGCGAAGACCGGCGAGCCAAGCGCCGAGCGGTCGAGGTTGAAGCCGCCCGCTTTATAGCCGCGCGAATAGCTGGCGTAGAGGAGCAGCGAGCTGACCGGCTTGAACGAGAGCACGCCGGTGCCGGTCCATTCGCCCTCGCTGCGCGTATCGGCGAGGTTGAGCGCGTTCAGCGAGCTCGACGAATTGCCCTGGCAGGTGAGGTTGACGAGGCCTTGGACGAGCGGCTGCAGGCCCGCCGGGAGCGGCGTCGCGCCGCCGGGCAGGAATGCCGAGTAGGCGGCCTGCTGCACCGGGCAGACGGTGTTGGTGTTGTTGAAATTGGCCTCGAAATCCTTGTTCTCGTGCGTGTAGCGAAGGCCGACGGTCAGGCTCAGGGTGTCGGTGATGTTGAAGATGTTGTGGGTGAAGACCGCCCAGTTGCTGCTGTCCTGGAAATAATTGGCATCGTCGTCGCCGACATTGTTGACCGTGCTGAGCCGCACCAGCCCGGCGGCGATCAACGGCCCCGCGGTGCCGAGCGCGCCGGTGGCGCTGAACGGGCTGCCCGGAGCCGTCGCGGCGGGACTCAGGCATCCCGGCGCCGCGGGGTTGCGCAGCACCGGATTGGAGCTGACGGTCGCAATCAGCCGGCAGGAGGCGAAGGCGCCGTATTGGCTGCCGAAGCGGAGGTTGTCGCGGACGTGGAGGTCCTCATTGGCGTAATAGCCGCCGACCAGCCAGTCGAGGAAGCCGCCGAAGGCCGAGCCCTGCAGCCGGACCTCCTGGGTGAAGGTCTGGAAGTCGCGGAAGGCCTGGTCGTCGTCGTCGCGGCGAAGGATGTCGACGTTGGTATAGTCGGTGTCCGACGGCGAGATCGACTTGTAGTTGCGGAAGGCGGTGATCCAGGTCAGGTTGGCGCCGCCCAGGTCCCAATCGGCCTGCAGCGAGACGCCCCAATCGGTGGTCCGGCCTTGATAGGTCGTGCCGGGAGTCATCGAGATGTCGCGCCGGTAGGGGTCGTTGCGCGACGGGAAGGTGCCGCCGAGGCTGGTCAGCACGTCGACGACGCGGTTGCCGTCCGGCGATCCGCCTTCGCCCGGCTGCCGCACGCTGAAATCGCCCGGAACGCCGGGCGTCGGATCGAAAGTCTCGCGGAGACCGACATAGACGGCGCCGCAGCAGGATTCGTTGCGCTGCGAATAATCGCCGATCAGCCGGAACGACAAGGCGTCGTTGGGCTCGAACAGCAATTGGCCGCGGGTGAAGAAGCGGTTGCGGTCGTTGACGTCCGATTCGGTGCCGCCCGAGGCGTTGACGACGTCGTAAAAGCCGTCGCGCCGCGTGTAGATCGCGTCCACCCGGAAGGCGAGCTGCTCAGAGATCGGGCCGGTGATGCCGACCTGGCCGCGCATGTAATTGTAATTGCCGTAGGAGAGCTCGGCCGAGCCGCCGAACTCGAATTCGGGCCGGCGGGTGATGACGTGGATGAGGCCGGCCGAGGCGTTGCGGCCGAACAAGGTGCCCTGCGGGCCGCGCAGCACCTCGATGCGCTCGACCTCGCCGAGCTCGTTGAGGCCGATGCCGCTGCGCGAGCGGTAGACGCCGTCGACGAAGACCGCGACCGAGCTTTCGAGGCCGGGATTGTCGCCGACCGTGCCGATGCCGCGGATACGGGCCGAGCCGTTGGCCTCGGTGCCGGTCGAAGAGACGAGCAGCGAGGGGGCGAGCTGGTTGAGCTGGCGGATGTCGGTCGCGCCCGAATTCTGCAGCGCCTCGCCGCCGACAGCGGTGACGGCCAGCGGCACGTCCTGGAGGATCCGGCGGCGGCCGGTGGCGGTGACGACGATATTGTTGTCGTCGCCTTCGCCGGCATTCTGGACGGCGGCGTCCTCGGTGCCGCTGGGCGTGGTCGGCGCGGGGTCGTCCTGCGCGAAAGCGATGGTCGGCGTGACGAGCGCGACAAAGCTCGCGGACAGCAGCCAGGTTTTCTTGGACATGTAACCCTCCCCAGAATTTTATGGTTGTTTGGCCGGGAAGCTAACGTGGACGGAAACCTTTCGCCAGCGGAAAAGCCGCAGTTTCCCGTTGGTTTGGGGGCTTTATGGCAAATCCGCAACAGAACAGTTTCATCCTGCAACGGACTGTTTCTTCTGCCGTTACGGAAAGCCCGCTTTTCTTCGCAGCGCCTTGAGAGGATGCACGGACGCGAATAGCCCCCGGCGCCGGGCGCGACGCCGTTTTTCATCCCCTGAGAGCGAGAACGGGCCCTTTCGGCCTATTTGGGAGCGAGCACCATCAGCATCTGGCGGCCTTCCATGCGCGGATGCTGCTCGACCTTGGCGGTCGCGGCGACGTCGGCCTGGACGCGCTGGAGCAGGCGCATGCCGAGCTCGCCATGGGCCAGCTCGCGGCCGCGGAAGCGGAGCGTCAGCTTCACCTTGTCGCCCTCGGCGATGAAGGAATTCACCTTCTTCATCTTGGTGTCGTAATCATGGTCGTCGATGTTCGGACGCATCTTGATCTCCTTGATCTCCTGCGTCTTTTGCGACTTGCGGGCGAGATTGGCCTTTTTCTGGGCCTCATATTTATATTTGCCGACGTCGAGGAACTTGGCGACGGGCGGATCGGCGTTGGGGGAGACCTCGACGAGGTCGAGGCCGAGGTCGTTCGCCTGCTCCATGGCTTCGGCGGTCAGCATGACGCCCAGATTCTCGCCATTCTCGTCGATCACGCGCACTTTGGGCGAGACGATGAATTCGTTGAAGCGAGGGCCGTTCATAGGCGGCGCCTGCGGGCGCCGGACGAGAGGGGGACGTATAGCAGTTTCTCCTAAAGCCGAACTTTCACCCTTCACCTAGTGAAGAGCGGGCGCAATTGGAAGACGGCCCGCGCCGGGCAGGTCGCATTTCGCGACGCCTGTGGCGATTCAGGCGCGCAGGGTGCCCATCAAGGCACTACTTTGATGGGGCCCGCTGATCCGGCGCCAAGGCCTCGGCCGCGAGCCGCTCCGCGACCGCGTCGAGCGAGAGCACCTCCTGCCGTGCGTCCGCCCCGAGCGGACGCAGCGCCACCGTGCGCTCCTCGGCCTCGCGCTTGCCGACGACGAGCAGATAGGGGACGTGGGCGAGGCTGTGCTCGCGCACCTTGTAGTTGATCTTCTCGTTCCTGAGGTCGGCCTCGACTCGAAGCCCCTTCGCCGCCAGCGCCGCCACCACTTCCCCGGCATAATCGTCGGCGTCGGAGACGATCGTCGCCACCACCGCCTGGACCGGCGCCAGCCAGAGCGGGAAGCGGCCGGCATGATGCTCGATCAAGATGCCCAGGATCCGCTCCATCGAGCCGAAGATCGCGCGGTGGAGCATGACCGGGACGTGCTTCTCGCCGTCCTCGCCGATATAGAAGGCGCCGAGCCGCTCGGGCATGACATAATCGAGCTGGATCGTGCCCGCCTGCCAGGTGCGGCCGATCGCGTCGGTCAGGTGGAATTCCAGCTTGGGGCTGTAGAAGGCGCCTTCGCCCGGCAGCTCCTCCCAGCCATATTCGGGGCCGGCCCGGCCAGCGACCCGCACCGCCTCGCGCAGATCGCCTTCCGCCCGGTCCCACATCTCGTCGCTGCCGAACCTCTGCTCGGGCCTCAGCGCCAGCTTGATCTTGTAGTCGGGGAAGCCGACGTCCTTGTACACCCTGTCGAGCAGGTCGCAGAACAGCCGCACCTCCTCGACGATCTGGTCCTCGCGGCAGAAGATGTGGCCGTCGTCCTGGGTGAACTGGCGCACCCGCAGGATGCCGTGCAGCGCGCCATGCGGCTCGTTGCGGTGGCAGCAGCCATATTCGGCGAGCCGGATCGGCAGGTCGCGATAGGATTTGATGCCCTGGCGGAAGATCAGGATGTGGGCCGGGCAGTTCATCGGCTTAAGCGCCATCAGATTGGCGGCGCCGGACAGGATCGGCGCGTTGTCGTCCGTGCTCGGCACCTCGTCCGGCACGACGAACATATTCTCGCGATATTTGCCCCAATGGCCCGATTGCTCCCACTGGCGCGCATCCATCAGCTGCGGCGTCTTGACCTCGCGATAGTCGGCGGCGTCGAGCCGGCGGCGCAGATAGGCCTCGAGCTGGCGCCAGATGATATAGCCCCTCGGGTGCCAGAAGACCGAGCCATGCGCCTCGGCCTGGAGGTGGAAGAGGTCCATCTCCTGGCCGATCTTCCTATGGTCGCGCTTGGCCGCCTCCTCGAGCCGGACGAGATGCGCGTCGAGCTGCTTTTTGTTGAGCCAGCCGGTGCCGTAGATGCGCGACAGCTGCGGGTTGTTCTGGTCGCCGCGCCAATAGGCGCCCGAGACTCGGGTCAGCTTGAACGCCTGCGGGTCGAGCTTGCCGGTCGAGGCGAGATGGGGCCCGCGGCACAGATCGAGCCAGCCGCCGGACCGGTACATGGTGATCGCCTCGTCCTCGGGCAGCTCCATCACCCATTCGGCCTTGAACGTCTCGCCCTGCTTCTCGAAGAAGGCGCGGACGTCGGCGCGCGTCCAGACCTCGCGCACCAGCTTTTCGTCGGCGGCGATGACCCGGCGCATCTCCGCCTCGATCGCCGGCAGATCCTCCTCGGTGAACGGGCCGCGCTCGGCGGTCGGCGCGAAATCGTAATAGAAGCCGTCGTCGGTGGCCGGCCCGAAGGTGATCTGGGTGCCCGGATAGAGGTTCTGCACCGCCTCGGCGAGGACGTGGGCATAATCGTGGCGCGCCAGCTCGAGCGCGTCGGCTTCGTCGCGCGCGGTGATCAAAGCGAGCTCGCTATCCTCCTCGAACGGCCGGGCGAGATCGCGCACCTCGCCATTGACCCGCGCCGCCAGCGCCGCCTTGGCGAGGCCCGGCCCGATCGCCGCCGCCACATCGGCCGGGGTCGCCCCGCGCTCGACCTCGCGGACCGATCCGTCGGGCAGCTTGATCGAGAGCATTTCGGACATCGGGCGCGGGGCTCCTGCGGACGTTGGTGGGGAGCGCCATAGATGGGCGCTGGCGGCGGTTCAAGGAAGGCCCGCACCGGCTCGGCCATTCGGGCCGCTGGAGCACGGGCTAACAATTCCTGAGGACAAATTGTTAGCAACGCTAAACATCGTTCCGCGCACGGCACGAACATGCTAGGATGTCGCCAGCCGCGTCGCGACCGGCGCGGCGGCACGAAAGGGGAGAGTATATGGTGAGGAAGCTCGTTTCCGCGACCGTCTCGGCCGCCCTTTGCACGATGAGCGTGGCGCCGGCTTTGGCGCAGGATCATCGGTTCACCGGCTTCGACGCGCCGCAGGGCGCGACGGCGACGGTCAATCTGCGCATCCCGTTCGGCGGCCGGCCTGAGCGGTCGCGGCCGACCTACGGCTTCACGCTCGGCTACGGCCAGGTGGTCGGCGGGCCATCCGCCGATGGCCGCACGATCACCCGCTCGGTCAATTTCGCCGACATCCGCTTCAATCAACGTGGCGAATTGCGCAACGCTCGGGTGGCGAGCTTCGATCTCGCCAATCTCGACCGCGACCGGCGGATGAACCTGACCGGCGGCGGCAGCACGACCTGGATCATCGTCGGCGTCATCGCCGGCGGAGTCGCGGTCTGCCTGCTCGCCGATTGCTTCGGCGGCGACGACGAGGATATGCCGACCTAGAAGCCGCTTCAGGCCGGCGCGCCATCCTGCTAGGCGCGTCGGCATGATCCGGATCGACTATCTCGCCGCGCGCGACGGCGTGCATCTCGCTTATCGGCACCGGTCCGGCAGCGGGCCGACCTTGGTGTTCCTGCCCGGCTACGCCTCCGATATGGAGGGCACCAAGGCGCTGGCGCTCGACGCCTGGGCGGAAAGCCAGGGGCGGGCGATGCTGCGCTTCGATTATGGCGGCTGCGGGATCAGCGGCGGCGATTTCGAGGCGCAGACCCTGCGGCTGTGGCTCGACGACGCGCTGGCGATGATCGACCGGATCGTCGAAGGCCCGGTCGTGCTCGTCGGCTCGTCGATGGGCGGCTGGCTGATGCTGCACATGGCGCTGGCGCGGCCGGCGCGGATCGCGGGCCTGGTCGGAATCGCCGCGGCGCCCGATTTCACCTGGTGGGGCTTCACCGAGGCGCAGAAAGTCGCCTTGCTGCGCGACGGCCGGCTGGTCGAGCCGAACCCTCATGGCGATGCGCCGCGCGTCACCACCCGCGCCTTCTGGGAGAGCGGGGAGGCGTTGCGGATGTTGCACGTGAAGCTACCGATCGACTGTCCGGTCCGTCTGCTGCACGGCCTCGCCGACACCGACGTGCCCTATCAGCGCTCGTGGGAGCTGGCGCAGCAGCTGCGTTCAGCGGACGTGCAGCTGACCTACGTCAAGGCGGGCGATCACCGCCTGTCCCGCGACAAGGATATCGCCCTCCTGATCGCAACCCTCTCGACCCTTCTGGAGACTTTGTGATCCTGCCCCTGCTGGCGCTCGCCGCCGTCCAGACCAATGTTCAGCCGGGCGACGTGGCGCGGCTGCGCGCCTGCACCGAGCTCGTCCGCACCGCGCCGCAGCAGGCGGCGGACAATGCCAATGCCTGGCTGGCCGAGCCCGGCGCCTCGCGCCTGTTCGCGCGGCGCTGCCTCGGCCTTGCCTATACCGCGCTCGAGCAATGGGCGGCGGCGGCGACGGTCTACCAGCAGGCGGCGCGCGACGCCGAGACGTCGAACGATCCCGCCCGCGCCGGCTTCAAGGTCCAGGAGGGCAATGCCTGGCTCGCCGCCGGCGACGCCCAGCACGCGCTGCAGGCGCTCGACGCCGCTCTGGCCAGCCCCAATATCAGCCAGGAGCTGCGCGGCCAGGCGCATCTCGACCGCGCCCGGGTCCAGGTCGCCTTGGGCCAGGCCGACCGCGCCCGCCAGGATATCGACCGCGCGCTCCAGCTCGTCCCGGCGGACGGCTTCGCCTGGTATCTGTCGGCGGCGCTGGCCAGGCGCGCCAACGACCAGGCCCGTGCGCTGACCGATATCGCCCGCGCCCGCGCGCTCGCGCCCGACAATCCCGACGTGCTGCTGCTCGCCGGCACGATGGTGGGCCAGGCCGGCAACATGGCGGAGGCCGAGCGCCTCTACCGCCGGGTCGTCGAGCTCGCCCCCGACAGCGAGGCGGGCCGCGCCGCCGCCGCCAGCCTCGCCACCGTCCGCGAAGTCGAAGTGCCGGCGCCGGCGGCTCCGGCGCCGGCCCAGCCGACCCCGCCGTCGCGCTAGCTCAGGTAGAATTCGATCGTCGTCACGACGCGCACCTTCTGCAGGGGCGAATCGCTGCCGCCGCCTCCTTCCTCGGTGGCGGCGCCGTCGCGGGCGCCGATCGAAAAATAGCCCTGGGTCGCCGAGCGGATGCCGCCGACGGCCGAGCCCGAATCGTGGGCGAACTGCTCGGCGCCGCGGCGCGCGTCCTGGGTCGCCGTGGAAATCATCTCCGGCTTGATGCTGTTGAGCCTGGTGAAGCTGTACTGCATCGACGAGCCGTCCTGGATGGCAACGCCGTTCCGGATCAGCTCGAACTGGCGGCCATAGGCCCGGCGCGCCCGCATCACGTCGGTGGTGCGAAGCTGGATCCGGCGGGTGACGGTGACGCTGTTGGCGTTGCGGTTGGTGTCGAAGAACTGGTTCACCGAGCCGCCCGCGTCGGTCACGGCATCGGCGGGAAAGCCCGCCGCCCGGAAGAAGGCGACGACGGTGGCCGCATCGCGGTCGCTCTCGGCCTGGACCGCGCCGAGCTCGTCGCCCTGGGCGTTGAAGCCGATCGTCCAGGTGGCGAGATCGGCGGTGACGTCGCGCTCGGCGAGGCCGCGCATCGTCACCGAGCGGTCGGCGAGCCGCGCCCGCTTGAGGCCGTCGCCGAGCAGATAGCCGCCGGCGACGATGCCGATCGCCAGGATGATTGCGGCGACGAGAAAGATCCTGCGATTGCCCTGAGAAACTTCGGACATGATGTTGCTCCCTGGCCGGCGCGAACCCAGCCGCGGCGGCACAGGCCCCTTTTGCATCGCGTCGATGAACCGTGCATTTATAGCGACGAGTTGAGCCCAGGAATAATTTCGGACCGGTTCCGCGTGATCCAGGCGGCAAGGCTCTCGCGCGCCACGCCCGGATATTTGACCCGCGCGAAGGCCAGGAAGGCGTCGCGGTAGCGCAGCCAGGCGCGCTGCGCGTTCTGCAGGCTCGCCACCGACATGCCCGGCGCGTCGTAGAGCCGCTCGTCCTCGAGCCGCGCGCGATAGGCTTGGTTCAATTGCAGGTCTTCGGTGCCGAGCTGGCCCGGAGTGAAGCGCGGCGCGCGTCCGGCCGAGAGGCGCTGGAGCATGTCGGCGAACTGGTCGCGAAGGCCCTGCTCGAGCCGGTTCCGGAGCGAGGCCGAGGCCAGATCGCCCGCCGCCGAGGCCGCGACGAACTCCTCGAAGGCGCGCCGAAGCGGCTCGAACGCCGCCCGCTCCTCGGGCGTCCAGCGCGCGATCAGCGCCCTCAGCGCCGCCGCGCGCTGCGGCCGGGCCAAGGCCGCCCGGTGCGCTGAGCACAGGCCCTCGGCGAGGCCGCCGCTGATGTCGTCGCAATAATGGAAGTCCGGCCCGCGCCGCGTCGCGCCGCGCAGCCGGGCGAGATGCGTGACCCGCGCGTCATATTCGGCCGGCGCCAGCCCGGCGATGCCGCAGGCGAGATGGATGGCGACGTCGACGTCGCGGCGCGCGCCGATGCCGTTGGCGTAGATCGTCATCAGCATCGCCCGCCCGGAAAAGGGCTCGAGCGAGGGATGGGCCGGCGCTTGGCCGAAGGCGCAGAGGCGCGCCCGCGCCGGATCGCGGCGCACGCCGATGCCGTAATAGAGCGCCTCGGCGTCGCAGCCGCGAAGGGACGCGGCGGCTTGCGGGCCGGGCCGGTCGGCGGCGGGCGGCTCGCTCGTCCGAAGCTGGCGGCAGAGCGCCTGCGAGCGCGCATATTGCGGATCGCCGGCGCCTTCGCCGCCCGGATCGCCCCAGTCGAAGGCTGCGTGCGGGTGGACCGGCGCCTGCGCGGCGGCATTCTGGCCGTTCGCCTCGTTTTCGGGCGAAGAGCCGCCGCCGCACGAGGCGAGCAGCGCCGACAGGATCAGGATCAGCTTGCGGTTGCCCCGCGCCCCTTCAGACATTTATGGTCCCCTTCGCCGTGCACGGCGGCGAGTCCATCAGCATGATGCCGATGAACCGTGCATTTATATCGGCGAGCTGAGGGAGCGGCAATGAAATATCTGCACACGATGATCCGCGTCTCGGACCCGGAGGCGACATTGCGCTTCTTCTCCCTGCTCGGCCTTCGCGAGCTGCGGCGGCGGGAGAATGAGGCGGGACGGTTCACGCTGATCTTCCTCGCCGCGCCGGGCGACGAGGACGCGCAGATCGAGCTCACCCACAATTGGGACGAGGCCGGCTATGATGAGGGCCGCAATTTCGGCCATGTCGCTTATGAGGTGGAGGACGTCTACGCGACCTGCGCGCGGCTGATGGCCGGCGGAGTCACCATCAACCGGCCGCCGCGCGAGGGCCGCATGGCCTTCGTCCGAAGCCCCGACGGCATCTCGGTCGAATTGCTGCAGAAAGGCGGCCATCTGCCCGTCGCCGAGCTCTGGGCGTCGATGCCGAATACCGGGCATTGGTGAGCTTCTGGCCCGACCGGCGCTTCGCCGACCTCCTCGGCAGCCGCTGGCCGATCATCGCCGCGCCGATGGCGGGCGCCGCCGCAGTCGATCTCGCCGTGGCCGTGATCCAGGGTGGGGGCGTCGGCTCCCTGCCGTGCGCGATGCTCACGCCCGAGCGCGCGCACGCGCAGGTGGCGGCGGTGCGGCAGCAGGCCGAAGGGCCGCTCAACCTCAACTTCTTCTGCCACGTCATGCCGGACGGCGCCGACGATTCGGCTTGGCGGGCGCTGCTCGCGCCTCTCTACGCGCGCGCTCGCGTCGCGGCGGGCGACGCGCCGCCGTCGCGCCTGCCGTTCGACGCGGCGATGTGCGCCGTCGTCGAAGAGGTCCGGCCCGAGCTGGTCAGCTTCCATTTCGGCCTGCCGGACGAGGCGCTGCTGGCGCGGGTGCGGGCGAGCGGTTCGCGAATCCTCGGCAATGCGACCAGCGTCGCCGAGGCGCGCTGGCTCGCCGCGCGCGGAATCGACGCGATCGTCGCACAGGGCTGGGAGGCGGGCGGCCATGCGGGCGCCTTCCTCGGCGGCGATCCGGCCGAGCGGATCGGTCTATTCGCGCTCATCCCCCAGATCGCCGACGCCGTAGCGGTGCCGGTGATCGCCGCGGGCGGGATCGGCGACGCGCGCGGCATCGCCGCGGCGCTGACGCTCGGCGCGGCGGCGGTCCAGCTCGGGACGGCCTATCTCTTCTGTCCGGAAAGCCCGATCGGCGCCACCCATCGCGACGGCTTGGCCGGCGAGGCGGCGGCGCACACGGCCTTCACCAATGTCTTTAGCGGCGGTCTCGGCCGGGGCCTGCCGGGCCCGCTGACCGACGCGCTCGGCCGGGTGCGCGACGAAGCGCCGCCCTTCCCACTGGCGAGCGCCGCGCTCGCGCCGCTGGGCCTGAAACCGATGTGGGCGGGCCAGGCGGCGGCGCTCGGCCGGCCCGAACCGGCCCGCGCGCTCACCGAGCGGCTCGGCCGCGAGGCGCTGGCGCTGCTCGCCGGAAGCGGGTAATTCGCGCCATGCTCGAAATCGTCCCGGTCCCGGTCCTCAACGACAATTATGTCTGGATGGTCCACGATCCCGCGAGCCACGAGACCGTCGCGGTCGATCCGTCGGTGGCCGATCCGGTGCTGGCGGCGGCGGCGGCGCGCGGCTGGCGGATCACCCAGATCTGGAACACCCACTGGCATCCCGATCATACCGGCGGCAACGACGCCATCCGCGCGGCGACCGCCTGCACGATCACCGGCCCCGCCGAGGCCGAGCGGGTGTCGAAGATGGACCGGATCGTCGCCGGCGGCGACCGGGCGCGGATCGGGGCGATCGAGGCCGAGCTGATCGACATCCCCGCCCACACCGCCGGCCATGTCGCCTTCCATCTCCCGGCGGCGCGGGTCGCCTTCACCGGCGACACCCTGTTCGCGATGGGCTGCGGCCGGCTGTTCGAAGGGACGGCCGCGCAGATGCACGACGCGCTGCAGCGGCTCGCCGCGCTGCCGCCGGAGACGCATATCTATTGCGGGCACGAATATACGCTCGCCAACGGCCTGTTCGCGCTCACCGTGGAGCCGGACAATCAGGCGCTCGCCCGCCGCGTCGCCGAGGTCAGCGAAGCGCGCGACCGCGGCGAGGTGACGCTGCCGACGACGATCGCGCTGGAGCGCGCGACCAATCCGTTCATGCGGGCGCGGTCGGCCGAGGAGCTGGCGGAACGACGGGCGGCGAAGGACGCCTTCTAGTTCCCCGGCGAACAGCTAGCGCTTGTACAAGCCGTCCAGCCGGTCGCCGTAAATCCCCTTGATGACGTGGCGGCGGATCTTGATCGAGGGGGTGAGCTGCTCGTTCTCGACCGTGAACGGCTCGTCGGCGATGATGAAGCGGCGGACCTTCTCGATCACCGAGAGGTCGGCATTGACCCGGTCGACCGCGGCGCCGAGCGCCTTGACGTAATCGGGGTCGTGGGCGAGCTCGCCGAAATCGCATTTGCGCGCCTGCTTCGCGCACCAGTCGGCGGTCCATTCGGGATCGGGCACGATCAGGCCGACGATGTAGGGACGCTTGTCGCCGGCCACCATCGCCTGGACGATCTCGGCCTGGAGGGTCAGCATCCCCTCGACCTTCTGGGGCGCGACATTGTCGCCCTTGTCGTTGACGATGATGTCCTTCTTGCGGTCGGTGATGACGAGCCGGCCCTTGCCGTCGATATGGCCGATGTCGCCGGTGTGGAGCCAGCCGTCGACTACGGTCTTGGCGGTCAGCGCCTCGTTGCGCCAATAGCCCATCATCACCAACTCGCCCTTGCACAAGATCTCCCCGTCCGCGGCGATCCTGACCTCGGTGGCGGCGAGCGGCGGACCGACGGTGTCCATCTTGAGGCCGACGCTCGGCCGGTTGCAGCTCAGCACCGGCCCCGATTCGGTCTGGCCGTAGCCCTGGAGCAGGGTCAGGCCGAGCGAGTGGAAGAAGATCCCGACCTCGGGGTTGAGCGGCCCGCCGCCCGAGACCAGGGCCTTGATCCGCCCGCCGAACTTGGCCGAGATCTTGGGGCGGAGCGTCCGCCCGACCAGGAATTCCATCGGCTTGTCCCAAAGCGGAACCGAGCCCGAATAGGCCTTGGCGCCGATCGAGAGCGCCCGGCCCATCAGATAATTGGTGAGCTTGCCCTGCTTCTCGACCTGCTTGAGGATGCGCTGGCGAAGCACCTCGAACAGGCGCGGGACGACGACCATGATCGTCGGGCGCACCTCCTCGATGTTGGAGGCGAGCTTCTCCAGCCCTTCCGAATAATAAATCTGGCCGCCAAGGCCGATCGGGAACATCTGCCCGGCGCTGTGCTCGTAGGCGTGGGAGGCGGGGAGGAAAGAGAGGAAGACCTCCTCGTCCCAACCGAAATCCTCGGCGATCAGCGCGGTGCAGGCTTCGATATTGTGAAGGATGGCGCCGTGATGCTGCATCACGCCGCGCGGCGCGCCGCCGGTCCCCGACGTGTAGATGATGCAGGCCAAAGCGGAGCGGGCGAAGCCGGCCGCCGCGGCGCAGGCGCCGGCGTCGGCCTGCTCGGCGGCGATCAGCGCGTTCCAGTCGTGGAACTGGACGTTGCCGGTCTGCCCGCCGGGGAGCGGCTCGATGCCGATCACCGACTCGCAGCTGTTCGAGCGGATCGCGGCCGGGAGGAGGGTCCGCGCGAGCTTCTGGGTGGAGACGATGACGGCGCGGGCCCCACTGTCGTCGAGGATATGCTGGTGGTCGCGCTCGGTGTTGGTGATGTAGGTCGGCACGGTGACGCAGCCCGCCGCCATGATGGCGAGATCGCTGATCAGCCATTCCGGCCTGTTCTCGGAGACCAGCATCACCCGGTCGCCGGGCAAGAGGCCGAGCCGCTTCAGCGCGGCGGCGAGGCGCGCGACGCTATCGGCGGTCTCGCGCCACGAGATCGAGCGCCAGGCGCCCTCCTTCTTGGCCCAGAGGAAGGGCTTGTCGCCCTCCTGCCCGGCCCGGGCGAAGAACATGGCGACGAGATTTTCGAAATGTTCGAGCTGGCGCATAGTCTCTCCCGCGCGGGTCTGCGCCCGCGTCGCCGGTGCTTTCTAACTCAAACGGGGACAGTTACCAGTAACTGTCCCCAGCGCGGCTCATTGCGCGATCCAGCTGCCCTCGCTGCGGGGATCGGCGGCGCCGACCCAGCGGCCGTTCACGCGCTCGATCGCATTGGCCTTGTAGCCTGGATCGACGGCGGCGACGTTCTGGCCGAGCGCCCGAAGCGCCGGCATCATCGCCTCGAGGGCGGTGCCGCGCTCGATCGTGACCCGGTCGCCCATGCCGATGATCTGGGGCAGAGCGATCGCGTCCTGCGCCGAAAGGTCCCAGTCGATCACGCCGATGATCGCCTTGGCGACCTGGGCGATGATCGTGCTTCCGCCCGCCGCTCCGACCGCGAGCCGGACCCGGCCGTCGGGCCCGTAGACGATGGTCGGCGACATCGAGCTGCGCGGGCGCTTGCCGCCCTCGACCCGGTTGGCGACGGGGACTCCGTCCCGCTCCGGCACCGAGCTCAGATCGGTAAGCTCGTTGTTGAGGAAGTGGCCGTTGACCGTGAGCCCCGATCCAAAGGCGCTCTCGATCGTCGACGTATAGGTCGCGACGTTGCCGGCGCTGTCGACCGCGACGAAATGCGAGGTCCCGGCCTCCTGGTCGGCCAAGGCGGCCGTGCGGCGCTCGGCACCGAGCGGCGTGCCCGCGGCGACGTGCGCAATCGCCCGGTCGGGGGAGATGAGCAAAGAGCGGGCGGCGAGATAAGCGGTGTCGGTCAGCCCCGCGACGGGCACCTGAACGAAATCGGGATCGGCCAGATAAAGGTCGCGGTCGGCATAAGCGAGCCGCATGCTCTCGGCGATCAAGTGCCAGGCGACCGGATTGTCGCGGCCGAGCGCGCGCAGGTCGAACCGTTCGAGCTGCTTCAGGATCGCGAACACGGTCGTCGCGCCGGACGAGGGCGGGCCCATGCCGCAGATCCGGTAGCCGCGATAAGAGCCGCAGACTGGCTCGCGCTCATGCGCCCGATAGGTGGCGACGTCGTCGGCGGTCATCGACGACGGGTTGCGCTCGGACGTGCGCACCGTGCGCACCAGCGCCTGGGCGTCCGGCCCGGTGTAGAAGGCCTCGGGCCCGCGCGCGGCGACCCGCTCGAGCAAGGCGGCGAATTCCGGATTGCGCAGGACGGTGCCGACCGGCTTGGGCTGGCCGTCCGCCAGATAGAAGTGCGCCCGGCCCCAGGTCGACAGGCCGGCCAGGCTGTTGGGCTGGGAAAGCGCCCGGAACATGCGCGGCGTGATCGCGAAGCCGTCGCGGGCCAGGCGGATGGCGGGTTGGAACAGGCGCGCCCATGCGAGGCGGCCATGGCGTTCGTGCGCCATCTCGATCAGCCGGATATTGCCGGGAACGCCGACGCTGAGTCCGCCGGGCACGATCTCGCCGAACGGGCGCGGCTGGCCGTCGGGGCCGAGGAACAAAGCGGGCGTCGCGGCGTGCGGCGCGGTCTCGCGGCCGTCATAGGAGGACAGGCGGCCGCTCGCCTGGTCGTGATAGAGGAGGAAGCCGCCGCCGCCGATGCCCGAGCTTTGCGGCTCGACCACGGTCAGCGCGAGCATTGTCGCGAAGGCGGCGTCGGCGGCGCTGCCGCCTTCGCGAAGGATCTGGACGCCGGCGTCCGCCGCGCGCGGATCGGCGGCCGAGACCGCGCCGGCGGCGGCCGAGGCGGCTGGCGCCGGCGCGTGGGCCGCTGGGGTGGTGCAGGCGCCGAGCAGCAGCGCGCAGGCGAGGAAGAGGGTTCTGAGCATCAAAGCGGCTTTTCAGTCCCGACCGCGTCCGTCAAGCGCTCGAAGCCGTCGCGGGCGAGCAGGCGCTTCAAGTCGCGGCCGATCTCGCGGGCCAGGCCCGGACCGCGATAGACGAGCGCCGTGTAGAGCTGGACGAGGCTGGCGCCGGCGCGGATGCGCTCGAAAGCGTCGGCGCCACTTTCGATCCCGCCGGCGGCGATCAGCGGCAGCGCGCCGCCGCTCGCCCGCCGGAAATCGCGCAGCCGCTGGAGCGCGAGCGCCTTCAATGGCGCGCCGGACAGCCCGCCCGCCTCGCTTTTCTGCCCGGAGGCAAGGATCGGGCGCGAGAGCGTGGTGTTGGCGACGATCAGCGCGTCGATCCGGTGGTCGATCGCGGTCCGGGCGATGTCCGCCACCTCGGCCGCCTCCAGATCCGGCGCCACTTTCAGAAAGAGTGGCGGCCCGGCGCCGCGCGCCTCGGTCACCGCCGCCAGCAATTCGTCGAGCGCTTTCTTGTCCTGCAAGGCGCGCAGGCCCGGCGTGTTGGGCGAGGAGATGTTGATCGTGAGATAGTCGGCGACGCCGAGCAGCGCCCTGACGCCCGCCGCATAATCCGCGATCCGGTCGGCGCTCTCCTTGTTGACGCCGATATTGACGCCGACGATCCCCGCGCGCCGGTCCCGTCCTTCGAGCCGCGCCAGCGCCGCCGCCTGGCCCTGATTGTTGAAGCCGAGCCGGTTGATCACCGCGCGGTCCCGCGCGAGCCGGAACAGCCGCGGCTTCACATTGCCCGGCTGCGGCAGGGGCGTCACCGTCCCCACTTCCGCAAAGCCGAAGCCGAAGCCAAGCATCTGCCGGAACACCTCCCCATCCTTGTCGAACCCCGCCGCCAGCCCGATTGGGTTTGGGAAAAGGAGCCCGGCGACCTCGACCGACAGCGCCGCGTCGGGCGCGGCCGGCCGGCCCGCCGGCAGCCGCTTCAGCGCCGCGATGGTCAGCCGATGCGCGCGCTCCGCGTCGAGCGCGAAGGCGAGCGGCCGGACCAGGGGGTAAAGCGCCATTGCGGCGGCTATGGCAGGCGTCCCGCACCGGGTCAAAGCGCGCTTGATTTCAGGGCCTTTCGGGACCAGATAGCAATCGGAACGAATCAGTCCGATTGGAATTCATGCGCCTTTCCAGCCTTGCCGATTACGCCGTCGTGATGATGTCGGCCGCCGCGCGCCACTGTGGGCGCGCGAAGGTCAATGCGACGACGCTCGCGGCCGAGACCGGCATTCCGCTGCCGACCGCGCAGAAGCTGGTCAGCCGGCTGTCGACCGCCGGCTTGCTCGAATCGAGCCGCGGCACCGGCGGCGGCGTCCGCCTCGCCCGCCCGCCCGCCTCGATCAGCCTCGCCGACATCGTCGAGGCGGTCGAAGGGCCGATCCAGATGACGACCTGCGTCGATAACGAGCGCCACGAATGCGCGCTCGAAGGCGCCTGCCAGGTTCGCCCCCACATGGGCGTGGTCAACGGCGCCGTGCGCGGCGCGCTGGCGGCGGTGTCTCTCGCAGATCTTTCCCGTGCTCCTGCGAAAGCAGGAGCCCAAAGTCCCGACTGGACCCCTGCTTTCGCAGGGGAGCAGGTGTCGGCGTGACCGATATCAAGAACCAGGAGGCGCAGGACGCGGTCGACCGCGCCTCGACCTACGAATGGGGCTTCACCTCCGACATCGCCCAGGATTTCGCGCCCAAGGGCCTGAGCGAAGATACGGTCCGCTTCATCTCGGCCAAGAAGAACGAGCCCGAATGGATGCTGGAATGGCGGCTCAAGGCCTATCGCGCCTGGCTGACCATGAGCGAAGTGAGCTGGGCCAAGCTCGACATCCCG
Source organism: Allosphingosinicella sp. (assembly GCA_035994965.1). Lineage (GTDB taxonomy): Bacteria > Pseudomonadota > Alphaproteobacteria > Sphingomonadales > Sphingomonadaceae > Allosphingosinicella. Next base: position 20,418 of record DASYKV010000065.1, read on the forward strand.
GCGATCGATTTCCAGGACGCCTATTATTATGCCGAGCCCAAGGCCAAGCCCAAGCTCGGCAGCCTCGACGAGGTCGATCCCGAGATATTGCGCGTCTACGAGAAGCTCGGCATCCCGATCGAGGAGCAGAAGGTGCTCGCCGGCGTCGAGGGCGCGCGCAAGGTCGCCGTCGACGCAGTGTTCGACAGCGTCAGCGTCGCAACCACCTTCCGCGCCGAGCTGCTCCGCGCCGGCGTCATCTTCCTCTCCATCTCCGAGGCGATCCGCGAATATCCGGATCTCGTCCGCAAATATCTGGGCAGCGTGGTGCCGCAGCGCGACAATTATTTCGCCTGCCTCAACAGCGCGGTCTTCTCCGACGGCACCTTCGTCTACGTGCCCGAGGGCGTGCGCTGCCCGATGGAGCTCTCAACCTATTTCCGGATCAACGCCGAGAATACCGGCCAGTTCGAGCGCACGCTCATTGTGGCCGACAAGGGCAGCTACGTCTCTTACCTCGAGGGCTGCACCGCGCCGATGCGCGACGAGAACCAGCTCCATGCCGCCGTGGTCGAGCTCTATGCGGACGACGATGCCGAGATCAAATATTCGACCGTCCAGAACTGGTATCCGGGCGACGCCGAAGGCAAAGGCGGCATCTACAATTTCGTCACCAAGCGGGCGATGTGCGCCGGCGACCGCTCCAAGGTGTCGTGGACACAGGTCGAGACCGGTTCGGCGATCACCTGGAAATATCCCTCCTGCATCCTCAAGGGCGAGAGCAGCGTCGGCGAATTCTATTCGGTCGCGCTCACCAACAATCGCCAGCAGGCCGATACCGGCACCAAGATGATCCACATCGGCGCCAACACGCGCTCGACCATCGTCTCCAAGGGGATCAGCGCCGGCAAGTCGAGCAACACCTATCGCGGCCTCGTCCGCGTCAACGGCGCCGCCGAGAATGTCCGCAACTTCACCCAGTGCGATTCGCTCCTGCTCGGCTCCGAATGCGGCGCCCACACCGTGCCCTATATCGAGGTCCGCAACCCGACCGCGCAGATCGAGCATGAGGCGACCACCTCCAAGATCAGCGACGACCAGCTCTTCTACGCCATGTCCCGCGGCCTTTCCGCCGAGGACGCCGTCGCCCTCATCGTCAACGGCTTCGCCCGCGAGGTGCTGCAGCAGCTGCCGATGGAGTTCGCGGTCGAGGCGCAGAAATTGCTGGGGATATCTCTCGAAGGGAGCGTGGGATGACCGAGGGGATTCTCAAGCTCGTCGCGCTGGCCCGGGACGCCGGTCTCAGCTCCCGGGACGGGGAACGGGGCAGGACATTCGTCTATTGGTTCGACGCGCTCATGCCCGAGGACGTGCGCGCGGCTGGAAACGCCGATCCCTTGCTCGACTATTTCGACAGCGAGAGGACGCCGCACAATCGCGCCGATGAGGGCTTCATCGATCGCGGGGCGACGACCGCGATCGCGTTCCTTCGCGAGACCGGGGACGGCACGGGATGAGCCTCGAAATTCGTCCTGCCACATCCGCCGACGCGCCCGAGCTGGCCGAGCTGCTCAACGGCATCATCGCGCGCGGCGGCACGACCGCGCTTCAGCAGGCCTTCACGCCCGAGCGGCTCGACGAGATCTATCTCACCGGGCGGGACGTGCTGTCCTGCGTCGTCGCGGTCGATCGCGAGAGCGGCCGGCTCGAAGGCTTCCAGACCTTGATCCGCGAGGCCTATCTGCCGGCCGACTGGGGCGATATCGGCACCTTCACGCGCGTCGGCGGGGCTCAGCAGGGAGTCGGCTCGGCCCTGTTCGCCGCCACATGCGAACGCGCCCGCGCGCTCGGGATCGCCGCGATGAACGCGCAGATCCGCGCCGACAATGAAGGTGGGCTCGCCTTCTACGGCAAGATGGGATTCCAGGACTATCAGGTGGACCGCGCGGTTCCGCTCGGCGACGGCACGCCCGTCGACCGGATCAACAAGCGCTATCCGCTGAACGCAACGAACGGACACTGATGCTCAAGATCGAAAACCTCCACGCCACTGTCGACGGCAAGGCCATCCTCAAGGGCATCGGCCTCGTCATCAATCCGGGCGAGATCCATGCGATCATGGGGCCGAACGGGTCGGGCAAGTCGACGCTCGCCTACGTGCTCGCGGGGCGGCCCGGCTATGAGGTGACCGAGGGCTCGGCGACGCTCGACGGCGAGGATCTGCTGGCGCTCGATCCGCACGAGCGGGCGGCCAAGGGCATGTTCCTCGGCTTCCAATATCCGGTCGAGATTCCGGGCGTCTCCAACGTCCAGTTCCTGCGTACCGCCCTGAACGCCCAGCGCCGGGCGCGGGGCGAGGCGGAGCTCAGCGCGGGGGAGTTCCTCAAGCTGGCGCGCGAGCAGGCCGGTGCGCTGGACCTGTCGATGGACATGATGAAGCGGGCGGTGAACGTCGGCTTCTCCGGCGGCGAGAAGAAGCGCAACGAGATGGTGCAGATGGGGATCATCGATCCCCGGCTCGCCATCCTCGACGAGACCGATTCGGGGCTCGACATCGATGCGCTGCGCGTGATCGGCGCGGGCATCAACCGGATCATGCGGGGCCCCGACAAGGCGGTGCTGCTGATCACCCATTATCAGCGGCTGCTCGACATCGTCGCGCCCGATTTCGTCCATGTGCTGGCGGGCGGCCGCATCGTCCGCTCGGGTGGGGCGGAGCTGGCGCTGGAGCTCGAGCGCGAAGGCTATGGAGCGATGGCGGCGTGAGCATTGCGGCTTTCCTACAGGGACCCGGATGTGCATCGTCCGTGGCGATGCACGCCGCTCACCCACGCCCGATCACAGGACGCGTTGCGGTGCTCGGGCAGGGGACTTTTTTTGGCCCAGGGGACTTGAAACTAATGAAACTTCCGGCCCGTTTCGGGCGGCGAGGAGCGGCGCGCTGATGCCGCTCGACCTCCCCTCGAATCGGACCGAGGCCTGGCGCTGGAGCGACCTTTCGGCGCTGCCGGCGCTTGCCGAGGCGCAGCCGACGGGGCGTGTGCCGGACGACTTGCCCTGGCTCGATTGCGGCAAGGGCTTGCGGCTGCTGTTCGTCGACGGGGTGCTGCGCGAGGGCGATATCGGGATCGGCGCGCTGGCGATCGAGACCGGCCATCCGCTCGGGCGGCTCGCCGGCAAGACCGGCTGGTCGCTGCGGCTCGGGCGCGACCAGGCGCCGGCCGGCTTCGTCCAGATCGTCCATGTCTCGACCGGCGCCGCCGATCATCTCGCCGGCGAGATCGTGCTGGACGACGACGCCCAGGCCTCGATCGTCGAGACCTATGTCGGCGAAGGCTGGACCAATAGGCTGACCTCCGTCGCGCTCGGCAAGGGCGCCCGGCTGATGCTCAATCGGCGGGTGATGGGACGTGTCGGGTTCGTCAGCTTTGCCGACCAGGCGAGGATCGGCGAAGGCGCCAGCCTGGTCGCGGCGACGCTCGCCGCGGGCGGCCGCGACACCAGGCTCGACGGCGAGATCGATTTGGTCGGCGAGGGCGCTTATGCCGAGGTGGCGGGCGCCCTGCTGGCGCGCGGCCGCCAGCGCCACGACATCAATCTCGTCCTTCGCCATCTCGTCCCGAACGGGACCAGCCGCCAGATTTGGCGCTCGGTCGCCGACGATCAGGCGGCCTGCTCGGTCGCCGCCCGGGTCGAGGTCGCGCGGCATGCGCAGAAGACCGACGGCGAGCAGTCGCTCAAGGGGCTGCTGCTGGCTCGCTCGGCGACGATCAACGCCAAGCCCGAGCTCGAAATCTTCGCCGACGACGTCAAATGCGCGCACGGCGCCACCGTCGGCGAGCTCGACCGGGCGGCGCTCTTCTACATGGAAAGCCGGGGCATTTCGCCCGACGAGGCGCAGGGCCTCCTCACCCGCGCCTTCGTCGCCGACGCGCTCGACCGGATCGGCGAGGAGACGGTGCGCGAGGCCTTCTACGCGGACGCGGAAGACTGGTTTTCCCCTCTCCCACTTGGGGAGAGGGAGGAGCCCGCCGCCGAAGGCGGTGGGAGGGTGAGGACATGAGCCTCCACCGCCCCGACCCTCATCCCCCCATTGCTGACGCAATGGCGCCCCCCCTCTCCCCAGATGGGAGAGGGACGAGCCCGCTCGACTGGCTCGCCGATTTCCCGGCGATCCCGGTGGGCTGGGCCTATCTCGACAGCGCCGCCACCGCGCAGAAGCCGAAGGCCGTGATCGACGCAATCATGCGCGGCTATGCCGAGACCTATGCGACCGTCCATCGCGGCGTCTACCAGCGCTCGGCGGAGATGACGGTGGCGTTCGAGGCGTCGCGGCGCCGCGTCGGGCGCTTCATCAACGCCGCCGCGCCGGAGGAGATCGTCTTCGTCCGCGGCGCCACCGAGGGGATCAACCTGGTCGCGCAAAGCTGGGGCCGCGACAATCTGAAGCCCGGCGACCGCGTGCTGCTCTCGACGCTCGAGCATCACAGCAACATCGTCCCCTGGCAGCTCGCCGGGGCCGAGGTCGACGTGGTGCCGCTCACCGCCGATCACCGCATCGATCTCGACGCGATGGCGGCGATGATTGGACCTGAGCACAAGCTGGTCGCGCTCGCCCATGTCTCCAACGTGCTCGGCTCGGTGCTCGACGCGAAGCGAGCGGCCGACATCGCCCATTCGGTCGGGGCGAAGCTGCTGCTCGACGGCTGCCAAGCGGTGCCGCGAATGCCGGTCGACGTCGCCGCTCTCGATTGCGATTTCTACGTCTTTTCGGGCCACAAGCTTTACGGGCCGACCGGCATCGGCGTGCTCTGGGCGCGGGCCGAGATCCTCGAGGCGATGCCGCCATGGCAGGGCGGCGGCGCCATGATCGACAAGGTGACGTTCGAGAAGACGACCTATGCGCCGCCGCCGGCGCGCTTCGAGGCGGGGACGCCGCACGTGGTCGGCGTGATCGGCCTCCATGCCGCCGTGGATTATGTCGATTCGATCGGCCTTCCCGCCATCGCCGCGCATGAGGCGGCCCTGGTCCGGGAGGCCCGCGACGCGCTCTCCTCGCTCAATTCCGTGCGCCTGTTCGGGCCCGAGGATTCGGCGGGGATCGTCAGCTTCGCCGTCGAGGGGGTGCATCCCCACGATATCGGCACCATATTGGACGAGAGCCGGGTGGCGATTCGGGCCGGGCATCATTGCGCCCAGCCGCTGATGGCCAGCCTGGGGGTCGATGCCACGGCGCGGGCGAGCTTCGGGGTCTATAATGGCATAAAGGATGTCGAGGCGCTGGTGCGCGGCATCGAGCGGGTGACGAGAATCTTCGGATGAACGAGGAGCGCAGGATCGAGACCGAGGAAGTGGAGGCCGTGGCGCCGCCGCCCAAGGCGCGCGTCGGCGAGACCTTCGAGCGCAAGCGCGACTATCTCGAAGGCTTCCTCTCGCAAAAGCCGGCCGAGCCGGTCGTCGCCGAGCCCGGCGGCGACCTTTACGAAGCCGTGATCGAGGCGCTCAAGGAGATTTACGACCCCGAAATCCCGGTCAACATCTACGATCTCGGCCTGATCTACGACGTCGAGATCACGCCCGAGCATCATGCCAAGGTCAAGATGACCCTGACCACGCCGCACTGCCCGGTCGCCGAGTCCATGCCCGGCGAGGTCGAACTGCGCGTCGGCGCGGTGCCGGGAATCGGCGATGCCGAGGTGGAATTGGTCTGGGACCCGCCCTGGGACCCGCAGAAGATGACCGACGAAGCCAAGCTCGAACTGGGAATGCTGTAATGAGCGCCGAAACCAAGATCCGTGCCCGCCCCGCCGCGGTCGCCCTCACGCCCGCCGCCGAGCAGCGTATCGCGGACCTGATGGCGCGCGCGCCCGAAGGCGCGATCGGCGTCAAGCTGTCGACGCCGCGGCGCGGCTGCTCGGGTCTCGCTTATTCGGTCGACTATGTCGCCGAGGAGCAGAAGTTCGACGAGAAGATCGAGACCCCCGGCGGCGCCTTCTACATCGACGGCGCCTCGGTCCTCTATCTGGTCGGCTCGACGATGGACTGGGTCGAGGACGATTTCGCCGCCGGCTTCACCTTCGAAAACCCCAACGCCAAAGGCGCCTGCGGCTGCGGCGAGAGCTTCACGGTCTAGGCGCGCTCTTTTCATTCCGTCCCCGGCAAGGCAGGGTCGCTCTGCCAAAGGGGGAGAGACGGATGAGTCGCAGGATATTGCTGGTCGCCGGCGCTTTGGCCGCCATCGTCGCGGGCCGGGCCGCCATCGCCAATGACAGCAGCGCCGAGAAGGCGGCCGGCGGCCTCGTCCTCAGGCAGAACAATGACATCGACATGGTCTCGGAGGATCTGTTCGTCTCGATGGAGCAGGTCCGGGTCAATTACGTGTTCCGCAACCGGGCGCGGCAGGCGCGGCGGATCACCGTGGCCTTCCCGATGCCCGATCGTGAGCTCTCCTACGAGATGGAGAGCGAGGTCGCCTATCCCGGCGATTTCCACACCCTCGTCGAGGGCCGCCCGGTCCGGATGAGCGTCGAGCGCAGGGCGATCCTGAACGGGGTCGACCGTACCGCCGAGCTCGCACGCCTGCGCGTCCCCGTCGCGCCGCCGCCCGGGGAGCGGGCGGGGCAACTCGCCGATGCGATCGGCCGCATGCCCCGCGCCACCCAGCAGCGGCTCGCCCGCTCGGGCCTGATCGACGCGGCCAGCCTCGCCGACAGCTCGCACCAGATCATCCCGATGTGGACGGTCAAGGAGACCTGGCATTGGGACCAGGTCTTTCCCGCCGGCCGCGACCTTCGGGTCGAACATCGCTACCGGCCCGGAGTCGGCGGCACCGCCGGCGTACCGCTCGCCCATCCCGACTGGCGCAACGGCGAATATGGCCGCGAGGCGCAGGCCGAATATTGCACCGATCGCGACTTCCTCGCCGGGATCGACCGGATGAGCGCGCGCGCCGAGCGCGAGCAGGCCAATTATCCGATGGAGCAGAGGATCCGCTACATCCTCACCACCGGCGGCAATTGGCGCTCGCCGATCGGCGATTTCCGGATGGTGGTCGACAAGGGCAGGGCCGACAATCTGGTTAGCTTCTGTGGGCAGGGCGTGCGCCGGATCAGCCCGACCCAGTTCGAGGTCCGCCACCGCAACTGGCGCCCGGACCGTGACCTCGCGGTGCTGATCGTCACGACGATACCGGAATAGGGCCGAGGGCCGATGCCTCGTCGCGTCGTCGTGGCCGCCGCCGCCGCCGCGCTGACGGCGGGCGCGGCCATCGCCAATGACAGCACCGCCGAGAAGGCCACGGGCGGGCTGGTGCTGACCCGCAATAATGCGATCGATATGGTCTCGGAGGATCTCTACGTCTCGCCGGAGCGGGTCCGAATCGTCTATGGCTTCCGCAACCGAACCCGGTCGCCGGTCAGCACCATCGTCGCCTTTCCGATGCCCGATCGCGATCTTGCCGAGATGCGCGAGAGCGACGTCGCTTATCCTCATAGCTTCCAGACCATGGTCGACGGGCGGCCGGTGACGATGCGGGTCGAGCGGCGCGCCATGCTCGGCGGCGTCGATCATAACGCCTTGCTGGCCGGGCTCGGCATTCCGGTCGGCGACGATCCGGACGACGGCCGGCTGGAGCCCGCGCTGGCCCGGCTTCGCCCGGCCGATCGCGCCCGCCTCGTCGGGCTCGGCCTCGCCGGGCAGGACGACCGCCGCCTGCAGCCGCTCTGGACGGTCAAGGAGACCTATTATTGGGAGCAGACCTTCCCGGCCGGCCGCAATCTCGACGTGACGCACAGCTACTTGCCGGGCGTCGGCGGTTCGGTCGGCATTGCGCTCGGCATCCCGGAATTCCGCAACTCCGCCGAAGGGCGGCGGGAGCAGGCGCTGTATTGCACCGACAGGCACTTCCTGGCCTCGCTCGACCCGATGATGCGCCGCGAGCCCGAAGGCATCTACACGAGCGAGCAGAGGCTGGGCTATATCCTCAGGACCGGCGGCAACTGGCGCTCGCCGATCGGCCGCTTCCGGCTTGTCGTCGACAAGCTCGATCCCGCCGCGCTCATCAGCTTCTGCGGCGAGGGGGTGAGGCGGATCTCGCCGACCCGGTTCGAAATCCGCCGCCGCGACTGGCGCCCGACCCGCGATCTCCATATCCTGATCGCAATTCCGAACCGCACCACAGGAGGATCATGATGCGCCCTCGCCTCGTTGCCGCCGCACTCGCAATCCTCGTCCTGGCGGGCGATGCCCTTGCCAATGACAGCACCGCCACCACCGCCGCCGGCGGCCTGGTGCTGACCCGCAACGACGATATCGACATGGTCTCGGAGGACCTGTTCGTCTCGGTCGAGCAGGTCCGGGTCCATTATGTCTTCCGCAACCGCAGCCGGCGCGACATCTCGGTCACCGTCGCCTTCCCGATGCCGCCCCGCGATCTTTCGCAGCTCGGCCATGCGGACGTCGGTTATCCCAGCGATTTCCACACCATGGTCGCCGGCCGCCCGGTGACGGCGGCGCTCGAGCGCCATACCGTGGCCGGGGGCCGCGATCATACCGCGCTGCTGGAGAGGCTCCATATTCCGCTCGCGCCGGATGCGCAGGGCATTGCCCGGATCAGCGCCGCGCTGGCCGCCTTGCCCGCGGCGCGGCAGGCGGAGCTTCGGCGGCTCGGCCTGCTCGGCAATGACGAATTTAATGAAACCCAGATCGTGCCGACCTGGACGTTGCGCGACACCTGGCATTGGCAACAGGTCTTCCCGGCCGGCCGCAACCTGGTCGTCGATCACCGCTACCGGCCCGGCGCCGGCTCGACCCCGGGGCCGATGCTCGGCGACCGGGCCTATCGGCGCACCGCCGACGGGCGCGCGGAGATGGCGGCTTACTGCCCCGATCCCGCTTTCCTGAGGCGCCTGGAGCAGCTGACCGAGCAGGGCGGCGACGGCACCCAGCTGGGCGATTATTATATCGGCTATATCCTCACCACCGGCGGCAACTGGCGCTCGCCGATCGGCGATTTCCGGCTGGTGGTCGACAAGGGGCGGGCCAGCAACATCGTCAGCTTCTGCGAGACCGGCGTGCGACGGCTGAACGCGACCCAGTTCGAGGTGCGCCACCGCAATTGGCGGCCGACCAGGAACCTCGAAATCCTGATCGCGCAGACCGAAGAGTAATTTTGCCGCCGTGCGAAAACGCCGCTAGGGGCGGGGCCATGCATCCCGACCTCGCCCATATCGAAAGCTGGATCTTCGATCTCGACAACAGCCTCTATCCGCACGACTGCAACCTGTTCGAGCTGATCGACCTGCGCATGGGCGAATATATTCAGAGGCTGCTCGGCGTCGACGCCGTCGAGGCGCGGCGCGTGCAGAAGGAGCATTTCCACGCTCACGGCACCACGCTCGCGGGGCTGATGGCGTCGCATGGGGTGGAGCCCGGCGAGTTCCTCGATTTCGTCCACGACGTCGATCTCGCCCGGGTCACCGCCGATCCGGCCCTGGTCGTGGCGCTCGACGCGCTGCCCGGGCGCAAGTTCGTCTTCACCAATGCCAGCGAGGCTTATGCGCGCCGCGTGCTGGAGAGGCTCGGTCTCGCCAATGCGTTCGACGGGATGCACGACATTCACGCCATGGCCTATATCCCCAAGCCCGATCCGTCCGGCTATCGGGCGATCTGCGATCTGCACGGCATCGATCCGAGGCGCGCGCTGTTCGCCGACGACATGGTCCGTAATCTGAAGCCCGCCAAGGCGATCGGGATGACCACTTTGTGGGTGGACAACGGCTCGGAGCAGGGCCCCGATCCCGCCGAAATGGCCTATGTCGATCACCGGACCGGCGACATTGCCGGCTGGCTTGGCGCGTTGCTTGGGGAGAACGTGGCATGACGTCGCAGCTTCAGACGATCGTCGACGCCGCCTGGGAGGCGCGCGAGACCCTCGGCACCGCGACGAAGGGCGAGATCCGCGACTCGGTCGAGGCGGCGCTGCGCCTGCTCGACGGCGGCGAGGCGCGGGTTGCTGAAAAGGGCGCCGAGGGCTGGACGGTCAATCAATGGCTGAAGAAGGCGGTCCTGCTCTCCTTCCGGCTTAACGACAATGCGCTGATCCCCGGCCCGGGCGGCACCGCCTGGTACGACAAAATCCCCTCCAAGTTCGAAGGCTGGGACGAAGAGCGCTTCCGCGCCGCTGGCTTCCGCGCGGTGCCGGGCGCGATCGTTCGCCGCGGCGCGTTCATCGGCCGCAACGCCGTGCTGATGCCGAGCTTCGTCAATATCGGCGCCTATGTCGGCGAGAACACGATGGTCGACACCTGGGCGACCGTCGGCAGCTGCGCGCAGATCGGCAGGAACGTCCACATTTCCGGCGGCACCGGCATTGGCGGCGTGCTCGAGCCGCTGCAGGCCGGGCCCGTCATCATCGAGGACAATTGCTTCATCGGCGCCCGCTCCGAAGTCGCCGAGGGCGTGATCGTCGAGGAGGGCGCGGTGATCTCGATGGGCGTTTTCATCGGCGCCTCGACCAAGATCGTCGACCGCGCGACCGGCGAGGTGATCTACGGCCGCGTCCCCGCTTATTCGGTCGTCGTGCCCGGGACGCTGCCGGGCAAGGACGACGGCCCCGGTCTCGCCTGCGCGGTGATCGTAAAGACGGTCGATGCCAGGACGCGGTCGAAGACCGGCATCAACGAATTGCTGAGGGACTGAGGGTGATGCGCGCGAGCCTCTCGCCGGTGCTCCTGCTCGCGGCGAGCCCCGCGAGCGCGACGTTTTGAGTGCCGGCGGCGTGAATCGCGAAAACCCGGCGATGCGCCTCGCCCAAATCCAGACCCAGACTTATTATATCGTCCACGACCGCGCCCTCGCCGAGGGTCGCACGCAGGAGGATCCGGAGCATCCCGATGCATGGGAGGCGGCCTGCGACGGGCTCGATCCCCGCGGCGACAACGTCCCCGCCGACAATCCCGCACAGCGGGATGCGCGCTTATGCGCTGGTCAACGAGCTGGGCGCGGCCGCCCGCGCCGGACGGGCGCATGCGCCGCTCGATTGCAGCCGCATGCGCTGGAACGGGCCGCAGCCGCCGACGAGGCCGCGTGCCTGCGTGAGTTGCGCGGCCTTGGCGATCATTCGCTGGGCTGGGTCAGCGAATGCCGCGGCACCCCGGAATCGGCCAATTGCATCAGCGTTCTCACCGACGCGTTCTTCATCAACTTCAGCCTGAACGCGGGGCAGCGGCCGATCGCGATCAGGATCGAGGGCTTCGAGGACTAACGGCGAAGTGGAATGATTGGCCGCAACTTTCGGGAAGCGCGGCGGTCCCATCTGAGCTAGCGCGACCGGATGAACGTGAATCGGACGATGAGCGGCGCGGATTGGGCGATCCTGCTCGTTCTCTCCGTGCTGTGGGGCGGCTCCTTCTTCTTCATCGAGGTGGCGATCCCGACGGTCGCGCCGCTCACCCTCGTGCTGATCCGCGTCGTCCTCGCCGCCGCCTTCCTGTGGGCCTTCCTGCTGGTCCGGCGCGAGCGGCTCATGCTGCCGCCCGGCGCGGCCTTCGCTTTGCTCGTGCTGGCGCTGCTCAACAACGTCGTCCCGTTCAGCCTCTTCGCCTGGGCGCAGGAGGAGATATCGGGCGGCCTCGCCTCGATCCTCAACGCGACCACGCCGATCTGGGGCGTCATCGTCGCGCACGCCTTCACCCGCGACGAGAAAGCGGGGCCGGCCAAGGTCGCGGGCGTCCTGCTCGGCTTCGCCGGCGTCGCGGTGATGATCGGCGCCGATTTGCTCGGCCAGATCGGCGCCAACGCGCTGGCGCAGATCGCCTGCCTGTGCTCGACTTTGTGCTACGCGCTCGCCGGCGTCTGGGCGCGGCGCTTCCGGGCCATGGGGGTGAGCCCGATCGCCGTCTCGACCGGCCAGCTCAGCGCGGCGGCGATCGTGATGCTGCCGCTGGTGCTGGTCTTCGAGCCGCCCTGGCTGGCGAGCGCGCCCTCGGCCGAGGCCTGGTGGGCGCTCATTGCCCTGGCCCTCTTCTGCACGACCTTCGCCTACATCCTCTACTTCCGCCTGCTCGCCTCGGCCGGCGCGACCAATTCGCTGCTGGTCACCTTCCTGATCCCGATCACCGCGATCCTGCTCGGCGCGCTGCTGCTCGGCGAGCGGCTCGAGGCCCGCCATTTCGCCGGCATGGCCCTGATCGGCGCCGGCCTCGCGGCGATCGACGGGCGCTTGTTCCGGCGGCGAGCGGCCGGTCCGATTGTTGGAGAAATGTAGGATTTCCTCTGTCCAGACTCCCGGCGACTCGGCTCTTTGACATTTTCATCCCCGGCCCTCCAGACGCGATCGCGGTTTCTCCGCGCGCCCGGATTCGGCGCATCGGAGGAGGGGTCCCCCCGCGTTTCCATGTGACATTCGTGCCAGTCGTGCCATTCGCGCAGATTTTCGTTCAGGAAAGCAGCGGTTTTCCTGTCCGCGCGCTAGCCGGGATTGGCTTCCCTGAGCAGCACGACGGACAAGTACCTGTCACCGACAGTTCTACTTTTGGAGGCCTGTCTTACGGTCGGATCGCTCCCGCGGGATGTACTGGAACTCGATCAGGTAGATGTTCGTGCCGCTGCCGTGCTTGGCGACCTTGAGCAGGTCGACGACGCCAAGGAAGCCCGAGCGCCGCGCCAGTTCGCCGGTGATGTCGTCGAGCACGATGGGCTGAATGGATTCGACAAGGATGTGGCCGTCCTCCATCGGATAGATGCCGCCCGCCTTGACGCGCGGCCCTTGCCAGATCCGGACGGTGCAGGTGATCCGCCCCTCTTTTATGCCTTGGCGCAGGCGCTTGGCGAACAGCATCGCGGCTAGCCCGGATCCGCTTCCCTGAGCAGCCCGGCCGCCCGCTCGCCGCTCCAATCGGCCATGCCGGTCATCCGCCAGACCTCGCGCCCCTCGGCGTTGTAGAGAATCGTGGTCGGCAAGGTGTCGAGGCGCAGGCCCGTCATCAGGTCCATGCGCGAATCGAGATAGGGTTCGAGCCGCCGGAAATTGCGGGCGGCGAAGAAGCCGGCGACCTTGCGGCGGCCGTCGTCGGCGTCCTGGCTGATTGTCAGCACCTTGATCGCCTCGCTTTGGCGCTCGGCGAGCGCGTCCAGCGAGGGCATCTCGACGATGCACGGGCCGCACCAGGTTGCCCACAGGTTGACCAGCAGCGGCCTCCCGCGGAACGCCGAGAGGCGGACCGGCCGGCCATTGCCGTCCTCGAAGGCGACATCGGGCGCGGCGGTGCCGGCATGGCTGCGGTCGAGCCGGCCGGTCGGATAAAGCGGGTGGCCCGGCGCTCCACCCGGCGCCGTGGCATTGCCCGGCGACGCGGGCGCGGGCGCCGGCGCGCCGGCCGCTTCGGGCGCATTGCCTTGCGGGTCTGCCGCCTTTTGCCTATCGCATCCGGCCAGCGCGAGGCCGATCAGGAGGCCGGGGAGAAGGGCGATCGTTAGCCGCAAGGATCAGGACTCCAATGCCATGTGGGGCGGGCGGTTCTCGGAAGGGCCTTCCGAGCTGATGCGCGCGATAAATGCCTCGATCGGCTTCGACAAGCGCTTGTGGCGCCAGGACATCGCCGCCAGCCGGATCCACATCGCCATGCTTGCCGCCCAGGGGATCGTCGCCCGGGAGGATGCCGACGCGATCGAGGAGGGGCTCGACCGGATCGAGGACGAATATGAGAGCGGAGGAGTCCCCGAGGATCCAGCGCTCGAGGACATCCATATGCATGTCGAGCACCGCCTCGCCGAACTGATCGGCCCGGCGGCGGGGCGGCTGCACACCGCCCGCTCGCGCAACGACCAGGTCGCCACCGATTTCAAGCTCTGGGTGCGCGACGCGATCGACGCCGCCGAGGCGGGGCTGGCGGCGCTGCAGCGGGCGCTGGTGACCCGCGCCGCCGAGCATGCCGGCACCGTCATGCCGGGCTTCACCCATTTGCAATCCGCCCAGCCGGTGACATTGGGCCACCATCTCATGGCCTATTACGAGATGCTTCGCCGCGACCGCTCGCGCTTCGCCGACGCCCGCGCGCGGCTCAACGAAAGCCCGTTGGGCGCCGCCGCTCTGGCCGGGACGAGCTTTCCGATCGACCGCGAGGCGACCGCGCTGGCGCTCGATTTCGCCCGGCCGGCCGCCAATTCGCTGGACGCGGTCTCGGACCGGGATTTCGCGCTCGATTTCCTGATGGCCGCCGCTCAATGCGCGCTCCATCTCTCCCGCCTCGCCGAGGAGCTCGTATTGTGGGCGAGCCAGATGTTCGGCTTCGTCACCCTTTCCGACGCTTATTCGACCGGCTCGTCGATCATGCCGCAGAAGCGCAATCCCGACGCCGCAGAGCTGGTCCGCGGCCATGCCGGGCGGATCGCCGGGGCGATGGTCGCTTTGGTGACGGTGATGAAGGGCCTGCCGCTCGCTTATTCGAAGGACATGCAGGACGACAAGGAGCCGGTCTTCGAGGCCCACGATCTGCTCTGCCTGTCGCTCGCGGCGATGACGGGGATGGTCGAGACCTCGGCGTTCAACGCGGACCGGATGCGCGCCGCCGCCGAAGCGGGCCACGCCACCGCCACCGACCTCGCCGACTGGCTGGTGCGCGAGGCGGGCCTGCCGTTCCGCGAGGCCCATCACATCACCGGCCGCGCCGTCCGCCTCGCCGACGAGCGCGGCGTCAAGCTCTGGGAGCTGCCGCTCGACGCGCTCAAGCAGGTCGACGAGCGGATCGAAGCCGGTGTTTTCGCGGTGCTTTCGCTCGACGCATCGGTTAAGAGCCGGACCAGCTTCGGCGGCACCGCGCCGGCGCAGGTCAGGAAGCGAATCGAGGCGGCGAAGAAGATGCTCGGGATGCGGGAATGAAGCGCGCGACGCTGCTCGGCCTGGCCCTGCTGCTCGGCGCCTGCGGCCTGCGCGAGCCGCTGCGTCCCGCGCCCGGCCAGTCCATGCCGCCCGCGCCGAGCATGGCGAGCCGGCCGCTGACCACCGACGAATTGCTGGCGCCGCCGCCGGTCGCCCGGCCCGGCCGGGTCGACGAATTGCTGCGCCGCTCCGAGGAGCGCGAGGACGACCGCTTCGACCTGCCGCCCGGCGACATTCCGGTCGACGACGGCCCCGCCGCCGCCAACGCCGCGGCCCCCGAATGAAGCCGGTTCGCAAGGCCGTCTTCCCGGTTGCCGGGCTCGGCACCCGCTTCCTTCCAGCCACCAAGGCGATCCCCAAGGAGATGCTGACGGTGGTCGACCGGCCGCTGATCCAATATGCGGTGGAGGAGGCGCGCGAGGCCGGGATCGAGCAGATGATCTTCGTCACCGGGCGGAGCAAGAGCGCGCTCGAGGACCATTTCGACATCGCCTACGAGCTCGAGTCCGTCATGACCGGGCGCGGCAAGTCGCTCGACGCGCTCGCCGGCACCCGCTTTGCCCCCGGCGCGATCGTCTCGGTGCGCCAGCAGCAGCCGCTCGGCCTCGGCCATGCCGTCTGGTGCGCGCGCGACATCGTCGGCGACGAGCCGTTCGCGGTCCTCCTCCCCGACGATCTCATGGTCGGCCGGCCCGGCTGCCTGAAGCAGATGGTCGCGGCCTATGAGCGCGCCGGGGGCAACATCCTTTGCGCGCAGGAGGTGCCGCGCGAGCGCACCGCGAGCTACGGCATCGTCACCCCGGGCGCCAGCGTCGGCCGGCTGACCGCGATCAAGGGCCTGGTCGAAAAGCCGCAGCCCGCCGACGCGCCCTCCACTCTCGCCGTGGTCGGCCGCTACATCCTCCAGCCCGAGATCATGCCGATCCTGGGCGCGCTCGGCCAGGGCGCCGGCGGCGAGATCCAGCTCACCGACGGCATGGCCGCCCTGATCGGCAAGCAGAGCTTCCACGCTTTGACCTTCAACGGCGAGCGCCACGATTGCGGCGATCCCAAGGGCTTCGTCCTCGCCAATCTCGCGCTCGCCTTGGCCAGCGACGATCTCGGCGCGGACGTCCGCGCGTGGCTCGCGGAACGGGAATGACCTGCACGATCATCGTCGTCGGCGACGGGCCGCCGCGCAGGATCGGCAAGGACGAAGCGCTCGCCTATCGCGGCGCCGGCTTCGTGTGGACCCATGTCGAGAGCGCCGGCGACGACGCGCTGCCCGAATTGATGAGCGTCGACATCCCCGACGTCGCCGCCAACGCTTTGGTCGCGACCGAGACCCGGCCGCGCTGCGACCGCATCGAGGAGGGCGCGATCGTCAACATCCGCGGGCCCGCCGCGGTCGAGACCGAGGATTCGGACCGGCTGGTCTCGATCCGGATGTGGGCGCGCGCCGGCAGGGTCGATTCGGTGACTCGCCGGCCGCTCGCCGCGACCGCGAAGGTGACGGCGAAGATGGAGGCGGGCAAGATCCTCGATCCGGGCGATCTCGTCGCCGGCTTCGCCCGCGAGATCAGCGCCGCGCTCGATCCGCAGGTCGCCGAGCTGGGCGACCGGCTCGACGATTGCGAGAGCGAGCTGACCGACGGCAACAAGTTCCGGCTGCGCAGCGCGATCACCTCGATCCGCTCCGAGGCGATCGCCTATCGCCGCTTCGTCGCGCCCGACCGCGACGCCCTGCTGACGCTGGCCGCGCTCGATTTCGACTGGCTGGCCGAGGACGACCGCCTCCACATCCGCGAGGCCGCCGACCGCTTCGCCCGCATGGCCGAGGAGCTCGAGGCGGTGCGCGAGCGCTCCGCTTTGCTCCACGAGCAGCTGACCGACCTGCGCGCCGAGGAGATCGACCAGCGGGCGCTGCTGATCTCGATCGTCGCCTTCATCTTCCTGCCATTGACCTTCCTCACAGGCCTGCTCGGCATGAACGTCGAGGGCATCCCTTATGCGCACACCCCTTACGCCTTCTGGGGCGTGGTCGGCGTCTGCGTCCTGATCGCGGTCGGAGTCGTCGGCTGGTTCATCCGAAGGCAGTGGCTCCGGCGTTAGGCCGCTAAATTCCTCCCCTCGATTTCGAGGGGAGGGGGACCGCACGCAGTGCGGTGGGGGGCCTCTTCTCAACCTCAAGCCTCCAGCTCGACGTCCCAGTAGAGATAGTCGCGCCAGCTTTCGTGGAGATAATTGGGCGGGAAGCTGCGGCCATGCTCCTGGAGCTGCCAGCTGGTCGGGCGGAAGGGGTGCCGGCGGATGCGCATATGGGCCTGCAGGGGGGTGCGGCCGCCTTTCCTCAAATTGCAGGGCGCGCAGGCGGTGGCGACATTGTCCCAGGTGGTGCGGCCGCCCTGGGCGCGGGGCACGACATGGTCGAAGGTCAATTCCTGCGGGTCGCCGCAATATTGGCAGGCGAAGCGGTCGCGAAGGAAGAGGTTGAACCGGGTGAAGGCGGGATATTCGCTGGGGCGCACATATTGGCGAAGCGCGATCACGCTCGGCAGGCGCATCGAGCGGCTCGGGCTGTGCACCTCGCGCTCGTAGGCGGCGACGATGTCGACCCGTTCCAAAAAGACCGCCTTGACGGCGGTCTGCCACGGCCAAAGGCTCAACGGATAGTAACTGAGCGGCGTGTAATCGGCATTGAGCACGAGGGCGGGACAGCCTTCGGGGTGCCGGAGAAGGTCGGGATGGTACAAGCCAATCGCTCCCGTTTTCCGGAAAAAGCCCGTCCGAAAAACGCCGCCCCACGAAGCCTGTCGCACCCAGAACGCGGGAGACTGGGCTGATCGGCCGTCCTCTCCTGGTCCGCCACGCACTCGCCACTTTGCATGACGCCGTCATGACACCATAAGCATCGACTCCCGGTCAAGCGCAAAAGAAGGACAAGGGTCCCAGATGCACGCCGTCACCCGCTTCGCGCCGAGCCCGACCGGCCGGCTGCATCTCGGCCATGCTTATTCGGCGCTGCTCGCCCACGATTTCGCGCGGGAGCGGGACGGCACCTTCCTCCTGCGGATCGAGGATATCGATCCCGGCCGGGTGCGCGCCGAATATGTCGACGGGATCATCGAGGATCTGCTCTGGCTCGGCCTCGAATGGGACGGCGAGATGCCCTATCAGTCAGAGCGGCTCGGCATCTACGCCGAGGCGCTGGAGCGGCTCAGGGCGGACGGCCTGCTCTATCCCTGCTTCTGCACCCGGGCCGAAATCGCCGCCGAGATCGCGGCGAGCGCCGCCGCGCCGCAGGGTCCGGACGGCGCGCCAGCCTATCCGGGCACCTGCCGGGGCCTGGCCGACCCCGATCTCACGCGTCCGCATGCCTGGCGGCTCGACATCGCCGCGGCGATGGCGCGCGCCGAGCCGCTCTACTGGATGGACGGCCATACCGAGGTCCAGGCCGAGCCCGGGCGCTTCGGCGACGTCGTTCTCGCCCGCAAGGACGCGCCCGCTTCCTATCATCTCGCGGTCACGATCGACGACGCGGCGCAGGGCGTGACCGACGTCGTGCGCGGCCGCGATCTCTTCGCCGCCACCGACGTGCACCGGCTGCTCCAGGCGCTGCTCGGCCTGCCGACGCCGCTTTATCATCATCACGATCTGCTGACCGACGCCGGGGGCCACCGCCTCGCCAAGCGGCACGGCGCGCCGACGCTTGCGGACCTGCGCGCCGGCGGCGCCGATCCCGCGGCATTGGTCGAGGCGCTGAGGCGCGGCGAATTGCCGGCTGGATATTCGCGTGGGCAGGCGTAAAGGGCGCGCATGAAGATCATCCTCATCATCCTCATCGTCCTCGCCGCCGGCGCGACCCTGTTCGTGCTGGTCAAGGGTGTGATCGGCATGGCGCAGGGCAAGGACATTACCGGCCAGCGCTCGCAGGCGCTGATGCAGAAGCGGATCATGTTCCAGGCGATCGCGATCCTGCTCGCCGTCGCCCTGCTCATGGTCGCCAGCGCGCGCTGAGCTCCGGCCTTGGTGCGCCTCAACAAGATCTACACGCGCACCGGCGATGCCGGCGAGACCGGCTTGGTCGACGGCTCGCGCGCGTCGAAGGCGAGCCCCGTCTTCGCCGCGATCGGCGACGTCGACGAGGCGAACAGCGCGATCGGCGTGGCGCTGCTCGCGGTGACCGACGACGAGGCGCGCGCGATGCTCGGCAGGATCCAGAACGAGCTGTTCGATCTCGGCGCCGATCTCGCGACGCCCGACGGCATCGAAGGCGCGCTCCGCATCCAGCCGGACCAGGTCGGCCGGCTCGAGCGCGAGATCGACGCGATGAACGAGGATCTGGAGCCGCTGAGGAGCTTCATCCTGCCCGGCGGTGGCGGCGGATCGGCCGCGCTTCATCTCGCCCGCGCCGTGGTGCGGCGGGCCGAGCGGGCGGCGGTGGCCAATGCGGCGGCCTTCAATCCGGCCGCGCTCCACTATCTCAATCGCCTGTCGGACCATTTGTTCGTGGCCGCGCGTTGGGTGGCGCGTGACGGGGGCGGCGACATCTTGTGGAAGCCGGGCGCGACGCGCGAAGGCTGACACGCGTTCTTCTTTTGTGCTAGAGCCGGCGAGGGGAGACTCTTAAGATGGCGACACAGGTTCGGCCTGCGGCGGGAGAGAGCCTGGCGGCGCGCTACGCGCGCGTGCGCGCCCTCAGCCTCGCCATCGCCGCGCCGCTATCCGACGCCGACGCTTGCGTTCAGCCGATGCCCGACGCCTCGCCCGCCAAGTGGCACCTGGCCCATACGACCTGGTTCTTCGAGACCTTCGTGCTGCGCGATCATCTGCCGGGCTACCGGGCTTATGACGAACGCTACGCCTACCTGTTCAACTCTTATTACGAAGGCGAGGGCGAGCGGCACCCGCGCGACCGGAGGGGCATGATCGCCCGCCCCTCGCTCGACGAGGTCCGCGCCTGGCGCTCGGCGGTGGACGGGGCCCTGCTCGCCGCGATCGGCGATGTGCCCGCCGGGATCATCGCGCTCGGCCTCAATCACGAGCAGCAGCATCAGGAATTGATGCTGATGGACCTGACCGCGACCTTCTTCGCCAACCCGCTTCGTCCGGCGCTCTGGGCGCCCCGCCCGGCCCCGCCCAGCGCGCTGCCCGGCCCGATCGGCTGGCGGCGGGGCGCCGAAGGCGTGGTCGAGATCGGCCATGACGGGGCCGGCTTCGCCTTCGATTGCGAGGGGCCGCGCCACCGCGCGCTGCTCCACCCGCACGCGCTCGCCGACCGCAATATCACCAACGCCGAATGGCTGAGCTTCATCGCCGACGGCGGCTATGGCGACCCCTTGCTGTGGCTCGCCGACGGCTGGGCCTGGGTGCGCGGGAACGGGATCGAGGCGCCGCTTTACTGGGTGAAAGGCGAAAGCGGCTGGTCGCGCTTCGCGCTCGATGGCCACAAGGCGCTCGACCTCGCCGAGCCGGTCAGCCACATCTCCTATTACGAGGCCGACGCTTATGCCCGCTGGGCGAGCGCCCGCCTGCCGACCGAGGCGGAATGGGAAAGCGCCGCCGCCGCGCTGGACCCCGACGGCGGCAACCAGCTCGACGCCGCCGGCCCGGTCCGTCCGCTCGCCGGCGAGACAGGCCTGATCGGCAATGTCTGGCAGTGGACCGGCAGCGCCTACCTCCCTTATCCGGGCTTCCAGCCGGCGCCGGGCGCGGTCGGCGAATATAATGGCAAGTTCATGTGCTCGCAGATGGTGCTTCGCGGCGGCTGCTGCGCCACCCCGCGCGGCCATCTCCGGGCGAGCTACCGCAATTTCTTCTATCCCCACCAGCGCTGGATGTATTCCGGGCTTCGGCTGGCGCGTGACAGCTGATCCAGCGTTCCGCGCCGACGTCCTCGCCGGCCTCGCCGCGCCGATTCCGGCGATTCCGGCGCGCTGGCTCTACGACCGCCGCGGCTCGGAATTGTTCGAGGAGATCACCCGGCTGCCCGAATATTATCCGACGCGGACCGAGGCCGCCTTGCTCGAACGCTATAGCGGCGAGATCGCGGCCCGCGTCGGCACCGGCGAGGCGGTGGTCGAGTTCGGCTCGGGCTCCTCGGCCAAGACCCCGATCCTGCTCCGCGCGGTGCGCCCATCGGCCTATGTGCCGGTCGACATCAGCGGCGATTTCCTGCGCGACTCCGCCGCCGCGCTGCAGGCCGAGTTTCCCGACCTTCCAATCTATCCGGTGGAGGCGGATTTCACCCGCTCGTTCGATCTTCCGGGCGAGATCGCGGCGGCGCCCAAGCTCGGCTTCTTCCCGGGCTCGACGATCGGCAATTTCGTCGCCCGCAGCGCCGTCGATTTCCTGCGCGCGATGAAGGAGACCCTGGGCGAGGGCTCGCGCCTCGTCATCGGCATGGACCGGATCAAGCCGGTCGACGTCTTGCTTCGCGCCTATGACGACGAAGCCGGCGTCACCGCGGCCTTCAACCTCAATCTCCTCGATCGCATCAATGCCGAGCTCGACGGAGATATCCCGGTCGAAGCCTTCCGCCACCGCGCGATCTGGAACGACGAGATGAGCCGGATCGAGATGCATCTCGAGGCGTTTCGCGACGTCGCCTTCACCGTCGCCCGCACCGCCTTCGCGATGAAGGCGGGCGCGACCATCCACACCGAGAACAGCCATAAATACGGCCATCGCGATAGCCGCCTGCTGCTTCGCGCCGCCGGCTGGGGCGTGGTCGCCGAATGGACCGACGAGGAGAGCTGGTTCTCGATCCTCCTCGCCGAAGCCGAGCCGCCCCGCTCGGCGCCGTGAGCGTCCGCGATCCCGGATAGCGAGCGATGGGAGATGGGACAGGAGATGGGAGTCATCCCGGCGAAGGCCGGGACCCATGAACTCGGAATATGGAGGTTCGCGACAAGGCCTTCGCTTTCATCTCGATGACGGCGCTCATGGGTCCCGGCCTTCGCCGGATGACTCTGATCTGCGAAGGACCCCGCCATTGCCCGCCCTCGCCGGCGCGGCTACAGGAGCCGACGACGCCTGTCCCCGGAGAAACCATGCTGCTGGCCCTGTTCGACATCGCCCATATCCTGCTGCAGGTCTTGATGTGGATCATCATCATCCAGGCGATCCTGTCCTGGCTGGTGGCGTTCAACGTGGTCAACACCCATAACGACTTCGTCCGCTCCTTCCTCAACGCCCTCGACCGGCTGACGCGGCCGCTCTACCGGCCGATCCGCAAGATCCTGCCCGATTTCGGCGGCATCGATTTCTCGCCGATCGTGGTCATCCTGATCATCATCGTGCTCGATCGGCTGCTGCTCGGCGCCCAGCTCGATCTCATCGGCTCGAGAGCGATCGCGCCGGCGGGGCCGTGACCGAGCTCTTCGTCTCGGCCTTCGTCACCTTCCTGGTGGTGATCGATCCGCCCGGCTGCGCGCCGATCTTCGCCAGCGTCACCTCGGGCGCGACCGCCGCGCACCGCCGGGCGATGGCGTTCCGCTCGGTGATCATCGCCACCGGCATCCTCGTCTTCTTCGGCCTGCTCGGCCGCGACCTGCTTGGCGCGCTCGGCATCAGCCTGTCCTCGTTCCGGATCGCCGGCGGCCTGCTCCTCTTCCTGATCGCGGTCGACATGGTGTTCGAAAAGCGCACCGAGCGCCGCGAGAATCGCGCCGAGGAGGTCAACGAGGAAAAGCCGCAGGATATCTCGGTCTTCCCGATGGCGATTCCGATGATCGCCGGCCCCGGCTCGATCGCCTCGATCATGCTCTTGATGTCGCGCAGCGAGGGCTGGGCGGAATGGCTGGTCGTCTGGGGCGCGCTCGCCGCGACCCTGCTCCTGACCCTGCTCTGCCTGCTGCTCGCCGGCCCGATCATGCGCCTGCTCGGCAACCGCATGGAGGCGATGATCACCCGCCTGCTCGGCGTCATCCTCGCCGCGCTTGCCGTTCAGTTCGTGGTCGACGGCCTCAAGCGGACGTTCTCCTAGCCGGCGTCGTCTGCGCTGGCGGCGGCGTTTGCGCGGGCGGCGCCGCCTGGGCGGGCGGCGTCCGCACCATCCGCCACATCCGGTAAGGCGAATCGCGCGGCAATTGCACCGGCGCCAGCCAGGCCGGCACCCGGCCCCGCAGCAACCGCATGTAGAAGCCGTTCGGCGCCTCCGAGCGGTAGATGGTCGATTCCGACATATTCGGGCAGATCAACAGATAATCGACATGGTAACGCTCCGCCGTCGCCCGGGCATTGGCGGCGTCGCCGCGCCAGGCGCGCATCACGTCGACGATCTGGGTGGCGTTGCGGTGATAGGGGCCGGTGATCGCATCGTGGTGGGTCACCGTGATCAGCCGGGGGCCGAGATCGACGAAGGTCATCACCATGCCGCGCGGCTGGCGGTTGACGGGCCCGAGCGCCCACAGACTCGGGCAGCGATAGCCGGCGATGTTGATCGCGCGCCGATATTCGGAAAGCGGCTCCGAGCTGCCGAAGAAGAACCAGCCCCGGGCGAGGGCGACGACGATCAGCAGGATCAGAGCGATCCCGCCGATGCGTATGACCGGGTTTTTGAGGCTCATGATCCAGGAGAGGACGATCCAGGCGAAGGCGGCGGCACCGGTCGCGCCGAACAATTGGGCCGCCGGCCCGGCGCGGCTCTGCCAGAAGAGCAAAGCGGCGGCCATCGCCGTGAGCAGCGTGATCGCCGCCCAGCGGATGAAGGCCTCCCGGTCGCGCGCCCTGTGGGTGACGTGGAGCATCGCCAGGCCGCCGATCAGGCCGGCGATCGGCAGAGTGAGCGTGGCCACCGTCGCGTCCAGGCCATGGCGCCAGATCGGCATCGCCTCGCGCACCTTGGAAAGCCACAGCCGCTCAAGCTCCGGCGAGCTCTGCTCGAGCCGCCCCAGGCAGTGCGGCCAGGTCCAGGCGAAGGCGCCGGCGATGACCGCGCCGCCAAGAGCGGCGGCGCCCAGCCGCCCCTTCCAGCTTTTCGGCGAGGCCCAGGCGAGCAGCACCGCGATGGCGCCGGCAGCGACCATGGCGGAGAGCCAGACCGGTGAAAGCGCGTCGCACATGGGCAGGCGGTTCGCCTCCGACGCGAAGACAAGGAAGCCGAAGGCGCAGCCGCCGGCCAGCGTGACGCCGTAGGCGAAGAGCCGCCGCGGCTCGCCGTCGCGGATCCACATCAGCACGACGATCGCCCCGGCCGCGGCGAGATAGAGCAGCATCTCCAGCCCGATGGTCAGCGACAAAGCGGTCGCGATGCCGAGCGTGAGGCCGGCGCGAAGCGGCTTGGGGTCGGTCAGGGCGGCGACGGCCCAGGCGAGGAAGGCGAGCTGCCAGCCGTGATGGTCGATCCGAAGTGGCACCCACATGCCGACGATCGAGCCGCTGCAGATGAGCAGGATGACGGCGATCAGATAGGCGTAAGGCGAGATCAGCCGCCGCGCCATCAGGGCCACCGCATACATCGCCACCAGCATCGGCAGCAGCGGCGCCACCGTGACCGCGATCGTCTCGGCGACCCTGCCCCCGAAAAAGGGTGCGAACAGGAGCTTCAGCCCGGCGATCGGCAGGTCGACCAGGCGCGACCAGTGGATGTTGGAGCCGGCCAGGCGGTGCTGCTGCAGATCGTACCAGCCCTGGCCTTCGAGCAGGCCGCGAACCTGCATCATCCGCATATTGTCGTCGGTGTCGCCGAGCGAGAAGCCCAGGATCGGCCCCCAGCGCTCCCTGAAGATCAGGAACAGCGAGAAGGCGACCCAGAACAGCAGGACCCACCAGCGCCAACGCCGGTCCACAAATCCGAAGGGCGCCCCCGCTTCAACCGGCATAAGCGTTTCTTTTCTTTTCAACCTCAGCGATGGGCATTAGTCGCTGCCCGCCAAAGGGCAAGCGGGGCCGATGCCGGATATGAAGCTATGGGAGCGTCACAGGGAGTTTGTCGGCCAGGTCGTGCGCTTCGGCCTGACCGGCGTTCTGCTGACGCTTCTCGTCGCCGGAGGCTACTGGATCTGCGCGACCGCCCTCAGGGTGGAGCCGATGCTGTCCTTCACCCTCAATTTCCTCGTGTTCACGGGCCTGGGCTATGTCCTGCACAGCCGGTTCAGCTTTCGAGGCCATGGCGCTCGCGGCAATGCCGGAGTGCGCGCCGCCCGCTTCTTCACCGTGAACGTCATCGGCTTCCTGACCAGCCAATTCTTCATCTGGCTCCTGGTCAAGCAGCTGGGCGGCCCGGTCTGGTGGTCGGTCATCCCGATCGTGTTCGTGACCCCGATCGTCACCTTTTCCCTGAACCGCCAGTGGGTGTTCGCGTCTTGATCTCGCTCACGCTCGTGCGGCGCCGGCCCGCTCCCCCACCCAGCCTCCCGACAGGGTATTCTATGGGAGGCTGGGTGGGGGAGCGGGCCGGTGCGGCTCCGAAAGAGGACGCCTGATGGAACGCGAAGTTTACGACCAGATGGCGCGGATCGACCAGGTTCACTGGTGGTACGTGGCGCGGCGCGACATCCTGGCGACTCTGATCGGGCGCCGGATCAGGCCGCCTGAAGGCGCGCGCATCCTCGAAGTGGGCTGCGGCACCGGCCATAACCTGGAGATGCTGGGGCGGTTCGGCACGGTCGACGCGATCGAGGTCGACGAGGCCGCCCGCGACATGGCGAGCGCGCGGCTCGGCCGCCCCGTGATGAACGCGCCGTTGCCGGCGCTGGAGGGCGTCGAGGACGAGGCCTACGACCTGATCGCAATGCTCGACGTGCTCGAGCATCTCGACGACCGCCGCGGCGCGCTGGCCAATCTCGCCCGCAAGCTGAAGCCCGGCGGCCGGATTCTGATCACCGTGCCGGCCTTCCCCTTCATGTGGAGCGGGCATGACGAGGTGAACCACCACAAATTGCGCTACACCAAAAATACGCTTCGGCAGGACGTCGCCGCGGCGGGCCTCAAGCTCGACATGCTGCGCTGGTTCAACAGCCTGCTCTTCCCGATCGCCGCCTCGGCGCGGATGGGCAGCCGGCTGCTCGGCCTCAAGGGCGGCGACGACAAGATTCCGGTCAGGCCGGTCAACGCCTTGTTCCGCTGGATCTTCGGGCTCGAACGCTATGCGATCGGGCGCTTGCCCTTGCCGCCCGGCGTGTCGCTTGCGGCGATCGTCTCGGTGCCGGACTCCGCCTCGGCGAGGTGAGCGACATGGCCGAGCCGGGCGCTCCCGCTCGTCCGGCCGGCAATGTCCGAGACGATGTAGAGCGGCCTCTTCTTGGCCTCGACATAGAGCCGGCCGAGATATTCGCCGATCATTCCGAGCACGAACATCTGGACTGCGCCGAGCACGACCACGACCAACATCAGCGAGGTCCAGCCCTGGATCGCGGTTCCGGTGACGAAGCCGATGGCGATGTAGATCAGGAGCAGGATCGACGCGACCACCAGCCACATGCCGACATGGCTGGCCATGCGCAGAGGCGCGGTCGAGAAGCCGGTCACCGCGTCGAGGGCGAAGCGCATCATCCGGCCGAGCGGATATTTGGTCTCGCCGGCATGGCGCTGGGCGCGGTCGTAGACGATCGGCACCTGCCTGAAGCCGACCCAGGCGACCATGCCGCGGATGAAGCGCGATTGCTCGGGCAGCGCCAGCAAGGCGTCGAGCGCGCGCCGGCTCATCAGCCGGAAATCGCCGGTGTCGAGCGGGATCTCGATCTCGGCGAGCCGCGAGAGCAGCCGGTAGAAGAGCTTGGCGGTGCCGCGCTTGAACGCGGTCTCGCCGGCGCGGGCGCGGCGCACCGCATAGACGACGTCGGCCTCCCTCTTCTCCATCTCGGCGATCATCTCGGGAAGCAATTCGGGCGGATCCTGGAGATCGGCGTCGATGATCAGGATTCGCGCGCCCGAGCACAAATCGAGGCCGGCCGTGAGCGCGAGCTGGTGGCCGTGATTGCGGGACAGGTTGATCGCGACCAGGCGCGGATCGCCGCCGGCCAGCGCCTGCATCATCGCCCAGCTACCGTCGCGGGAGCCGTCATTGACCAGCACGATCTCATAATCCTCGCCGGCGGCCGCGACCGCGGCCCTGGTCAGCCGGGCATGCAGCTCGGGCAGGCAGGCCTCCTCGTTGAAGCAGGGGACGACGATCGAAAGCGAAGGGGCGGTCATCAAGGGTCCTTGGCGGGCGGCAACACAAGCGGATAAGGGTCCGCGACCCTATAGAGGACGCTTGAGCCGCTGCGCCAGACCGGTTCGAGCCCCCGGGTGAGCGCGGGGTCGTAAGGCGGCGGCGTGATCAGCCAGACATAGTCGAAGGCATGGCGCGGGAATTCGGCGAGCGAGGCGTTGATCGTCCGCCAGCCCTCGCCGCGGCAGCGCCGCTGCGTGACGATCTGGGTCGGGTCGCCGGTGAAGGGCAGGCCGGGCGAATAGCGGATGTGGAGCAATTGCGCCCCCTCCATCGTCCACTGGTCGTTGGCGAAGGCGTTCTTGCGCACGATCGCCATTGCCGACAGGTGGAGCAGCCGGGTCATCGCCCATCGCTCGACGCAGGTGCTGCCGATGAAGCTCACCAGCCGGGCGCCCCGCGGGACATGGTCGAGCGCGGCGAGCTCGCGGTCGAAGCTCTCGTCGTACAGCCACATCGAATATGTAGTGGCGCCGGTGCGGACGAGCACGAAGGCCAGAGCGGCCATCGCGATGGTCCGCCGAAAGCCGATCGTCGCCTGCTCCTTGAAGCGGATGGCGACGAGCCCGATCGCGAACAGATAGGGCGCGAGCCGCATGTCCGCGAAGGCCGACCCGAACACGATCCGCGGCAAAAGCACGAAAACCAGCGCAAGAAACAGAAACGAGGCGGCAAGATTCCGCGACCACGTCATCCTCTTGTCGAACACCGACCAGAGCATGATGAAGACGCACAGGCTGAGCGCGGCGCGGTCGAACCATTCCCAGCGGTCGCGAAGCACCATGATCAGCCAGTCATATTTGCTCGCCCAGTTGAAGAAGTCCGCGGTCTGGCCCGCCGCGTTGCTTCGCCAGGCGAGCATCGGCAAGATCGGCGGCACCAGCGCCAGGCAGTGGAGGCCGGACTGGAAGGCGGCCATCGGGTAGGAGCGGCCGCGGTCGTGCTGACGGACGAGCTCGGCGGAGAAAGCGAGCACGCCAAGGGTTCCCCAGCCGAAGGCATGGACGAGCCAGAGGGCGAGCGAGATCGGCACGAACAGGGCCGCCCGCAGCCACACCCGGTTGAGCCGCCCCAGCCTGAGCCAGAAGGCGAAGGCGATCAGCGCCAGCCCCATCGCGAGCGCGAAATTGACGAAGCCGAAGAGGAGGGGGAAATTGTAGGCGAACGGCACCGCGAGCAAGGCGGTCGGCGGGACCCGGCCGTGCACCTCATAGGCGACCCAGAGCAGCCCGCCGACGGTCAGGGGCGGGATGGTGAGGATGATCAGCTTCACCGCCGCTTCCAGCCCGACCAAGGGAGCCAGCAGCTGAACGAGCAGATCGACGCCAAGATTGCCGATCACCGCCCATTGGAAGCCGAAGAACTGGCCCAGCTCGGGCGATCTTTCGAGATCGAGCTGGACCCGGTAGCGGCCCATATGGCCGGGCAGGTCGAGCAAAGGCGGCACGTCGGGCCAGAGCAAGGGCAAAGCGGACAGGAGGATCAGCGCGAGGATGAAATCCCTGCGCTCCCAGAACGGCCTCGGCGTGCCGTCCTCCCGTCTCGGAAACTCTCCTTCCCGCATGCCCCCGCAATCCGCTTCGCCATCACGGCATGTGCGCACATCTCATAGCCCGCCGCGCGCGGCTAGTCCGTATCCGCGCGCCGCGCCGGCCAGGGCGGGGGCCGGGCCTCACTCCGCCGCGCGGCTGAGGTGCCATTCGGGCGCGTCCTCGAGCGCGTGCAGGCGCTTTTCCTCCTCGTACATATAATCCCAGGTCATCGGGATGGCGTCGCGGCGCTTCACATATTGAAGCTGCCAATTGACCAGGCCGCCATAGCGGAACGCCGCCTCGGCGCCGGCCAGATAGAATTGCCACATGCGGAAGAAGCGCTCGTCGTAAAGGGCGGTGATCTCCTCCTGATGCGCCATCGTCCGGTAATACCATTCCGCCAGCGTCAGCGCATAATGGTAGCGGACCGCCTCGACGTCGGTGACGATCAGCCGGTTCTTTTCCGCTTCGCTGACCAGCTCGGAGAGCGCCGGGATATAGCCGCCCGGGAAGATGTACTTGCGCGTCCATTTGTCGGTCAGGCCCGGCCCGCCCATCCGCCCGCAGCAATGCGAGAACATCACCCCGTCATTCTTGAGCAGCCTGTGCATGTGCTGGAAGAAGCCCGGATAATGAGGCGTGCCGAGATGCTCGATCAGGCCGACGCTGGTGATCCGGTCGAACTCGCCGGTGACGTCGCGATAATCCTTGAGCTCGAACTTCACCCGGTCCGACACGCCGAGCTCGCGGGCGCGCTCGTTGCAGAATTCGATCTGGTCGGGCGCGAGCGCGACGCCGAGCACATCGACGTCGTAATGGCGGTGCAGATACAAAGCGAGCCCGCCCCAGCCGCAGCCGATGTCGAGCACCTTCATGCCGGGCTTGAGGTTCAGCCTGGCGGCGATATGGGCCTTCTTGTCGAGCTGGGCCTGCTCGAGCGTGTCGCCGGGGTCGCGATAATAAGCGCAGGTATATTGCCGGTCCTCGTCGAGGAACAGCTCGTAGAGCCGCCTCGTCAGGTTGTAGGTATGCTCGGCGTTGCGCCGCGAGCGGCTCTTCCAGTTGATCTGGTCGAGCTTGCCGGCGATCGCGTTGACGCCGCGGATGACCGGATTCTTGGTCTTGAGCGCGCCCTGCTTCTCGAACGGCGCATTGTAGCGGATCAGGAGGACGAGATCGCGTATGTCGCGCGGCGGATCGATCGTCAGCCAGCCGTTCATATAGGCCTCGCCGGCGCCGACCCGGGGATCCTTGGCGATGTGCCAGGCCGCCTTGCGGCTGGTCAGGCGGGCGTGAACCGGGCCGTGCTCGGGGTCGGGCGCGCCGTAGCGATAGACCTTTCCATCATGGTTGGTGACGATCAGCTCACCCTTCTTCATGAGCTTGCGAAGCATTTTGTCCAAGAGCCACATAGGTTAGGCATTCCCCCTCGTTTGCCGCAGTCTTCGCAGAAGGCGGGCGCGGGTCAAGCCCGGCGGAAGGAGAAGTGCATATGGCGACGGTGGCAGAGGCGGTGATGGCGCGGCGATCGGTGCGGGCCTTTCTGGACCGGCCCGTCGACCGCGCGACGGTGGCGGAGATGCTCGCGGCGGCCGGCCGCGCCCCCTCGGGCGGCAATCTGCAGCCCTGGCATGTGGACGTCCTGGCCGGGCCGGCGCTGGCCGCGCTCAAGGCGAGGGTCAAGGCGAGCCTCGCCGCCGATCCGTCGGGAGAAGGAACCCGGTTCCCGGTCTATCCGCCCGCGCTCGGCGAGCCCTGGCGGAGCCGCCGCTTCACCTCGGGCGAGCAGCTCTACGCGGCGATCGGCATCCCGCGCGAGGACCGGGCCGCCCGCCTCCACCAATTCGCCAACAATTACAATCTGTTCGGCGCCCCGGTCGGTCTGTTCTTCTCGATCCCCAAGAGCTTCGGGCCGCCGCAATGGGCCCATCTCGGCATGTTCATGCAGAGCTTCATGCTGCTCGCCGAGGAGCGCGGCCTCGCCACCTGCGCGCAGGAAGCCTGGGCTCTCGTCCACAAGAGTGTCGGCGCGTTTCTCGGCCTGCCCGAAGATCGGCTTTTCTATTGCGGCATGGCGCTCGGCTTTGCCGACGAAGCCCATTCGATCAACGCCTGGCGCACCGGCCGCGAGCCGGTGGAGAGCTTCGCGACCTTCGCCGGCTTTTAGCCTTTCGGCCCCCTGTAGCCGCGCGGCAGCAGCCGGCCGCGGGCATAAGAGAAAACGGCCAGAACCATCACGGCCGCCAGGAAGAAGTCGACGAAGGTGGTGTAGAACAGCCAGACATCCGTGCTGGTCAGCCTGGCCACGCCATAATTGAGCCCGGCCATGACGAGGCCGAGCAGGCCGACGCCGAACGCCAGCCGGCCGGGATCGATGTCGCTATAGGGCAGATAGCGGGCCATGCCGCGGCCGAGCCGGTTGCCGCCGAGCAGGCCGTCGCCGAGGAACAAAGCGGCGCTGACCAGGCCGACGATGGTCGAGCGCATCTTGACCATCATGTCGTCCTGGAAGGCCAAGGCCAGGCCCGCCGAGACCAGCAGCATGACGATTCCGAACAAAGCGAGCCCGCCGAGCAGGTCGACCTTGACGAAGCGCTGGACGACGACGAGCGCGAGGCCCGCGCCTGCGCCGACCAAAGCGGCGGTGCCGAGGTCGGTCAGCTTGGCGACCAGGAAGAAGAGCA
This sequence comes from Allosphingosinicella sp., assembly GCA_035994965.1. GTDB lineage: Bacteria > Pseudomonadota > Alphaproteobacteria > Sphingomonadales > Sphingomonadaceae > Allosphingosinicella. The sequence continues at coordinate 51,627 of DASYKV010000065.1, forward strand.
GGCCGAGCGCGACGTCGATCAGCAGCGGCACCTTGTTGCGGCGAAACTGGCCTGGATCGAAGCCCTGCGGCAGCGGCTTGGCCGCCCTCCGCGCCGCCCGCTCGGGGAAAGCGATGCGGCGGCCGGGATGGCTTTCGTGGACCAGCACGCCGTCGAGGCGGACCGCGATGCCCACCGTCCACCAGCTCACATAGCCCATCTCCACGTCGATCGCGCGGCCGTCGGGCAGGGTCGAGGCGAGCCGGTGGTTGCGGGTGGATTCGGGCCCGCCGAGCAGGGTCCTGTCCTCGGCGATCAGGCCTCCGCCGACGATGAGCGCACTTTCCATGCCGGTCGCGCGCACGGCGACGAGAACCTCGCCGGGCAGGGCGCCGAGCATGAAACGGCGCCGGTAACGCGCCAGTATCACGCCAGCGCCGCCTGCTTCTCCTCCGCGATCCGGTCCAATTCGGCCCGGCTCTTCTTCTCGGCCGCCGACTTCAGCTGGCCGCAGGCAGCCATGATGTCGCGGCCGCGCGGGCGGCGGATCGGCGCCGAAATCCCCGCCTCGAAGACGATATCGGAGAAGCGGCGGATCCGGTCCTCGTCCGAACATTCGTAATCGGCGCCGGGCCAGGGGTTGAACGGGATCAGGTTGACCTTGGCGGGAAGCTTGTATTTGCGGATCAGCCGGACCAGCTCGCGGGCGTCCTCGTCGCTGTCGTTCCTGTCCTTCAGCATCACATATTCGAAGGTGATCCGCCGGGCATTGTTTGCGCCGGGATAAGCGGCGCAGGCCGCCAGCAATTCCTCGATACCGTATTTGCGGTTCAGGGGCACGATCTCGTCGCGCACCTCCTTGGTCACCGCGTGCAGCGAGACGGCGAGGTTGACGCCGATCTCGGCGCCGGCCCGCGCCATCATCGGCACCACGCCCGAAGTCGAAAGCGTGATCCGCCGCCGCGACAGGCCGAGCCCGTCGCCGTCCATGACGATCTTCAGCGCGTCGCGGACATTGTCGAAATTGTACAGGGGCTCGCCCATGCCCATCATCACGATGTTGGAGAGCATCCGGCCCTCCGGGAGGGACGGCCATTCCTCGAGCGCGTCACGCGCCAGCATGACCTGGCCGACGATCTCGCCCGCCGTCAGGTTGCGCACCAGGCGCATCGTGCCGGTGAAGCAGAAGCGGCAGTTCAGGGTGCAGCCGACCTGGCTCGAGACGCAGAGCGTGCCGCGGTCGGCGTCGGGGATGAACACCATCTCGAAATCGTGGCCGTCCGGAGTCCTCAGCAGCCATTTGCGGGTGCCGTCGGTCGAGACCTGCAGGGCGACGATCTCGGGCCGGGCGATCTCGAACCGCTCGGCGAGCCAGAGGCGCTGCGGCTTGGCGATGTCGCTCATCGTCTCGAACGCGGTGGCGCCACGGTTGTAGATCTGGTGCCACAGTTGCTTGGCGCGCAGCTTGGCCTGGCGTTCGTCGAGGCCGGCCTCGGTCAGCGCCGCGCGGATCTCCGCCTTCGAAAGCCCGATCAGATTGACGCGCGCGCCCTCGGCCGCGGCCATTTCGGGGCGCGGAACGGTGACCGGATCGATATGTCCGGGGATGGCCATGGCTGCTGTCATGAGCGCGCGCATGTAGTGCGAATGCGTCGGAATTTCCATCCCGGCGTCAGAACGGGTCGAACGCGTCTCCGGATTCGAGCCGCGTCTCGACCCCCGCCTTGATCTCGACCAGGCTTCCCTGCGGCACATTGCCGGCGATCCGGCCAGCGCCCGTCAGCAGGCCGCGAAGCACCCGCGACGACATTCCGTGCATGACGATCAGCCGGTCGGCGGCCTCGCCCGCGGTGTCGTCGAGCCAGGATTGCAGGCGCAGCGCGACCTCGTCATAGGATTCGCCGCCCGGCGGCCGGACGCTGAACAGGCCGGTGGCCGGGTCGATCAAAGGTCCGGTCTCGGCCGCGAGCTCCGGATAGAGACGCCCGCTCCACGCGCCGATGTCGATCTCGCGCAGTCGCGCATCGGTCCTCGCGCCATGCCAGTCGAGCTCCAGATGCTCGGCGATCACCGCCAGCGTCTGCAGCGCACGTCCTGCCGGCGACGCCCACAGATCGAGCGCCGGCCTGGGGCCGAGGTGGACGCGCAGCAGGGCGCCCATCTCGTCGGCCTGCGCGAAGCCCTGGCGGGTCAGCGGCGTGTGAAGCACGTCCCCCTGCATCCGCGCCGCCGCGTTGAACACCGTCTCGCCGTGCCGCGCGATGAACGAACGGGGCGCGGCGGTCACGGCCGCGGCACGCAGGCGATGGCGGCGGCGTCGATCGCGGTGGCGGCGCCGCGCAGCCGATAGAGGTCGCGCACGATCAGGCCCTGGGTCGAGCGGGTCTCGACGACCATGTTGAGGCCGGAGCGCATCGCCGCCTGGATCTCGGCATCGGCGCGGGCATCGGGCGCCCAGGCGTCGCGGCCGCCGCCGATCAGCTGGAAGGCGCGGCCGTCGATCCTGAGCAGCACGGCCGAGCTCTGCCGTTTCTCCCGGCTGAGGCGGATGTGGAGCTGGCCCGTGCCGCGCCGCCCGGGCCACTGGCCGACCGCTGCGAAGGCCTGCCCGCCGGCCCCTTCCTCGGGCTGAGTTATGGCATAGCAGCGCGCACCGTCGCGAAACGCGCCCCAGGCGCCGAACACGCCGAGCGGCCGCGGCTGGGCCGCGGCCGGGCTGGCGGCACCCGCCGCGAGAGCGCAAAAGAGCAGGGTCCGCTTCGGAATCATAGGGGCGAGCATCGCCTCGCTTGCGGCGCATTAGCAACACAAATCACCGTTTACTTGCAGCATGGGGGTTCGCGGATCCGGACGTCTTCGGGCGTGCCGGATCGGACCGGACAAGCAGGTGGACCAGGAACGGAGCTTGCCATGCGAGTCCATTGCATCGCCCTGCTGTTCGCCAGCGCCCTCGCCACCCCCGCTTTCGCGCAGGACGAGCCCGAGGCCACGATCACGCCTGCGCCCGCGCCTTCGTCGATGTCGGGCTTCCGCGTCGAAGCCCTGCTCGGCTGGGATCATACCGAGATCCTCGACGACGATCAGGGCGGGGTCCTTTACGGCGTCGGCATCGGCTATGATTTCCAGGTCGGCCGCGCCGTCCTCAGCATCGAGGCCGAAGCGAACGATTCCACCAACGACGGCTGCCTCACCGGTCTCGCCAACGCCAACGACCGCTTGTGCATCACCTCCGGGCGACCTCTATGTCGGCGCCCGCGCCGGCTTCCTCGTCGGCCGCAACGTGCTGCTGTTCGGCAAGGCCGGCTACACCAATGCCCGCTACGTGCAGGAATATGACGATTCGGCGGGGGGCATCCACGAGCGCTTCGGCCAGAATCTCGACGGCATCAGGGTCGGCGCCGGCGCCCAGTTCGGGATCGGCCGCAACGCCTATTTCCGGACCGAGGCGCGCTATTCCAATTATGAGGGCGGCGGCGATCGCGGCGCGCTCCTCGGCGCCTTCGGCTTCCGCTTCTGATCGACGGGGAAGGGCCGCGTCCGGCGGTGCGCGGTCCCCGTTCTGTGGCAAATCGGCCACGGAAAACCCCGTTTAGCTGCGGTTCATGCAACTTCGGCCACCGCTGAACGCTGTCCCGCCGTTCCATTGCCGGGACCTGTAAATGGAGTTGTTTATGCGTAACTATCTGATCGCCGCGCTTGCCGCGGGCACTCTTGCCACCCCCGCTTTCGCCCAGGACCAGGGCAGTCTCGCCGGCTTCCGCATCGAAGCCATAGGCGGCTATGACCGGCCGAGCGTCGAAGACGAAAATGCCAGCGGCGTCGTCTACGGCGTCGGCGTCGGCTACGATTTCCAGTCGGGCGGCGCGCTGTTCGGAATTGAGGCCGAGGCGACCGATTCCAGCGCCAACGAGCGCGTGGCCGGCTTCGCGCTCCCTGGCGACGAGCTGCGCGTGCGGGCGGGCCGCGACCTTTATGTCGGCGGCCGCATCGGCGCTGTCGTCGGCGGCCGCACCCTGCTCTACGCCAAAGCGGGCTATACCAATGCCCGCGTCCGCGTCGATTATGAGGACGGCACCGCCGCCACCGCGGCCGACTTCACCGACCGCACCAATCTCGACGGCGTCCGCGCCGGCGCCGGAGCGCAATTCGCGATCGGCTCCAACGCCTATCTGAAGACGGAGTATCGCTACTCCAACTATCAGGACGGCGTCGACCGCCACCAGGTCGTCGGGGGCCTCGGCTTCCGCTTCTGACCTCTTTGGGTGACGAAGGAGGGCCGGGCGCGCTGCGTCCGGCCCTTTTTCGTGCGCGCTCATCGCGCCGGGGGGCATTTTCGTCGCGAGGTCGCGCGATCCGGCGGCTTCGTCTCAGCATCGTCGCGGCGCGCGGCGAGATGCTGTCTTGGCGCCGCAACACGGACCGCCCGGCGGCCGCTGTTTGAAAAAACTGGTTCAACTCATCGGCCCCCAGCGAGGGGCGAAAAAACAGGGAGTATCTCAAATGCGTACGATCCTCGCCGCGGCTGTTCTCGCGGCCTGTTCCGTCACCCCCGCCTTCGCCCAGGATTCGACGCCCCGCTTCAGCGGCGGCCATGTCGAGGCGATCACCGGCTACGACCATGTCACCGACGGCGACGACGGCATCCTCTATGGAATCGGCGCCGGCTACGATTTCCGCAACGGCAATTTCGTCTTCGGCATCGAGGGTGAAGTGCTCGAATCCACCGCCGGCGAATGCAGCGGCGGCACCTGCGTCGACGCCAGCCGCGATTTCTACGTCGGCGGCCGCATCGGCGCCGTCGTCAGCGACAATGTCCTGATCTACGGCAAGCTCGGCTATTCCAACGCCCGCATCGAGGCGACGTCCGGCAACACCACCGTCCACGACACCGTCGACGGGATCCGCGGCGGCATCGGCGTCGAGATCGCGCTCGGCAATTCGCCGCTGACCCTGCGCACCGAATATCGCTACACCAATTACGAGCAGGGCGGCGAACGCCACCAGGGCACGCTCGGCCTCGCCTTCCGTTTCTAAAAGCCCCGTCCCCCCCTACCGGTGGCTTTGAAGGGCCGGGGCAGCGATGCCTCGGCCCTTTTCCCGCGCGGCTGCTGTTGTACTGCAGCAACACAGCGGGCGCTTTCCGCCACGGTCTTGTTGCAGCGCAGCAATCACCTCTTATTAAAGCGTCACCTTCCTATTCCGGGGGGAATCCAAGGAGATACTTAGAATGCGTATCATTTTTGCCGCGGCCCTTCTCGCCGCGGCCTCCGCCACGCCGGCCTTTGCCCAGGACGCCGCTCCGGCCTTCTCCGGCGGCCATATCGAGGCGATCGGCGGTTACGATTCGATCAGCGGCGGCGGCGACAGCCAGTCCGGCCTCGCTTACGGCATTGCCGGCGGCTACGATTTCCGCAGCGGCAACACCGTGTTCGGTATCGAGCTCGAAGCGGCTGAATCGACGACCGAGGATTCGGGCGTCGAGGCGGGCCGCGACCTTTATGCCGGCGCCCGGATCGGCGCCGTGGTCAGCCCCACAGTGCTGGTCTATGCCAAGGCCGGCTACACCAATGCCCGGGCGACCGTGTCGGGGCTCGGGGGCGCCAATTTCGACGGCATCCGCGCCGGCGCCGGCGTCGAGATCCTGCTCGGCAGCAATTTCTCGATTCGTGGCGAGTATCGTTATTCGAACTACGAAGACGATCTGTCGCGCAATCAAGGCGTGATCGGCCTCGGCTTCCGCTTCTAGGCGGCGCCCCGGCATCGACAGCCTGAAGGGCCGGGACAGCGATGCCCCGGCCCTTTTTCTTGGCACTAACCACTGGCGGGCTTTGCAGGCATCGCTATAGTCCCCGGTCCGAACATGGCGGCAATGCGCAGGCAGGGGTAATCGATGAAGGCGACGATCGAGCGGGCCACGCTTCTGAAGGGCCTGGGTCACGTTCACTCGGTGGTCGAGCGGCGGAACACGATTCCGATCCTCTCGAACGTGCTGATCGAGGCGGAAGAAGGCGATGCCGGGGGCGGCGGCGCCGGCCTCAGGCTGATGGCGACCGATCTCGACCTCCAGATCAACGAGCGCGTCGAGGCCAACGTCACCGAGCCCGGCGCGACCACCGTTCCCGCCCACACCCTGTTCGACATCGTCCGCAAGCTGCCGGAAGGGAGCCAGGTCGAATTGATCGCCGCCGAGGGGCGGATGCAGGTCAATGCCGGCCGGGCGCGGTTCACTTTGTCGACCCTGCCGCGCGACGATTTCCCGGTGATCGCCGAGGGCGATTTACCGACCGCCTTCGAGCTGCCGGCGGCGACCTTGCGCCAGATCATCGACAAGACCCGCTTCGCCATCTCGACCGAAGAGACGCGCTATTATCTCAACGGCATCTACCTTCACGTCTCCGACGAGGCGCAGCCCGTGCTGAAGGCCGCCGCCACCGACGGCCACCGGCTGGCGCGGGTGACCGTGTCGCGGCCCGAGGGCGCGCAGGGCATGCCGGGCGTGATCATCCCGCGCAAATGCGTCGCCGAATTGCGCAAGCTGCTCGACGAGGTCGACGGCACGGTCCAGGCGAGCCTGAGCGAATCGAAGATCCGCTTCGGGCTCGGCAATGCGGTGCTGACCTCCAAGTTGATCGACGGCACCTTCCCCGATTACAGCCGCGTCATCCCGACCGCGAACGACAAATTGCTGCGGCTCGATCCGCGGGCGCTCGAAGAAGCGGTCGACCGGGTCTCGACCATCGCCAGCGAGCGCACCCGGGCGGTCAAGATGTCGCTGGACCGCGACCGGGTGACGCTCTCGGTCACCTCGCCCGAAAACGGCACCGCGTCGGAGGAGATTCCCGCCGATTACGGCGCCGACGGCATCGAGATCGGCTTCAACGCCCGCTATCTGCTCGACATATTGGGCCAGATCGAGGGCGACGTCATGGAGGTCCACCTCGCCGACGCCGCCGCGCCGACCCTGCTCCGGGAGAACGACAAGGCGCCGGCGCTCTACGTGCTGATGCCGATGCGCGTCTGAGGCGGCGCCGCCGAATCGTTGACTTTTGACGGCGGCGGACCTACGTCACCGGCCTTTCCCGGACACTCGTTATTCAAGTGGAGCTGCCGCATGGCGCGCGTAACCGTCGAAGATTGCGTCGACAAAATCCCCAACCGTTTCGACCTCGTCCTCCTCTCCGCGCAGCGCGCGCGGCAGATTTCGGGCGGCGCCGAGCTCACCATCGACCGCGACCGCGACAAGAACCCGGTCGTCGCGCTGCGCGAGGTCGCCGAGCAGACGGTGAAGCCCAAGGAGCTCGAGGAAGCGCTCGTTGGCAGCCTCCAGAGAGTCCAGGTCGACGAGGACGACGTCGCCGACGAAGTCGGCTCGCTCTCCCAGTCGGCCGAGGCGCTTCGCCTCACTGCCGCGGCGCCGCAACGCAACAACAATGCGGGCGCCGACTACGACGGCTGACCCCCGCCAAACCTTGCGACAACTTTGAAATGACCGGCGCCGGAACTTGGCTCAAGTTCTGGCGTTGCCGTTTTTTCTCTGAGTAAGTCGAACGCAGGGAGGCAAGGTTGTGAGAAGGATACTGGCAGCGCTGGCCGCGACCGGCATGGCGCTTTCACCCGTGGCCGCCAATGCGGGCGCCGCCGATTCGTTGAGCCTGAGCCGCGCCGGCGTGTCGATGAGCGGCTTCAGCCTGTTCCAGGCCGCGGAAGACGATGACGACGATCATGGCTCGACCGCTGTCATCCTCGGCGTCATCCTGGTCGTTCTGATCGGCGCTGCGGCCGTTTCTGGCAACGGCGACCGCGCCCCGGCCTCGCCCTAATCCGAAGCGCCTCGGCGCTCAGTGCCGCGCGCCGGAGGGCAGCTCCGCCCGGTCCAGCCATTCGAGCTCGTTGAGCGCAAGCGCGCGGCCGTCCGCCGCGCGCACCGCCATCGGCGCGACCGGGTGGCGGCTGGTGCGGTCGACCAGCACGGGATTGCTTGGCATTCCCGAAATCCATTTGTCGCCCCATTGCCGGAGCGCGATCAGTGCCGGCAGCAGGTCGCGGCCCTTGTCGGTCAGCCGATAGGCGATCTTGCGGCGGTCGGCCGGATCGGGCTCGCGCTCGAGGATCTCGTTCTCGACGAGCCGGCCGAGCCGGTTCGACAGGATGTTGCGGGCGATTCCCAGAGTCGACTGGAATTCCTCGAAATGGGCGAGGCCGTTGAAGGCGGCACGCAGGATCAGGAACGACCAGCGCTCGCCAACCGCCTCCAGCGCCGCCGGCAGCGCGCACTCGCCCAGCACGGCCTTGCGATGATCGGGGCGGAGCATGGCTTCAGCTTACGCCTATTTCAGCCATTGTCATCTCCCCGGCGAATTTGCGTTGCGAATCGCTACTAATATTCATATAGGTTGCTTTCCAAAACTAATCCAGGGAGCGCCCCATGTTCCGCTATGCATTGCTTTCGCTCGCTTTTATGTCCTCGCCCGCGCTGGCTGCCGGTTTCCAGGCGCAGACCACGACGGCGCCCTCGCCGGCCCGTTTCGTCGCCCGCGACAGCATCTGGCGCTGCGCCGACACCCAATGCGTCTCGACCAATCGGACCTCGACCCGCCCGGCGATCGTCTGCTCGGCGCTGGCTCGCCAGGTCGGCGCGCTGCGCGGCTTCGCCGTCGACGGCCGCCCGTTCGACGCCCGCCAGCTCGAATCTTGCAACGTCCGCGCCCGTTGAGGGCCGTTCGTCATTGCGAGCGGAACGAAGCAATCCAGCGGAGCCGCCGTCCTGGATTGCTTCGTCGTTTCGCTCCTCGAAATGACAGCTCATTTTGCAGCCCGGGCGCCCTTCGGGCGATTTCGGTTGCTCCCAAAGCCCCCTGACCCCATTTTGCCAGGGTGCTCAGGCAATATGAACTGGTCGAGAAGGTCAGAAGCTATGACCCGGACGCCGACGAGGCGCTGATCAACCGCGCCTACGTCTTCTCGATGAAGGCGCACGGCTCCCAGACCCGCGCCTCGGGCGATCCTTATTACAGCCATCCGATCGAGGTCGCCGGAATCCTCACCGATTTGCGGCTCGACGACGAGACCATCGTCACCGCCATCCTCCACGACACGATCGAGGACACGCTGGCGACGCCTGCCGAGATCAAGAAACTGTTCGGCAAGAACGTCGCCCGCCTGGTCGACGGAGTCACCAAGCTCTCCAAGATCGAGGCGCAGAGCGAGAGCCAGCGCGCCGCCGAGAATCTCCGCAAGTTCCTGCTCGCCATGTCGGACGACATCCGGGTCCTTCTGGTCAAGCTCGCCGACCGGCTGCACAACATGCGCACGCTCCACCATCTCAAGGACCCGGACAAGCGCCGCCGCATCGCCCGCGAGACGATGGACATCTACGCGCCGCTCGCCGAGCGCATCGGCATGTACGAGTTCATGACCGAGATGCAGACCCTGGCGTTCAAGGAGCTCGAGCCCGACGCCTATGAATCGATCACGAAGCGGCTGGAGCGGCTCCACAAGAGCGGCGGCGGCGATCTCATCCAGCGCATCGGCCGCGGCATCAAGGCGCATCTCGAGGCGAACGGCATCGAGGCCGAGGTCCAGGGCCGCGAGAAGCATCCCTTCTCGATCTGGCGCAAGATGGCCGAGCGCCACGTCAGCTTCGAGCAATTGTCCGACGTCATGGCCTTCCGCGCCGTGGTCGGCTCGGTCGAGGAGGCCTATCGGACACTGGGCCTGATCCACCAGCGCTGGCCGGTCGTGCCCGGCCGCTTCAAGGATTTCATCTCGACCCCCAAGCGCAACGGCTACCGCTCGATCCACACCACCATCATCCATGACGAGCAGATGCGGATCGAGATCCAGATCCGCACCAAGGAGATGCACGCCCAGGCCGAGCACGGCCTCGCCGCCCACTGGGCCTATAAGGAAGGCGAGGTCGCCCCCCATTCGGACCATCCCTGGATCAACGATCTGGTCGAGATTCTCGATCATGCCGGCAGCGCCGAGGAGCTGCTCGAGCATACGAGAATGGCGATGTACCAGGACCGGATCTTCGCCTTCACCCCCAAAGGCGAGCTGATCCAGCTGCCCAAGGGCGCGACCCCGGTCGACTTCGCTTATGCGGTCCACACCGATCTCGGCGACCAGACCGTTGGATCGAAGATCAACGGCCGGGTGATGCCGCTCAGGACTCCGCTCGACAATGGCGACCAGGTCGAGATCCTGGTCTCCAAGGCCCAGCATCCGCAGCCGGCCTGGCTCTCCTACGTCGTCACCGGCAAGGCGCGCGCCAAGATCAGGCGCTGGGTGAAGTCCAAGGAGCGCGAGGAGACGGTCGCGCTGGGGCGCAAGATCTTCGACGAGATCATCGAGCGCATGCCGGCCGAGATCGGCTGGGAATCGATCGCCGAGGCGCTGCGCCGCCTGCATCTGCCCAATGACGAGGCGCTGATGGAAGCGATCGCTCTGAAGCGGATCGACGACGTCGCCGTCATGGAAGCGCTGATGCCGGGCTCGGCGACCCGCGACGGCGTCAAGCCGCCGCCGCAGCGCACCGCAATCTCGATCAAGGGCCTGACCCCCGGGGTCGCCTTCCAGCTCGCCCAATGCTGCCACCCCATACCGGGCGACCGAATCGTCGGCCTCAGGCGCGAAGGCGAGGGGATCGAGGTCCATATGATCGGCTGCGAGAGCCTGGCCGACGGCGTCGACGCCGACTGGGTCGATCTCGCCTGGGGCGACCAGTCCGACGGCGGCGCCGCCAAGCTCAGCGTCGTCATCAAAAATCAGCCGGGCTCGCTCGCCGTCATCGCCGGCATCCTGGGCAGCCACGGCGCCAATATCGTGTCGATGGACCAGACCGCGCGCGACGGCTCGTTCCACACCTTCCACCTCGATATCGAGGTCCACGACGTCCAGCATCTGATGCGGATCCTGGCGGCGCTTCGGGCGACCGACGTCGTCTCGACGGCCGAGCGGCTCTAGGGTCCGCCCTCGACCCCGAGGCTTGCCACTGATATGGCCCCGGCTTAAGGGGGCCCGGCAAAATCAAGATAGGGCAAGTATGTCGGACGCAACGGAAATTCGCCAAGTCGCGATCGATCATCACCATCAAATGGCGAACGAGTTCGAGGGCTATTATTCGGCCCTGGAGAAGAGCCGCTTTTCGAGCGCGTTCACCTACGGCCGCGCCAAGCTCGACCGGATGATCGACGAATTGTTCGATTCGCTTCCGGAAGGCGGATCGATCCTGGATGTCGGATGCGGCACCGGCGAGCATTTGAAGAGGGCCCACAAGCATGGCCTCCAGGCCACGGGCGTCGAGCCCGCGGCCGGCATGCTGGCCGCCGCGCGCAACCAATTGCCGTCGGCCCGGATCGAGGAAGGCGTCGCGACCCAGCTTCCATTCGAGGACGGCCAATTCGACGCGGTGCTGATGATCGAGGTCCTGCGCTATCTGCATCCGAGCGACATCCGGCTGGCGCTGCGCGAGGCCCGCCGAGTCCTTCGTCCCGGCGGCGTGATCTTCGTCACCCTGGTCAATCGCTGGGCGCTCGACGGCTTCTACATCCACCAGCGCGCGCGGCAGCTCCTGAAGCGCTCGCAATTCAACGCGACCAATCCCTTTTGCGAATTCTTCACGCCGGGCAAGGCGGAGCGGGCGCTGAGGGAGGCGGGGTTCGACGAGGTCTCGACGCAGGGACGGCTCTTCGGGCCGATCCGGCTGGCTTACAAGCTGAGCCAGCGCCTCGGCAGTCGGCTGGCGGCGATGCTCGAGAAGCTCGACGACCGGATTCACCGGCGCAAATGGCCCCGGGCGGTCGCTGGCCATCTGATCGCCATCGGGCGGGTTTCCCCGTGAAGCGACGGGGGCCGGCCGATCCCGGCCCCGCCGCGGCCGCCGCCGAGTCCCCGGCATGACCGGCTCCCTCGTCATATCCCTCGATTGCGAGGGCAAATGGGGGATGGCGGACCAGCTCGCGCCTTATCATCACAGCATGATGACCGACGATGCTCTGGCCGCGGTCTATGACGACATATTAGAGCTGTTCGCGCGCTACGATCTGCCGGCGACCTTCGCCTTCGTCCTGGCCTTCGCGCTGGCGCCGGACGAACGAAGGCGGCTGCGCCCGCCGCCGCTGGGCTCGGCAGCGGGCGACGATTCCTGGCTCGGCCATTATTGGGAGGCCGAGGCCCAAGGGCACGCGGAGGGCTGGTTCCAGCCGCGCGGCTTCGAGGCGGTGCGCGCCGATTCGCGCCACGAGATCGCCTGCCACGGCTTTTGCCACCGGCCGCTCAGCGAGGATTCGATCGACGCGCGGGGCGCCGGCGAAGAGCTCGATGCCGCGCTGGACGTGGCCCGCGCGAAAGGCGTCGCGCTGAAGACGATGGTCTTTCCCCGCAACCGGATCGGCCACCTGCCCGTCCTGCAGCGCAAGGGCTTCATCGGCTATCGGGAGCGGCGCTATCGCCCGGGCGGCGCTCTTGGACGGCTGTGGAGCCTCGCCGAGGAGCTCAACATCGCGCCCCGCCCGGAGGCGCGCGCCGCGCCGCACGCGGGCGGTCTCGTGCCCATTCCCGCCGGCTATTTCTTCAACTGGCGGTTCGGCGCGCGGCGGCGGGTGCCGGCGGCGGTGACGGTAAGGCGATGGAAGACGTTGCTCAACCGCGCGGCGCGGACCGGCAAGGTCGCGCACCTCTGGCTCCACCCGCACAATCTGGTCACCGCGCCGTCGACGCGCGGCCCCCTGGAAATCGTGCTGCGCCATGCCGCGGACCTCAGGTCCCGGGGCCTCCTCGAAGTCGTCACGCAGGAGCGCTATTGCCGGGACGTGCTGGCCGCGGCCTGAGCGCCGGCACGCGCTATCCCGCCTCCACCCGGAAAATCTCGCCGTCATAATCGACGATATAGAGGTTCCCGGCCTGATCCACGCCGAAGCTCGAGACGTTGTTGATCGCGCCCGCATTGGGAGCAAAGGCGGCGTTGCGAACCGTGAAGGCGCTGCTCGGGATGGTCGTCCCGATCGCGGCCATGGCGACGGGAATCGACCAGATGTTCGGGTTGGCGAAGTCGGCGAAGAAATAATTCCCCCGCAACGCCTCCACCGGGCCGCGATAGACGTAGCCGCCGGTCACGACATTGCCTTCGCGCGGGCCCGGCCCGCGCGAATATTCGGCGATTGGCGGCACCAGGCCCGGGATCGGCGGCCCGGCGAAGACCAGCGTCCCCTCCATGATCCGCCAGCCGAAATTGGCGCCGCCGTCGGTCGGCCGCATCAGGTCGATCTCCTCGCGGGCATTCTGGCCGACGTCGCCGATCCACAGATTCTGGGTGAGCGGATCGAAGCTGTTGCGGAACGGATTCCTGAGCCCGTAGGCCCAGATTTCGGGCAGGCCGCCGGCGGCCGCGAAGGGATTGCCCGGGGGAATGGCATAATCGCGCAGGGGATCGGCCGGGAAGGCGTCGGTTCTCGGATCGATCCTCAGCATCTTGCCGTAAAGGACGTTGAGGTTCTGCGCGTTGTTGGGCGGATCGCCGCCATTGCCGCCGTCGCCCAGCGAGACATAGAGCAGGCCGTCCGGGCCGAAGTCGATCCAGCCGCCGAGATGATTGTTGAGCGGATGGGCGAGGGTGAAGATCGGGTCGGCGGTGGCGGGATCGGCCTGGTTGCGATTGCCCGCCAGCGTCCGATAGCGGCGAAGCTGAATGGTGCCGGTCGAGTCGGTCAGGAAGACGTAGAAGGTCCCGGTCGCGTTGAAATCCGGCGCCAGCGCCAGGCCGAGCAGGCCGCGCTCGCCGTCGGTGGCGACCTCGGCGGAAACGTTGAGGAAGGGCGTCGGCGCGATCGCGCCGGTGGCGGGATCGAGGATCCGGATCAGCCCGCCTTGCTGGACGACGAGGACCCGGCCGGAGCCGTCGGGAATGGCGGTGAGGAAAAGCGGCGCGCTGAAGCCGGTGCCGACGCGGCGGACGTGGAAGGCGTCGGGGCCGACATTGGTGATTGTGACGGCAAGGTCGAGCGTCGCGCTGGTCATGCCGTCGCTGACCGCGAGCTGGACGAGATAGACGTTGTTGGCATCGGCGTCGGTCGGCGCCTCGAAATCGGGCGACTGGGCAAAGGAGAGGGCGCCGCCCGCGGTGATCGAGAAAGCGGCCCGGTCGGCGCCGCCCGACAGCGAGAAGGTCAGCGGATTGCCGTCCGCGTCGGTGGCGGTCGCGGTATAGATGATTCCGGTGCCGTTCTCGGGCGCATTGGCGGCGGCGGCGGAAGTGAAGGCGGGCGCGCGATTGGCGGGCGGCGCCGGACCGCCGCCACCCCCACCGCCGCCGCTGCCGCCGCAGCCGGCCAAGGCGAGCGCGCCGACGAAGATGGTCAGCTTTCGGGTGAGCGACTCGATGCCCAGCATCATGGCCCCATGCTCTCGCCAGGAGGGTTTCGGATCGTTTAACGCGCGAAACGGTGATTTGATGCGCGCGCCGCCCATGATAGACGCAGCTGCCATGACCAAGCCCGAAGGCATGACCTATGGCGAGTATCTGACGCTCGAGCCGCTGCTGTCGGCGCAGCATCCGGTCTCGGACCATCATGACGAATTGCTCTTCATCATAATCCACCAGACCAAGGAACTGTGGCTCAAGCAGATCGTCCACGAGCTTCACCTCGCGATCGACCTGGTCCGCCGCGACCGATTGATCGAGGTCCACAAGAATCTGTCGCGGGTGTCGCGCATCCAGGCGGTGATGACGCTTTCGTGGGACGTGCTCGCGACGCTGACGCCGACCGATTACATGACCTTCCGCTCGGTGCTCGGCACGTCGAGCGGCTTCCAGTCGGCGCAGTTCCGGCAGGTCGAATATCTGCTCGGGCTCAAGGACGGCGGCCATCTCAAGAATCATGAGGAGGGATCGGCCGAGCATGAGGCTTTGGCCGAAGCGCTGGCCAGCCCGAGCCTGTGGGACGAGGCCAATGCCGCGCTCGCCCGCGGCGGCTTCCCGGTCCCGGCCGAGGCGCTGGAGCGGGACTGGACACTGAAATATGAGCCCAGCGAAGGCGTCGAGCGCGCCTGGGCCGAGGTCTATCGCGACGCCGAGAAACACTGGCCCTTCTACCAGTTCGCCGAGAAGCTGGTCGACATCGACGACAGCTTCGCCGTGTGGCGGCACAAGCATGTGGTGACGGTCGAGCGGGTGATCGGCCTCAAGCGCGGCACCGGCGGCACCGCCGGCGTCGCCTATCTCCAGTCCACCCTCAGCAAGCGCGCCTTCCCGGAGCTGTGGAGCCTCAGGACGTTGCTCTAGGCCGGCCTGGCGACCAGCACGTCGATCGCGTCGCCAATTATCTCCGCGCTTTCCGCGACCGACCAGGCCGAGCCGGCTTCGAGCGCTTCGCCGTCGATGAAGCCGCCCGCGGCGATCGGCACGACGACCGCCTCGCCCCGGACCCCGGCGGGCGCGGTCAAGCGCTCCAGGCTGAAGGCTCCGCCCTGGGCGAGGATTTCCCGCCCGGGCGTGGCCGCTCGCGGCGGGGACGGCGGCACCCAGGGCCCCGGTATCGCGATCGAGGCCGCTTCCTCGATATGCAATTCGCGCGGGCGGCCATAATCGTAGAGCCGATAGGTCAGATCGAGATTCTGCTGGATTTCGATCAGGGCGATGCCGCCGCCAATGGCGTGCACGGTGCCGGCCGGCGAATAGAAGACGTCGCCGCGCGCGACCGGCCGCCAATCGAGCAAGGCCTCGATGCTGCCGTCGAGCGCCGCCGCGCGTAATTCCTCGCGAGTCACGTTGCGAATGAGCCCGAGCCCGATCGTCGCCCCGGGCTCGGCGTCGAGGACGAACCAGGCCTCGTCCTTGCCGCGCGGAAAGCCACGCGCCGCGGCGGCCGCATCGTCGGGATGGACCTGAATCGACAGGCGCTCGGCGGTGAACAGATATTTGACGAGCAGGCCGGCGCCGGCCGGCGCCTCGAACCAGATCTCGCCCACCGGCACGTCGTCGGCCAGCCGGGGAAAGCCGGTGGGGATATCCCGCCGGCCCCAGACCCGTTCGACGGGCACGGCCCGCAGCCTCGCCGCATTCATCTTAACGGTCCTTCCATGGCCTTGCTCTAGTAAGCGCGCCGGGTTGCCACAAGGTTGACCCGGGCTGGTTTCCAGTTGAGAGATTCGGCGGGGAGGCCGGTTTGGCGGTACGCAAGGTCCATCTGATAGCGGCGGCGCGGCCCAATTTCATGAAGGTGGCCCCGCTCTGGCACGCGCTGAGGGCGAGCGGCGATCATCAACCGGTCCTCGTCCACACCGGCCAGCATTACGACGCGAACATGTCGGCGGATGTCCTCGCCGATCTCGGCCTGCCCGAGCCCGATTTCCATCTCGGCATCGGCTCGGGCGGCCATGCCGAGCAGACCGGCAAGGTAATGGTCGCTTATGGCGCGGTCGCCGAGGCGCAGCGGCCGGACTGGCTGGTCGTGGTCGGCGACGTCAATTCGACCGTGGCCTGCGCTTTGGTCGGGACCAAGCTCGGCATCCCCACCGTCCATCTCGAGGCGGGGCTGCGCTCGCGCGACCGGACGATGCCGGAGGAGCTGAACCGGCTCGCCACCGACGTCCTGTGCGACGTCCTGTGGACGCCCTCGCCCGACGCCGACCGCAACCTCATCGCCGAGGGCATTCCGGCGAGCCGGATCAGCCGCGTCGGCAACATCATGCTGGACAGCTTCGAGATGAGCCGGCCGGCGATCGAGGCCGCGGCCATGGCGGACGAATTGGGCCTGACGCGCGGCGCCTATGCAATCGTCACCCTGCACCGCCCCTCCAACGTCGACGACGAGGCGCAGCTGCGCCGGCTCGCCGACGCGCTGATCGCGATCCAGCCGAATCTGCCGATCGTCTTTCCCGTCCACCCGCGCACCGCCGCCCGCCTCGCCGCCGCCGGCCTTGCCGGCGGGCTCGAAGAAGCGGGCGTGCGGCTGATCGATCCAATCCCCTATATCCGCTTCATGAGCCTGGTGCTCGGCGCCGGCGCGGTGATCACCGATTCAGGGGGGCTGCAGGAAGAGACGACCTATCTTGGC
The DNA here is from genome assembly GCA_035994965.1 of Allosphingosinicella sp. GTDB lineage: Bacteria > Pseudomonadota > Alphaproteobacteria > Sphingomonadales > Sphingomonadaceae > Allosphingosinicella. The sequence goes on from DASYKV010000065.1 coordinate 68,660, forward strand.
ATCCCCTGCTTCACCGTGCGCGACAATACCGAGCGGCCGATCACGGTCGAGCAGGGCACGAACGTGCTGGCGACGCCGGCGACTTTGCCCGGCCTGATCGAGGCGTCGCTCTCGGCCGGGCGGCCCGCGCCGCAGTGTCCGGAATTTTGGGACGGCCGGACCGCCGGGCGCTGCGTCGAGGATCTGCGGCGCCGCGCGGTCGGCGCGTGACCGTCTCCATCCTGCTGCCGGAGCGGCGCCGGGCCTGGCACGAGCGCCTGACGGCGGCGCTGAGCGCGATGGACGGCGATACCGTGGTCGATCTGACGGAAAGCGGCGCCGGGGCCGGCGCGGCGCGGCTGCTGCGGCCGCTCTACGACGGCTCGCCCGACAGCAGCGCGCTGCTCGGCCGGCTGCAGCGGCGCGAATGCCCCTATCTCGAAATCGTCGACGGGAAGGGTGAGACGCTCGCCGCGTCCTATGCGGCGATCGAGGACAAAGGCGATCTCGCGCGCGCCGCCGACCAGGCTTTCGCCCGGGTCGAGGCGCTGCTGCTGCGCGCTTTGGCCGGGCAGGCGAGCCCGATCCCGCCGCGGCCCGGGCGGCCGCCGGCGCACTACAGCCGGGCAAGGGCGCTCAAGGCCGCCGCGCGGCGGCTCGCGGGCCGGGTGCTGGCGCCGTTTCGGGGGAAAGGCGTGCGTCACGGCCACTGGAACATCGCGCTGCGGCGGGAGGCCGGCACGCCCGATCTCTCCCGCTTCGATGTCGAGGATTGGCGGCCGCTGCCGGTCGATCCGGAGATCTTCCATGCCGATCCCTTCGTCTTCGAGGAGGCGGGGAGGTCCTGGCTGTTCGCCGAGGCCTGTCCCTATGCGACCGGCAAGGGCGTGATCGTCTGCGCGCCGCTGGCCGCCGACGGCGAGGCCGGCGCCTTCCGGACCGTGATCGAGCAGCCCTGGCATCTCTCTTATCCTTATATATTCCGCGCCGGCGGCGAGATCTGGCTGGCGCCCGAAAGCGCGGCCAAAGGCGGGATCGAGCTTCACCGCGCCGCCGTCTTTCCGGACCGCTGGGTGCTGGAGCGGCGCTTGTTCGAGGATCTACGCCTTGTCGATTCGACCTTCTTCGAGCATGACGGCCGGCTCTGGCTGCTCGCCGGCCGGATCGGCGACAATGGCGGCTCGTCGTGGGACGAGCTCTACGCCTGGCATGCGCCGGGGCTCGATGGTCCATGGCAGCCGCACCGGCTCAACCCGATCAAGTCCGATTGCCGCGGCGCCCGGCCCGGCGGCCGGCCGCTGCGGCTGTACGGGCGGCTGTTCCGGCCCGCGCAAATTTGCGAGCGCGCTTATGGCGAGGCTCTGGCCTGGTTCGAGATCGTAGCGCTGACGCCCGACGCCTTCGCCGAGGTGGAGGTCGCCACCTGGCGCGCGGCGGGGCCGGGCACGTCCGGACCTCATTCGGCAGACCTCGCCGGCGAGATCAGGGCGGTGGATTTCCGCCGCGATCTCGCCTGAGCGTCAAGCCTCGACGGCGACCGTCTGGGCGATGGCGTCGCCCTTGAAGCCGACCGCCTCGGGCTGGGCCACGCCCGGCATCGCCGCGACGTCGTACAATTCCTCGATCGTATGCTCGAAGCGCAGCCACTCGACCGCGTTGCCGGAATCGATGTCGACGATCAGCAGGCCGCAGCGCGGCACCGCGTCCTTGGCGGCGAGCCGTTCGTCCAGCTCCAGCCCCTCGAAGGTCTGGTTGCGGCGCGGCCGCGACAGCCCGATCACGGCATAGCGGCCGACGAAGGCGAGCCCGCGCGCATAGCCCGGGCAGAAGGCAGCCGCGGTGAAGGCGCCGGTCGCCAGATCGACGGTGCCGAACTCGCCCCGGCCCGAATCGAGCACCCAGAGCCGGCCGTCATAGAGACGCGGCGAGTGCGGCATTGAGAGGCCGGAAGCGGCGATCTCGCCCGAGGCGACGTCGACGATGACGCCGCCGTCGCGGCGGCGGTCGCGCCAGCCGTCGGCGACATCCGAACGGCTGACCGCGCTGACATAAGCGGCGCGGGTGCCGTCCATGGCGAGACCGTTCAGATGGCAGCGATCCTCCCAGGCCAGCGCGCTGATGAAGGGCGGCTTCCACAGGGGGCGGAAGCTCGCCACGTCGCTGACCGTGGCAAGGCAGTTGAAGGCGGTGTTGACGAAGACGGGGCCGAGCGCGCCGCCGCCGACGTCGCCCAAGGCGATGTCGTGAATGTCGATCGATCCGGTGACCCGGCCTTCGCGCGGCACGAAGCGGCGGTCGGCGAAGCGCTCATTGCCCTTGCCCGGCGGCAGATCGTTGCGAAACCGCCACAGCACGGACTTGGCGCTGGTCCACAGGGTCTCGCCGTCGGTCCACAGGCCCTGGCAATGGTCGATATGCCGCTCATGCGCGCGCAGCGATCCGTCGGGCTTGCGGCCGATCATGAACAGCCGGCCGGCCTGATAGGTGGTAAAGGCGAGGCTCGTCTTTTCCGCCGCCAGCCAGCCGGCGAGGTTCGGCGAGCCCAGGATGATATTGGGGCGATCGGGCGGCGTTTCGACGGTGGGCGCCGCGTCTTCCTTGAGGTCGGTCATCGCGCGATCTGCTCCGAAACGGCGGGCCCGGTCAAGCGACGCGGCGCGGCGCCGTCTAGCGGGCGAAGCCGAAGCGGGCCAGCAGCTCGGCGCGTGTGGCGCGCTCGACCGCCAGCCCCCGCCCGCGCCCGGTGACCAGCTCGTAGTCGCCCGGGCCCACCTCCCGATACCAGGGCACGCCGGTCGCGCCGCGCCGTTGCAGATGCGCGAGATAATCGTCGAGCGTGGCGAAGGCGAGGCCCTGGCCGAACGGCAGATCGCCGGGCGACTTCGCGCTTTTATCTGGCACATTCAATATCTTATCCGATTCGTCCACGATGTCCGCCTCCACGCCGCGTCTGCCTGGCCGATGCCGGCCGCGACATCGACGCCCGGAATTGTCCGGGGCCCGCTGTCAAGTGGGGAAACTACCGTATCCGAGGCGCTCTGGCCCGTAAGCCATTGGAATCCCTCAACAATGATTAACATAAGTTAATCATGCTTGGCAGCCTCGCCGAACCATGGTTTATTCCCACCATTCTGGAAGATTCTGGAGAAGTGCGACTCGCCGACGGGTCGCATGCGGGGAGATATATATGTCCAAGTTGCTTCGCGGCCGTGCCATCACCACTACCATCACCGATCAGAATGCCGGCGACTTTATCACCGGCAGGCAGGCCGGAGCCGCCCAGGCCCTGATCCGCGACGGTGTTCTGGTGGGCGACCGCAGCGGCGCTCCGGGCGCCGAAGCGAACCCGCACAACACGCCCCGCGATCCCGGCTTCGGCGGCTCCCCGGCCGACAGCGACGGCGTCCTCGTCGGTGACGGCGTCCTGATCGGGGACGGTGTGCTTGTCGGCGACGGTGTCGTGATGGGCGATGGTGTGGTGATGGGCGACGGCGTCGTGATGGGCGACGGCGTGCTGATCGGCGACCGCGTCCTGGCCGCCGAGCTGGAAGCGCGCGCCCTCCTGTTCCCGGACGTCGACCCCCGCACGCTCATCGTCTCCCAGCTCCGCTGCCATGTCGGCGAGGATCACAAGACGCCGGGCATGAGCCATGAGTCCACCGACTTCACCGCGCTCACGGACTTCGGCGCCGCGACCGACGACGAAGGCATCGTCACCGTCACCGTCGGCGGCTCCGTCTCGGGCGTGATCGACATCACCGGCGACGAGGACATCATCGAGGTGACCCTGATCGCGGGCCAGACCTACACCATCCATATGTTCGGCAGCGGCGCCTCGGCACTGACCGACAGCCAAATCACCATATTGGCGCCGGGCGGCAGCGAAATCGGCTATGACGATGATGGCGGCATCGACACTTATTCGCTGTTCACCTTCACCGCCGCGGCCAGCGGCACCTATCAGATCGTCGCCGGCTCGTTCGACAACGATCCCGATCCGGGCACCGGCGGCTATACCGTCCATGTCGAGCAGATGGGCGCGGACAGCGTTCCGGACACGATTCCCTCCGCGGTCACCGCCAATGTCGGCGGCTACACCTATGGCTTCCTCGAGAACGCGTCCGACAAGGACGTCTATCAGGTGACGCTCACCGCGGGGAACATCTACAATTTCCAGGTGGCGGGCGGCGCCGACTATGCGACCGACGTGAGCAACGTCCCCGCGGGCGAGCTCGATACCTTCATCACCGTCTACGACAGCCTCGGCAACATCGTCTTCAGCAATGACGACATCGCGTTCAACCTGCCGCCGGACCCAAGCGACCTCAGCTCGGCCGGGGCCTTCTTCCCCGACGCCAGCGGCACCTATTATGTCGAGATAACCTATTCGCCCTTCGCGTCTTCCACGAATCCGGGCGGTTACGTGCTCGAGATCACCGAGACCGACCTGTCGACGCTCGATCCGCTCGACGCGATCGACTGGGGCGGCCCGCTCAACGTCGTCGACAATAGCGACACGCTGCTGATCTACTTCGCGACCGCCGGCGAGGTCTATGACGGCGTCACCGACGACGGCGGCTGGACCCCCTATCTGCAGCAGCAGGCGCTGGAAGCCTTCCAGACCTATTCGCAATTCGCCGACCTGACCTTCGCGATCACCACCAATTCGGCGCTCGCCGACTTCCATCTCGTCACCACCACGTCCACCGAGTTCCTCGCTTATTTCAACCCTCCGGGCGAGACCAACGAAGGCGTCGGCGTCTTCGCGACCAACGGCGCGGGCTGGGATCCGACCGGCGCTGCCGGCTCGATGGAACCGGGCGGCTACGGCTGGATCACCTTCATCCACGAATTCGGTCACGGCCTCGGCATGGCCCACCCGCACGACAATGGCGGCGGCTCCGAGGTTATCCCGGGCGTCACCGGACCGTTCGGCAGCTACGGCATCTTCGACCTGAACCAGGGCGTCTACACCACGATGTCCTACAATGACGGCTGGCAGCTCCATCCGAACGTGGACGCGAACGGCTTCCCGGTCCCGGATACGCTGGACTATGGCTATCAGGCCGGGCCGATGGCGCTCGACATCGCGCTCATGCAGCTCAAATATGGCGCGGTCGCCCACAATACGGGCAACAACGTCTATACGCTGCAGGACGCCAACGTCGCCGGCACCTTCTATTCGTGCATCTGGGACACCGGCGGCACCGATGAGATCTCCTATGTCGGCGCCCGCAACGCCGTCATCGACCTGACCGCGGCGACGATCGATTATTCGCCGACGGGCGCGGGCGTCATCTCCTGGGTCGCCGGCATCTTCGGCGGCTATACGATCGCCGAGGACGTGGTGATCGAGAACGCCACCAGCGGCGGCGGCAACGACATGCTGGTCGGCAACGCCGCCAACAACGTTCTCAATTCGGGCGGCGGCAACGACATCGTGATCGGTCGCGCGGGCGACGATACGATCAACGCCGGCGGCGGCACCGACACCGTTATCTTCAGCGGCAACATTGCCGACTACACGATCACCGCGATCGTCGGCGGCTATACCGTCCAGGACAACAATATAGCCGACGGCAATGACGGCCTCGATACGGTGCTCGGCGCGGAGTATCTCCAATTCGCCAACGACGTGTTCACCGTGGATCCCGATCCGGGCAACAACGACGTTCCGAGCCTTGGCGGCTGGGTCACCGCGCTGACCTTTACCGAAACGCTGGTCAACGCCACGCCGCAGATCATCGATGCCGACGTCGATTTCCAGGACGACGACATCAACGGCGGCACGCTCACCATCACCGGCCTGCTCGCCGAGGATGTGGTCGCGGTTCGCAACCAGGGCGGCGGCATCGGCCAGATCGGCGTCAGCGGCAGCAATATCAGCTATAACGGCGTCGTTATCGGCACCTTCGCTGGCGGCACCGGCTCGACGCTGACGGTCACTTTCAACCCCTCCGTCACCGCCCCCGCGGTCGACGCGCTGATCCAGAACCTGACCTACGCCAATACCAGCCAGGATCCGACGCTGAGCCGGACCCTGACGATCGCCCTCGTCGACGATCAGGGCGCGAGCATGACCATCGTGCCGACGCTCGTGCATAGCTTCACGGAACTCACCGGCGCGGCCGACCCGCTCGCCAACCCGCCGCTGCCGGCCTTCGGCGCCAATCCGAATCCGGGCTTCGTCGACGTCGACGCGGACGGCGACCTGGACATGATCATGGGCGCCGTGGCGGGCACCTTCCGTTACTACCAGCGGAGCGGCGCGACCTATACCGAGATCACCGGCGCCGCCAATCCGTTCAACGGCTTCGACGTCGGCAGCTATTCCAACCCGGAGGCGATCGACATCGACGGCGACGGCGACTTCGACCTCGTCAGCGGCGCCAGCTCGGGCATTCCCGCCAATAACGGCCTGCTGTTCACCTGGCGGAACAATGGCGGCGGCTCCTGGACCCAGCTGGTCGGGGCCGGCGTCAATCCGTTCAACGGCATCGATATCGGAGACGCTTCGGACCCGGCGGCGGTGGACGTCAACGGCGACGGCCGCATGGACCTCGTCGTCGGCAGCAGGGCCGGCGCGATCAACACGTTCATCCATAACGCCGACCACACCTTTACCCAGCAGGTCGGCGCCGCCAATCCGTTCAACGGCGTCAACATCGGCACCTATTCGTCGCCGGCCGGGATCGACATTGACGGCGATGGCGACACCGACGTGCTGTTCGGCAACAATGCCGGCACGATCCTCGCCTTCATCAACAACGGCAACGGCACCTTCACCCAGACCACCACGGGCAATCCGTTCAACGGCATCGACGTCGGTTCGTTCTCGAACCTCTCGGCGACCGATCTCAATGGCGACGGCGACCGCGATCTCGTGGTCGGCGATCTTTCGGGCGGCGACACGCGCGTCTGGGATCATGTGATCACGTCGGCGGCCTCGCCGAGCGTCACGATCACGGTCAACGCGCAGAACGACGCGCCGTCGGGCACGGACAACGGCTTCACGCTCGCGCAGGGCGGCTCGCACGTCTTCAGCGTCGCGGAGTTCGGCTTTAGCGACATCGACGGCGACAATTTCGCGTTCGTCGTGATCAGCACGCTGCCGATCGGCGGCACGCTGCGGCTGAACGGGGTCGCGGTGACCCTCGGCCAGGCCGTCTCGGTCGCGAACATCACCAGCGGCCTGCTCGTCTTCAGCGCCGACGGGACCGAATCCGGCCCGCATTATGGCGACTTCCTGTTCGCCGTCCGCGACGATGGCGGCACGCTGAACGGCGGCCTCAACACCGACGCGACGCCGAACCTCATGCACATCGAGGTGCTGCCGGCAACCGCGCCGCCGCGGCTCACCGACGTGGTCGACGAAGTCACCTATGCGGAGAATTTGGTGAACGCGACGCCGCAGCTGCTCGACGCCAACGTCACCTTCACCGATCCGGCCGGCGGGTTCAGCGGCGGCAACGTGACGGTCTCCGGCCTGCTGGCCGAGGACGTGGTCGGCGTGAACAACCAGGGCAACGGCGCCGGCCAGATCGGCGTCTCCGGCGCCACCGTCTCCTATGGCGGCGTCGCCATCGGCACGATCGCCGGCGGCAACGGCGCGACGCTCACGATCACGCTCAACGCGGCGGCCACGTCCGCTGCGGTCGACGAGCTGATCGAGAACCTGACCTACGCCAATATTAGCGACCATCCGACCGCGACCCGCACGCTGACGATCAACGTCACGGACGGCAACGGGGCGGATCTCGCCTTCCAGTCGGAGTTCGGCCTGTTCGCCGACGATCCGCTGGCCGGCCTGACCAATGGCGGCACCTATTCCTATCCGACCTTCCTCGATGTCGACGGCGACGGCGATCTCGATATGCTCTCGGGTGTGAGTACCGGCGGGATCACCTACTTCCGCAACGATGCCGGCACCTTCGTCGCCGCGACCGGCGTGGCCAATCCGTTCAACGGCATCGATCTCGGCTCGTTCTCGGCCACCGCAGCGGTCAATCTCGACGCCGACACCGATCTCGACCTGCTCGTCGGGCTCGCCGACGGCACCATCGCCGCGTTCCGCAACAATGGCGGCGGCAGCTTCACCCAGCTGACCGGCGCGGGCGTCAATCCGTTCAACGGCCTGGATGTCGGCACCTATTCCGCTCCGGCGGGCGGCGACATCGACGGCGACGGCGACATGGACGTGGTCATCGGCACCGGCGCCGGGACGCTCCGTACCTTCCTCAACAACGGCAGCGGCGTCTTCACCGAGGCCGTCGGCGCCGCCAATCCGTTCGCCGGCATCGACGTCGGCGATCTCGCCAATCCGTCGCTGTTCGATCTCGACGGCGACGGCGATCTCGATGCGCTCATCGGCGAGGCCTATGGCGGCATCTACGCCTTCAACAATGGCGGCGTGTTCACCCTGGCCGACCCCTCGCAGAATCCGTTCGACGGCGTGGCCATTGGCAATGGCCCGATCTTCGGCTTCGCCGATCTCGACGGTGACGGCGATCTCGATGCCGTGATCGGCAGCCAATATGGCGATTTCCTCACGGCCGAGAATGTCACGCCGACCTCGGTCTCGGTCGTGGTCAACGTCACCGCGCAGGCCGACCGGGTGCAATTGTTCGACGCGAGCGACGTCCTGGTGGATACCTATAACGATATCCAGGACGCGATCGACGCGGCGTCGGACGGCTATCGGATCGTCGCGGCCGCCGGCACCTATAACGAGAACCTGACCATCGACGTCGACGTGACGATCCAGGGCGCCAATGTCGGCGTCAACGGCACCGGCACCCGGGCCGCCGAGACGATCATCGACGGCCAGATCACCGTCTCGGCCGACGGCGTCACCATCGACGGCGTCAGCGTCGTCGGCGACGCCGCGGGGCCGCTCGGCACCACCGGCATCATCGTCGGCGCCGGCTCCGACAATTTCAGCATCGTCAATTCGATCCTGGACGGCGACGGCGACTTCGCCTTCTTCATCAACCTGGTGACCGGGCTCAACATCGCCAACAATTTAATCCAGGGCTATTCGATCGGCGCCTACATCACCGGCGGCGCCACCGCGGGCTCGATCCACGACAATCTGTTCCAGGGCGATGGCGGGCCGTTCACCGGCCTCGGCAACGGCGTGAACAGCGAATCCTCGCACGTGCTGATCCAGAGCAACACGTTCGCCGGCCTCTATTCCGGCGTGCTCAACCTGTTCCCGATGGGCCCGAACCCGCTCGATCTCGACAGCTACGTGATTGGCAACACGCTGACCGGCAATGCGGCGCCGCGTCCTGTCCAGGTCTATCCGACCGCGGACAGCACGAACATCACCGGCACCGACTATAACGAGGCGTTCAACGGCGACATCGCCGGCCTCGCCTCCGGCACGGCCCTCACCTTCGACGGCCAGGGCGGCGACGATCACATTTACGGCTTCGACGCCGGCGACACCTTGCTGGGCGGCGACGGCAACGACCGGATCTTCGCCCAAGGCGGCAACGACAATCTGACCGGCGGCCTCGGCAGCGACCTGATCTACGGCGAGGCGGGCACCGACACGGCCAACTTCGCCGGCACCCTGGCCTACACCGACACGGTGATCGGCTGGGTGGTCTCCTCGAGCGTCGACGGCAACGACATCCTCGACGGGGTCGAGGTGGTCATCGGCGGCGACGGCCATCGCAACCTGCTGGTCGGGTCCACCGCTTATGCGACTCTCCAGGCCGCGCTGAGCGGCGCGGTCACCGGCGACAATGTCCGGCTGGCGTCCGGCACCTATACCGGCCTCGTGAACTACACGGTCGGCGGCCTGACGGTGATCGCCCAGCCCGGGGCGGTGCAGAACCTCACCTACGCCACCGCGGGCGCCTTCGGGATCACCGTCATCGCCGCGGGCGGCGTCGACAACATCACCACCGGCACCGGCAACGACGTCCTCTACGGCGGCGGCGGCGGCGACGTGCTGAACGGCGGCGCCGGCAACGACGTGCTGATCGGCGAGGCCGGCGCGGACGCCATGTCCGGCGGCGCCGACAACGACACTTACTTCGTCGACAATGCCGGCGATCAGGTGATCGAGGCGGCGGGCCAGGGCTTCGATGTCATCTATACGGGCGTGAGCTACACGCTGGCGGCGGGGTCGGAGGTCGAATGGCTGTCCGCCGACGCCGTTTACGGCACCAACGCGCTCGCCCTCACCGGCAACGAACTCGCCAACACGATCCTCGGCAACCAGGGCATCAACGTCCTGGACGGCGCCGGCGGCGCCGATGCGCTCGTCGGCTATGGCGGCAACGACACTTATTATGTCGACAATGCCGGGGATCTGATCGTCGAGGAGGCCGGCGGCGGCTTCGACGCGGTCTATACGAGCACGAGCTACACGCTGGCGGGGGGCTCGTCGGTCGAATGGCTGGCCGCCGCCGCCGTTTACGGCACCGCCGCGCTCAGCCTCACCGGCAATGAGATCGCCAACACCATCCTCGGCAATCAGGGCACCAACGTCCTGAACGGCGCGGGCGGCGCCGACGTGCTCGTCGGCTATGGCGGCGACGACACTTATTATATCGACAATGCTGGCGATCAGATCGTCGAGGCGACCGGCGGCGGCTTCGACGTCGTCTATACGAACACGAGCTACACGCTTGATGCCGGCGCCGAGGTCGAGTGGCTGTCGACCGATGCGACCTACGGCACCGCCGCGATCAACCTGACCGGCAACCAGCTCGCCAATTATGTCCTCGGCAACAATGGCGCCAACGTCCTCGACGGTGGCGGCGGCGGCGACGTGCTCGTCGGCTATGGCGGCAACGACAGCTTCGCCTTCACCACCGCGCTCGGCGCGGGCAATGTCGATACGATCGTCGACTTCGCGGCGGGTGCCGACAAGATCGCGCTCGACGATGCGATCTTCGCCGCGATCGGCGCCACGCTCGATGCCAATGAGTTTGTCGTCTCCGGCGTGGCGGGCGATGCCGACGATCGCATCCTCTACGAAAGCGCCACCGGCGAGCTCTTCTACGACGCCGACGGCAATGGCGCCGGTGCCGCGGTCCTGTTCGCGGTGCTGGAGCCCAATCTGGCGCTCACCGTCAGCGACTTCCAGATGATCTGACCGCTGGCCCTCAATGCCTGAAGAGGGGCGCGTTCCGCAGGGACGCGCCCCTTCTTTTCTGTCCGGCCGTCGCCAGGGAGGGCCGAAGCCGATCAGCCGCCCGGCATCATCCCGCAACGATCAGCGTCATTCCCGCGAAAGCGGAACTCCCTGTCGTGCCGGAGGGCTCCGATGCCGCTTTCGCCGAATGACGGGGGGAGCGCGCGACGATCGGGCGCGGCGGTGCCGCCGGAGGCGCGCGTGGCGATTGGCAGACCGGGCCGGCCCCCTCAGGGGAGCCGGGCCGTCAGTTGCGCGAGGGGAAGGCGCCGATCAGCGCGATGCACTGATTGGTTACCAGATAGGGCTGGCGATTCTCGTGCGGCTGGCTGCCGCCGATAGGGGCGATCGCGGCCGGGGCGAGCGTGCCGTTGGCGTTGCCCGGCGGGCTGAACCGGTTGACCGGGATCGTGCCGCCGCCGAGCGGAACCGCATTGGCGATGGCGAAGCTGTTGCCCGCCGGCGGGGTCGCCGCGGCGCCCGCGGTCGCATCGCCATTATAGGCCTGCATCACGTGGAGGTGGGTGGGCAGCTGCTGGATGTTCAGAGTCACCGACGCCGTGCCGATCGCCTGGCCCAAGGTGAAGCCGCCGCCGGTGTGCTGCGCGACGCGCCCGCGCAGATCGGGCAGCTGGAAAGTGGTCTGGCCGTTGCCGCCGAAGGTCGTTCCGAGCAGCGAGAACAAGGCCTGATTCTGGTTGATCGGCAGGAACTGGCCGTTGGCGTTCGCCCAGCCTTTCGGGGCGAAGTTGAACGAGCAGATCATGATGTCGGCGAGAAAGGGAGTGAGAGGCATGGTCCTGGTTCCTTGCTCGGCGTTACTGGCGCGGCGGGAAGACGCCCTGAAGGGCGATCACGTAAGTCATCGTGAGCGTGGGCATCATATTGTTGTGCGGCTGGGAGCCGCCGGCGGGCAGAAGCGCCTGCGGGATGGCCATCGCCGTGTTCGGAGCGTTTGTCGCATAGGCCTGGACGACGCCGGTCTGCGCGCCCTGCACCCAGGCGCCGAGCGCCGGAGAGCCGGCATTGGCGACGTTGGTGCCGCCGACCAGATTGGGCCGCGCCATGACCTGGTGGTTGTGCGCCGGCATTTCGGACACGAGCAAAGTGACCGACTCCGAGCCCTCCTGCTGGCCGAGGAACCATTCCTGCAGGCCGTTGCCCTGGCCCTGATGGGTCGCGAGCGAGCCCTGGAAGTCAGGCAAGGCGAAGGTCGATTTGCCGTCGCCGCCATAATAGGTGCCGAGCAGCGAGAACAAGGCGGTGTTCTGCGAGATCGGCATGAGCTGGCCGTTGCAGAACGCCCAGCCGGTCTGGGCGAAGTTGCAACCCGTAATCTTGATCTGGGCGACGAATGGGCTGGACATAAGACGGCTCCGGATGCGGGCGCGGCGCGCCCTTCATTGCGGGTCAGTTCTGCGAGGGATAGATGCCGAACAGCGAGATCACGTAAGTGACGCACAGCGTCTGCTGAATATTGGTGTGCGGCTGGCTGCCGCCCTGGATCGTGACCGTATTGGTGTTCATCGCGACCGAGGGCGCCTGGTTCGAATAGACCCGGGTGCCGTTCTGGGTGGTCTGCGCGTCCGCCAGGATCGTGTTGGCCGGGCCGGCCTGCTGGCCGGCCGAGGCGGTCTGCGACACGTGGCTGTGGTTCGGGATCTGCTGGGTGCTGAGCGTGACGCTCTCGACCCCCGCTTTCTCGCCGATCTGATAGTTGATGCCGTCACTGCCGGTGCCGTTGTGCACGGGCACCCGGCCCTGCAGGTCGGGCATTGCGAAGGTCTCCTGACCGTCGCCGCCATAAGTGGTGCCGATCAGGTTGAAGAGCGTATCGTTTTCCGAGATCGGCATGAGCTGGCCGTCGCACATCGCCCAGCCCGCGGGGGCGAAATTGCCGCCAAACATGATGATCTCGCCGACAAAGGGTTGTGACATGAAAAGACCCCCATCCTGGCGCCGGCACTGGCGGCCGGCGATTCCACGGGGCGAGTTCGTCGCCCTCGAATGCGGCCATAGTGTGCTTGTCGCACAGCCATGTCAAACGCCGATCGTTGCGCTTGCGATAAACGTTAACAATGGCCCCATAGTTTCGGAAACGAAAAGTTTTTCTTTCGTATCGTCCCATTTCTTTCGCGCCGGAAAACAACGCGTTCAGTAGCTTCACCCACTAGCGTGGCGCCTCCTGGTGTGCAAAGGAGCAGGTTGTAGGGATTCACACTGTGTGGTTCGCGCGCCCTTTTGCACGCGTGCCGCCATCTCCAGGGTGGGGGATAAAATGGCCGTCACGATTCGTACGCTTCGTCAGTTTGGCAACATCTTCCAGAATCAGGAGAATCTCGGTCTCGACCGCTTCGCCAATACGGGCGATCATATCGCCGCCTTCCGCTCGAGCCGCTTCCACAATCCCCAGAACCAGCCTCTCGACCCGAGCGCCGACCAGCTCGTAACGCCGCCCGCGGCCAGCCTGGGCAGCGCGGCCGATCTTGCCGGCGCGAAGCTTTCCGGCGCGTTCACCGAGCTCGGCTTCGGCGACAATCCCTATTTGCTCAACGCCGCGAACCTGAGCGCGATCGGCTTCGGCACCGACGTCGGCGCCTTCAGCAAGCTGCAATACGGCCTCGCCGAAATCTTCATCGAAGCGCAGATGGGCCTCAACGGCGCCAGCGGCGCCGCCCGCGACGCGGCGCTCGAATCCTTTGCCAGCCTGAACGGCGCCGCCAACGTCGTCGACGGCTATATCGCGATCGACGCGGTCGCCGCCAATGGCGACGGCGCGGCCCTGCTCGCCTCGCTCGAAGCGCTCGGCCTCGAGCGCGGCGCGTCCTTCGGCCGGCTCGCCGGCGGCCTGATCCCGATCGACATGCTCGACGAGCTCGCCGGGCTCGACCTGCTCGGCTTCGCCCGCCCGGTCTATGCCGAAACCAATGTCGGCGCGACCACCAGCCAGAACGTCGTCTCGCTGAACGGCGATTATCTGCAGTCGCTCGGCTTCAACGGCACCGGCATCACCATCGGCATCATGTCCGACAGCTTCAACACCGCCACCATCACGACGAGCGGCGGCGCGCTCACCATCCATTATGCCGACGACATCGGCACCGGCGATCTTCCCGCGGGCATGCAAATCCTCGCCGACTTCACCTCGCCGACCACGATCGACGAGGGCCGCGCCATGGCCCAGCTGATCCACGACATGGTGCCGAACGCCACCCTGAAATTCCACACCGCCTTCGTCTCGATGGCCGATTTCGCGCAAGGGATCATCGATCTGGTCAATGCGGGCTCCGACATCGTCGTCGACGACATCCGCTATTTCGCCGAGCCCTTCTTCCAGGACGGCGTGATCGCGCAGGCGGTGGATACGGCGACGTCGATGGGCGCCATGTATTTCTCCTCGGCCGGCAATCAGGGCACCTTCTCCTATGCGAGCGAATTCCGCCCGTCGGGCCAGTTCATCGCGCTGCCGGACGGCAACACCTACGAATTCCACGATTTCGATCCGGGTCCCGGCATCGACACCCAGCAGAGCTTCGCCAGGGCCGGCACCGTCACCTACACGCTCAATTGGGACCAGCCCAATTTCTCCGTTTCCGGCGGTTCCGGCGCGCAGAGCAACATGTCCTGGCTGCTGATCAACTCGGCCGGCGGCGGCTCGTTCACCAGCACCAACAATATCGGCGGCGACGCGGTCGAGGTCGCGCAGAGCGCCGGCGCCTTCGTCAATCTCGGCCTGTTGCTGCGGGTCGGCGATCCCATTCCCAGCCGAATCCAATATGTCCTTTCCGGCTCGGTCGCGATCAACGAATTCGCCACCAACAGCGGCACCTCCTTCGGCCATTCCAATGCCGCGACCGGCATTTCGGTCGCAGCGGTCGATTGGGGCGATTCGATTCGCTTCGCCGGAGTCCATTCGAGCGCGGCGCTGACCGCGGGCTCGCCTTATCCCTATCTGGAGAGCTTCAGCTCGCGCGGCGACATCCCGATCCTGTTCGACCTGGTCGGCAACCGCCTGGCCGCGCCGGTCTACCGGTCCAACGTCGATTTCTCCTCGGGCGACGGCGGCAACACCACCTTCTTCGGCTCGGACGTCACCTACGACGCCGACAGCTTCGGCAATTTCTACGGCACCTCGGCGGCCGCGCCCAATGCCGCGGCCATCGCCGGCATGCTGATGCAGGCCTTCCCGACCGCGACCAACGCCCAGATCGAGCAGGCGCTCAAGCAGAGCGCGATCGACGTCCAGTTCATCGAGACCAACGGCACCACCGGCGTCGGCTATGACAACCTTTCCGGCGCGGGCTATATCCAGGCGGACCGCGCCTATGTCGCCTTGGACGCGATCCTCAACGGCGACACCATCCTGTCCGCCGGCGAGGTCGCGATCGTCTCCTACGAGACCGACACCAGCACTCCGGCCAGCCCGGACGGCCTGCGCTTCGTGCTGCTGACCAGCATCGCCCAGGGCACGGTCATCTACATCACCGACCGCGCCTGGACCGGCAGCGCCTTCACCAACGCCGCGGGCGAGGGCACCTATACCTATACCGCGCCGACCGCCCTGGCCGCGGGCACCGTCATCACGCTCAGCCAGGCACAGCTCGCGACCGGCGGCATCACGCTCTCGAACGCCGGCGAGACGCTCTACATGTATCAGGGCGGCGCCGATGCGCCGACCCACTTCCTGTTCGCCGCCGACGTCGCCGACGGCAACACCACCTTCACCGGCAACCTCACCGGCACCGGCCTCACCAACGGCGTCAACGCCGTCGCCGTCGCCCAGGACAATGCGGTCTATGTCGGCGCGCCGACCGGCATCGCCCAGACCCAGATCCTGTCGATCAGCACCACCAGCAGCTGGTACGGCCTCGACCTCGACGACAATCCCGGCACCCCCAATTTCACCGAGGTGATCGACACCGTCGTCCAGAATCCGTTCTTCGACGGCCACGACATGGTGATGATCTCGGGCTTCCGCGGCGGCGGCCAGTCCGACGGCATCCTGCGCATCGGCGAGGAGAATAACGCCCAGACCGCGGTCAACGTCGCCCGCATGTTCCGCGACAATGCCGCCTTCACCGGCGTCGAGGATATCTCCTTCGACCTCGAGAACGGCTTCTTCTTCTTCCTCGACACCGACGGCAACAACGTCAACCGCATCATGCGCGGCAACATCACCGACCTGGTCAGCGGCAATTCGACGCCGACCTTCACCCAGATCTTCGCGAGCGACGGTTTCGGCGAGATCATCACTGGCATCGAGGTCGACCGCGCCGCCAACAAGATCTACTGGTGGGACGGCGATTCCATCGGCAATTACGAGGGCGGCTGGCAGCTCTACAGCATCAATTATGACGGCACCGGCCTCGCCGTGGTCGCCACGCTCGACACCGAGAACACCCAGGGCAGCCCGATCGGCAGCACCGGCGGCCTCGGCGACTGGGCGCTCGATATCCCGCACGGCTTCGCTTATGCGGTCAATTCGGCGGGCAACGTCGACGGCATCGGCAATCTCACGCTCTCCCAGAACCATATCGTCCGGGTCAACCTCGCCACCGGGGTGGTCACCGTGCTGGCGCTCGACGCCGCGGATCCGCGCTCGAATACCGGGCCGGGGGGCATCTATAATAACGGGCGCCTGAATTCCAACGAGGGCCAGATCATTGCCCTCGACGTCGACCAGAATACCGGCATCGTCTATTTCATCACGCAGCCCGAGAGCGCCAGCGGCAATGGCGGCGTGTGGAGCTACAATCCGGCGACCGACGATTTGCAGGAGCTGTGGAACCAACCCGCGCCCAACGCCTTCAACACGCTGCAGACCTTCCCGACCTCGAACATGATCCAGATCGAGGTGGACGAGATTGGCGGGCGGCTGTTCATCACCACCAATCCGTCGACCGACCACGAGAATGACGCGACGCCTGGGGTCAACGAGCATGACGCCTCGATCCACGTCCTCGCCATCGGCGCCGCCCTCGGCACCGCGCCGACCCGCTTCGTGCGCGTCTACGAGCCGACCGCGCTCGGCGCGCCGCGCGGCATGGAGATCGATTACGACACCAACGTCTCGGTCACCACGTCCAACGCGACCTATACCGAATCGACCAACCTGCCCAATTCGCCCGCCGGCCCGGTGATCACGGCGTGGACCAACACGACCCTCACCGATCCCGACCAGACGATGATCTACGGCGCGACCGTCGCGATCAGCAACGGCTTCGTCTCCGGCGATACGCTGAGCTTCACCAATTCGGGCGGCATCACCGGCACCTACACCGCCGCGACCGGCGTGCTGGTCTTCACCGGGCTTGCCTCGCTCGCGGCGTATCAGACCGTGCTCAATTCGGTCCGCTACACCAATGCCGGCGACAACCCGACCGATTACGGCACCAGCCAGAGCAGGACGATCTCGATCACCGCGTTCGACGGCCTCACCCACTCCGATCTCGCCAACGTCAACATCACCGTCGTCGGAATCAACGACGCGCCCGTCAACACCGTCCCGGGCGCCGCCGCCACGACCAACGAGGACAATGCCCTCGTCCTCACCGGCATGTCGGTCGCCGATCCCGACGCGGATCCGGCCAATCAGGACATCCAGGTCACGCTCCACGTCAACCACGGCACGATCACGATCTTCACCAACGCGCCGGGCGGCGTCCAGGTGTCCGACGTGACCGGCAACGGCACCGCCACCGTGGTCATCACCGCGACCCAGAACCAGATCAACGCCACCTTCGCCCACGCGACCGGGGTCACCTATCTCAACACGCTCGACTTCAACGGCGCCGATTTGCTGACGATCACGACCAACGATCTCGGCCTCAACGGCAACGATCCGGGCCTCACCGGCAACGGCACGTCCGAGCAGGACCAGGATACGCGCGCGATCAACATCACCCCGGTCAACGACGCTCCGGTCGTCGCCGGCGACGGCACCGAGGATTCGCTCACCATCTTCGAGGACCAGCCGAGCGCGACCGGCCAGACCGTCTCGAGCCTCTTCCTCGCCCAGTTCACCGACCAGAAGGACAATCAGGTCCCCAATGGCGGCGTCTCCGTCGCCAACACCTTCATCGGCGTCGCCGTGGTCGCCAACGCCTCCTCCGGCGTGACCGGCCAGTGGCAATATCTGAACGGCGCCGTGTGGACCGACATCGGCACCGCCTCGCTTGGCGCGGCCAAATTGTTCAACGACGAAACCCAGTTCCGCTTCAATCCGGCGTTCAACTATAACGGCCCCGAGCCGCTCCTCACCATCCGCCTGATCGACAGCAGCGGCGGCGCCAGCGTCACCGACGCGCAGGTCGTCGACATCTCGGCCGTCGGCGCGACTGGCGGCACCAGCCGCTATTCGGCCGGCTCGGTCGTGCTCGGCGGGACCATCCTGCCCGTCAACGACGCCCCGACCTCGACCAACCTCAACGGCGATGCCGCGACCTGGACGGAAAACGGTGCCGCCGTCGTCCTCGACGTTGGCACCGCCGCGACCATCGCCGACATCGACAGCCCCAATTTCGACACCGGCACGCTCACCGTCGCGATCGCAAGCCCGCTCGCCCAGGACGGACTGTTCATCGGCACCGTCGGAACGGTCACGACCGGCGCCGGCACCGTCTCGGTCGGCGGAGTCCAGATCGGCACCTTCACCGGCGGCGGCTATGGCGGCGGCCCGCTCGTCATCACCTTCGATGCCGACGCCACCCCGGCGGCCGTGCAGCTCCTCGTCCGCGCCATTCAGTATAACAATAATGCCGGCGACAGCCCGACCGCGGGCACGCGCACCGTCAACTGGACCCTGGTCGACGGCGACGGCACGGCCAATCTGGGCACCGACACGCTCAACGTGACCACGACCGTCAACGTGGTCGCGGTCAACGACGCGCCGCAGGGCACCGACGCCGCGATCACGCTCAACGAAGACGGCTCGCGCATCCTGGCCGCGGCCGATTTCGGCTTCAGCGATCCGGCCGAGGGCAACAATTTCGCCGGCGTCGTCATCACCACCCTGCCGACCAACGGCGTGCTGCTGCTGAACGGCGTTCCGGTCACCGTCGCGGGGACCTTCGTCACCGCCGCCCAGATCAGCGCCAACCAGCTCGTCTTCCAGCCGGACGCCAACGAGAACGGCACGCCTTATGCGACCTTCACCTTCCAGGTCCGCGACGACGGCGGCCTCCTCAACGGTGGCATCGATACCGATCAGTCGCCCAACACGCTGACCTTCAACGTCAATTCGGTCAACGACGCGCCGACCTCGACCAACCTCAGCGGCGACGCGGCGACCTATGCCGAGGGCTCGCCCTTCGCCTTGCTCGACGTCGGCTCCAACGCCACCGTCGCCGACATCGACAGCGCCAATTTCGACACCGGCACGCTGACCGTCTCGATCACCGGCGGCCTGGTGGCGGCCGAGGACCAGCTCGTCCTCACCAACACCGGCACGGTCACCTTCACCGCCAATACGGTGTCGGTCGGCGGCGTCCAGATCGCCACCTATACGGGCGGCGGCGCCGGCGGCGGCAATCTCGTCTTCACCTTCGATGCCGATGCGACTCCGGCGACCGTGGCCGCCCTGATTCACGCCATAGGCTACACCAACAGCGACCTCACCAGCCCGACCGGCGGCATCCGCACGATCGGCTGGACCCTGGTCGACGGCGATGGCGTCGCGCTCGGCGGGGCCGATACGCTGACCCTCAGCTCGACGGTCGAGGTGATCAACGTCAACTCGCCGCCGCAGGGCACCGACGCCGCGATCACGCTCAACGAAGATGGCTCGCGCATTCTTGCCGCGGCCGATTTCGGCTTCAGCGATCCGGCCGAGGGCGACAATTTCGCCGGCGTCGTCATCACCACCCTGCCGACCAACGGCGTGCTGCTGCTGAACGGCGTTCCGGTCACGGTCGCGGGGACCTTCGTCACCGCCGCCCAGATCAGCGCCAACCAACTCGTCTTCCAGCCGGACGCCAACGAGAACGGCACGCCTTATGCGACCTTCACCTTCCAGGTCCGCGACGATGGCGGCATCGCCAATGGTGGCCAGGACACCGATCAGTCGCCCAACACGCTGACCTTCAACGTCAACTCGGTCAACGACGCGCCGACCTCGACCAATTTGAACGGCGACGCGGCGGTCTATGTCGAGGGCAGCGCGGCCGTGCTGCTCGACGTCGGCTCCAACGCGACCATCGCCGACATCGACAGCGCCAATTTCGACACTGGCACGCTGACCGTCGCGATCTCGGGCGGCGTCGTCGCCCAGGACGGACTGTTCATCGAGGCGGTCGGCGGCATCACCAGCGGCGCCGGCACCGTCTCCTTCGGCGGCAACCAGATCGGCACCTTCACCGGCGGCGGCTTCGGCGGCGGCCCGCTCGTCTTCACCTTCGACGCCGACGCCACGCCTGCAGCGGTTCAGGCCCTGGTCCATGCGATCAGCTACAACAATAATGGCGGCATCAGCCCGACCGCGGGCCTGCGCACGGTCAGCTGGACTCTGGTCGACGGCGATGGCGTCGCTCTCGGCGGCGCCGATACGCTCAACGTCACCACGACGGTCGACGTCCAGGCGATCAACGACGCGCCGACCGGCACCGATGCAGCCTTCACAATCAACGAGGATTCGACCTACACGTTCACGGCGTCGAGCTTCGGCTTCGGCGACATCAACGGCGATCTCTTCGCCGGCGTGGTGGTCACCACCATCCCCGTCCCCGGCACCCTGTTCTACGACGCCGACGGCGCCGGCGGCGGCGCTCCGGTCGCGGTGGTGGCGGGCCAGTTCATCTCGGCCGCCGAGATCGCGCTCGGCCACCTTTATTATACGCCGGTGCTGAACGGCAACGGCGTGCCCTTCTCGAGCTTCACCTTCCAGGTGCGGGACAATGGCGGCGCCCTCAATGGCGGCCAGGACACCGATCAGAGCCCGAACATTGTCACCTTCAACGTCACCGCGGTCAACGACGCGCCGACCAACACGGTCCCGGGCGGCCAGACCATCAACGAGGATGCGAGCCTCACGCTTTCGACCGGCAACGGCAATGCGATCAGCGTTGTTGACGTCGATGCGACGACGCTGACGGTGACCCTCTCGGTCGTCCACGGCACGCTGACGATTGCCAGCACCGCCGGCCTGAGCTTCTCGGGCGGCAGCGACGGCACGGCCGACGCGACGATGACCTTCTCCGGCACCGCCGCGGCGATCAACGCGGCCTTGGGCGCTGGCCTGACCTACAATCCGAACGCCAATTTCAACGGCTCGGATGCGATCTCGGTGGTCACCACGGACGGCGGCCAGACCGGCACCGGCCCGGTCGGCACGGACAGCGATTCGATCGCGGTCAGCATCACCGCGATCAACGACGC
>DASYKV010000066.1:0-66932 GCA_035994965.1 Allosphingosinicella sp.
GATCCGGAAGGGGCGCGGACCGAGCTTCAATATGACGGCCGGCGCAACATCGCCCGGGTGACCCGGCATCCGCGGCCCGGATCGAGCCTGGCGCCGATCGTCACCATGGCGGTCTACGACATCGCCAACCCCAAATCCTCAGCCAGGCCGCTGTCGATGACCGACGCGATGGGCAACACCACCAATTACACCTACGCCCCCGAGCATGGCGGGCTGCTGACCGAGACGCGCCCGGCGCCGGCGCCGGGCGGCGTCCGGCCGCAGACCCGGCATGTCTATGCGCAGCGCCGCGCCTGGATCGCGAACGGCACGGGCGGCTGGACGCAGGCGGCGACTCCGGTCTGGCTCAGGACCGCGACCAGCCTGTGCCGGACGAGCGCCGCGACCGGCAATCCGGCCAGCCCCTGCGCGACCGCCGGCGACGAGGTCCGGACCGATTACGATTACGGGCCGAACAGCGGCCCCAACACTCTGCTCCTGCGCGGCCAGGCGGTGACCGCCACCGATAATGGCGGCGCCACCACCTTGCGCACTTGCTACGCCTATGACGCGCTCGGCCGGAAGATCAGCGAGACCCAGCCCAATGCCAATCTGGCGAGCTGCCCGGCCGGGCCGCCGGCGTCGGCGATGCCCTATACCTCCTCGACCCGCTACGACGCAGCCGGGCGGGTGACGGGGACGATCTCGGCGGATCCGGACGCGGTGGGGAGCAGCAATCCGCAGCTCGCGGTCCGCAACAGCTACGATCCCGCCGGGCGGCTGACCAGGGTCGAGATCGGCACGCTCGCCGCCTGGCAGAGCGAGAGCGTGGCGCCCGCGAACTGGACCGGGTTTGCATTGCTGCGCACGGCCGACCCGTTGACTCCTCCTCCACCACCGCCACCGCGCTATGATCCATGCCTCAGCCATCCTATAGCTTGCTGATATGGCCATGAGGGCGAAAAGAGGCGAGATGTCTATGGTCTTGGCGGTGGTGACAATGATAATGGCTTCGTGTGGTAGCGGGGCGATGAGCGATGGAAGGATATGGTCTCAATCCGTCGCCGCCCCCGCGCATCTCCAATTTTGGGAAGGGTCCGGAAGGACAATCAACCTTCCGGCCGCACGGACCGATTTTATCGAAGCCGTATTAACGCTCGGCGGCCACTATTATGTTACCGGCGAGGGCGAGGCCGCTTCGCTTAGCGCTCCTCCCCCGGGGCCTGACTCGCCGTGCCGACAGACCCGCCAAGCTATAGTTGTGGATTTTCCTCGTAGCCGCGCGGGAGAAACACCTGGGTACGTGGCATATATGAATGACGCAGATGTCGTGGTCTGCGTAGACAGGCAATTTTCCTATATGGCGCCCTAGGAATTATAGCGGCGTCGCCCGCATGCTCGCCTGCCGGCACGAAGCTGATGACGATAATGAAGGCCCAACCGTCCTCGATCGCGCTCTGAGGGCTTGCGGTGACAGTTACGGAACTGGCACCAATTCAGGCCAATTCAGGGAGTCGCCGCCTTCCGCACTTCGCACACGCCTGGATAACCGATCCTTCCTCCGGTCATCGTTGATGCGCTCGGCCGCACCACGACGTTCGATTATTGCGACCCGCTGCCGATGGCGCAGCTCCCGCCCGGCGAGCAGAATCGCTGCGTCGTCGTTCCCTTGGTCTCGTTCACCGATCCCGAAGGGGCGCGGACCGAGCTTCAATATGACGGCCGCCGCAACATCGCCCGGGTGACGCGGCATCCGCGGCCCGGATCGGCGCTGGCCCCGATCGTCACCATGGCGGTCTACGACATCAACAATCCGAAATCCTCAGCCAGGCCGCTGTCGATGACCGACGCGATGGGCAACGCTTGCGGTGACAGTTACCTAACTGCCCCCGATTGGCCCAGCGGCAATCCGGCCGACTTCAGCGCGGCGGCACCGCGGCGCCGGCATAGGGGTCCGGATTTCCGGGCGGGGGCGGCGGCAGAGCGGGGGGCGGCGGCGCCGGGGTCGGGGGCGGGGGCGCATAGCCGCCCGCATAGCCGGTGCCGGCCATCGACTGGATGCCCGCGACGATCGCCGGCGCGCCGAACAGGATGAAGCTGCCGAGGATGACCGTCAGGCCGTAGCGGACGTTCATCCGGCCGGCGAGCATCATCAGGCCCACCGACGCGACGGCGATGATCGCGACGGTGGTGGCGAGCGTGCCGAGCAGCGTTCCCTGAAGCCACAGGACCGCCGCGCCGAGGACGCTCGATCCCGCCGGATCCGAGAGCGATGCAAAGGTCGACGAGGACGCGGCAAGTAGCATGAAGCGCCCGCCGCTTGCGCTCAGCCCGCCCCGGCCCCGAGCGCGATCTTCAGCACCGCGAAGATGGCGAGGCCGGCGCCGAACAGGCTGAGGAAGTTGATCAGGACGATCCAGGCGAGCTTCGGCCCGTCGGCGTGGACATAATCCTCGACGACGACCTGGAGGCCGAGCTTGAGGTGCCAGAACATGCCGAGGATCAGGAGCAGCATTGGAACCGCGGCGAGCGGCGCGGTCAGCCATTCAACAAGGGTGCGGTGATCGAGATCGGGCAGCCGCAGCAGCGACACGACCAGCCAGACCAGAAGCAGCAGGGTCGCGATCGCGGTGAGCCGCTCGAGCCACCAATGATGCGCCCCCGCTTGGGCCGAGCCGAGCCCGCGCGCCTGCCCGAGCGGCGTTTCCATCTTCATGCCGCCATCCTCCCAAGGATGATCGCGCCCCAGGCCAGAGCGGTCAGCAGCAGCGCGCCGACGATGACGATCACCGCCCACATCCTGTTGGCCTTGAGCTCGTAGCCGGCGCCGATGTCCATGACGAGGTGGCGGATGCCGGAGAGCATGTGCTGGAACAGCGCCCAGGTCAGCCCCACCCCGATCGCCGCCCAGAACAGATATTTGACCCATTCCCAGACGCTCTTCTCGACCGTGAAGCCGGTGCCGGTGAACGATCCCACCCAGGCGGTGAACGCGGCATAGGCCTCGGGACCCCCCGAAATCGCGACCAGCCACCAGACGAACAAGGCCGCGCCCAGGGTGGCAAGGCCGGTGCCGGTGACCCGGTGAAGGATCGAGACCGCCATGTGCGGCCCCCATTTCCAGATGGTGAGATGGGGCGACATCGGGCGGAATGGATTGCGGTGCATTCTGAAAAGCGCCCTTCGTTGCGGCTCGATGCGCTTTTACGCCGGGCGCGGGAGGTTGCAAGGGCGGGCGCGGCGAAGATCTGCTATGGACGTGCTCATGCCCGAAATCCCGATCCTGGTGCTTGGCGTGATCTTCCTCACCCTCGCGCTCGGCCTGCCGCTGCTCCTCAAGCCGGACTCGGCCCTCCCCGACATGATCGGCTTAGCCATCCTGGCCGTGCTCGTGCTGGCCTATGTCTGGAGCTCGGGGGCCTATTGGACCCTGCTCCCGATCCTGGCCGTCCCGGCTTTCCTGGCCTGGCTGGACCGGGCCGGCGGAGAAACCGGGGCGGGCGATCGGACCCTCTTGCGGTTCCGGCTCTGGCGCGCGGCCAATCGCCTGCAACTGGCCCTGATCGCCGGCGTCCTGGTCCTGCTCGCGGCCGGATCCGGATTCGACACGCTTGGCCTCGTCGTCCCTTGGATCCTGGTCGCCTTGGTGGCGACGGCCGGGCTCCGGCACAGCTTCAACCGCTCCGCCCGGCGCGACGGATGCGCCCCGGCGGGAGAGGCCGGGCCGGTGGCAAGGCCGGAATGACCGCGCGTCATCACTAACATCATCTTAACCAATCCAGTCCTAACTGCGCCCCATGGCTTTCGCGCGAAGGGACGGGTTTCAATGACAGGTGCGTCGGTTGCGGTCGGGGACGTCGGGCTCGAGGAGCGGATCGCCTTGTTCGCCCAGGATGGCGATCTCATCGCCGATTGCCGCGAAATCTGGTCGCTGATCGGCCCCGAGGCCGACCGAATCTCGCGCCAGTTCTGGGTCCAATATGCGCGCTCGGGCGAGGTCGGCCGCGAGATCGGCGCCGACAAGCTCGACGAGCTGACGGCCCGCATCACCCCCTATATCGAGACCAAATATTCGAACCTGAGCAATCCGGCCTGGGCCGCGACCGCCGGTCATTATGTCGCCGCAGCGGCCGCCTCCGGCGTCTCGCTGACCACGCTCTTCGCTGGAATCTCCGCGGGTGCCCAGGCGGCGCACGACATCCTCATCCACGCGCTTGCCGGCGACCCCGAGCGGATGATCCGGCTCGGCAAGGCGCTGACCCAGGCGACGATCCTCGAGGTCGACGTTTTCTCCGCCCATTATGATGCGCTGCGCAAATCCGCCGAGCAGGAGCGGCGCGCCAGCCAGGGCGCCGACTTCAACAAGGAGATCATGAGCGTCGTCGAGCATAATGCGACGGGCTCGCGCAAGGTCCGCAGCCAGGCCGCCGACGCTAGCGCCGCCGCGCGCGGCATGCTCGGCAAGACCAGCGAGGTCGCCGCCGCCGCCGAGCAGAGCGCGGTGGCGATGCGCGAGGCGGCGCAGACCGCCGCCGGCCTGATCATGGCGATCGAGGAGGCCAGGAGCGAGGTCGAGGTCGCCGCCGGCGTCGCCGTGCGCGCCGGCGACCAGGCCAGCGAGGCCGTCAAGGTCAGCCAGGCGCTTTCCGCCCAGGTCGAGGCGATCGAATCGATCCTCGGCCTGATCCGCGACATTGCCGGCCAGACCAATTTGCTCGCGCTCAACGCGACCATCGAGGCAGCGCGCGCGGGCGATGCCGGCCGCGGCTTCGCAGTCGTCGCGCAGGAGGTGAAGAGCCTCGCCAGCCAGACCGCGCGCGCGACGGACGACATCACCGCCAAGATTTCCGCCATCCAGAGCGCCACCAAGCAGACCGTCGAAGCCAATGATTCGATCCAGTCCACCGTCGAGGAGGTGCAGGTCAGCGCCGACCGCATCCGCAAGGCGATGGAGATGCAGGCGCAGACGGTGACCATGATCACCGCGGCCGTGGACGAAACCGCGCTGGCGGCCGATTCGATGTCGTCGACCATCGCCGCGATCCGCGCCGATACCGAGAATGTCGCAAGCGAGATCGACGAGGTCGAGAAGAGCTTCGGCGAGGTCGACGAGCAGATGGCCAAGTTCAAGGTCAGCGCCGGCAGGTTCGTGCAGAGCTTCGCGGCTTAGTTGGGCCGGAGGAACGAGAACCGTTCGGGCTGAGCTTGTCGAAGCCCTCTCCTTCTTCCAGCGCCTGAACAGAAGAAAAGCCCTTCGACAGGCTCAGAGCGAACGGTGCGGGGGGTTTTCCTCCCGCACCAAGCGCTCTATCCGGCCTCGCATGACCAGCCCCCTCCACATCCTCGTCACCGGCACCAGCCGGGGGATTGGCGAGGCGATCCTCGCCGCCTTCGCCGGCCACCGCGCCGTCGGCCACGCGACAAGCAGCGGCGGCGGGCGGATCCCGGCCGACTTCGCGGAAGGGGGCGCCGCCGAGGGGCTGTGGAACGAGGCGCTGGAGCGGCTCGACGGCCGCATCGACGTCCTCGTCAACAATGCCGGCATGTTCGAGGCCAATCCCATCGAGGCCGCCGACTGGACCCAGCAATGGGAGCGGACGCAGAAGGTCAATTTGACCGCCGCCGCCGAGCTCAGCCGGCTCGCCGTCCTTCATTATCGCGCGCGTGGCGAAGGCGGCCGGATCGTCAACGTCGCCAGCCGCGCCGCCTATCGCGGCGACAGCCCGGATCACTGGCATTATGCCGCGTCCAAGGCCGGCATGGTCGCGATGACCAAGACCATCGCCCGCGCTTATGCCGGCGAGGGCATATTGGCCTTCGCGGTAACTCCGGGCTTCACCGCCACGGGCATGGTCGAGGAGTATATCGAAAGCCGCGGCGGCCTCGCCGGGCTGGGCGACCTCCCGCTCGGCCGCCCCGCCACGCCCGCGGAGATCGCCGAGACGGTGCGTTGGCTGGCGGTCGATGCGCCCGCGTCGGCGACCGGCGCGGTGATCGACGTCAACGGGGCGAGCTATGTGCGCTGAGCAGATCCTCCCCGGAACGGGGAGGGGGACCAAGCGCAGCATGGTGGAGGGGTCGGTGCCGTTTCATGCTCGCTATCGCTCGCGACCGCTCCACCACGCCGCTTCGCGCCGCAGTCCCCCTCCCCGTTCCGGGGAGGATTTATGACCAGCTGGAAAGTCACCCTGCCCTGCACCCGAGCGGAGGCCGAGGCGCTCAAGGAGGACATCGCCCAGTTCGCGGCGCTCGACTCGCCGCCGGTGCTGATGACCAGCGAGGCGGACGGCGAGGCGTGGCGGATGGACGCCTATTTCGAGGCGGAGCCGGGCCGCGCCGACCTCGACCTGCTGCGCGGCCTCGCGCCGAGCGCGGCGGGCGCCGAGCCCTTGGTCGAACGGCTCGGCGACGAGGATTGGGTGACCCTGAGCCAGGCAGGACTCCAGCCGATCCGCGCCGGCCGCTTCTTCGTCCACACGCCGGCGCACCGCGGTCAAATTCCGCCGGGCGCAATCGCCTTCGAGATCGACGCCGGCCGCGCCTTCGGCACCGGCCAGCACGAGACCACCACCGGCTGCCTGATCGCGCTCGACCGGCTCAAGGCGACCGGCGCGAACGTCCACAATCTCGCCGATATCGGCACCGGCACCGGCCTGCTCGCCTTCGCCGCCATGCACCTCTGGCCAGCGGCCCGGGCGGTCGCCTCCGACATCGACCCGATCGCGATTGCCGTGGCGGCCGAAAATGCCGCGCTCAACCATGTCCGGCCCGGCCGCGCGCGCGGCCAGCTCGAGTTGATCGTCGCGCCGGGCCTCGACCATCTCCGGCTCAAGGCGCGCGCGCCCTACGATCTGCTCATCGCCAACATCCTTGCCGGACCGCTGATCGAGCTCGCCCCAGCTCTGGCCGGGGCGTTGGCGCCGGGCGGGCGGCTGGTGCTCGCCGGCCTGCTCGACCATCAGGCCGAAGGCGTGGCCGCGGCGTTCCGGCGCCAGTCGATGATGGCGGGCCAGCGCATCGACCGCGGCGATTGGCCGACTTTGGTCATGCGCAAGCGCAAGGCGACGGGCTGGCGCTAGCGGCCGAGCAGGTGGGCGCGGGGTAGGCTGGGCCGCACGGTTCGCGTGGGCGAGACGCGCGTGCCCATCGCCCCATAACCTTCGCGGATCGTCACCGGCTCGGGGCAGCCGTCGACCTCGCGCATCACGGCGAGATCGAGATTTCCGGCCGGCAATTGGTCGAGCCGCTGCGCCGCGACCGTCCCGGCGAAGTCGGCGACCCGGGGCTCGCCCGGGCGGCAGCGCTCCGGGGGCGTCAGCCGGATGTCGCCATGTCGCGGAGCGGAGGATGGCGCGGGCGCGGCGGGGGCGCCCACCGCGGACGCGAGGGCCAGGACGGCCAAAGGAACGATGCCCAGATTACGCATGGCACTCTCCTTTCGATGGGAAGCGTATCGCACGAAAATGGGAGCTTCCGGGAGAGTCATCCGCCCGCCTCGGCGACCATGGCCAGCCATTGCGCCTCGGTCATCACCTCGATGCCAAGCGCCTCGGCTTTCTTGAGCTTGGAGCCCGCGCCCGGGCCGGCCACCAGCAAATCGGTCTTGGCCGACACCGAGCCCGCCGCCTTGGCGCCGAGCGCCTCGGCCTGCGCCTTGGCCTCGTCGCGCGAAAGCGCCTCAAGGCTGCCGGTGAAGACGACAGTCTTGCCGGTGACGGGCGAGGCGCGCGTTTCGACGACGAAGAGCGGCGGCGAGACCTCGCGCAGCAGATCGTCCCATGCCTCGATATTGTGGGGCTCGTGGAAGAAATCGCCAAGCGCCCGCGTCACCGTCGGCCCGACCCCTTCGATCGCGACAAGCTCGGCCGCCGCCTCCTCGTCGCCGGCCCGCGCCGCCTCGGCGATCTGGCGCAGCCTGGGCAGGGTGCCGAACGCCTTCATCAGGTCGCGCGCGGTGACCGAGCCGACATGGCGGATGCCGAGGCCGAACAGCAGGCGCGCGGCGTCGGGCGCGCGCTTCGCCTCGATCGCGGCGATCAACGCGTCGACCGATTTCGCCTGCCAGCCTTCGCGCCCGACCAGTTCCTCGCGATGATCGCGCAGACGGAAGATGTCGGCGGGCTCGTTCAGCCAGCCGAGTTCCAGGAATTCGGCGATGCTCTTCTCGCCGAGCCCTTCGATGTCGAGCGCGCCGCGGCTGACGAAATGGCGCAGGCGCTCGAAACGCTGGGCCGGGCAGATCAGGCCGCCCGTGCAGCGGACGTCGATCTCGCCTTCCTCCGCCACCGCCTCGCTACCGCATTGCGGACAATGATCGGGGAAGACGAAGACGGGCCGGGTCTCGTCCTTGGTCAGCACCTCGACGATCTGCGGAATGACGTCGCCGGCGCGCTGGAGGATGACGCGGTCGCCGGGCCGCGCGCCAAGCCGCTCGATCTCGTCGCGATTGTGGAGCGTCGCGTTGGTGACGACGACGCCGCCCACCGTCACCGGCTCCAGCCGCGCCACCGGCGTGAGCTTGCCGGTGCGGCCGACCTGGATGTCGATCGCGTTGAGCGTGGTTTCCGCCCGCTGGGCCGGGAATTTGTGCGCGAGCGCCCAGCGCGGCGCCCGCCCGATTTGGCCCAGCCGCTTCTGCCAATCGAGCCGGTCGATTTTGTAGACGACGCCGTCGATGTCGTAGGGCAGATCGGCGCGCCGCCGCTCCACCTCCCGGTAGAAATTCAGCGCGCCCTTCGTGTCGAAGCGCTCGATCGCTTCGGGCAGTGGAAAGTGCCACGCACTGATCGCGGTCATCACCTCCAGCAGGGTGGCGCCGGGAACGGCGCTGGCCTCCCCCCAGCCATGGGCGAAGAAGCGCAGCGGCCGGGTGGCGGTGACGCTTGCGTCCTTCTGGCGCAGCGATCCGGCGGCGGCGTTGCGGGGATTGGCTAACTGGCGCGCCTTGCTTGCATCGCCGGCCGCCTCGGCCTCGGCGAGCAATCGCGCATTGAGCGCCGCGAACGCCGCCTTTTCCATGTAGATTTCGCCGCGGACCTCGAACAATTCGGGCGCATCCTCGGGGAGGGTCCGGGGAATATCCTCGATCGTGAGAACGTTCGGCGTGACGTCCTCGCCAACCTGTCCGTCGCCCCGGGTCAAGGCACGAACCAATCGGCGGTTTTCGTAGCGCAGCGAGCAGGACAGGCCGTCGATCTTGGGCTCGGCGGTGAGCGCGACCTCTGCGTCGTCGCCAAGCTTGAGGTAGCGCCCCACTCGCCCGACGAAATCCGCCACCTCCTCGTCGGAAAAGGCGTTGTCGAGGCTGAGCATCGGCAGCGCATGCGCGACCTTGGCGAGATGCCCCGCCGGCGCCGCCCCCACCTGCCGCGACGGGCTGTCCGCGCGGACGAGATGCGGGAATTTTTTCTCGAGCGCGGCATTCTCGCGCACCAGCCCGTCATAATCCGCGTCCGAAATCTCCGGAGCGTCGTCCGTGTGATAGAGCCGGTTGTGCCGCGCGACCTCCTTGGCGAGGCGCATCAACCGGTTTGCAGCCTCGGCTTCACTCATGGGCTTGTTTTTCCGCTAGCGCCCTCAGCTCACCTTTCAGCACGTCCCATTCACGCTTTAGAATGCGTTGGCTGACACTGATGTACAACTCCCTCCCATCTTTGATCTTAGTTAAGTCCTTCTTTTCCATGCATTCACTCATAGCAGTACGAAGTTCTTGATAATCGGGGTCAGCCGGGTTCATTCTAAGTTCAGTTCTGGCGCCCACCTCATAAATCTTCTGATAATCAATTTTTTTGTAATCGGATTCTAAAGTTAAAGAAAAATAGACCGCTAGATCGTCTCGAAGATTGTCAATCCAAACCTGTCTATTGGAAGCGAGTTGCTTTGCTGATTCAAGAGCAACCGAAAGAACCGCGTTGTCTCTCGAAATTTTTGCGGCCAGCTCAGCATTCGCTCGGAGTACTCTATGTCCTAGCCAAGTCACGAACGTCGCAAGCAAAGCGACACTTGGACCCACAACCACAAGGAGTTCTGTACCGGTCACGCCGCCTCCAGCAGCCGCACCGCCTGGGCGCGCGCCTCGTCGGTGACCTGCGCGCCCGAGAGCATGCGGGCGATCTCCTCGCGGCGGCGGCCTTCGTCGAGCAGATGGACGCCGGTGCGGGTGACCACGCCGTCATGGCTCTTCTCGATCAGCAGATGCATGGCGCCGCGGGCGGCGACCTGGGGGCTGTGGGTGACGACGAGGACCTGGCCGGCCTCGGCCAGCCGGTGCAGCCGCTCGCCGACCGCGCTCGCCACCGCCCCGCCGACGCCGCGGTCGATCTCGTCGAAGATCATCGTCGTCGCCCCGCCCTGCTCGGCGAGCGCGACCTTGAGCGCAAGGATGAAGCGCGACAATTCGCCGCCCGACGCGATCCTGACCAGCGGCCCGAACGGCGCCCCTGAATTGGTCGAGACTTCGAATTCGACGCGGTCGCCGCCGCTCGGCCCCGGCTCGGCGGCGCCGATCACGGTGCGGAAGCGGGCCTGGTCGAGCTTAAGCGGCGCCAGCTCGCCCGCCACCGCCGAGTCGAGCCGCGCCGCCTCCGCCTGCCGTGCCGCGGTCAGGGCCGCCGCCTCGCGGTCGTAGATTGCGCGCGCGTCCGTAAGCCCGGCTTCGAGCGCCGCGATCTCCGCGCCGCCGGCCGCGATCGCGCCGAGCCGCCCGCGCAGATCCTCGGCCAGCGCCGGCAGCGCGTCCGCCTCGATGCGATGCTTGCGGGCGAGCGCCCGGATCTCGAACAGGCGCGCCTCGGCCTCCTCGAGGCGGGCCGGATCGAAGGCCAAGGCGCCCTGCGCCCGCTCCAGCGCATCTTCCGCCTCGGCCGATTCGATCACGGCCCGGTCGAGCGCCGCAAGGCATTCGGTCAGCATCGCATGCTCGGCCGCGATCCGGTCGAGCCGCCGCGCCGCCTGGCGAAGCAGAGCGAGGCCGCCTTCGGACCCCTGGAGCAGGCCGGCGATGGTGGCGAGCTCGTCGCCGAGCCGGGCGCCCGCCTGCATGCCGGCGCGCAGCGAGGCCAGCGCCTCCTCCTCGCCCGGCGTCGGCACTAGAGCGTCCAGCTCCTCGACCGCGTGAGCGAGCCAATCGCGGTCGCGCATCGCCTCGTCATGCGCCGCCCGGGCCGCGGCGAGCCCCGCCTCCGCCTGCTGGACTCGCGCCCAGGCGGCGGCCGCCGGAGCGCCGTCGATCCGCCCGAAGCTGTCGAGCAGGCCGCGATGGCCGCGCGGGTTGAGCAGGCCGCGATCGTCATGCTGGCCGTGAATCTCGACGAGGCTGGCGCCGAGCTCGCGAAGCAGCCCGGCCGAGACCGGCTGGTCGTCAACGAAGGCGCGGCTGCCGCCGTCCGCCTTGACCGTGCGGCGGATGACCAGCGGCTCGCCCGGCGCGTGGGCCAGTCCGTTCGCCTCGAGCAGGGCAAGCGCCGCATGGTCGCGGCCGATCTCGAAGGACACGCTGACCGACGCCTGCGCCTGGCCGGCGCGCACCAGGCCGCTGTCCGCCCGCATGCCGAGCGCCAGCCCGAGCGCGTCGAGCAGGATCGACTTGCCCGCCCCGGTCTCGCCGGTGAGCACGCCCAGCCCCGCCCCGAAATCGAGCTCGAGCGTCTCGATCAGCACGACGTCGCGGATCGAAAGGGCGGTCAGCATGAGGGGGTTGGACAGGGCATCGACTACCCCTCTACGTCATTCCAGCGAAAGCTGGAATCTCACTTCGTTAAAGGCAAGGGAGATTCCAGCTTGCGCTGGAATGACGGGAGGCGTCAGCGCGTCCCCGCCGCCGGCGCGGGGGCGGCGGCATCGGGGGCGTGGCGCTGGACCAGCTCGTAGGCGCGGCGGTACCAGATGCTCTGCGGGTAATTGGCGCCGAGCACCGAGGCCGAGCGCCGCGCCTGATCGGGGATGCCGAGCGCGAGATAGGATTCGGTAAGCCGCATCAGCGCCTCGGCCGCGTGGCTGGTGGTCTGGTAATCGTCGACTACGGTGCGGAAACGGATCACCGAGGCGAGCCATTGCCGCCGGCGCTGGTAGAAGCGGCCGATCTCCATCTCCTTGCCGGCGAGATGGTCGCGGACCAGATCGATCTTCAGCCGCGCATCGTCCGCATAAGGCGTTTCCGGATAGCGGCGGACGAGCTCGCCCAAAGTCTCGAGCGCCTGGCGGGTGATCGCCTGGTCGCGGGTGATGTCGTTGATCCGCTCGTAATAATTGAGCGAGATCAGGTAGAGCGCATAAGGCGCGTCGCGATTGCCCGGATGGATGGACAGAAAGCGCCGCGCCGATTCGATCGACTTGGTATACTCGCGCGCGGCATAATAATTGAACGCGCTCATCAGCTGCGCCCGGCGCGCCCAGACCGAATAAGGATGCTGGCGCTCGACCTCGTCGAAAATCACCGCGGCCTGCAGATAGGAGCGGCTCCGCATCCGGTCCCAGCCGGCATTGTAGAGCGTGTTGACGTCGCGGGCGACGTAGCGCGTGTCGGCGCGGGTGCGGCCGCCGCCGCCGAATGCGGCGCAGCCGGTGAGCAGGATCGAGCTGGCGGCGAGCGCGGCGAGGATGGCGGAGCGGGAAATCGTGTACATGGCGGGCTTCTTAGCTGAGCGTTGGGCGAAGGCCAAGCGGCGTTCGCTAGGGTCGGTAGCAGAGAAAGCCCGGCCGATGAACGGCGCTTTAATGAGCGCCAAAAGAGCGCGCATGGAGTCATCCCGGCGAAGGCCGGGACCCACGAACTCAGTGGCCGGAAAAAAGGCGAAAGCGCTTCCGCTCCTCCTTCACACCACGGCGTTCATGGGTCCCGGCCTTCGCCGGGATGACTCCTGAGGTCTCCATCGCCCCGATACCGCAATTAACCTCGCCAAAGCGCTTTTCTGCTAAGGGCACGCCATGCTGCGCGTGCTGACCCTGGCGACCCTGTTCCCGAACGGCCTCAAGCCCAATCTGGGCGGGTTCGTCGAGCGCCAGACGCGCGCGCTCGCCGCGCGGGACGATGTCGCGGTCGAGGTGGTCGCTCCCGTCGGACTGCCGCTGTGGCCGCTGTCGCTCCATCCCCATTATGCGCCGCTCGCCGCGCTGCCGCCGCGCGAGCGATGGAACGGGCTCGCCGTCCACCGCCCCCGCTACCGCGTCTGGCCCGTCATCGGCGCGGCGGGAAATGCCCGGCGGATGGCCGCCGCCTTGCTGCCGGTGCTGCGCGAGATCAGGACGCATTTCCCGTTCGACGTCATCGATGCCGAATTTTTCTGGCCCGACGGCCCGGCGGCGATGCTTCTGGCCCGGGCGCTGGACGTCCCCTTCTCGATCAAGGCGCGGGGCAGCGACATCCACCTCTGGGGGGCGCGGCCCGGAATCGCGGCGCAGATCGTCGCGGCGGGCAAAGCGGCCGGCGGCCTGCTCGCGGTCAGCGGCGCGCTCAGGGCCGACATGGCGGCGCTCGGCCTGCCCGGCGAGAGGATCCGCGTCCACCATACCGGCATCGACCTCGACCTGTTCCGGCCCGTCGACCGCGCCGCGGCCAAGGCGGCGCTCGGCGTCGAGGGGCCGCTGCTCGTCGCCGCCGGCGCCCTGCTCGAACGCAAGGGCCAGGATCTCGCCATCGCTGCGCTGAAGCTGCTGCCCGGCGCGGCCCTGATCCTGGTCGGCGACGGCCCGGACCGGGCGCGGCTCGAAGGGCTGGCCAAGGGCGCGAACCTCCGCTTTCTCGGCAGCCGGCCGCATGCCGAGCTTCCCGCTCTGCTCGCCGCCGCCGACGTGATGGTGCTGCCGACCGTCTCGGAAGGGCTCGCCAACGTCTGGGTCGAGGCGCTCGCCTGCGGCACGCCGGTGGTGACCAGCGACGTCGGCGGCGCCCGCGAGGTCGTCGACCGGCCGGAGGCGGGCCGCCTCGTCCCGCGCGACCCCGCCGCGATCGCGGGCGCGGTGGGGGAGCTGCTCGCCAACCCGCCCGATCAGGCGAGGGTGCGGGAAAGCGCCCTGCGCTTCAGCTGGGACAAGAACGGCGCCGAGCTGTTCGACCACCTCGATTCAATCCGTCATTCCCGCGAAAGCGGGAATCCAGACCGACTTTGAGACCCGCCCGAACGCCGTCTGGATTCCCGCTTTCGCGGGAATGACGAGGAAGCTCAGAGCGGCATTAGCGCCGCAACGATCCACCTTCCCTCGCCGCGGAGAAGGCCCCAGGTGCGGGCGGCGGCGCGACTGTCCATTGCCTCCACACCGATCCCCTTCGCCTCGAGCGCGGCGATGAAGGCGCGCGGCGGGAAGCCGTGGGTGGGCCCGGTGCCGAGCAGCAGGAATTCGGGCGCGGGCGCGAGCGCGAGCAAAGGCGCGACGTGGCCTTCCGAAAGATCGGCGAGCGCCGGCGCATCCCACGCCGCCGCCGCCTCGGGGGTGAGCAGCGCCCCTTTCAGGACCGCGCCGTCGATCGAGAAGCCGCCCGCGGCGAAGCCCTGGACGAGCGGCCCGCGCGCGGGGGCGCTTCTTTCCACCCGAGCGCTCAAACCTGGGCGCCGTCTCTTTCGTTGCGCGGGCCGCGCGCGGCCCGGCTGACCGGATCGCGGGGCAGGAAGCTTCCCGTCGTCACCCTGAGCCAGACCAGGATCGGCGAGGAGATGTAGATCGACGAATAGGTGCCGACGAAGATGCCGATGAAGATCGCGATGGTGAGGCCGAAGATCACCTCGGGGCCCAGCAGCAGCAGCGCGCCGAGCGCGAGCAGGATCGAGATCGAGGTCACCATGGTGCGCGACAGCGTCTCGTTCAGCGAGAGGTTGAGCAGCGGCACGATCTCCATCTTACGGTATTTGCGCAGATTCTCGCGAATCCGGTCGTAGATGACGACGGTGTCGTTGAGCGAATAGCCGACGATGGTGAGGATCGCCGCGACCACGTTGAGGTTGAACTCGAGCTGGGTCAGCGAGAAGAAGCCCAACGTCATCCAGACGTCGTGGAACAGGGTGACCAGGGCGCCGATTCCGAACTGCCATTCGAACCTGATCCAGATGAAGATGGCGATGCCGAGCATTGCGAGCCCGACCGCAAGCGCGCCCGAGCGGTACAATTCCTGCGACACCTTGCCCGAGACGCTGTCGACCGAGCTGATCGTCGCGCCCGGATAATTGGTCGCGATCATCTGCCGCACCTTCTGGGTCGCGGCGATGGCGGCGGCGTCGCCGCCCTCCGGCCGCGGCGTGCGGATCACGTAATCTGACTGGTTCGCGCGCCGCGCGTCGGCGGCGATCTCGACCGCGCTCGCGCGGGTCTCCTGGATCGAGGCTTCGCCGATGCCGAGCGCGTTGGCCCGGTCGCGAAGCTCGTCGAGCTGGGGCGGGTTCGCGAAGGCGACCCTAACGCTCTGCCCGCCGATGAAGTCGACGCCGAGATTGAGCCCGCGCGTGAAGACGAGCGCGATCGCCGCCGCGGTGACGAGGATCGAGATCAGCAGCGCCCAATTGCGCCAGCGCATGAAATCGAGGTTGGTGTTGTCGGGGACGAGCTTCAGCAGGCGCATCGTGCGGTCCTCAAATATGCAGTTCTTTGGGCCGCGATCTGCGGACCCAGAGGGCGACGAACATGCGCGTGACGTTGACCGCGGTGAACACCGAGGTGACGATGCCGATCATCAGCACCACCGCGAAGCCGCGGATCGGGCCCGAGCCGAAATAGAACATCAGGACGGCAGCGATGACGTTGGTGACGTTGGCGTCGAAGATCGCCGTCGAGGCCTCGCGATAGCCCGATTCGAGCGCATCGTGCAGCCTTCGCCCTCGTCGCTGCTCCTCGCGTATGCGCTCGTTGATCAGCACGTTGGCGTCGACCGCGGCGCCGATGGTGAGCACGAAGCCGGCGATCCCGGGCAAGGTCAGGGTCGCGTTGAACAAAGCCATGATGCCGATGATCATCAGGCCGTTCAGGATCAGCGCGATCGTCGTGTAGACTCCGAACCGGCCGTAGGTGATCAGCATGAACAGGATCACGACCAGGGTGGCGACGATCGAGGCGACGACGCCGCTGCGAATCGAATCCGCGCCCAATTCGGCGCCGACGCTGCGCTCCTCGACCACGCGCAGCTCGACCGGCAGGCGCCCGGAGCGCAGCGAGATGGCGAGCTGGTTGGCGGTCTCGACTGTGAAGCTGCCCGAGATCGAGGCGGTGCCGCCCAGGATCGGCTCGCGGATGTTGGGCGCGGAGATGACGACATTGTCGAGGATGATCGCGAAACGCTTGTTGACGTTGGACTGGGTCACGCGCGCGAAGCTGCGGCTGCCGGTATTGTCGAAGCTGACCCGGACCGCGGGCAGTCCGCCCTCGTCGAAATCCTGGACGGCGTTGGCGATCCGTTCGCCGGTGATGATCGCGCGCCGCTGGACCGCGATGCACGTATTCGGGCCGCCTTCGGCATAAGGCAGCACCTGGCTGCCGGGCGGCGGGCGGGTCTGGCAGGTGAGATTGGGGATATCCGAGACCAGTTTGAACTCAAGCCGGGCGGTGCGGCCGATCAGCCGCTTCAGCCCCTCGGGGTCCTGAAGGCCGGGGACCTGGACCAGGATTCGGTTGAAGCCCTGGCGGGTGATCGAGGGCTCGAGCGTGCCGAGCGCGTTGATTCGGCGGTCGATGACGTCGCGCGCCACCTCCATCGCCTGCTTGATCGCCTCGTCTATGCCGACCTGGGTCTGGCGCATCGTCACCCGGCGGCCATCGCTGACCGAGACCGTCCAGTCGGCGCCGCCGAAGCCGACCTGGCCGACCTGGGCGTTGGCCTGCTGGGTCGCCTGGCCGACCTGGGCGGGGTCGGTGACGAGGAAGCTGACCTCGCCATTGGCCGCCGCCAGCTGGCTGACCTGGATCGAGTTGCGGGTGAAGGTCGAGCGCAGCAGATCTTCCATCTGCTCGCCGCGCTGCTTGGCGACGTCCTGGACCTGCGCCTCGAGCTGCAGCTGGCTGCCGCCGGCGAGATCGAGGCCGAGATTGACGTGGATCGCCTGCACGAAGCGCGGCAGATAGGCCGAGGCGGACGCGGGCAGGAAGCTCGGGATCGCCAGCAGCACGCCGAGCGCGCAGATCAGGCTGATGCCCCAGATCTTCCAGCGGGGGAAGTTCAACATGTGGATCGGGGCCCCTAGTCGTTCGCGGCTTTGGCGCCGTGCGGGCGGATGTCGCTCAGCATCGATTTGACGATTCGAACCTTGACGCCCGTCGCCACCTCGACCTCGATCTCGTCGTCGTCGACCTTGGTGACCTTGCCGATCAGGCCGCCATTGGTGATCACCGTGTCGCGCGGCTTGACGCCGCCGATCATCGCCTGATGCTGCTTCATCCTTTTCTGCTGCGGGCGGATCAAAAGGAAGTAGAAGATGACGAAGATGAGGATGAGCGGAAAGATCTGCGCCATGAAGACGCCGGCGCCGCCGCCGGTCGCGCCCTGTGCATAGGCTGGGGATTCGAACATGTTCGGGCCTCTGGAAAAGGAGACGGCGCGAAGGCGCTCGCCTTTGAAAGCGCGGTGCGCCTATCATGGGGACGGCCCGTTGCCAAGGCAAGGTGAACGGTTCGGAAAGGAGACGAAGAGATGATCATCGTGACCGGATATGCGCGATTCGCGGACGGCGAGATCGAGCGGCTCAGGCCCGCCCTGGAGGCGAACGTCAAGGCGACCCGCGCCGAAGCCGGCTGCGCGCGCTATTCCTACGCGGTCGACATCGCCGAGCCGGGCCTCCTCCACATCGCGGAGGAGTGGAGCGACGAAGAGGCGATCGCCGCGCACATGGCGGCGCCGCACATGGCCGATTTGATGGGCGCGCTCGGCACCGCCAAGCTCGAATCGATCAGCATCAACGCCTATGAGGCGCACTTCCTGAAGACGATCCTGGGCGGCAGCTGATCCGCGTCGTCATCCCCGCGAAGCTCTCCCTCGTCATTCGCGTGAAAGCGGGAATGACGGGATGGGGCCTACCGGGGATAGAGGATGATCAATGTCGACGTCCCGTGGGCGAGCAATTTGCCGTCGCCAGAGCGCAGATAGGCCTCGGCGGTGGCGATCTGGCGGCCGCGGCTCACCACCCGGCCCTCGCAACGCACCGGCCCGCCGGCGGGATCGATCGCGCGGGTGAAGTTCACCTTGGTCTCGACCGTCGTATAGCCGATGCCGGCGTCCAGCTCGGTGTGGACGGCGCAGCCGCAGGCGCTGTCGATCAGGGTCAGCGCATAGCCGCCGTGGACCGAGCCCAAGGGGTTGAGCAGATGCGGCCCGGGCGTTCCCTCGAACAAGGCCCGCCCCTTCTCGACCTCGACCAGCCGGAAGCCCAAAGGCTCGGCGATCGGCGGCGCCGGCAGCTCGCCCGCGATCATCGCGCGCAGCATCTCGAGGCCGGAGAGATGCTTGATCTGATCGAAGCTGCTGACGCCGTATTTCATCGCCGTCACCGTTTCGCAGCCGGCGCGGGCAAGTCAACCGCGGCTTGCCTTGCCCCCCGCTCGCGCCTAAATGCCCGCCCTTGGTCGGGGCGTAGCGCAGCCTGGTAGCGCATCACACTGGGGGTGTGGGGGTCGCTGGTTCGAATCCAGTCGCCCCGACCAGCTTACAATGCGGGCAGCGTCACGCCTTCCCGCTCATTGTCCCAGATCATCGCGACGATCCGCCAGCCGAGCTCCGCGTCCTTGAACAATTGGATCGAGTTGATGCCGCGCCGCTCGGGCGCCGAGTCGCCGGGCGCGGTGCGCGCTTCGTAGGCGCTCCAGACGTGGGCGATGTTGCCGAACAGGTCGATATGGCGGCCGATCTCCACCTCGTAAAAGTCGTGCTCCGCGAAGAAGGGCGTGGTGTCGCGGGCGTAATCGTCCAGGCCCATGATCCTGCATTCCGCCCGGCCGTCGGCGCCGATCCAGGTCCGGATCTGCCGCGCCTCGGGGTGGAAGCAATTGGCCTGGCGCGACCAGTCGCGCGGGCCTTTCGGGCCCGAGATCATCGCATACATTTCGTCGACGGCGGCGCCGATCGCGGCGAGATCGTCCATCAGCGCGCGATCATCGCGGCGACGATGGCGATGGCGATCAGGCCGATCAGCCCGGCGAGCGCGATCGGCAGCCAGGAGGGCGACGGGCCGGGCAGCGGCGGCAGCGGCCGCGGCGGCATGGTCAGCGGCCGAAGCGGCGCGCCTTCGCCGCCATCGAGCAGCCGGCCGACGATCGCCGTCAGATGATCGAGATGCGGGCCGAGCGGCGGCTGCAGCGCGTCGAGGCGCGGCGCCCCGCCGATCAGGAAGTCGAGGTCGGCGGGCGGCTCGGTCTCCTCGATCCGGAACGGGACGAAGGCGAGGCCGGCCTGGGCCGCGCGCTCGGCCTCGCGCCGGACCTGCGCCGATTCGCCGCTCTCCGCCGACATGATCAGCAGGAAGATCTTGCACGCGCCGATCGCCTCGACGCCGGCCGCGCCGCCCTGGGCGCCGACCGCTGCGTCGCGATGGGCGACCCAGCACAGGTGGCCGGCGCGCTCGATCGCGTCGCAGACCGCCTCTGCGACGGCCCGGTCCTTGGCGCCATGGCTGATGAAAACGTCGTGGGACACCCGCAAAACCCCTTGCGGCCTTCTTAGGTCGATCGTTTCGGATCCGCCAGCCTCAGGCCTGCTCGCGCTCCGCCCGTAGCACCGGGCCGTAGAGGCGGCCGATGCCGATCAGCGCGATTCCGAGGACGAGGAAGGAGAGGATTCGCAGCACCCCCTCGAGATCGGAGGCGTCGATCAGGAAGACCTTGACGATGGTCGCGGTCAGCAGAACCAGGCCGGCGAGCCTCAGCGCCTTGTCGGGCAGGCGGATGCCGGCGAGGATCAGGGCGATCGCAACGACGAGCCCGGCCAGCGAATAGCCATAGGCCTCAGCGGTCGGCATATCGGCGCCGCCGGTCAGGATCGGCCCGTGAAAGGCCTGGCGCACCAGCAGGGCGATGCCGGCGATCAGCGCCAGCAGGAAGGCCGCAAGCCACAGGCCCGAGCGGGTCGCCGCCGCCGCCCGCCGCCGCGCCGCGTAGAGCCAGGCGGCGCTGAGCAGGAAAGCGGGAAGGATCAGGTTGAGCACCGGAACCGTGCCGACCCACTGATCGGCCCAGAGCGGATTGTGGAGGACCATGTCGAACCAGACGAGGCGCGCCGCCGCCACGATCGTCAGCATGGTCCCGCCGAGCCGGGCCAGATCGGGCTCGATCCGGGGCGGCTTAACGATGCCGGCGGCGAGCAGCCAGCCGGCGGCGAACAAGGCCTGGGTGATGATCGTGCGCTCGATCAGGCCGCGCGCGACGAAATCCTCCTGGCCGGCGAGGCCGAACGCCTGCTTGAACCAGATGTAGAGCGCCGCCAGAGCGAACAGCCCGGCGACCAAAGGCAGGCCGCGCCGGGCGCCGAGCGGCAGCGGCGGCAGCACGAAGCGGATCGCGATCAGCAGGATCGCGGGGACGGCGAACGTGGTCAGCGCCGTCGTCGAATTCGGCAGATAGGCGGCGAGCGCCGGAAAGCCGAGCAGGCTCTCCGTCGCGGTGGCGGAGAGCGATGGGGCCATCCACAGGCTGCGCAGCACCGCGACGATTCCGGCGAGCATGGCGACCGTGCCGAGCGCCAAATCGCCGAACCGCCGCGCCGCCAGCGCCGCGCCGAGCGCCACCGCGAGCCAGCCCGCCGCCACCCAGTCGGGCGCCGCCAGGTCCCAGATCGCGGCGCCCGCCAGCGCCGCGGCCGCCGCGCCCGCGATCAGCAGAGCGAGGTCCGCGGGCGCCTTGTCGCTCGCCCGCGTCCGGCTCGCCCAGACGAGGAAGACCGGCCCCAGAGCGAGCAAAGCCGCAAGCGCCCCCCAGGCCGGCCGGTCGAGCAACTCGGGGCGCAGGGTCCGCGCAATCAGCAGCGGCCCGGCGAAGCCCGCCGAGGCGAGGCCGGTCCACAGGGTCTCGCGCTTGCGCCAAGCCAAAGCCAGCCCGCCGGCGCCGAACAGGGCCGTGATCCCCATCGCCGCGGCCGGGACCCATTCGTCCTGGCCGGTCGCCGCCTTGGCGCCGAGCAGCACCAAGGCGAACGCCAAAGCCAGCGGCGGCGCCGCCAGACAGTCGCGGCGCATCGCGGCCAGAGCGAGGCTTGCCGCGCTCAAGCCGGCGAACAGGCCCCAGGCCGGCGCGCCGAGATCGGTGCGCGCGACCAGCAAGGCGAGCTGGACGATGCCGATGGCGAGCGGCTGGATCAGCACGAGCTGCCGCCCGGCCCCGGGCCTGACCAGCGCGGCGGCCAAAGCGAGCATCGCCACGAATCCGCCCGCATAGAGGGCGTCGCGCCCGCCTGGCTGGGCGATCAGGAAGCCGGTCCACAGGAAGCTCAGCACCGCCGCCGCCGCCGCCAGCCAGGTCCAGCCGCGCCGCCAGGCGAGCAGGAACAAAGCGATGTCGAGCAACGCCAGATAAGCGAGCAAAGGCAGGGCCCCCGCCTCCGGATCGCCGACCAGGAGCGGCGTCAGGAAGCCGCCGACCAGGCCCATCACCGCCGTCGCCGCGCCGTGCCGAAGCGACAGCCCAAGGGCCGTCCCGGTCACGATCAGCATCGCCGCCGACGCCACCTGCGAATCGATCAAGGCGTGCAGCCGGTAGCTGCCGTAGAAGGTGGCGTAGAGCACTGCGATGCCCGCGCCGGCCAAGGCCTGGGCGATCCTGGGATCGTCGGCGAGCCTGCCCCCGCGCGCATATTCGCCGGCGCCGATCAGGACCAGGCCGAACAGGCCGGCGGCCACCATCCGCGCCGCCGGGGTCATCAGGCCGATGTCGATCGAATAACGGATCAGGAACACCGCCGCGAGCACCAGAGCGATGCCGCCGAGCCAGATCAGCAGCCGTCCGGCGACCAGCCGCTCGAACAGGCCGCCCAGGGTCTCGGCGGGCGCGGGCGCGCCCTCCTCGACCGCCGGCGCGGGCTCGGGCGTCCATTCGAACGCCACCGGTTGCGGCCGCGCGGGCGCGGGCTCGGTTTTGGCCGGCGAGTGCAGCGGCGGGGGCACCGGCGAGGGCGCCCCGTCTTCGAGCGCATCGAGTCGCAATTCCAGCCGGATGAGCCGGGTCCGCAAGCTCTGGTTGGCGAGAAACAGCAGCAGCACCGCCAGCAGCAAAATGGGAATGAGGAATTCCATCAAGGACCTAGCTAGACGCTGGCGCCGGACGTGTCAGCCTGCTTTCCCTCCCCCTGGGGAGTCAGATGCGCGACAAGGGCACCTCGGTCACCTCGCCGGCCCAGAGCGCGCGCGCCCGGGCGAGGTTGCGGTCGGCGGTGGCGATGTCGCCGGCGGCGCGGTCGGCCAGCGACAGCAGGTAGAGCGCGAGCGCGTCGTTCGGCCAGCTCCTCAGCGAGACGTAGAGCTGCGCCCGGGCGCTCAGATGGTCGCCGCTCGCCAGCATCGCCGCGCCCAGGCTCCGGCGCACCGAATACCAGAAGAGCGGCGGATCGCCGCCGAAGTCGGAGGCGAGCTGGCGCTCCATCGCCTTGCGATAGGCGGCCGCCGCCAGGCCGGGATCGCCGGCCAGCATCGCCGCGCGCCCCTCCAGCACATATTGGAAGACCTCCGCGAGCTGGTCGCCGCGCCGCCCGAGCCCCGGCGAATCGCGCCCGGCCCGAAGCGCGGCGATCGCCGCCGCCTCGGCGCGCACCGCCGCCGCATCGCCGCGCCGCGCCAGCGCCTCGCCGCGCGCATAATGGCGCTGCGCCCGATCGAAGACGTTGGCCGGATCGGGGATCGCCAGCACCGCCGCGACATCGTCGTGGAGGCCGCGCGCATAGAAGGTCGCGGCACCGAGAACCCGGACTCGCCCATCGACCTCGCCGGTCAGATAGGTCTGGCGGAACTGGCCGGAGACGGCGAGCGCGGTGCCGCCGTCGCCGCGGGCGAGCGCGCTTTCGATCGCGAAGTGCATATTGTGGGCGAGCAGCCCGACGCGATAGTCCGACGCCGCCGGCCGCGCCCGAAGCACGAACGCCCGGTCGGCGGCGATCGCGGCGACGTTGACCGCGGCCGCGTCCCGATAGCGGCCGACCCCGAAGAAGCTGTGCGAGGGCATGTGGACGAGATGGCTCGCCGCCGGCGCGATCCCGCCGAGCCGCTCGGCATAAGGCACGGCGAGCTCCTGCCGGTCGATCCAGTCGGTCAGGTGGATGTAATAGTGGATGGCGCCGCCATGGTTCGGGCTGCGCGCCAGCACCCGCTCGAGCAGCTGCTGCGCCAGCGATCCCGGCGGCGGCTTGGTCTCGCCCCAGGCGACCATGCGCGCGTCGGCGGCCATGATCGCGAGCGTGTCGTCGCCCGGCATGAGCAGCGCCGCGCCCTCCATGTAGGTG
Organism: Allosphingosinicella sp.; assembly: GCA_035994965.1. Taxonomy (GTDB): domain Bacteria; phylum Pseudomonadota; class Alphaproteobacteria; order Sphingomonadales; family Sphingomonadaceae; genus Allosphingosinicella. Next base: position 23,366 of record DASYKV010000066.1, read on the forward strand.
GCATAAGCCTCGTTGCTGAAGTCGGCGCCGGGGCGGGTGCGGATCTCCATGCCGCGAAGGATCAGGCGGTCGCGCGCGCCGAGCCGCCCGGCGAGGCCGGCGGCGCGGGCGACGGCGGCGCGCGCCGCGGCCAGCTCGGGCGTGCGCGGCGAAAGGTTGATCGTCGGCCCGCGCGCCCAGGCCTCGCCGAGCTGGCACATCGCGCAATTGGGATCGAGCCGCTGCGCCATCTGGAAGGCGCGGATCGCCTCAACCTCGTCGAACGCCCAGATCAGCCGCACCCCTTGCGCGAACCAGGCGCGCGCTTCGGCATTGGCGCTGTCCGGCTCGATCCCGGCAAAACCGAGCCCGTCGAGAAGCACCGGCGGCGGCGGCGCCGCCGCGGCCGCCTGGGCCCCGACCGGGACGAGACAGTCTTCCGCGGGCGCTTCGGGCGCGCGCCAGGTCGCGTCGCGGCTCGCCACGGCCGGCCAGGCGGTGACCCCGAACGCCGCCGCCAGCCATGCCGCCCGCCTCGCCGCGATCCAGTCCATCTCCGGTCTCCCCTTGCGCGCAGTCTAGCCAGCCTCGGCCCGCGAAAAAACAGCTTTCCTACACAGTGCCCATTTGGTTATCGTTCTCATATGGAAATCACCGGAGCCATCCCCTCGATTCGTTTGCTGAGGCGCGCGCTCAACGCCCTCAACCGCGGCCACGTCCCAAGCCTGCCCCTCGACGGCGGGCCGGACCGGCGCACCGCCGCCGCGCTTCGGGCGCTGCTGGCGCGGCGCGGTCCGGTCGCGCTTCGGCGGGCGATCGACGCCCTTCGCTGAATTTCACCGCAATTTCGCGCGCACGTACCGGCACTTTTGTAACCTTCGGAGAGTGAAATGACCGACGACCAACCCCGCTCCCAGCCCGATCCGATCCGCGCCGCCCTGGCGATCGTCGCTTTGGTCGGCGGCCTTGGCGGCATGGCCGGCCTCTATTTCGTCCCAATCCCCGAGGGCAATCGCGAGCCGTTGCTGCTCGCTTTGGGCCTCGTGCTCGGCTGGGGCAGCACGGTCATCGGCTATGAGTTCGGCTCCTCGCCGACCGCCCGGCGCGCGGCCGATGCCGGCATCAGGTTGCAGGGCGGGGCCGACGCTCCCAAATAGGCTCCTCATCGGAGCGGGAGCTTATCCATGGAAGTCTGGCACGGCACGACGATCATCGGCGTGCGCAAGAACGGCAAGGCGGTGATCGCCGGCGACGGCCAGGTGTCGCTGCAATCGACGGTGATCAAGCCCAATGCCAGGAAGGTCCGCCGGCTCGGCGCCAAAGAGGGCAAGGAGGGCAAGGTGATCGGCGGCTTCGCCGGCGCCACCGCCGACGCCTTCACCTTGTTCGAGCGGCTGGAGCGCAAGCTCGAGCAGCATAACGGCCAGCTGATGCGCGCCGCGGTCGAGCTCGCCAAGGACTGGCGCACCGACAAATATCTCAGGAACCTCGAGGCGATGATGATCGTCGCCGACAAGGACGTGACCCTGATCCTGACCGGAAACGGCGACGTGCTCGAGCCCGCCGCCGGGGTCGCGGCGATCGGCTCGGGCGGCAATTTCGCGCTCTCGGCCGCGATGGCGCTCTACGATTATGAGGAGGATGCCGAGACCATCGCCCGCAAGGCGATGAAGATCGCCGCCGACATCTGCGTTTACACCAACGACCAGCTCACCCTGGAGGCGATCGAGGACGCGGCGGCCTAGCCGGCCAGTATCCACCGCTCGAACGCCTGCATCGCGGGCGTCGGCCGCTTCGATTTGAGCCGGGTCAGCCAATAGCCGCCCATGGCGATTTCGGTCGGGAACGGCCGCGCCGCGCGCCCTTCGAACAAAGCCGCGGGCGCAAGCGCGACGCCATGGCCGGCGAGCGCCGCCTCGACCATCAGCGCGGCCGAATCGAACACCGGCCCGGTCAGCGGCGGCAGCGCGGCTCCCGCCGCCTCGAACCAGGCAGGCCATTCCTCGTCGCGATAGGAGCGCAGCAGGGTCTCGCCCGTGAGGTCGGCCGGCGTGCGCAACCGGGCCGCGGTGGCGGCGTCGCAGAGCGCGGTCAGCGGCGCCTCGAACAGCAGCCGCGCCTCGGTGCCGTGCCAGGCGCCGTCGCCGAAGCGGATCGCGAAATCGAGCCCTTCCTCGGAGATGTCGACCCGGTTGTTGTTGGTGCTGAGCCTGAGGTCGACCTCCGGATGGGCGGCCGCGAACGCCTCCAGCCTGGGCAGCAGCCAGCCGACGGCGAAGCTGCCGACCGCGCCGACCGAGAGCAAAGCCCGGCCTCGGCCGTCGTCGAACCGGCCGAGCGCGCCGGCGATCGCATCGAACGCTTCGCGCAGCACCGGCAGCAGCGCCCGGCCCTCGTCGGTCAGCGCCAGCCCGCGCGGCAGCCGGTGGAACAAGGGCGCGCCGAGCCGGTCCTCGAGCGCCCTGACCTGGTGGCCGAGAGCGGCCGCGGTCACGTTGAGCTCGATCGCCGCCTTGGTGAAGCTCAGATGCCGCGCCGACGCCTCGAAGGCGCGAAGGCCGTTCAGCGGCAGATAGGGCCGGATCATAGGCACGCCTCCGTCATTATCCTAACGCACGCGCCGGCCGGCGACAGCCAAGGAAAAGTCCGGCCTGCCCCGAATCCTTCTCGCTTATCCGCCCCAAGCGCCCGGTGACAGTTACCTAAGTGTAGCGCCCCGGTGACAGTTACCTAAGTGTCCCGGTGACAGTTACCTAACTGTCACCGATTTGGGAGATAAGCGCGCCTCCGTTGCCACTCTGGCATCCCCGATGGCTTGCGACAGCCAAGGAAAAGTTGGGCCAGCCGCGAGACTTTTTCGCGGGAGGGAAGCTGGATTCCCGCTTTCGCGGGAATGACGGGAGAGGCTAGGGTCGCCGCCATGCACCGCCGCGCCTTTCTCGGCTCCGCCGCCGCGACCCTCGCCCTTCCCGGCTGCGCGACGATGCGGACGCGCGCCGCCGCCGCCGCGCCCACCGGCTGCCTGCCGCCGGTGCTGGTCTCGCCAGAGCGCGTCATCCGCACCGTCGCCGGCCTCAGGCCCTATCGCGCGGCGGGCTTCGTCGTCCGCGCCGAGGCGCTCGGCGCCAAGCGCCTGGTCCATAATTACGGCCATGGCGGCGCCGGCATCACTTTGTCCTGGGGCACGTCGCGGCTCGCCACCCTGCTCGGCCTTCAAGGCCATCAGGGCCCGGTCGCGGTGCTCGGCGCGGGCGTGATGGGCCTCACCACGGCGCGGCTCGTGCAGGAGGCGGGCTTCCCCGTCACCATCTACGCCAAGGCGCTGCCCCCCGACACGACCTCGAACATCGCCGGCGGGCAATGGCATCCGTTCGGCCATTTCCAGCGCGCCGCGGTCACGCCGGAATGGCGGGCCCAATATCTCGCCGCCGCCGAATATAGCTGGCGGCGCTTCCAGATCATGGTCGGCGACGATTACGGCATTCGCTGGCTGCCCACCTATGTCGAGCGGGAGGACGGGGCGGAGCCGCCGCTCTTCCCCTATTTCCCGCCCCAGAGCCGCGCCCTCGCGCCGGCCGAGCATCCTTTTCCCATCGGCCATCTCGCCCGCTACGACACCATGTATGTCGAGACCGGCCGCTTCCTGCGCCAGCTCACCCGCGACCTGCAGATCGCCGGCGGCACGATCCGGATCCGCGAATTCCAGACCCCGGCCGACATCGCCGCTTTGCCCGAAATGCTGGTGTTCAACTGCACCGGCCTCGGCGCCCGCGCCCTCTTCGACGACCGGGACTTGCTGCCGATCCGCGGCCAGCTCGCCATCCTGCTGCCCCAGCCCGAAATCCGCTATGCGATCAATTGCGAAGCCGGCTACATGTTTCCCCGCCCGGACGGCATCCTGCTCGGCGGCACCTATGAGCGCGGCGAATGGGACGCGACTCCGCAGCCCGCCGACATCGCGCGAATCCTCGCCAGCCACCAGCGCCTGTTCGGCCAGTTCCGCTGCACCGCTTGAACTGGGTCCCCGGGGTGCCAATCTAGCGTGACATGAATTACCAGAAAGCGCCGGACCCCGCTCCGGCACCCTCCTCGTCCGGAACGCGATCGGCCATGAAAGACTATCTGACCCCGATGGCGGTGGTCGCCGCGCTGGACGCGCACATCATCGGCCAGGACGACGCCAAGCGCGCGGTCGCGGTCGCGCTTCGCAACCGCTGGCGCCGCCAGCAGCTGCCCGAGGAACTGCGCGACGAGGTCACGCCCAAGAACATCCTGATGATCGGCCCGACCGGCTGCGGCAAGACCGAGATCAGCCGGCGCCTCGCCAGGCTCGCCGACGCGCCCTTCGTCAAGGTCGAGGCGACCAAGTTCACCGAGGTCGGCTATGTCGGCCGAGACGTCGAGCAGATCGCCCGCGACCTGGTCGAGGAAGCGGTGCGGCTCGAGCGCGAGCGCCGCCGCGAGGCGGTGCGCGAGGCGGCCAGCGTCGCGGCGATGGAGCGGCTGCTCGACGCGCTCGTCGGCAAGGATGCCAGCCAGGCGACCCGCGAGAGCTTCCGCCTTCGCATCGTCGACAATCACATGAACGACAATGAGATCGAGATCGACCTCGTCGACACCCCCAACACGCCGTTCGAGATCCCCGGCATGGGCGGCCAGGTCGGCATGATCAACCTCTCCGACATCATGGGCAAGGCGATGGGCCAGCAGCCCCGCAAGAAGCGCAAGATGCGCGTCGCCGACGCCTGGGACAAATTGATCGAGGAGGAATCGGACAAGCGCCTCGACCCCGACGACGTCAACCGCACCGCCTTGAAGGACGCCGAGGCCAACGGCATCGTCTTCCTCGACGAAATCGACAAGATCGCGGTCTCCGACGTGCGCGGCGGCTCGGTCAGCAGAGAAGGCGTTCAGCGCGATTTGCTGCCGCTGATCGAGGGCACCACGGTCGCCACCAAATACGGGCCGATGAAGACCGACCATATCCTCTTCATCGCGTCGGGCGCCTTCCACACCGCCAAGCCGTCGGACCTGCTCCCCGAGCTCCAGGGCCGCCTGCCGATCCGGGTCGAGCTGAAGGCGCTGACGGAAGAGGATTTCGTCCGAATCCTCTCCGACACCCGCGCCAGCCTGACCGAGCAATATCGCGCCTTGCTCGCCACCGAGGGCGTCGAGATCGTGTTCGCCGAGGACGGCATCCGCGCGCTCGCCCGCATCGCCGCCGAAGTGAACGCCCAGGTCGAGAATATCGGCGCCCGCCGCCTCCAGACCGTGCTCGAGAAGCTGCTCGAGGACGTCAGCTTCGAGGCCGAGCAGCGCCGCGGCGACAAGGTCGTCGTCGACGCCGCCTACGTCGAGCGCCAGCTCGCCGCCATCGCCCGCGACACCGACCTCAGCAAGTACGTCCTCTAGCCATCCACCCTGGCGGGGATACATGCTAGCATCACCGGGCGGGGACACATGCTAGCATGTGTCCCCAGTCATTCGATTCGGAACGGGAGGCCAGGATGCTCGAAGGCGGCTGCCATTGCGGCGCGATCCGTTATTGGGTGCGGGGCGATCCCGTCCATGCCGCGCTCTGCCATTGCAGCGACTGCCGCCGCCATTCCGGCGCGCCGATGGTCTGCTGGACCTTGTTCGGCAATGACGCCTTCGCGGTCACCAAGGGCGAGGCCAGAATCTATGCCTCCTCCGAGCATGGCCGGCGGCATTTCTGCGGCGATTGCGGCACGTCGCTCTTCTACACCAGCGAGGCCGTCTTTCCCGGCCAGACCGACGTCCAGTCGGGGACCCTCGACGATCCCGCCGCGCTGCCGCCGCAGGGACAGATCCAGACCGCCGAGCGGATCGCCTGGATGACCGACCTGGACGGCCTGCCCCAGTTCGAACGCTTCCCGGGCGGCTGACGACTCGCGCCGGGCCGCGCTTCATCGCCGGAGTCCAACGTCCTGCCCCGCGCGATGAACTTATCGCGCGCGCGCCTGTTCATTCTTTCAAATCCGTTTTTTGGAGGAACGCACAATGACCCTCAGGATCAAATTGCTCGCGGCCGCCGCCTTCGCGCTTCCTGCCAGCATGGCGAGCGCCCAGCAGACCGCCCCGACCGCTCCGCCGCCGCCGATGGGCGGCACCGTCAACCCAGCCACCCAGGCCAACGTGCCGCCGCAGCCGGTTGTCCCGCCGGCCGAAACCCCGGTCCCGAGCGCGGCCCAGCCGGCCGAGACCGTGCCCGACGTCGCCGAGGAAGCCGCCGACGCGGTGGAGGCCGACGCCGTCGCTCAGACCCGCGTCCAGGCCGCGGCCCAGGGCGAGACCCCGACGGCGACCACGCCGCCGCCGGCCGCTCCGGCAGCGCCCGTCCAGGCTCAGGCGCAGCCTCCGGCCACGCCGGCTCCGGCACAGCCGGCAGCGAGCGCCGGCGCGATCGCACAGGCGACCCCCGCCGATCTTCGCGCCGGCGTCCAGGTGCACGACGAATCGGGTGGGCTCGTCGGCACGGTAGAGACCGCCGATGCAGGCGGCGCGGTCATCAACACCGGCGTCGCCCGGGCGAGGATCGTGCTCAGCAGCTTCGGGCGCAACAATCGGGGCCTCGTCATCTCCATGACCAAGGCCCAGTTCGAAGCGGCCGCCTCGGCCGCCAATCCGAGCTAGTTTCCCGCTCACCCCCCGATCGCTCTAAGGGCGATCGGTCAAGAAGCCGCGCCGGTTGTCCCCCTCCCCGGCGCGGCTTTTTATGTGTAGGCGCCGGCCATGGTCTTCCTGGCTTCCGTCCTCCTGCTGGCCGCCGGCCAGCCGCAGGAGATCGTCGTCACCGGCCGCGGCCTCGATGCGGCGCCGGGCGACGCGGCCTACGATCTGGTGACGATCGATCGCGACCGTTTGGCCCACAGCCCGTCGAACCGGCTCGAGGACATCCTGCGCGATGTCCCCGGCTTCCAGCAATTCCGCCGCTCCGACGCCCGCAGCGCCAATCCGACCAGCCAGGGCGCGACCTTGCGCGCTTTGGGCGGCAATGCGTCGAGCCGCATCCTGCTGCTGCTCGACGGCGTGCCGCAGACCGATCCCTTCGGCGGCTGGATCGCCTGGCCGGCCATGGATCCGCGCCGGCTCGGCCGGGTGCGCGCGATGCGCGGCGGCGGCACCGGCGCCAACGGGCCCGGCGCGCTCGCCGGCACGATCGAGCTCGACAGCGCCGCGCCGGACGAAGCGGCGGGCGCCGCCGCGAGCCTCGCTTTCGGCAGCCGCGACGGCATCGACGCCTTTGCCGCCTACGGCGCGCGGCTCGGCGCGGGCTTCATCGCCGTCTCGGGCGCTTATGCCCGGGGCGACGGCTTCATTCCCATCGTCGAAAGCCAGCGCGGCCCGGCCGACCGCCGCTCGCCTTACGAGCAGGCAAGCTTGGCCGTGCGCGGCATCGCCCCGTTCTCCGGCGCGGTCGAGCTTCAGGCCAATTTCTCCGCCTTCACCGACGCGCGCGAGCGCGGCACCGCCTTCAGCGAGATCGAGACGCGCGGCGCCGACGCGTCGCTGCGGCTGGTCGGCCGCGGGCCGGTGCCCTTCTCGGCCCTGGCCTATGTCCAGGTCCGCGACTTTTCGAACCGATTCGCCGCCGTCGGCGCGGACCGCGCCACCGCGACGCCGACGCTCGACCAATATGCTGTCCCCTCCACCGGCCTCGGCGCCCGCGTCGAGCTTCGGCCGCGCCTGGGCCCGGCCGTGCTGCGGCTCGGCGCCGACTGGCGCGCGACCGAAGGCCGCACCCAGGAGCTATTCCAGTTCGTCGCCGGCGCGCCCACCCGCGGCCGCGTCGCCGGCGGCCGCACGACGACGCTCGGCGCCTTTGCCGACGCCAGCCTGGAATCGGGCCCGTTCATCGTCACCGGCGGCGGCCGGATCGACAATTGGCGAATCGAAAACGGGCGGCTCGCCGAGCGCCTCCTCGCCAGCCAGGCCCTGCTCACCGACGCTGCCTTCCCCGGCCGCGGCGGCTGGGAGCCGACCGGCCGCTTCGGCCTCGCCTTGCGCGCGGCGCCGCCGCTCACCTTGCGTGCCGCCGCCTATCTCGGCTGGCGCCTGCCGACCCTGAACGAGCTCTATCGCCCGTTCCGCGTCGGCGCCGACGCCACCGCCGCCAATGACGCGCTTGCGCCCGAGCGGCTCGAAGGCGTCGAGGCCGGGCTCGAGCTCCGCCCCGTCGCGGGCGCCCGCATCGGCCTCACCTTGTTCGCCAACCGCCTGACCGGCGCCATCGCCAATGTGACGCTCGGTCAGGGCCCTGGCGTCTTCCCGGGCGTCGGCTTCGTCGCCGCGGGCGGCCAATATCGCCGGCGCCAGAATGTCGGCGCGGTCGAGAGCAAGGGGATCGAGATCGACGCGAGCCTCGACCTCGGCCGCCTGCGCCTCGCCGCCGGCTACAGCTTCGCCGACGCACGGGTCCGCGCCGGCGGCGTCGCCGCCGCGCTCGACGGCCTGCGCCCCGCGCAGACGCCGCGCCACAGCCTGACCTTCGCTTTGTCCTGGCAGGAGCCGCACGGCGCCCATGCGTCGCTCGGCGCCCGCTACGTCTCCGGCCAATATGAGGACGATCGCAACGCCCAGCGCATCCCCGACGCGCTCACCTTCGACGCGGCCGCCTCGCTGCCGCTCGTTCGCGGCCTCGCGCTGGACGTGCGGGCCGAGAATCTGACCGGCGCGCGCGTCGTCGCCGGCATAAGCGGCGCCGGTATCGTCGAGTGCGCGACGCCGCGCACGCTCTGGCTCGGACTAAACTGGCGCGGGTGAAAAGGGAGTCATCCCCGCGAAGGCCGGGATGACTCAATCCGTGCCGGCGGTCCCCAGATTCTCTTCCATCCAGCGGGCGCCGAACCGGACGATGTCGGCGGCGTCGATCAATTCGCTCCGTGCCTTGCCCACCGGGCCCTCGCGATGCCGGCCGAGAAGCAGATAGGCCCGGAGGATCACCGCGAAATAATCCTCGCCGTCCCAATCGGCGATGCCGCCAAGATCGTCGAGGCAGTCGATCCAGGCATGAACCGGCGCGCCGTCCGGCCCGGCCACGACATAATCCCAGCGCACCCTTTTCTTGTCCGGCAGATCGGCAAGATATTCGGCATAATGGAGCGCCGTCACCGTCTCCGGATCGGCGCCCAGGCGCAGGATCCTGCCGTTGCGGCGGCAGAGCTTGTCGAGCGGCGATCCCGGGCCGTAATAATCGTCCCACGGCTGATCGGCGAGAAGCGCCTCGGCCTGCGCGCCGCGCGCGCCGAAGCGGCCGCTGGGATTGTCGCTGACCTGGGTTCCCGGGCGGCGGCGAAACGCCTCCGCGAGCCAACCGACCTCGGGCAGCACGGGCGCGCGCTTATGGTCGAGAGGCGGCGACCCTTCGAGCAGGGCCGCCCGCGCCTCGGGCGGATGATCGTAGACCCAGTCCATCGGATAATCGGTGCCGAGCACCATCATCAACGTGCCCGTGGGCCCCACCGTCGCTTCGAGCGCGTCGAGCAGCCGCTCCGCGCCGCCCGGGCCGACCTCGCCGCGGCCGAGGCCGATCTTCCGCAGCGAGGCATGGAGCATGAGCAGATCGCCCGCGCGCACCCCCAGCCTCACCAGATCCGCCCGCAGATTTTCCTTCGTGTCTTCCTTCGTCATCACCAACGCCCTTTCCAGAAAACGAAACCGCCCGACCCGGTCTTGCCGGGCGGGCGGTTCCCTTGCTCTGGTGCCGGGCGTTCGCCGGCGAAGCTTCTAGCTGAGATGCTTCGACAGATGCTTGTTCATCTCGAACATCGAGCAACGATCCTTGCCGAAGATCTTCTTAAGCTTGTCGTCGGCGAGAATCTCGCGCTTGTTCTCGGGATTCTGGAGATTGTTCTTGCGGATGTGGTCCCAGACCTTGCTGACGACCTGGCTGCGGGGCAGCGGATCGGCGCCCGTGATCGCGGCGAGATCCGCCGAGGGCTTCACCGGACGCTGCAACCCGCTCTGCCTACCTTGTGCCATTCTTGCCTCCCTGTGGTTTGCTGCCTCGATAGAGCGCAAATCCACTGCCTTGGCAATGGGGGGTAGGAGACGAAATGGGCCAGTTTGGCGACAGTCCGTTCGATTTCTGTGGATTGTCAGCGCCGGAGGCTCAGAAGCGCCCGAACGGGACCACCTTGTTCGCCGAATCGTGGCCGATATCGGCGCGGCCGAGATAGGCGATGCCGGCCTCGCCGCACCAGAAGCGGACCAGCTTTTCCTCGTCCTCGCCGAAATCGGGATCGTTGGGCGGGACCTCGCTGACCCGGCCGAGCCTGATGCCAGCGATCCGCCGCACCGAATCCTGCCCCACGATGTGGAACAGCGAGCGATCGACCCGGTACATATGCTCCGAAACCTCCTCGAGCAGAAGCACCTGGCCGGTGAGGTCGGGCTCCAGCGAGGTTCCAAGCAACAGGCTGAACACGGTCATGTTGAACGCGGCGTGGCTGTCGCCGAGCGCGAGGCCGGGTTCGAGCGCGTCGGCGTCGCGGCGGACGAGCCAGCCGAGCGAGCGCGCCACCGCCGCCTCGCCGCCTTCGCGCAGGATGTCGCGCGGCATCGGCCCGTGCGCGAGATCGGGGAAGCCCGCCTTCAGGAGGCCGGCGAGCAGATAGCCGGCGTCGCTATAGCCGAGCCAGGCCTTGTCGCGCGCCGCCGGCCCGAGCCGGGCCAGCGCCGCCCCGGCCACTCGGCAGGCGCCATAGCCGCCGCGCGCGAACCAGATCGCGTCGAACGTCGGGTCGTTGGCGGTCTCGACCAGAGCCTCGACCCGCTCGGCGTCGGTGCCGGCGAAATGGTTGTGGGAGAGGAAGCATTGCGGGTGGAAATGGACCTCGAGCCCGGGATGGAGCCGCGCCGCGAGGTCCGTCACGCGCCCCGCCGCCTCCTCGCCGAGCCGGGAGCTCGGCGCCACCACCGCGATCCGCATCCTTGCTGCCTCCTTATTCCCTCAATAGGGCGGTCCCATGAGCGAGGCCAAATCCTATTTCTTCTGCGGGATCGGCGGCAGCGGCATGCTGCCGCTGGCGATGATCGTGCGTGGCCTCGGGCATGAGGTGGCGGGCTCGGACCGGCTGCTCGACCAGCAAAGGCTCGCCGCCAAGTTCGACTATCTGAAAAGCCGCGGCATCGCGCTCTTCGCGCAGGACGGCAGCGGCCTCACCAGCGCCGACCAGATCTTCGTCGCCACCGGCGCGATCGAGGACAGCGTCCCCGACATGGTCAAGGCGAAGGCGCTGGGCGCGGCGCGGCTCGGCCGCGCCGAGCTGCTCGCCCGGCTCTTCAACGCGGCCGGGACCGGCATCGCAGTCGGCGGCACCAGCGGCAAATCGACCGTCACCGGCATGATCGGCTGGATCCTGCATGAAGCGGGCCGCGACCCGAGCGTGATGAACGGCGCGGTGATGAAGAATTTCGTCTCGCCCGATCAGCCTTTCGCCAGCGCCCTGGTCGGCCGCGGCGACATTTTCGTCAGCGAGGTCGACGAGAGCGACGGCACGATCGCGCTCTACCGGCCCGCCATCGCGGTGCTCAACAACATCACCCTCGACCATCTGTCGCTGGACGAGCTCCGGCATTTGTTCCGCGACTTCGCGGCCAGGGCCAGGACGGTCGTGCTCAACCTCGACGACGACGAGACCCGCTTGCTCGCCGCCGCTCTGCCGCCCGAAAGGCTGCGCACCTGCTCGCTCCAGGATCCATCGGCGGACCTGGTCGGCAGCGACATCGAGCAGGAACCCTTCGCGATTTCCTTCCGGGCCAACGGCGTCCCGGTCCGCCTTCAAATTCCCGGCCACCACAATGTCGAGAACGCGCTCGCCGCTCTGGCCGCCGCCGAGGCCGCCGGCGTGCCGCTCGCGCAAGGGGCGGCGGCGCTCGCCGGCTTCAAGGGGCTGCGTCGGCGCTTCGAGCTGGTCGGCGAGGCGAACGGCGTCAGGGTGATCGACGATTTCGGGCACAATCCCGACAAAATCGCCGCCACCTTGCGCACCCTCCATGCCTTTCCCGGCCGGCTCCTCCTCTTCTTCCAGCCCCACGGCTATGGCCCGCTCAGGGTGATGGGCGACGCTTTGGTCGACATGTTCGCGCGGGAAATGGCGGCGGACGACGTGCTGATCATGCCCGATCCGGTCTATTATGGCGGCACCGCCGACCGCAGCCTGGGCAGTGATTCCATCATCGCCGCAATCGCGGGGCGCGGGCGCCGGGCCGAGCATATTCCCGAACGCGACGGATGCGGCGACCGGCTGGTCGCGCTCGCCCGGCCCGGCGACCGCATCCTCGTCATGGGCGCGCGCGACGACACTTTGACCCTGTTCGCCGAAGACATCGTGGCGAGGCTCGGATGATCCTGCTCGCGCTCGCCGCCGCCCAGCTCGCCAATCCCGGCTTCGAGCAGAGGCTGCGCGGCTGGCAGGCGCTCGGCCATCCCGGCATCGGCGTCGGCGTCCACGACAATCGAGGCTATACGATCCGCCAGTCCGCCGAGGGCGAGCATTATCTGAGCATCGGCTGGCGAAGACGCAGCGCCGCGCCGCGGGACGCGCAGATGCGCGTCTCCACCCGCGTCGACGCGCGCCGCTACCGGGGCGGCTGATCCGCGTCTCGGCCCAGACCATTGCGCCCGATTTCGCCCATCGCAATGCGCGCCTGACCGTGAGCGCCGGCGGCGCCGAAGCGGGCGTTGCCATTGCGGCAAGCGCGCGCTGGCGCCGTCACAGCGTCACGCTCCGAATCCCCCGCACCGCCCGCGAGATCGAGATCGCCTTCGTCGCGGGCGGCACCGCCTCCCAGCTCGGCGCCGACGACGTGCGGCTGGAGGTGCTGCGCTAGCGCGGCGCCGCAACGAAAACGGCGGACCCGAAGGCCCGCCGCTTCAAATTCAGAATGTGTGTCCGCTCAGCCGGCGACGGTCATGTCGACCTTCTCGACCCATTCGGGGAAGAAGACCGGCTCGCGGTTCGACCAGCCGGGCGCGGTCGCCGCGGCTTCGCTGATCGACTGGAGCAGGGTGCGCCGGCGATCGGGGTGAAGGTGCGGCAAGGCGGACGCCGCGCAGAAGGCGCCGGGGAGCCAGGGGCGCACGGCGGCGCCGAGCAGCCGCTCGTAGAGGAAGCGATAGGAGGCGAAGCAGGGCAGGCGGTCCTGGCCGAGATCGAAGGCGGTCATGGTAACGAGCGGCGCCATCAGGGGCTCCATGGCGTCGAGGCCGCTATCGTCGGGGATTGCGTCGCGGACGGGATCGAGGCGGCGGTAGATTCGCTCCTGGGCGCGGATGCCGGCGGCTTCGGCCGGGTCGCGCGACCAGCGCTTGACCGCGTCGCGGCGGCCCAGGCCAACGTCGAGCGAACGGCGGATGTAGCGCTGCGTGCCTTTCGAGAAGCCCGCAAATTCGCGCAGTTCCGCCAAGCTTGTCGCCCCGCTGGCGGGCCGAGTCCTCGTACTCATGATCCCACTCCTTCTACCCCTTGAGAAAGGATCATGCACCGGAACGGCTTACCAGGCCGTTAACCAAGACCCCACTCCCCGTTCAGAATTGAATCAGAGTTCGATATGGCGGGCAATCGCAAAACTACGATGGCCATGCGCAAGCCGCCGCGACTGTCGCCCCACGGCAACAGGAGCCGGGACGAAGCCTCGGATTTCTCCCCTTTTTTCGTTGGCGAAACGATCGCCCTCCGCATAAACCCTTGTGGATAAGTCGGCCGCTTCGGCGCCTTGCGCGGGACGAATTGGCCTCTGACGCCTTCGCTTCGCCATGCTATGCGCGGAGTCGTGGGCGACAAGGCCGGAAAAAAGGGACGCGGCGGCGGCGCCGAAGACGCGATGCTCGGCGAGGCCGATTCGCGCGGCTATCGCCGGCCGCTGCCCGGCTTTTCGACCAACGCGCCGCGCCGTTCTGCGAACGACCGCCCGCCGCAAAGCTTTTCCGACGGCCCGGGGTTAGGAGGGGCCATGGACACCTCCCTCCCGGAGAGCGACACCCGCCGGCTGCCCGATCTCGGCATCGCGCTGAAATCGATCCTTGGCTTCTGGCTGCTCTACATGGCGCTGATCACGGTGCGCGCGGCCGTCCTTCAATATCCGGAATTCTGGGAGATGTTCGCGCGCCGCTCGGTGGTCGTGCTCGGCGGCTGCGTGCTGACCTTCATCGTCTACCTGGCGATGCGGCTGGTCGCCTCGAAGAGCCTCAACGCTAAGGCGGCGCTCGCCGCCTTGCTCTGCCTGCCCGCCTCGCTGCTGTTTTCGGGCGTCAATTATTTCGTTTTCTACGTCTATGCGCCGCTCGACGCGATCAAGATGGAGGCCGAGCGCGTGCAGATGGGCTGGAGCCCGCTGCAGATGGCGATCCGCTCGATCTTCGAAGTCTCGCTCTCCTGGTATTTCCTGTTCGCCGCCTGGGCCGCCTTCTACGTCGCGATGAGCTACGCCCGGCAGCTGCGCGCCGCCGACCGCCACGCCGCCATGCTCGCCCGCGAGGCGCAGGAGGCGCAGCTCCGCGCCCTTCGCTACCAGATCAACCCGCATTTCCTGTTCAACACCTTGAACAGCCTCTCCTCGCTGATCCTCTCGCAGAAGACCGACGTCGCCGAGCGGATGCTGATGAACCTTTCGACCTTCTTCCGTGCCACATTGGCCGCCGACCCCACCGCCGACGTTCCGCTCGAAGAGGAGATCAAGCTCCAGCGCCTCTATCTCGACATCGAGCAGATCCGCTTCCCGGACCGGCTGACGGTCGAGATCCACGTGCCCGAGTCGCTGCAATCGGCGCGAGTCCCAGTCCTCATCCTGCAGCCGATCGTCGAGAATGCGGTGAAATACGGCGTCGCCAAGTCGCGCAAGTCGGTCCGCATCGGCATTATCGCGTCGGAGGAAGCGGGCCGGCTCCACATCAAGGTCAAGGACGATGGCGAGGTCCAGGCGGACGATAGTGGCGAGGGCGGCACCGGCGTTGGCCTCAAGAACGTCTGCGACCGGCTCACCGCCCGCTACGGCAACCGCGCCGGCTGCATGCACGGGCCCGACCCCGACGGCGGCTATAGCGTCCATATCTACATGCCCGTGGTGAGGCATGACTGAGGGCGCGCGCCTGCGGATCATGGTCGTCGACGACGAGCCGCTCGCGGTCGAGCGGCTGCAATTGCTGCTCGCGCGCCTGCCCGATATCGTCGTCGTCGGCACCGCCAATGACGGCGAAGCGGCGCTGAGGATCGCCGAGGCGGTCGCGCCCGACCTCGTTCTCCTCGACATCGCCATGCCGGGCATGGACGGGATCGACGTCGCCCGAGCGCTTTCCGCCTCCGCGGTCGACCCGGCCGTGATCTTCGTCACCGCCTTCGACAATTTCGCGGTCGCGGCGTTCGACGTCGCCGCGATCGACTATCTGATGAAGCCGGTCCGGCCCGACCGGCTGGAGCGTGCGCTCGAGCGGGTACGCGCCTATGTCGCCGGCGGCCGCAAGCAGGGGACGCGGCCCGGCTCCGGCCATGTCGAGGAATTCTGGGTGCCCGACCATAATGGCCTGGTCCGGATCGCCGCCGCCGACATCCAGCGGATCACCGCCGAGCGCGATTATATGCGCCTCCATGTCGGCGCGCGGTCCTGGCTGATCCACCGCACCATCGCCAAGCTCGAGGAGGATCTCGATCCGGCGCTGTTCATGCGCGTCCACCGCTCGGTGATCCTCAGGCGCGACACCATCACCGGCCTCTACCGCGACGAGGCCGGCCACTGGACCGCCCGCCTCGACGACGGCGCCGAGCAGCGCATCGGCCGCTCCTATGTCGACGAGGTGAAACGCTTCGCCGGACGCTAGATGGGACAGTTACCTAAGTGTCCCGGGGACAGTTAGGTAACTGTCCCCAAAAAAAGGGAGGCGGCGATGGGGCACCGCCGCCTCCCGATGGAGCCTTGCCGCCTGGTGGGCTCAATCGACGACAACACTCACACCAAAAAACCGAGCAAGCTCGCGCATGAAGCGCCCGGCTTCGGCGAATGCCCGCGCCATTCGACGAAGCGCGGCGCGCGCTCGACCAAGGGGGTGGAGAGAGGAATTGGAGACATTCCGGCGAATGCCGGGACCCATGACCACCGTCTCTCAAGGTGATGGAGGAAGTGCGCGCCTCTATCCTGCGCTTCGGTTCATGGGTCCCGGCCTCCGCCGGGATGACTCCTTCGGGCTTCAGCGCGCGTCGACGAGGACGATCTCGGCCGCTTCGAGCGCCTTGATCGTGACTTCGGCCTCGCCGGTGACGGCGACGCCGTCGCGCGGCTCGGCGCGGACGCCGTTGATCTCGACTGGGCCCTGGGTCGCCACCAGATAGACGTGGCGCGACGGATCGAGGCTGAGCGTGGCGGTCTCGCCCGCCTCGAGCGTCGCGCCCATGATTCGGGCGGCGGAGTTGATCCTGAGTACCTCGGACTCTTCTTCGAACCCGCTCGCCAGCGTAACGAACCGGCCCGACCGGTCGGCCTTGGGGAATTGCGCCGCGCCCCAGCTCGGCGCGGCGCCGGGCGTGTCGGTCGTCACCCAGATCTGGAACAGGGTCGTCGCCTCGTCCTCGAGATTATATTCGGCGTGGCGAACGCCCGTACCGGCGCTCATCACCTGGACGTCGCCGGCCATGGTGCGGCCTTTATTGCCCATCGAATCCTGATGGGTGATCGCGCCGGTGCGGACATAGGTGATGATCTCCATGTCGCGATGGGGATGCGGCGGGAAGCCGGATTTGGCGGCGATCGCATCGTCGTTCCACACCCTGATCGCGCCCCAGCCCATGCGGCCGGGATCGTGATAATCGGCGAAGGAGAAATGGTGGCGCGCATCGAGCCAGCCATGGTCGGCATGGCCGAGCGACGAGAATTTGCGGATGTCGATCATTGGTCGAATTCCTTGCCAGCCCTCATTCCCGCGAAAGCGGGAATCCAGCTTCTTGTTCCTCGATACCAGCTTCGCGAAGAAAGCTGGATTCCCGCTTTCGCGGGAATGACGGGACATAGGTCAGGCGGCGAGCTTCAGCGCCGCGCCGGCGAACAGGCCGAGCGCTTCGCCCGCCTCGGCGATCGCCGCCTCGGTCGCTTCGGGGCCGAAGGCGAGCCTTTCGGCGCGGACATAGGTGACGTCGTCGAGTCCGATGAAGCGAAGCAGAGTGCGGATGTGCGGCTCCTGGCCATCGAGCGCGGCGCCCGGGCCCTCGGAATAGAAGCCGGCGCGGCTTTCGATCACCACCGCCTTCTTGCCCTTCAGGAGGCCTTCGGGGCCCTCGGCCGTGTAGCGGAAGGTGACGCCGGCGCGCAGCACATGGTCGAACCATGCCTTCAGCGTCGAACTCATCCCGAAATTGTACATCGGGCTCGCGATGACGATGACGTCGGCGGCCTGGAGCTCTTCAACCAGAGCGTCGGACAAGGCGCGCGCCGCGAGCTCCGCTTCGGTCGCGGGCTGGCCCTTGATCGCGGCGACGGTCTGCGCGGTCAGATGCGGCAGCGGGTTCGCGCCGACGTCGCGGAGCACGATGTGCGCCGCGGGATCGCGGGCGCGGACGGAATCGGCGAAGCGCGCGGCGAGGCCGCCGGACACCGAGGCGTCGCCATTGGCGCTGCTGCTGACGATCAGGATGTTCATTGTCATGTCCCCTTGGGATGTCTGTTGCCTGAGCGGATTTAGGGGCTTAAGAGTGTTGCCGAAAGCCATCCAGACTGCATCACGGTGTTGCATAATATGGAACGCTCCGCCCCCGATCTCGTCGACGTCCTCGCCTTCGTGCGGGTGGTGGAGACCGGCGCCTTCGCCCGCGCCGCGGAGCGGATGGGGCTCAGCAAGCCGGTGCTCTCGCGCCGCGTCGCGCGCCTGGAAGAGCAGCTGGGCGCGCGCCTCCTCACCCGGACCGCGCGGGGCGCCCAGCCGACCGACATCGGCCAGGCTTATTACGCCCGCGCCGCCGTAATCCTCGCCGATCTCGAAGCGGCGCAGGAGGTGGTCGCCGAGGCGGTGACGCAGGTCGCCGGGCCGATCCGGCTGACCGCGCCGCTCTCCTTCGGCGTCGAGCATCTCGCCCCCGCGCTTGCCGAATTCGCCGCCGCCCACCCGAAGGTCGAGCTCGACATCGAGTTCGAGGACCGCACCGTCGACCTCACCGGCGGCGGCTACGACCTTGCCGTGCGGATCGGCCGGCTGGCCGATAGCGCGCTCGTCGCGCGCCGGATCGCGCCGGTGCGCAAGCATGTAATCGCCAGCCATTCCTATCTCGCGGCGCGCGGCCGCCCCGAGCGCCCGGCCGACCTCGCCGGCCATGACGTCCTGCTCTACGGCAACGAGCAGTGGCGCTTCGAGATCGACGGCCGCTGGGAGACGATCCGGGTCGCGCCGGTGCTTCGGACCAACAATGGCGAGATGCTGCTCGCCGCCGCCGAAACCGGGCTCGGCCTCGCAATGCTGCCGAGCTTCATCGCCGCGCCGGCGCTCGAGCGCGGTACGATCGACGTGCTGCTGCGCGATTTCCCGATCGAGGAAGGCGCGCTCCACGCGGTGATGCCGCCCGGCCGCGCGGTCACCGCCCGGGTGCGGGCGCTGGTCGATTTCCTGGTCGCGCGCTTCGGCCCGGAACCGAGCTGGGATCCGTGCTGGCTGGCCCAGGAAGGGGCGCCGAACACGCCGCTTGCAATGTAGGATTCCGAATCGTTCTTCTTATGTTCCGATTCGCATGATGCGAGTCGCTCCAAGGAGAACGATCATGGCCGCCGACCTGGCTATCAAGGAACCCTGCCGCGTCGCGACGACGGCGAACATCACCCTGTCCGGGCTGCAGACCATCGACGGGGTCTCGGTCTCGGCCGGCGAGCGGGTGCTCGTGCGGGCACAGAGCACCGCCTCGCAGAACGGCATCTACGTCGCCGCCTCCGGCGCCTGGTCGCGCGCGACCGACTTCGACGGCGCCGGCGAGGCCGCGGGCGGCACCCAGGTCTTCGTCACCTCGGGCACGCTCTTCCCGGACACGGTGTGGCGGGTGGCCGGCAATGGAGCGGTCACCATCGGCAGCTCCATGGCCTTCGATCGGGAGCTGTTCATGCAGGCCGGCACCGGCGCGATCCAGCGCCCGCTCGAGGACAAGCTGCGCGAAACCCTCTCCGCCCGCGACTATGGCGCGACCGGCGATGGCGTCACCGACGACACGGCGGCGATGCTTGCCTTCTTCAATGCCTGCATCGCGCAGGGAAGTCCGGGCTACATTCCCCCCGGCACCTATCTGATCACCCTCGGCCAGCTGCTGTTCGACAATGGCAATGTCCGAACCCCATGGCCGAACATCATGACCGCGGGCGCCGAGGCCGTGACCTTCGTCGGGACCGGTACGGCGAACGAGCCGATCATCGAATTTCGCAACGGCACCTACACCGGCGGCGCGTTCGACAGCTACTGGATCGGCGGCCATCTGGGCGGAATCACGTTCGAGACCGCGACGGCGACCGCCGGCACGAACCGCCATGGCATCAAGGCATATGGCATGTACGGAACCCACTTCGGGCAGATGATCGGGAACGCGCTCGGCGGTTCGACAATCCACCTGACCGACAAGAAGTACATGACCTACAACCCCGACCCCTATGCGATGGCCTATTGCGTCTTCGACGTGATCGAGGGCTATCGAAACACCGTCCGGACGCTGGACAATCGAAACGGCGTGGGCATGACCTTCTGCACGGTCAGGGCGATCCGTGGAATCGAGAATGTCGGCGGCGTCCTCTATGGCCTCGGCGCATCGAACACCTTCCTCTACATGTCCGCAGGCCTGTGTCAGGGCTGGGCAATCGACTCCGGGGCGGAAGCCGAGGGGCAGATCGATCGAAGCCTCATCATCTACGCGGAGATCGACGGTTGCCAGTACGGCATCAATCTCGAAAAAGTCGGCAATGTCGACATCACCAAGGTCCGTTTCATTCACCGCTACGAATATTCTCCGAACGTAGGCTCGGACGATTATTGGCCGCGCATCTGCATCAACCTCGCGGACAATTCGGGCGGGGTGGTCGATTCGAAGGTGGAGATGATTCACCGCATCGAACCCGGTGGCGACAAGGCCGACCTCGGTGCCTTCATCGACGGGAACAGCACCGGCAACATCGGCAACGTCATCATCGACCAGCGTATCTATCCCACGACCACCGGCTTCACCTTCGCCGACAGCGACTATTATTCGAACATCAACGTTCATGCCTGGCTGCGGCTGCTGCGCGACGGGATCGTCATCTACGACACGATGCCGATCATGGTCCCCATCGGCTATCGTGGCGAGGCCGGGGCCGGCGGCGCCGTGACGCAGACGAGCTCGCGCAGCACCGCGGTTACGCTCGACAAGCTGTGCGGACAGATCACCCTGGTTTCCGCCGCCGGCTCGACGAGCCCGACCTCGTTCACCGTGAACAATAGCTTCGTCACGTCAGGCGACACGATTCAGCTCAGCCAGAAATCCGGAACCGACAAATATCGCCTCTCCGTAACGGCGGTGGGGAGCGGCAGCTTCCAGATCACCTACGCGACCTGGGCGGGAACGACCGTCGAGCAGCCGGTCTTCACCTTCGCGATCATAAATGCAGAGTCGTCCTGATCGCAGCGGTGCGAGACACGTCCACACAATGAGTCATCAGGGCCTTTCACGTCACGGGAGGGCCCTGATGCTCGCCGCCGCCGACCCTTGCAGCATCTCTGGCTGTTGCCGGAGATGGCGGGCGCAGGGGAGTGGACGGGGACGACCGAAACGCTAAGAAGCCCGGACCCAAGCCGAGGAACGACCTTTGAAGCTTCATCGTCCACTCGCCGCCCTGCTGCTTGCCGCCACCGCCGGCGCCGCCGTCGCCCAAGAGCCAGCCGCCGCGCCCGTCCCGGCCGCGGCCCAGACCGAGGACGCCAGGCTCACCCAGTTCCTCGACGCCGCCTTCGACGCGCAGAATGCGACCAACCCGCAGCAATTGACCCAGCTCGGCAGCCGCCAGCTCTACGACCGGCTGAACGACTATACCGAGGCTTACCGCGCGCGGCAGCTCGCGCTGGAGGAGCGGCAGCTCGCCGAGCTGCGCCGCCGCTTCAATCCGGCCCGGCTCAGCGCCGCCGGCCGCCTTTCCTTCCGCCTGTTCGAGAAGGAGGTGCTGGACGATCGCGCCGCCTGGCGCTGGCGCGACTACAATTTCCCGGCGACCAACAATGGCTCGCCGATGGGGAACCTCCCCGTTTTCCTGATCAACAATCACCGCGTGGACAGCGTCTCGGACGCCGAGGCCTATGTCTCGCGCCTGCGTGAAGTGGAGCGGGTGATGGGCGAGATCGGCGCCAACATGCGCCGCCAGACGCAGCTCGGCATCATCCCGCCGGCCTTCAACTTCGCGCCGGTGCGCGAGGACGGCCGCCGGATCCTGACCGGCGCGCCCTTCACCGACGGGCCGGACAGCGCGCTCTTCGCCGATTTCAAGGCCAAGGTCGGCCGGCTGCAGATCCCCCAGGCCGAGAAGGACCGGTTGATCGCCGCCGCCCGCGAGGCGCTGACCGGGCCGTTCCGCCGCGGCTACGATTCGATGCTTGCGACGCTCGCCGAGATCGAGCCGCGCGCCCGCGGCAACAATGGCGCCTGGAGCCTGCCCAACGGCCGCGCTTATTACGCACACCGCCTGCGCCAATCGACCACCACCGGCATGACCGCCGCGCAGATCCACCGGGTCGGCCTCACCCAGGTCGCGCGAATCCACGGCGAGATGGAGCGGATCAAGGCGCAGGTCGGCTTCACCGGCACGCTCACCCAGTTCTTCGCCCACATCAACGTTGGCGCGGAGTTCAAATATCCGAACACGGCCGAGGGCCGCGAGGCCTATCTCGCCGACGGCCGCCGCTTCATCGCCCAGGTGATGGCCGAGGCGCCGCGCTGGTTCCGCCGGCTGCCGCGCGCGCCGCTCGAGGTCCGCGCGGTCGAGGCCTTCCGGCAGGAGACCGCGGCGGTCGCCTTCTACAACCGGCCCTCGCCCGACGGCTCGCGGCCCGGCATCTTCTACGTCAACCTCGCCGACATGAACCAGGTGCTGAAGCCCCAGGTCGAGGCGATCGCCTATCATGAGGGCGCGCCCGGCCACCACTTCCAGATCGCGCTCGCCCAGGAGCTCGAAGGCATGCCCAAGTTCCGCCGCTTCGGCGGCTATGGCGCTTATGCCGAGGGCTGGGGCCTCTATGCCGAGGGGCTCGGCAAGGAGATGGGCTTCTACCGCGAGCCGATCAGCGAGTTCGGCATGTATTCGACCCAGCTGTGGCGCGCGATCCGGCTGGTCGTCGACACCGGCATCCACGACCAGCGCTGGAGCCGTGAGCAGGCGATCGACTATTTCATGGCCAACGGCCTCCTGTCGCGGCGCGACGCGACCAAGGAGGTCGAGCGCTATTTCAACAATCCCGGCCAGGCGACCAGCTACATGATCGGGCAATTGAAGATCCTGGAGCTGCGCGACCGCGCCCGCGCCGCGCTCGGCCCCCGCTTCGACATCCGCGATTTCCACGCCGTGGTGCTCGAGAACGGCTCGGTGCCGCTCGACGTGCTGGAAGAACTCGTGGACAATTGGATCGCCACCCAAAGGACGACACGCTGATGGCCGACGACACCTCCCCCCCCGATCGCCTCTCCAACAATCCCAAGAGCCCGCATTTCGACGTCGACGCGCTGCGCCGCGGCGTCGGCATCCGCTTCAAGGGGCGCGAGCGCGAGGATGTCGAGGAATATTGCGCATCGGAAGGCTGGATCCGGGTCGCCGCCGGCAAGGCCGTCGACCGCCACGGCATCCCCGTCACCGTCAAGCTCAATGGCGAGATAGAAACCTGGTGGCGCGACGAAGGACAAGAACAAGATCCGGACGAATAAAGCAAGGCCGGCTCGCCGCGCTTTCACTTGGCCTCCGCATGAACAGCGCCGAAACGGGTCTTTTCGGCGCTTGATATTTCTTGCGCGAGTGCGATGATCTCTTCGGGGGAAGGGCCATGGCCGACTCGCAAGCGCCGCGGATGATGCCGGTCCCGGCGCCAGTCCGGACCCTGCACGATCGTCTCGTCGTCTCGCAGGAGAAAAGGCCATGACGCACAGCTTCCTCACCATCGCCATTCCGATCGACGAGGATAACGTGGTGACGACCAACGCCGCGCTCGACGCCATGGGCAATCCGGCGAGCAAGGCGATCCGCGACGCGATGCGCGAGGATCTGCAGATCCATTTCGTCAGCATCGGCGCGATCAGCGGCGACGGCGCGGCCAAAGGCCATCTGGTGATCGAGGCCTCCTCGGACGCCAGCCCCGGCGACACGATCCAGCTCCTGCTGACCAGGCTCGATCCGTGGCTTCAGCCGGTCTTCGCCGCCGCCGGCCTGCCCGTGTCGAACCTCGCTCGCCTGCTCGGCGGCCATATCGTCACCAGCGGCACCCGCCTTCGCGACAATGCCGGACTCGATTTCACCGGCACGCCCGGAATGACCGTCAAGCGCATCCGCCGGGAATATGACCTGGCGCGCAAGGTCCGCACCCTGTTCGACGACAAGGCCTATAAAGGCAGCGCGGTCGGGGTGCTCGCTTCGGTTCGCGCTGATGTGGAGCAGGACCCGAAGCTCGCGCCGCTGCTGACGCTGGAGCCCGCGCCGTTCCTGATCGAGACCAAGGAGACCTCCTTCCTGTCGAGCGCGCCCGCTTTGATCGGCGGGGCGATCGTCCGCTTCTTCTGGCCGCTGCTGCTGGTCTGCCTGCTGCTCGCGCTCGCCGCGGTGGCGGCGGCCTTTTACTGGTCGGGCTGGGTCTCGGCCGTGCTGACACTGCTCGTCGCGGCGGGCGTCGTCCTGGTCGTGCTGCTCGCGCGCCTGGTGTCCATCTTCGGCAATCTCACCGCGCTCGAAGCGGCCGATGTCCAGGACGACAGCATCCCCGATCCGGCGGTGCTGACCGAGGTCGTCAGGCGCGAGAACAAGGTCATGCAGAACCACATGACCGGCGTCTCGCGGATCAAGCCGGCCCGGCTGCGCCGCTTCACGCTCAAGCTCGCTTTCTACGTCATTGGCACGCTCTCGGCCCGATTCCGGCCGGGCTATCTCTCCGACATCGGAACCATCAATTTCGCGCGCTGGGTGGTGCTGCCCGGGACCGACCAGCTCATCTTCTTCTCCAATTACGGCGGCAGCTGGGAAAGCTATCTCGAGGATTTCGTCACCAAGGCGCATGAAGGCCTGACCGGCATCTGGAGCAACACCGAGGGCTATCCGAAGACCTCGACCTTGTTCTTCGAGGGCGCCACCGCCGCCGAGCCGTTCCTGCGCTGGGCGCGCCGCCAGCATCGGCCGACCTATTTCTGGTATAGCGGCTATCCCCATCTCACCACCGACCGGATCCGCTCCAACGCCGCCATCCGCCAGGGCCTGGCCGGCGCCAAAACCGAGGACGAGGCCAAGGCCTGGCTCGCCAATCTCGGCTCGCGCATGCCGCCGCCCAGCGCCCTCGACACGCCCGAGATCCAGACCATCGTCTTCGGCGGCCTCAAGCATCATCCCTTCGCCGCGAGCCTGATCCTCAGCCTGCCCGGCGACGCCGCGGCGGCGCGCGCATGGCTCGGCGCAACCTCCGCCGGCGTGACCTTCGGCGACCAGCCCGATCCCGACAATGTGACCCTGCTCGCTTTGTCGGCGAGCGGCCTTCGCAAGCTCGGCCTCGACGACGCCCAGCTCGCCTCCTTCCCCTTCGCCTTCCGGATGGGCATGGCCGACCCGATAAGAAGCAACATCCTGTCCGACACCGGCGACGACAAGCCGGCGGAATGGATCTGGGGCGGCGACAATGCGGCCGACGCCTCGCTCCTCCTCTACGCGGCCGACGAGGCCAAGCTCACCGCCGCGATCGAGGCCGCGGCCGAGGCGATCGCCGAGGCCGGCGGGTCGGTCGTCCACCAGGTGGGCTTCCGGCCGCTCGAGGAGGACGCCCAGGCCTCGGGCGGCGGCCGGCGCAACCAGGCCAGGGAGGCCTTCGGCTTCGCCGACGGAGTCTCGCAGCCGATCATCAAGGGCACGCGCCGCTGGCTCAAGGACGCGGACGCGATCCACACGGTCGAGCCCGGCGAGTTCATCCTGGGCTATCCGGACGATCGCGGCGGCCACGTCTTCAGCCCCCTGGTCGAATCCGACAAGGACCCTAAGAACCTCCTCCCGGTCGTCGATCCGGTCTATGCGAGCTACCATTATCCGAACTACGACCAGAGCGGCGCCGATCGCGCCCGCGATCTCGGCAAGAACGGCTCCTATCTCGTCATCCGCCAGCTCGCCCAGGACGTCGCGGCGTTCGAAGAGTCCGTGAAGGACGCGGCCGCGCAGTGCGCGAACGATTCCCGCCTGCCGCCCGGCCTGGAAGACTGGCAGCGCGAGCAATGGGTCGCCGCCAAGATGGTCGGCCGCTGGCGCGACGGCACCTCGCTGGTCCGTTATCCGCACCGGCCGGGAAGCGGCTGGAACGCCAAGGCGCCGAATGAGAACGGCCCGATCCCGGTCGAGCCCGACAACGGCTTCCTGCTCGGCGCCGAGGATCCGGTCGGCGAGCGCTGCCCGTTCGGCGCCCATGTCCGCCGCACCAATCCGCGCGACACGCTGACCCCGGGCTCGATGGAGCAGCTGGCGATCAACAACCGCCACCGGATCCTCCGGATGGGCCGCCGCTACGAGGCGTATAAGCATGATGGCGCCGACGAGACGGAAGGCCTGTTCTTCATGTGCCTCAACAGCGAGCTCGAGCGGCAGTTCGAGTTCATCCAGCAGACCTGGGTGATGGCGATGCAGTTCATGGGCGTCGAGAACGAGGTCGATTCGATCCTCGGCCGCGGCAAGAAGAAGGACGGCGACACGCGCAAGCTCGCGCGCCTCACCATCCCGACGCCCAACGGCCCGATCTACCTCCAGGGCTTGCGCGACGTCGTCACGGTCCGCGGCGGCGGCTATTTCTTCCTCCCGAGCAAGAGCGCGCTCGCCTGGCTGTCGCGCTAGGGGACAGTTGCGCGCAACTGTCCCCCGCCCGCTGCGTTAGCGGGCGGTGAAGATCGCCACGTTCAACGTCAACGGCATCAATGCGCGGATCGCCAACCTGCTCGACTGGCTGGCCGAGACGCGGCCCGAAATCGCCTGCCTGCAGGAATTGAAGGCGCCCGACGAGCGCTTCCCGCAAGCGGCGATCGAGGCGGCCGGCTATGGCGCGATCTGGCACGGCCAGAAGAGCTGGAACGGAGTCGCCATCCTCGCCCGCGGCTGCCAGCCGGTCGAGACGCAGCGCGGCCTGCCGGGCGATCCGGACGACACGCACAGCCGCTACATCGAGGCGGCGGTGGACGGCGTCCTGATCGGCTGCCTCTACCTTCCAAACGGCAACCCCGTGGGCACGCCAAAATTCGCCTACAAGCTGACATGGATGGAGCGCTTCATGGCGCGCGCCGCCGAGCTCGCCGGGCTCGATGGCCCGGTGGTGCTGGCCGGCGATTACAACATCATCCCGACGGACCGGGACGTCTACAAGCCCGAGCGCTGGCGCACCGACGCGCTCTTCCAGCCCGAGCCCCGCGCCCAATATGTCCGCCTCCTCAAGCAGGGCTGGACCGACGCGCTACGCCACCTCCACCCGGATGAGACCATCTTCACCTTCTGGGATTATTGGCGCCACGCCTTCGCCCGCAACGCCGGCATCCGCATCGACCATCTGCTGCTCAACAAGGTAGCGGCGAAGCGGCTGGCCGCCGCCGGCGTCGACACCGCGACGCGAGCCAAGGAGAAAGCCAGCGACCACGCGCCGACCTGGGTGGAGCTTAGCGACTAAGAGCGGCGAAACCACCGGAGTCATCCCGGCGAAGGCCGGGATGACTCAGCTTTTTTGAAACCCCGTCATAAATCGCCTCCAGCCGCGCCGTTAGGCCCGCCCGGTCGAAGCGCTCCTCCGCCAGACGCCGCGCCGCCGCGCCCATCTGCCGGTGCCAATCTTCGGAGCCGAGCAATTCGCCGAGCCGGTCCGCCAGCGCCGCCGCGTCGCCCTCCGGGACGAGGAAGCCCGTCTCGCCGTCCACGACCGCCTCGGGGATTCCTGAATGGTGGGTGGCGACGACCGGCAGGCCCGACGCCGCCGCCTCGACCACCACGTTGGGCAGCCCCTCGGCGTCGCCGTCGCGGGCGGTGAGGCTCGGCGCGGCCAGCACCGCGGCGCGCCGCATCCATGAGGCGACCTCGTCCGGCGGCAGCGCGCCGAGGAAGCGCGCATGCGGGCCCGCCCGCCGTTCCAGCGCGCCCCTGAGCGGGCCGTCGCCGATCACGACCAGCCGCGCGCCCTCGATCCCCGCCATCGCCTCGATCAGCACCGCCGTCCCTTTCTTCTCGACCAGCCGGCCGACATGGAGGACCAGTCCCGGCTCGCGCGGGCCCTCGCCCGGGTGGAAGCGGTCGAGATCGACGCCGTTATAATGGGTTAGCGTGCGCTCCGCCGGATAACCGAGCGCAATCGCCTTCGCCCGCAGCGCGTCCGACACGGCGAGGAAGAGGTCGCCGCCGCGCATCAGCCGGCCCCGCCCGAGCGCATAGCGGATCCAGGTCGGCCGGCCCGAACGAAGCAGCGCCCCCCTGGAGAGCGTCACGTCATAGCCGCGCAAATGGGTGATCAGCGGAACGCCGAGCGCGCGCGCAAGCGGCAGGACCTTGAGCCCGTCCGTGCCGAAATGGGCGTGGATCAGCTTCGGCCCGGCCTCGCGCAGCCGCGCCTCGATGCCGCCGCCGCGCCCGCGCGCCGAGAAGAGCAGGCGCTCGGCCAGGCCCGTGGGCAGGATCATCCCTTCGCGCAATGCCGGCAGCACCTCCCCCTTGCGCTCAAGCCCGAAGACCAGAGGCCGCCAGCGCGTCAGCGCCGCCGCCTGGTCCTGGATGAAGCGTTCGGTCGGGTTGAAGACCGGGGTTCGGAAGAGAGCCGCGACCGGCCTCGGGTCGCGATCGGCGGGCGGGGACATAAGCCTCTTGGTCAACCGCCTCCGGCATGGATACAAGCACAAAGTGACCGCCTCCCCCGCGCAACGACTGATCCTGAGAGGCGGCGGCTCGGCCGCTTTGGGCTTCGTCATCCGCTTCGGCGCGCGGCTCCTGTTCGTGATCGTCGCCGGCCGCCTGTTCGGAGTCGCTTTGTTCGGCGCCTTCGCCATCGCAGTCGCCGTGGTCGAGCTCGCGGTGACGCTCGGCGGCGCCGGCATGAAGCGGCAATTGTTCAAATTGCTGGACGAGGAGAAAGAGGGCCGAAGCCCGCCGCACATCGTCCTCGACGGCGCCGTCCTCGTCACGATCGCCAGCCTCATCTGCGCGGCGCCGGTCATGATCGCGGTCGCCCTGCTGCCGCCCTCGCAGATCGCCGGCAACACCGCCATCGCCTTGCTGCTGCTGGCGCCGATGATCCTCGGCCAGTCGCTGCTCGATCTGCTGCTGGCCGCTACCCGCTGGACCCATAAGATGCGCCACCAGGTCTGGGCGCGCTCGATCATCGAGCCTTATGCCGGCGTCGCCGTCTCCGTGGCGGCGTGGCTCGCGGGCTATCAGGCGACCGGGCTGATCATCGGCTATTGGGCGGGGACGCTCGCCGCCTTGCTCTATGCGGCGGTCGGCGCCCGGCGCTGCCTTGGGCCGTTCCATCTGGGCGCCTACCGCCTCGCCCCCGCGCGCCTGCTCCATGTCGTGCGCGAGACCGCCTTGCCGACGCTCAGCGACTTCACCAACGCGCTCGCCGGCCGGCTCGATCTCTATCTGGTCGGGCTCCTGCTCGGCGAATCGCCGGCCGGCATTTACGGCATGGCGCGCCAGGTCCGAACCCCGATCCGCCAGGTCCGCCAGAGCTTCGATGGTCTGCTGACCCCGATCGTCTCGCGCACCTTGAGCATCGCCGGCCCGGTCGTCACCGGCCTCGCGACCGCCACGGCGAGCCGGCTGATCCTTGCGATCCAGCTCCCCATGCTGATCGGCCTGGTCGCGATCGGCGAGCCTTTGCTGCGCTGGATCGGCCCCGAATTCGTCGCCGGCTATTGGGCGTTGCTGCTGCTCGCCGCCGCCGAGGCCATCCAGGGCGCGTTCGGGGTCAGCGATCTCATCCTGCTCTACCGCCGGCCCGCCTTCATATTGTGGATCACGGCGATCGGCGCCGCGGTCAACGTCGCCGCCGGCTGGCCGCTCATCGCGCATTACGGCGTTACCGGCGCAGCTCTGGCCGCCTTGCTCGCTTATGCCGCGGCGGCCCTGGCCCGCCGAATGCTCCTGCGCTCGGGGTTCGGAATCAAGGTGCCGCTGCGCCACGCCGCAGCGCCGTTCGCCGCGGCCGCCGCCGGCCTCGCCGCCACGCTCGGGCTGCTCGCTCTGCCGCTCGCCGACGGCCCGCGCTTCGCGCTCGCCTTCGCCGGCGGCCTGCTCGCTTATTGGACCGCGCTCAGGCTCGCGCTCAGGCTGACGGACGCGAGCCTCAAGCTCGACCATTTCGTGCTCGAGCCCGGCGAGAACGGCGCGGGCGCGTAACACGGCCTCACACGGAGTCGTCCCGGCGAAGGCCGGGATGACTAGAAAATGGCGCCGGCTAGGCGAAGCGGATCTGGTCGAGCCCGAGGATCGGCGTGCGCGGCGCGGCGAGGCTCTCGATCCCCTCCTCGCCGATGGCGAGCGGATCGGCCTCGGCGAGGTTGCCGAAGGAGATTCCGCTCTTCGCCTCGATCGAGCGGATCGAGACCTGGGTGGCGAGGCCGAGCTGCGGCGAGGTGAAGGCGCCGAACACGAACTCCTCTTCCGGCACCAGCGACTGCTCCTGGTTCATCTCATAGCCGGTCGCGGTGAGCTGCCCGGTCTCGTCATGGATGAAGGCGATGATCTTCCAGAAGGAGAGCGGGATCCTGACCCCGTACATGGTCGGATCGGCGTCGGTGAAATAGGGGCCGGTGAACACCGAGATGTTCATCTTGTCCTCGCGGGCATGCTCCAGCGCATAATCTTCGAGCGCCAGCCAGATCGGCGAGTTGAACGCCTGCATCTGCGGCGTGGTGTTGGTGACGTGCATCGAATCCTGGTTGCCGCGCATCGCGGCCGCGTCGTCGTCGCCCCAGGCCGGATCCTCGCGCCTCGTCATATGGCCGCGGCTGAAGCGCGGCGGGCCGCCATAGCATTCGTTCATTATCTGCTGCGATTTCGGGATTCGCGGATCCCATTTCCAGCCGACCCGCTTGCTCTTCTTGGAGAGATTGCCGTTGATGTTGACCGCGCTGAAGAAGCACATCCGCCGCGGCTCGTTCATCACCACCGAATAATGCTGGTAGCGAAGCTCGGTCTCGGTCTTGCCATCGACCTCGAATTCGAGGATCTCGCCGGCGGCGCCCTCGACCTTCGGCAAGGGCACGTCGACCCCGAGAAAGTCCGGCCGGTAGCCGGTCCGGTCGCGATAATCCTCGACCCGCCCCTCCTCGCCCTCGATCTCGTCGACAAGGCCGTCGGCGGGCAGAAGCTGGGCCGGAGCTGGCGGCCGCACCGTCAGATCCACCGTTCCGGTCGCACCGGCGGTGGTGACGGTGATGGTCAGCGGGATGGTCAGGCTGCCAAGGACGTTGCCGCCCGCCTGCGCCTGCGCCGCGGCCGCCGGGCCGGCCGGGTCCGGGCGCGGGCTGGTTTCCGGGCGGACCCGGCCGGCGCGCACCATTGCGAGCCGGTTCGCGACCACGTCCGAGCGGACCGCATAATTGGTGGTCAGGAAGCTGCCGCTATTGTGCAGGCCGACCGCCTCGCCGCTGTCGAGATCGATTACCACCGATCCCGAATTGCCCCCGAGCGTCGTGCAATTGTGCAGGAGTCGCTCCGCCTCGACCTTGGTCACGCCGCCAGGCGCCAGCCGCTTCTTGTTGTAGACCTTGCCGTAGATCCGCTCCATCAAATCGGTTTCGGGGATCCGGCTGTCATAGGCCGGATAGCCGATTGCGGCGACGTTCTGGGTCACCGCCGGCCGCTTCGCCAGCTTGATCGGCTTGGCCAGCTTCTTGTCGCCCGCCGTCATTTCGATCTGGAAGAAAGCCAGATCGGGGCCCGGCGACGGCTCGATGTAGAGCGGCCGGACGAGCTTGAAGACGAGGGTGTTGGGATTGTCGATCTCCTGGAGGAAATCGACGCCGGCGCCGATCGGGCCGTCATTGCCCATCTTGAAGGTGAAGCCGCCGCCGCCTTGGGCTGCGAATTCGTTGGCGACGTGGCGGTTGGTGACCAGGATCGACTCGTGGACCAGCCAGCCGGTGCCGACCCAGTCGATCCAGCTGCCCTTGAGCTCGATCCGCCCGACCGCCTTGATCGCCCGCTCGAGCTTGGGCTTGGCGCGCTCCAGCCGCTCGCGCCAGATCTGGCTGTCGACCGGATCGGCGAAGACGAGGCTCGCCACGTTTTCCTTGATCGCCAGCACCGGCCGCTCGCGGCGCATGACGATGCTCTCCATCGCCAGCGCCTCTTCGTCGCTGACCGCCGGCGCCAGGCTCTCCAGCACGTCGAGGCCTTCCTCGGCGAGCGCCGGATCGGCGCTCCGAATCTCGGCGTTGTGGCGCCGCAGGCGTTCGAGCTTGTCCTGAAGCGTACCCATCGGCTTCCCCCGGTTCGAGTAACCTTCAAATAATCGGCTAGTCCGTCGCCTGCTTATGAGCGCTTTTTTCTTCCCCCGCCACGCGATTCTCCGGCCTATTCCGTGCCGACGGCGAACAAAGCGGCCTTTGCATATCTGGGATGGCCGGGATCGAAGCTTCGCTCGGGCTCGAACGGGCCGCCGGCCAGCTCCAGATCGTGCAGCCCGGCCAGCTTGAAGGTGCCGAGCTTCACCTCGCGGGGCGGCCGATTGTCCCGCTCGACGGTGATCGCGTCTATGAACAGCTCGTCGTGCCGCTGATAGAGAATATGCGGCGCAAGCGTCACCGCGGCTTTATTGTAAACGGCGCGGATGCACGTCTTGAGCGCGATCGCCTCGAGCAGAAGGGGAGTGCTTTGCTGCATTGCAGCATGGCTATAGCCGGGAAGCCGGCTCCCGGTAAGCGTAAAGTTGCTCTAGAGCGTCCTCATGTCCAAGGGCCGCGCCAAGCTGGAGATGTCGCAGGGGGTGAGCGTCTGGGTGCTCGATGCCCCGGACGGTTTCGGCGACGCCGATTTCCACGCCCATCACGCCATCCAGATCACCGCGAGCCTGACCGGCGCGCTCACCCTGACGAGCGCGGACGAGACGCTGACCGCGCCGATCCTGGCCGTCGCCGCCGACGCGCGGCACAGGTTCGAAGCGCATGGCCTGCTCGCCTTCGTCTTCGTCGAGCCCGAGAGCCGCCTCGGCCGCGCGCTGACCGGGAGCCTGTTCCGCGGCCGCTCGCTGGTCGCAATCGACAGGCCGGACGTCGCCCGCCATCTGGAGCCGCTTCGCGCCACCTTCGATGCGCCGCCCGGCAAGGGCGCGCTGCTCGACGCCGGCCGGGCGGCGGCCGAGGCGCTGGCGCCGGGCCTGCAAGCCCCGCTGCCGGACCCGCGCATCCAGCGCATCATCGAGCATGCCGCTTCCCACCTCGAAGAACCGCTCAGCCTCGCCAGCGCGTCGGCCGGAGTCCATCTCTCGCCGAGCCGCCTCAGGCATTTGTTCGTCGAGCAGACCGGCCTGGCCTTCAAAACCTATCTGCTCTGGCTTCGGCTGGTCAGCGCGGTGACGGTCTATTCGGAAGGCAAGTCGCTCACCGAGGCGGCGCATGCGGCTGGCTTTTCCGATTCGGCGCATTTCAGCAGGATCTTCAAGCGCACCTTCGGATTGCCGGCGACGACGCTGACGCGATTATAGCCCTTGCGTTCAAGCGTCCGGCCGCGGGCGGCCCTATCCGCTCCTCACCAACCCAAGAGGAGAAAGACCATGACTGCCCAGACCAAACGGAATGACCGCTGCAAGCCCTCCTGCCCCTGCGTGAACTGCAAGTGCGGGCCGAACTGCCGCTGCGGCAAGTGACCTTCGAAAAGCGGCGAGGGCGGTGTCGCCGCCCTTGCCGCTCGAGGTCACGGCCGTTCGCGCAGCAGCGCCGAGAGCGTCCAACCCTCGGCGCCGCCATGAACGGCGTCGTCGAGATACCAGCGGCTGCCGACGCGGACGAACAGGAAGCGCACTTCCTCGTGCGCGTCGTAATTGTCGAAGCGGGCGACGATCGTCCGCCGGTCGCGGCCGCCAGGCCGCTGGCTCAGCCGCACGTTGGCGATGCGGTAATCCTGGGCATTGGTCCACCAGTCGAAATCGAGCGACCCGACCAGGTCGCCGCCGCTCAGGTCGCGGCCATAGGCGGCGAAGAGGGCGCGCAGCCGCGGGCTGTAGGCGTAGCTCTGATCGGGCGGCGGCGCGTCCGGATTGGCTTGGTAGCGCGCATAAGTGGCGGCGACGAAGGCGCGCGGGTCGGTGATGCCGGTCCGGGGAATGCGCTGGACGGCGGGGAAATCCTCGATGTCGACCCGGTCCGTTTGTGCCGACACAGCGCCCAGCGCCAGGAACATGGCCAACAGGTTCATCGTCGCTCGCCTCCCTATGGGCGCATCGCCAGCCGACCGCTCAAAGTCCAGCCGCGCCGGCCCGGCCGCACCACCTCGTCCAGATACCATGCGCCGCGCTCGCGCACGAACCGGAAATGCAGGACCATCGGGCGGCCCGCGTTGCGGAAGCGGGCGGTGACGGTCTGGCGGCCCGGGTGGCGCGGAGGCTCGAGAGTGAGGCTGAGCCCGGCCAGCGACCAGTCGCCGGGCTCGCCGACCCAGAAATCCAGGCTGTCCACCTCCTGCCCGCCGGCGGCCTCGTCGAAGGCGTAGAGACGGGCGCGCAGCCGCTCGCTTGCATAAGTATCCAGCGCCAGCACGCGCACGTTGCCGCTCAGATATTCGGAATAGCGCGCCCGCATGAAGGCCACCGGATCGGCGACGCCCGGATGGGTGGCGGGTTCGGCCAGCGCCAACGCGGCGCCAAGGATCAGCGTCCACAAAATACGAACCCTCCGCCCGCCGATGAGGCAGGCGGAGGGCTGAATGCAGGCTTAAAGCCGGTCCGGCGCCCTGGTCAAGAGGTGCTTTCCTCCTCCTCGAAGGTCACCGCGACGTCCGCGTTGGCGGAGAGCCGCACCGTGTCGCCCTCGACGCCGGCGATGAGGCCGGTCGAGATATAATGGTGATGGCCTTCGTGGCTGCCCTGGCCGCTGTCCTTCTTGGTCAGCTTGATGCGGTCGCCGTCGACCTTGTCGACGGTGCCGACATGGACGCCGTCGGCGCCGATCACTTCCATATGCTCGCTGATATCGTCGGTGACGGCCATGATGCTTCTCCTCGAGGAAATGTTACCCTGCCTCAACCGCCTGCGTCGCCACCTGTTCCGGCGCCAGCGCCTTGTCGGCGAAACAGGCGTGGAGGAGCGCGACGACGCGGGCGCCGTCGCCGACCGCGGCCGCCACCCTTTTGACCGAGCCCGCGCGCACGTCGCCGACCGCGAACACGCCGCGCCGGCTGGTTTCGAGCGACGCCCGCCCCTCGCCCGCCTCCGCGCCGGTGAGGACGAAGCCGCGCGCGTCGAGCTTGAGGCCCGACGCGGCCAGCCAGTCGGTATTGGGATCGGCGCCGATGAAGGAGAAGAGGTGGGATATCGGCCGCCGAGTCTCCTCGCCCGAAGCGAGGCCGCGCCACCGCACCGCCTCGAGCATGCCGTCCTTGCCCTCCAGCGCCGTCACCTCGACGCCGGTCACCACCTCGACATTGGAAAGGCCCAGGATGCGCTCGACCAGATAGGCGGACATGGTGGCGGCGAGCGGCTTCCTGACCAGCAGCGTCACCTTGCCGGCATGGCCGGCGAGGAAGACCACCGCCTGGCCGGCCGAATTGCCGCCGCCGACCAGGGCGACCTCCTGGCGCGCGCAGAGGTTCGCCTCGAGCGGCGAGGCCCAATAATGGACGGCGCCGCCCTCGAACTCGTCGAGCCCGGGGACGTCGAGCCGCCGGTAGCGGGCGCCGGTCGCGATCACCGCGGCGCGCGCCTTGATCCGCTCGCCATTGGCGAGCTGGAGGTGGAACGGGTCCATTCCGCATTCGAGCTTCACCGCCTCGTCGGGTATGGCCATCTCGACGCCGAATTTCTGCGCCTGGCTGAACGCCCGGCCCATCAAGGCCATGCCCGAAATGCCGGTCGGGAAGCCGAGATAATTCTCGATCCTGGCCGAGGCGCCGGCCTGCCCGCCGAACGCCCGGCAATCGAGCGCGAGCACGGAAAGCCCCTCCGATCCCGCATAGACCGAGGTGGCGAGCCCGGCCGGTCCGGCGCCGATCACGACCACGTCGAACAAGCGGTCCGGGTCGATCGGCCCGACCAGGCCGATGCAGCGCGCAAGCGCATTCTCCTGCGGATTCTTGAGCAGCTGCCCGCTTGGGCAGAGCACGATCGGCAATTCCTCGGGCTCGACCCTGAACCGTTCGATCAGGGCGCGGGCGGCCGAGTCGCTGTCCGGATCGAGGCGCTGATAGGGGTGGCCGTTGCGGCTGAGGAAATTGACCAGCCGGAGCACGTCGGCATCATGATCGTGGCCGACGATCACTGGCCCGCCACCGCCCGTCTCGATCAGCCCAACGCGCCTCAGGATCAGCGCCCGCATGATCCGCTCGCCCAATTCCGCCTCGGCGATCAGCAAGGCGCGCAGCCGCTCGGGCGGGATCTCGACCGCCTCGCCGTCGCTCAGCACCTCGGCGTCGACCAGGGACGGCCGCCCGGACAATTGCGCGAGCTCGCCCATGAACGAGCCGGCCTTGTGGGTCACGATCGCCACCTTGCCGCCGCCCTCGACGCGCTGGCTGATCTCCACCTCGCCGGCCAGGATCAGCACCAGCCCGTGCCCGGTCTCGCCGGCCCGGGCCAGAAACTCGCCGGCGCGGAAATGCCGTGGCGTCCCGAACCGCTTCAGCCGCGCCAATTCGGCCGGGGTCAGCGCCGGAAACATCTGCGCCCCGCGCGTGTCGATGATCGTCTGCGTCGGCTCGGCCATGGCGATTCCTTGCGGCGTGTCGCGGGAATTAGGGCAGAATGGCGGGCAAGGCCAACAGGGATGGGCCGGCCGGGTTGAATTCCGGCGGCTTCTTGTCGATGCTGGGGGCTCAAAGGGGGCCTCGAATATGCGCCTGATCGCCATCCTGCTCGCCTTCTGCCTCGCCGCGCCGGCGCTCGCGCAGACGCCCGAGGAGAGCGCGCGCATCGCCTGGGTGGTGCAACGCGGCCGCGCGCTCTTCGAGATCGACCGCGCCGCCTGGGTCACCACCGACGACCTGAGGGAACGGGTCGGCGACCTCGGCCGCGCCGGCGTGCGCGGCTGGACCGTGGAGCGCGACGGTGCCGGCTACCGCGTCGCCTATTATACCGGCGAGGGCGACGCTCGCGCAGTCCTCTATCGCGCCCGTGTCGAGAACAACCGGGTGGCCTCGGCCGAGCTGATCCCGGCCGGCGCGCGGCCGTCCTTGACCGAGTTGCAGCGGCGGATCGCCGATGCGCGCGGCGCGGCTGCCCATCTCGGGCGCCGGTCGTGCACGGGACCGGGCTTCAACGTGGCGGCGATCCCACCCGAGCGGCCCGACGGACCGCTGGACCTCTATCTGCTGACCCCGCAGGTGCGCGAGGCCGTCTATCCGGCCGGCGGCCATTATCTCGCGACCCTGGCGCCGGGCGGCGAGATCGTCGCTCAGCGCGCCTTCACCAACAGCTGCATCGAGCTCACGACCGCGGTCGAGAATGGGAACACGCCCGCGGCCCTCATGGTCACCCATTTGCTCGACAAGGTGCCGACCGAGATTCACGTCTTCCTGTCGATCTGGACGGGCCTTCCCATCTATGTCGGCACCGCCGATCCGCAGCGCGTCTGGGAAGTGACCGGCGAGCGCATCAGCCTCGTCGATTCAAGCAACTGACATCGAGGAGCCGTCATGCACCCATTCGCAGCCTTAGCAATTTCGTCCCTCCTCGCCGCCTCGGCCTCGGCCCAG
Organism: Allosphingosinicella sp.; assembly: GCA_035994965.1. Taxonomy (GTDB): domain Bacteria; phylum Pseudomonadota; class Alphaproteobacteria; order Sphingomonadales; family Sphingomonadaceae; genus Allosphingosinicella. The sequence goes on from DASYKV010000066.1 coordinate 60,437, forward strand.
ACCGGCGCCTGGCGCCCCGCCCCGATCGCCAACGCGACCGAGCCCGCCGAGGTGATTGCACACGCCCCGGCCTCGGCCTGGCGGCCGATCTCGCCGGAGAACCTGCTCGTCATGGACCTGGCCGATGGTGGCCGCGTGATCGTCGAGCTGGCGCCGGCTTTCGCCCCCGTCCATGTCGCCAACATGCGCCGCTACGCGCGGGCCGGCTGGTGGAACGAAGCGACGATCTACCGGGTGCAGGACAATTATGTCGCGCAATGGGGCAATGGCGATGCCGAAGTGCCGCTGCCGCAAGGCGTCGTCCGCCGCCCGCCCGCCGAATATGAGCGCAGCAGCGTCGGCCTCGCCTTGCGGCCGCTCGGCTTCCCCGACGCCTACGCCCCCGTCGCCGGCTTCGTCGACGGCTGGCCGGTCGCCTGGAATCCGCGCCGGCGGAAGGCCTGGCTGACCCATTGCTACGCCTCGGTCGGCGTCGGCCGCGACCTCGCCCCCGATACCGGCACCGGCGGCGAGCTCTATGCCGTGATCGGCCATGCTCCGCGCCCGCTCGACCGCAACATCGCCAATGTCGGCCGCGTTATCGAAGGCGTGGCCCTGCTCTCCGCCCGGCCGCGCGGCACCGGCAATCTCGGCTTCTACCAAGCCGACCGCGGCGAGGCCCCGATCCCGATCCGCTCGGTCCGCATCGCAAGCGACCTGCCCGAGGCCGAGCGCCCGCGATTCGAGGTGATGCGCACCGACACGCCCACCTTCGCCGCTTACCTGCGCGGCCGCGCCAATCGCGGCGGCACCTTCTTCACCGTGCCGGCGGGGGGCGTGGACGTGTGCAACGTCAACGTGCCGGTCAGGCGGCGGCCCTAGGCTGTCGGACGGACTATCTTAGCATCATCGTATCGCCGCGGATCTCGACCGAGTCGAACTGGGCGAGGAAATTCTGGCCGAGCAGGGAGACGGGCAATTGATCGGCGACCGCGGCCTGGATGCCGCTGGCCTCGACCCCGCCGACCGCGATCCGGTCGATCGTCACCGGCGCCACCGAGACCGTGCCGCCGACACCCATGGCCAGCGCCCGCTCGGCGGGGACCGTGACTCCGGCGCGCTGCGCGTCCTCGCGCGTCAGCATGACCACCGAGGCGCCGGTATCCACCATAAGGCGGATGCTGTGGCCGTTGATCTGTGCATCGGCGTAGAAATGGCCGTCCGCTTCGCGCCGCAATTCGCGGCTTCCATAGCCGCCATCGGCCGACCCCCGCTTGATCGGCGAGGAGGCGGCGGCGAAGGGCCGATCCGTGTCGGCCGCGCGCGCGGGGCGCTTCGACGCCGGCGACATCAAGGCGACGCCGATCACCGCCAGGCCGGTCAGAACGAGGGTGTTCCCAAGGGACATCGGGCTATTTTACCCGGTCCTCCCGAAGAGCAGGTTAACAGCGGCGGGGGACAGTTTCTCGAAACTGTCCCCATTCACATTTCAGGCGGCGTGCTGGGCCGGATCGGGGATCATCCGCCGCCGCACCGTCCGAACGATCTGGCTGCCGCCAAGCATCGTCGAGCCCTCGAGCGGCAAAGCGGTCGCGCAGAAGGCGCATTCGGCCATCATCCGCCCGATATGCCAGTGCGAGCGCCCGCAGCCCGGGCAATGATTGGTCTCATGATCGCGATAGACGATATGGTAGCCGCGCTGCGCGGCCGGGGGAACGAGGCTGCCGCCGCGGGCCTCGCGCACGTTCATCACCGTCGCCATAGATAAAGTCCTTCCACGCAAATATACTCAAATTGTCGGGATCAACGCCGCCAGGCCCCGGGAAGTTGCACGGCCCGGCGTGCCCCCGAAACGAAAAAGGGAACTTCGCGGCGCTTCGCGCGCTTGGCGCTGCATGGCTTTCCTGCCCGATTCAACGAGATGCGACCGCCGCGATCTCATCCTCGCCCGCGCCGAGGCCAGCCGTCTGCGCCGGATGGAGCAGAAACGCATCCACGAGGCGCAGCTCATGGTGGCGCGCTTCTTCGGCCTCAGCGAGCGGACGCCCGCACGATGAGGTTGGGCAGGGTCCGCAAGCGCACGCTGCTCGGCGGCGGTGTGGCCCTCTTGGTCGGAGTGCTGCTGGTCCTCACCCTGATGCCCGATTTCGGCGGCAACCAGGCCCGCGCGCTGGCGCCGGCCGACCTCAACCGGATCGCCACCAAGAACGACAATGCCGCAATGAGCGCGGCGGCCCAGCTGCGCGCCCGCTCGGCGGCGACCGCCCGCGCCGCGGATCAGCTGCAGGACGCGCAGGACCGCGGCGCCGCGGCGGCCGACGCCACCGTCGCCCGCTTCGCCAATGAGGATCCCGGCGCCAACCGGGCCGCCCCGGCGCCGCCCGCGCGCTAACGCGGATGCGGCTCCGTCAGGCTTCGTCCGGCGGCGGCTTTTGAAGCGGGGACATTTCAATACGTCCTTCAGCGTTTATCGCGAACGTCCATTCGCGCTCATCGGCCGGCCGGAGCGGTTCTGCGGTCGCTATGGCCGTCTCGAAATCGGTAAGTGAGTCTCTCCCTCTCAGCCACTCGCAAAGCGCTGTCGCATGCGTGGCTTCCATGGCCGCATGAAAGGCATGGAACTCCTGACGCGTGGCTCCAATAAAGGGGGGCGCAAGCGTCCCCTGAACGATCCGCAGCTTAGCGTAGTGGTCTCGGAAGCCGTCCAGGTATCGCTGCGCATTGGCATCGGGCCCGATCGTCATCAGGAGCGCCCTGAGCCTGTCAGTTTCGCATTCAACTTGAGCGAAGCTGCGGATCGGTGGCCGGTCAGTTATGGTAAGGCGTGCTATCTCTCTCAGTGCTTCCGCTCGGTCCGCGGCAAGAAGGCTGTCCAGAAGATCGGGGCGGGGCGCAGGCGCGCTGGCGGCCTTGATCTTGTGTTTGGCCAAAATCAGGAGCGCCACCCAGCCTATTGCGAAGACTGCCAGAACGATTCTCATGGAAACGGATTCTGTCACGGCCAGAAACCATTGGAACGAAGTCGCACACCATGATTTGACTCCGTCCCAGATAGCCGCTGCAGTCAAGACGACAGGGGCAAGGAAGACGATGATGCTTACGGCCGCGAGAGGCGGCCCCTTGAGCACGTCGTAGAGTATCCGCCACAACACGCCCACTTCATAACAGATGCGATACGATACGGGAATCGGGGCGGCTAATTTCAAACTGCGACACTAACTCGGGCCCGCGCTTCCCATCGGCCCTGATTCGATTAAGCTTATTCCCGCCGACAGTTGAGACCGGGGGGAAATCATGTCCGCACTCGCATTGGCGATGATCCTGACCGGCGCGGGCGACGTCGCCCTCGACGACGCGCAGCGGCGCCGGCAACCGGTGTCGCCGCCCCCGGTGATCGTGGTACGGCCTTCGCCGCCGCCTTTGATGCCGCCCCCTTATTATGCGCCGGCTCCGGCGCCGCCGCCGCCGCCACGGTTCAGCCTGCCGCGGCGGGCGCGCGCGAACCTCAATTACTATTTCAGCACCGACGATTACCCCGCCGCCGCCCTGCGCGGCAACGAGCAGGGAACGACCGGCTTCCGCCTCACCATCGGCACCAACGGCCGGGTCACCGCCTGCATGGTCACCTTGTCCAGCGGCTCCGCCGCGCTCGATCAGGCGACCTGCCGAATTCTGCGCAGCCGCGCCCGCTACATCCCGGCGCGTGATTCCTATGGCAATCCGGTGGAGGGCAGCGATTCCGGCCGGGTCACCTGGCGGCTTCCCGCCGACGAGGGGCCGGCCGACCTCAGGGCCGGCATTCCGGTGCCGTTCGCGCCGGCGGCGGCGCGCGCGCCCTTCGCCTCCTACGTCGCGGCGCGCGACTATCCGGCCGCCGCGCTCAGGGCCGGCGACGAGGGTGCCTCCTATTTGCGCATCGTCGTCGGCATCACCGGCCGGGTCGTCGCCTGCGACATCAACGAGACCAGCGGCTCGGACGCGCTCGACGCCGCCGCCTGCCGGATCGCGCGCGCCCGCGCGCGCTACACGCCCGCGCGCGGCCAGGCGGGCGCGTTCGTCTGCGACGTCTTGTTCGAAGAGATCGAATGGCTGCTTCCGCCCCGCCGCCGCGCGGGCCGCGGGCGCGCCAGCGCCGCAATGATCCCGCCGCCGATCGAAGCGCAGCTCACGCCCGGCATCTGCCCGGGCCGAAGGCCCTGATGTCGGCGCTTGCCTTGGCCATGGTGCTGACCGGCGCCGGCGGTCTTTCACGCGACGACGCGCAGCGGCACGGTCCGCCGCCGCCGCCTTATTATGCGACGCCGCCCGTCCCGCCACCGCCACCGGCGGGCGGGGCGCGGCCGCCCCTGCGCGCGCGGGCGAACCTCAATTCCTATTTCAGCGCGGACGATTATCCGGCGATGGAGGACGGCAGGCAGGAAGGAACGGTCGTCTTCCGCCTGACCATCGGCACGAACGGGCGGGTGACGGACTGCCGGGTGACCGGCTCGAGCGGTTCGGCCACGCTCGACCAGACCACCTGCCGAGTCCTGCGTGCCCGCGCGCGCTACACGCCGGCGCGCGATTCCGCCGGCAACCCCACGACCGGCAGTGATTCGGGCCGGGTCACGTGGCGGCTTCCCGATGAGACCGAAGGGCCCGCCGACAGGAGAGCGGGCATCCCGATACCGTTCGCCTCGGCCGAGCGGCGCGCGCCCCTCCAATCCTACATCCCCGCGCGCGACAATCCGGCGGGGCCGGGGGACCGCGCGACGGGCATCACCTCCGTGCGCCTCGTGGTCGGCATGACCGGCCGCGTCATCGCCTGCGACGCCCTCGAGGATCGCGGCGCCACCACGGCCCCGATCGGGGGCCCCGCCGCCTGCCGCGCCGCGCGCGCCCGCGCGCGCTACAAGGCCGCGCGCAGCGAGGCGGGCGGGTTCGTCTGCGACGTCGCTTTCGAAGACGTCCGCTGGCGGCTCCCGCCTCCCCGCGCCGTGGCGCCGCCACCGATCGCGCAGCAGCTCGCCCCCGGCGCCTGCCCGGGCCAGGCGAGTCGGGTGCCGCCGCCCCCGCCCACGGCGGTCATGCCGGTGCCGCCGCCCGTTCCTTATCCGATTCCCGTATCGCCGCCGCCATTCCCTCCGCCGCCGCCGATGGGGATCCCGCCGCAGCGCGTCCGCCCGAACCTGGGCGAATATTTCAGCGTCGACGATTATCCCCCCGCGGCGTTGCGCGCCCAGCAGGAGGGCATGGTTGGCTTTCGGCTGACCGTCGGCCGCGACGGGCGCGTGTCGCGCTGCAGGGCGACCTCGACGAGCGGCTCTGTGGCGCTCGACCGGGCGACCTGCGCGATCCTGCGCAGGCGGGCCCGCTACTGGCCGGCGCGCGACGCGGGCGGCCGGCCCACGCGCGGCACCGACGCCGGCCGCATCAGCTGGCGCCTGCCGGCGGACTGACCGCGCCTAATGCCCGCCGTCGCTGTCGTTCGCCGCCTCGCCGCCGCCGCTCTTGCCGGCCGGCTGCACGAGATCGTGATCCGTCCCGGGCGCGCCCCGCCCCTGGCCGGCCTGCGCCTCCCCCGTCGGCCCGCCGCTCCCCGCCACCTGCGTCACGAACGAGCGGGGGCTGACCTTGCGTGTGGGTTTCATTGCTGGGCGTCTCCTGTGGCGCGGCGAGTTTCTATCGGTTGGCGAGGTTGCGCAAGGGGGTTGGGGCGGCCGCTTGAGCGCGAAGACCCGTTCAACGCGCGGTTCATGCTGCTATAAGAGCCCGGACCTGCCAGGCCAATGGCAGTCACATCCTTGAACTCCAGGGACCGTGCTTTGCACGGGTGACTGTTATGGCTTCGAACCTAGACTCCTTCAGCGGCCTGCTGTCGTCCTTCTCGCAGTTTCTTATCGCAATCAGCTTGTTAAGGCTGACGAGTCATCGACGCGCGTTTAACGTGCCGATTCCGAAGTCTAGCTTTGGGCTTGGGCGGCTGGCCCGGCTGATCCGCGACGTCCCCAAGAAGGAAGCGACCCCTCCGGCATTGCCGAGGCAGCCACGCAAATCGCGTGCGGCACAGTCGAAGAGGCGCGGGAAAAAGGAACGCAAGTCCCAAGGACGCGATCCCTAGCTCGTGAGCGAAACGCCATAAGCGAGACAGGCGCGGATGTCCCCGTGTTGAGGTAAGGAAAGTCGGCCACGATCTCCGCCTCGCTCGCGCCACCCGCCAGCATCTCCAGCACGTCACTCACGCGCATTCGCGTTCCCGACACCGTGGGACGACCGCCGCAAATCCTGGGGTCGGATACGATGCGCGGATGACCGGCGCCCGTCATCCCGGCGGAGGCGGCGCCAGCCGCCGGGCGTCGGCCTTGAGCGCGGTGAGGCAAAGCTCGCCGCCGGTCAGCGCGCCGACTTCATGATCGACGGCCAGAGCGATCTTCACCGCCAGCGCGGGGATGTCGGGCGCGGGCGTGAGCAGCAGGCATCGCAGCGCGACATGGAAGGCGCCGAGAAAATCGCCGAACCTGTCGTCCAGCTCCCATTG
>DASYKV010000067.1:0-61647 GCA_035994965.1 Allosphingosinicella sp.
CCTGGAACCCGAAAACGTCATTCGCCACATCTGCGGCCTTCGCTACGTCGGAGCGAGAAAGGTCGATGCGGTGTCGGACGTTCTTCTGGACCGGAACCCGGCCGCATCCATTCGCCGGCTGGACGTCGACCTCTTGAACTATGAGGAGCTCGAAAAGGAAATCGCGGCCGCGACGGTGGTCGTTCTGGCGACCGATAATGAGCCGACGCGATATCGCATCAATGAGATTTGTGTCGCGAAGGGCGTCCCCTTCGTCGTCGGGCGCGTGTTCACCCGCGGAATCGGCGGTGAAGTCTTCGCCTACCGGCCGGGGAGAGGCGGCTGCCTGGCCTGTCTCGAAGGCTATTTGCAGCGAACCGTCTATCGCGAAGGAGTGCGGGAAATAGACCTCGTGTCCGAGGAAGAGCGCGAGAAAATGTACGGGATGGAAATTCCCGAAATCAAGGATTCGCCGGGCCTGAATGTCGACATTGCGTTCATCACCGCATTCCACTCGCGGTTCGTCCTCGATCTGGTCGCTGAGAGCCTCCCCGCGCGCCCGGCCTTCTTGCCCGAAATCCCCGAAAATTATGTAGTCTGGGGGAACAGGCCGATCCCGCCATTCACGAAAAACTTTCAGCTCCAGCGGATTTCGCTGCAGCCTCAGGAAGGCTGTCTGATATGCGGAGAATCCTGATGGGCGCGCGTCCTCAAGTGCAATTGACGATCCCTCGCGCCGCGCTGGAGGCCGTCTACGATGAGTGTGACCGGTACGATCACGACGAGACCGGGGGCCGTCTGCTCGGCACGTTCGCAAGCGGCCGCAAAGGCCAGCTCTCGGTCGAGGTCACCGGGATCATCGAACCCGGGCCGAACGCGCGGCGCACGCCGACGAGTTTCTTCCAAGATGGCGAATATCAGGAAAAGCTGTTCCGCTCCCTGGAAGACAAATATCCGGAGATCGAGCATCTCGGCAATTGGCACACCCATCATGTAAACGGCTATCCGACGCTAAGCGGGGGCGACCGGCAAACCTACCACCGCATCGTCAATCACCATTTGCATAACAGCGACTATTTCTACGCGCTGCTGGTCACGGCGAGGAACGCGGACGGATCGTCGCGCGAGAGATATCACACGAAGCATTTCATTTTCCGGCGCGGCGTTGACGGCGATTATGAGATTCCGTCCTCAGCCGTCAGCGTGGTCGACAAGCCGATCGTGTGGCCGGCTTCGGACTCGCGGTCTACGGGCGTCACCTCGGAGCGCAAGGTGCCGTCGGCCGGACCGACCGAGCAACGTGCGCGCGACAATGCATTCCTACAGGAGTTCCAGCCGAGCTTTCGCCCCTTCCGGTCGAAGACCGGCGATACGGTCTACTGGCGGGGCCAGCTTGGACTAATCAACGAGGCCTCCGTGGAGGTCGTCATCGCCGAACTGGAGGAGGACGAGGATGGCGAGCGCTACGGCGCCGCAATCAAGGGTGACCAGTTCGATTCAGGCCCGCTGGCCGCGGGTTTGCCAAAAAGGCGCTTCCGTTCGGCGATCGAGGCCTGCCTGACTCTGGAAAGCGAGCTCAACCGGGAAATCTATCGGGCGTGCGAGGCGGAACTCCGGGCAACGCGCAAAGGGAGGTGATCCAATGGACATCGTGACCTTCTATGTTGGTCAGGGCGACATGGCCGTAGTGCGCCACAACGGCGAAGCGATCGTCGTCGACTCCCATTTTCCGGACTGCCTGGACAAGGGCCGGGACCGGATCGAAGCCGATTTGTCGCGGGTTCTTGTCAATCACCGCGTCGCCGGTCTGGTCCTTACCGGGTTCGACTCGGACCATTGCCATCCGGCCGGCGTCGAGATGATCCTCTCCAATCATAAGCCGGACTGGGTCATGTACCCCAAATATTACAAGGAAACCGAGTGCGCGACCGAGGTGTTCAAGATCATCGATCGCCATGTGCGCAAGAGGTTCGACACCCTGCAGCCGCTGCGCCGGGTTTCCGTTCGACTGGACCGCTTCGACCACCGAATTCTCGATGATTTGTGCGGACAATTCGATTTCGAGCTGTTCTCCCCGCACATGGAAGATTGCGACAACTCCAACAATTCCAGCATCGTCCTTCGCGTGACCGGCGCGGGAACCAACGGCTTTTCGTTTCTGGTCACCGGCGACACCGAAAACGGCCGGTGGGAACGGATCAACCAGATTTTCGGCTCCTATTTGAAATCCGACGTGCTCTCAGCGTCTCACCACGGCTCCAAGACAGGCGCGCACCCGGGGACGATCCTGCTGGTGAGCCCCAACACGGTTCTGATTAGCTGCGGAGTGGACAATCAATATGAGCATCCCGATCCTCAGGCGGTCCAGGCCTATAGCGCCATCGCACAGCACGTCTTTGCGACGAACGTCGAGGGCGGCGTTTCGCTGTTCACACGCCGCAACGGCGGCGACTTTGAAACCTTGCTGGCCCGCTGAATCGATCGTGGCGGGGGCCGTGGTACGATGAAACAATGGTTTCCCCTCACCGATTATGAGTTTTACGCCTACGTCGCCGCGGGCATGCTGCTGATCGCGGCGGTCGATTATTCCGTCGCCGGTGCCGTGCTCGTCAGCCGGACCGACTGGTCGATCGTGAACGGCATCTTCTGGACGATCATGGCTTATCTGGTCGGACAGATCTGTGCCGCCCCGTCCGCTGGCCTTCTTGAACATGTTGTCGCCCGGCGCTGGCTGAGCGTACCAGCTGACATTCAGCTTGGGATTCGGAAGCGCAACCGGTTCGAGCGCGTCTTGGCCGCGCTCTTCGCGCAACGCGAATATTCTCCCCTGTCCGAAGCGGTCCGCCAAAAGGCGCTGGAGCGGGCCGCACTTCAGCTCGGCCGCCCTGTTGCCGGGCTTGATGGCGAGACGGTCTACCAGGCGGCATTCCATGCCGCGCGGGCCGTGCCCGACACGGCGAACAGACTCGGCGCATTCATGAATCAATACGGGCTCGGGCGGAATCTGGCCTTCGTCGGACTCATCGCTACGCCCTTGCTGATTTACCGGCAGATGGTTGACCCGGCGCCCCATGGCGGATGGCTGATTGCGGGCGCGATATTCCTCACCGTTGGCATGTTTGGCCGCTTCCTGAAATTCTATGCCGCCTATTCGTGCGACGTGCTTCGTACCTACGGGACCGCCGGCGACACGCCGTGAAGCACCGCGTCTTCAATGTCGAACATGGTCAGCGCACCCTGCTCGAGGGTGGCAACGCGTACTTGCTTCTCGACTGCGGTCACAATTCGACGACCGTTGGCAGCATCACGTAGGAAGGGCGCATTCGGAACTTACCGCCCCAGCCCGCGCCCCCTTCCCCACCCGATCCAATTCGGCAGCGATTGCGAAACCCGGCCCTCGATAGAGGGCGGCATGCCCAATTCCCTGGTTCGTCCACGTAGCAGCGACTCCACCTGCGGGTCTCGCTCCAGACCCTTGGCGAACTGGGTCATCTGCGTGACCATTCGGCTTGCCCCGCCCTCGTCGCCCTGCCTTTCGAACATTTCATACCGATCGCCGAGCTGCCGCCAGGTCTTCACAAAATGGTCGGCGCGGAACTGCGGGTCGGTACGATACCGCCTTTCCCAGTCCATCGCTCCCACCGCACCGCGAGCGTCGCCTGCCGCCGTGTCTTCGATGAGCTGCATATCCCGCATGAACGCAGCACGGAGATCCCGCGCCGCTCCCGGCCGGACCGCGTCGAGCGCATGGCGTGCACTATCAAACTCGCGCAGCTGATCCGGACTCTCGCCCTGCTGTTGTCGCGCCTGGACGATCTCCGCCGAGGCGCGCGCAAACCTGACGATGGCGTCGTGCAGCGAAAGCGGCGGTTGGGCCTTTGATTGCGTTTCGAGCTGATCCAACAGGCCGAGTTGCCGCGCGGGCGCCGAGATGATCTGCTTCGAAGCCGAGGGCTCGACGACATAATCGGACGCCATGTCCTTGCCACGCTCGCGCGAGAGCGTACGGACCAGCTTCCCTTGGTCCGCGAAGTCGTCGCGACCATAATGAACATCGACCGAGTCGCGATGCCGCGAAAGCGCGACATAGGCGGCATGTCGGTCGAGCCCCGGCGTCGCCAGCACGTGCACGCGATCCACTGTCATCCCCTGCGCCTTGTGAATCGTGGCCGCATAGCCATGATCGACATGGCCGTAATCCTTGAGGTCGAACGCAACCGGTCGGCCGTCGTCGAGCAGCACGGCCATGCGCGCGGCGCTGACGGTTTCCACGCGACCGAGCGACCCGTTCTTCACGCCCAGGCCGCGCTCGTTCCTCAGGAACAGGATCCGGTCGCCTGGCGCAAACTTCCGCTGGCCGCGCTCTGTCCGGACGGCAACCTCCTCGCCCAGATGCCCGCTTACGCGCATGCGCTCGCGCGCAATCGCATTGAGCGCTTCCACCTCATCGTTGGTATGTGTGAGGATGATCCGGCTGGCCTCCGGCGCGCCTTCCCGATCGCGATCCCAGCGCTCGACAAGCGCCTCGCGCGCCTGCTCCCGGGTTTCAGCCGCATGGACCGCTCCATGCTCGACATAAGCGGCGATCGCATCTCCCGTCCGCTCGGTCGCTAGCCACCGCGTTGCATCACGCTGCCAGTCCTCGCGCTGGCGACGAATGCCGGTCAGCTCGTACGCGCCATGCCGCTCCGTGATCGACCGGAACGCGGCGCCTGCCTCGATCGCCTGGAGCTGCTCGGGATCTCCAGCCAGCACCACCTTGGCATGGCGCTTCTCCGCCTCGTAGATCACGCGCTCCATCTGCCGCGTGCCGATCAGTCCGGCTTCGTCGATGACCAAGACGTCGTTCGCACCAAGCAGCTCGCGGCCCTGCGCCCATTGGTGCTCGAAGCTGGCAAGGGTGCGCGACGCGATCGCCGACCCTGCCTCCAGATTCTCGGCCGCAATGCCCGAGAGCGCCGCCCCCTGAACGCGATAGCCGGCGCTCTCCCAAGCCTCGCGCGCGACGCCGAGCATCGCCGATTTACCGGTACCGGCATAACCGACGATCACGCTCAAACCCTTAGGCTTTGTGACATGCTCGAAGGCGTCGCGCTGCTCGGCCGAGAGAGCGAGTCCCCGCGCCGCGCCGCGGGCAAGCGCGCGGTCCTGGTCGCGGTCCGAGACGATGTGATGTCGCCGCGCTTCCAGCCCCACAGTCGCACGCTCAAGGCGCTGCTCCGTCTCAATCATCGCGCGCGACGTGAACCGCTCCTCGCCACGTCCGTCTTTGCCGACATAGACCGCCTGGTCCGACGACCGGATCGCCGCCATGATCGCGTCGAACTGCTCTTTCCCTTCACTGTGCCGGTGCACGAACATAGCAGCGTCGCGCCGCGTGAAAGTCGCCTGGCCGTGGGTGATCGCGTCCAGTGCAAGCGAAGGATTGGCGAGCAATTTCTCGCCATTGGCCCGCGCGATCTCGCGATGCTCATCGACGCGCTCGAGCCCCAACCCTCCCGCGGCCATGCGCGAAGCAGCCGGCCCGATCTTGTGCTGCGGCTCTAGATCGATGCTTTGCGCTTCCAGCGATCGGTGGTCGATGCGCGCATCGATATCGAGCGCGGCCAGGCGCTCATTGACATGATCGGCCCAGGCCTCGCGCCAATGCTGGAGCAGCTCGGTGCGGTTCCAGTCCCGCACCTTCGCGCCGAACCCCTCTTCGCCCACCTCGCGCATGCTGAGCATGACATGTGCGTGTGGCTTGGGCTCTCCGTCGGAGCCGACGTCCCAGTGTACGTTGAGGTCGGCGACCATGCCGCGCCCGACAAACTCGCGCTCGACGAAATCGCGAGCAAGTCGGATACCTTCGGCCTGGTCCAGTTCGCGGGGAATCGCGAACTCGATCTCGCGCGCAAGTTGGGCGTCCTTGCGGACCTCGGCAGCTTCGACGGCATTCCACAGCCGCTCGCGGTCGCCGAGATGCTCCGGCGCACCTTCCGGCAGGATCACCTCGGAGTGGACGACGCCGGCCTTGTTCGAGAAGTCGTGGTGCCGGTCGAGCCGCTCGTCGTGCAGCCGCGACGCCGAACGATAGGCAGCAGCCGCCAGCGCACTGGACCCGGCAGCGCGGGAGATGACCTTGGCCGAGAAATGGTAGATCGCCATTGCGATCACCATCAAAGCGCACGTCGGCACGACGTATAAGCGCGCCCTCGACGAATCTCGTTCGTCTCGGGACCAGGCCCGATCCCACACAGTCTCAAGCGATTGAGCCCGGCCGGCGGGAGCGATAGCTGGTGCGTCCCCGCATTCCCTGGAGGACGACACCATGCGCAAACCCCGTGACTATGATGCCGAGCTGAAGGCCCTGGACGAACGAGCAAAGCAGCTCCGGGAGCGCAGGCTCGCCCAGTTCGGCGAGCTGGTCATTGCGACCGGTGCCGACGCCCTCGATGTCGAGACGCTGGCCGGCGCGCTGCTCGCCGCCGCCGAGTCGAAGGACAATGCTACGAAGGAGGCGTGGCGTCGGCGCGGCGCGGCGTTCTTTCAGCGGTCGGCGCGCGGCGCAGCGGGCGGATCTGGTGGCGGCGCGCGCGGCAGCACGCCGGCTAAAGGCGACACGCTCCCGCTTGGCGCTGAGTCGGGCAAGGCATGACGATCGGGAGTGGGTCGTGAAGCGGCGCGAGCGTACGCGGCAGCTGATCGAGCTTGGCGGCCTCGTCGCCAAGTCCGGTATCGTCGAGCTGACCGACGATGACCGCGCAGTGATCTTCGGTCTGCTGGTAGGCGGCGCAGCGATGCTGCGCGGCGAGGAACGCGAGCAGGCGCTGACGGGGTGGCGGCGACGTGGCCGGCGCGCATTCGAGACGGATGCGGCGCTCCGCGACGACGCCGCTTCTTGAGCGCTTGCAGCTTAGCCGCGGCGCCCGCGAGGGCGCCGCGGCCGATCGCTCAGCGGGACCAGATCAGCCGGTGCTCGCCGCCTTCGCCTTCGAGCAGCGAGGCGTAGATCGGCGCCGGGAAGCTCGGATCGTCGAGCTTGACTGAGAGATATTCGCGGTCGTCGCGCGAGGTCTTCTTCCAGGCCGCGCCGCATTCGATCGCGCCGGAGAAGATGCGATAGTCGGGCGCTTTCTCATTGTCCTTCTCGGACGGGCGGAACGTCGCCTTGGCATTGAGATTGAGGGTCCGGATGATGCCGCTGAAGCCGTCATTGTCGCTCTTGAAGGTGCCGATCTGTGCCATTGTCTGTCTCCTTGGTCGGAAGCCGCCCGATGCGGCCTCGATGGCGTCGACCAGGCGAAACGGCGGCCGTCCGCACCCAAGGGGCCGCAACGAAGTGAAGGACGGCGAAGCGAAGGCTTTGTTGGTACGCGAGGAGCCGCGAGGCGGCGGGGAAGAAAGCCGTAGGCAGCGCCGTTGCGGGCATCAGGCCGGGGCGCGGAACGCGCCCGACCCGCTTTGCCAGACAGCCAGATCGAACAGGCCGATGGGCGGTCGAAGCAAACCGGGCAGGATCAATGGCGACGTGGCGGATAGCGCAAAATCGACTTCGTGGCGGCACTGACTCCACATGGCGTCAGGCTCCCCATACTTGCCGCAGACCCTGCGTCGAAGAACGCTTGCGGCTGCCGCCGAGCATCGCCGTGCAGGGCTAACGTAGGGGATAGGCCGCCGAAGTCGTCATACCGTCGAAGGGAGTGTGATCATGGCGAAGCCGGCTACAAAAGCCCGAATCGCGAGCGATGCCAACCGGCGGCGGCTAGCCCGGATGGTTGTCATTCGCGAGATGGCGGCGGTCCTGCTCCAGTGGACCGACGAATTGGGGCTGCATGAACCAGGCGCCCACCTCACGATGGCCATGCACGCGCTACAAAAGGAATGTCCGGAGCTGCTCGATCCGGCTGCGGTTCTTCTCCTTGGCGGGGCTATCGATGCTGACGGCTGAGCCGTCCGGAATCATGCGAACGGCGTGCGATTAATTGCGTGTGCGAGCCGTGCGCCTGAGGCCGCACGAGGTCCTTGCCAGCCTTTTGTCCAAGGTCCGCTTTGGGTGGAAAGCGGACCTAGGCGGACCCCGCAGTTAGGAAGATTTGATCAAGGCGCTGCTCGGGACCGATCAAGGCACCCTCTGGCGACCATGAACCTTGTAGCTCGGCAACAAGCATCCTGAGAGCCGTTAGCACGGTTTCGTATCTGCGAAGGGTTGCACCGCTCTCTTCGTCGATGACGACAATGTCGTCTCCGCCATCGCACGCGATGATGGCCTTGCGGGTATCCCCCACAAGGCTCCCAATCGGGAAATAGCCAAGCCGGTGCCAGCGGGGGTGAAAGGCCGGGAAGCAGCGGACTGCCACTCTCGGACAGAACGGTTTTGGGATGCCCGATGTCCTATCAATCAAGTCGCCCACTAATCCATCAATGTTCAGGGACATCTCGAATAGCTGCACTCCGTTCATTGCCTCATAGAAGGCACGCAGTTGGGGAGGGAGCTTGCGTTGATACTCGTGCTCCAACTCCGCGATGCCTTGCCCATCCAAGGGGCCGTGCAGGACGTGGAGATACGCACAATCCCCCCGCCATGGCTGAGGGCAAATAAGCCTTGCTCCACCTTCCGCGACGACTGGCGGACATGCTGATCCGATTAGCGAACTGATCCAAGAGGCCGGGTCGTCGCGGCTCAAGAGCTATCCCTCCGAAGATTCGACTTCTGTCAGCCCTCCGGCGATTAGACAATGTCCGCAATGGGTCGAAAGCCGACGGGCAACCTGTATCGGGCATGCGAGCGGCGCGCGATCAATCGCGCGGCGCGAGCCGCTTTTCGCAGGCGTCCTTGACCAGCCTTTGCAACTCGACGACGCGCTCTCCGAGCCAGCGCATCTCCTCGTCGGTGAGCTTGTACTCGGGCGAGTAGCGGGCATTGACGTAGGCGAGCCGCAACAGCTCGAAGCAGCGCCGCGAGAATTTGTTGCCGCGCGGCCACGCCTCAATCAGCTCGGGAGCGATCTCCTCGCAATGCGAGCGCAGGAAATTGAGCTTGTGTGACTTCGGGCTGTAGAGCCGGAGCACAAGCAACACGCAGTGGTAGAGTCGTTCCGTCGCTTGATGCAGATTGAAAGCGGCTTCGTTCGTGTCGCCCCGATCAGCCAAAAACCGCGCGGACGCGAGGAACGCATCGGCGCTCGGGAACCACCGGTCGAAATATTTCTGCGCCTCGGCCCGCGCCTCTTCGGGCGGCAACTCCCGTGGTGGATGGAATTCGAATCCCTCCGCATCATAAAGCGCGATCCCCTGCCGAACGATGTCGATGAAGAAGGGGCGGCCTTGGTCGAGCTGCCGGTTCACGTCCTTGAGCGTGTGGACGATGAAGTTGACCGGCGCGCCGATCGTCTTGGCGATGGTCAGCTCGCGCATCAGCCGATCCTCGGCGGCCGACCAATAATCGACGAAGTCGGTCAGCTTGTCGTGGCTGACGACGATCAGGATATCGAAATCGGACTGATAGCTGCCGACGGGATCGTCGACCCAGTCGCCGCGCGCATAGGAGCCGTAGAGCACGATCTTGTAGATGCGCGCGACCTTGCCGAACCCGTTGGTCTTGTTGGTCGCCGCCCCGAACTCTTCGAACAGGAGGCGCACGATATGCGTGAG
Organism: Allosphingosinicella sp.; assembly: GCA_035994965.1. Lineage (GTDB taxonomy): Bacteria > Pseudomonadota > Alphaproteobacteria > Sphingomonadales > Sphingomonadaceae > Allosphingosinicella. Next base: position 9,613 of record DASYKV010000067.1, read on the forward strand.
CTCGCGTTGCTTGGCCGCCGGCAGGTGATCGAGGCTGGTCGTCATCGCGTCCGATCCTAGCGAAGGGTCATGGAGAAGCACAGCCTCGCGGGCGCACGGCCCGCGAGGCGCAAGTTCAGAGCCATCGCCGCCACCATGGACGGCGCGGCGGATGGAGCATAAAGTCCAGCCTGCGGAGCGCCCGGGCCACTTGGCGTGTCACCTTCTCGGGTGTCATGCCCGTGCGCTCCGCGACCTCGGCGTAGCTCAGCCCTTCCACCCGCACGGCGACGAAGATCTCGCGCTCCCGCGCGGGAAGCCTCGCAATCGCCCGCCCCAGCCGTGCCAACTGCTCTGGATCGTTCGGATCGAACCGGGGCGCGCTCATTGTCCGTCCTCCCCGTCCGACGCAAAGGCGAGCAGATAATCCGCCGCCTTGCTCGCCTGGCTCGCGGCGCGAAAAATCGCGCGCTCATCCTCGCGCAGCACCTCGAGCCAGGACCCGACATAGTCGGCATGCCGCACGGTCGGCACGATCCCGAGCGAAGCGCAGGTGAACGCGCTCGCCATCTCGGCGACCAGTTCCTCTCGCGCATAACCGGCACTCGCGAACGCGCCCTTCTGATCGCGGTCCAGCCGCGAGCGATGCCCGGTCCAGTGGCCGAGCTCGTGCAAGGCAGTCCGATACCAGTTGATCTGCTCAGGGTAGGCCTGCTGCGGCGGCACGACGACGAAGTCGGCGGCGGGCGCATAGAAGGCCTTGTCCCCGCCGATCCGGAAGTCCGCGCCTGTGGCGGCGATCAGAGCCTCCGCGTAGGGGATCGTCTCGCGCTCGTCGGGAAGCACAGGCAGTTCGGTCAACGCCTCGGGCAAACCCTCGCACTGCGCGACGTTGAACACCGTGAACCGCTTGAGGAAAGCGACCTGCCTCGCCTCGCGATCCTCGTCCCGCGCCCGCTCCTGTTCGCCCTTCGGCGTGAACCGGTCCGCATAGCAGATGGTCGTTCCCCTCTCGCCCCTGCGGACGCAACCGCCCGCACCAAGCGCCTGCCGGAAGGTCAGCCAGCGCTGCGCGCCATAGCCGCCCGCAACCACCCCCGCCCAGAGGATCAGCACATTGATCCCCGAATAACTCCTGCCCGTCGCAGCATTGGCGGGTATCCCGCAGCCGCAGGCGGCGCTGTCCCATGGCTGCACCCAAGGCAGCCGCCCTTCCTCCAGCTCGGCGATCACCCGCCGGGTCACCTCGGCATAGACGCTCTCGCGGCGCTCGTCGGTCCTGACTCCCATGGCCGTCACCCACTCCTTCCAAAAACCACCGCACCCGGCGCCGGAATGGCGGGGTGGGCGGCAGGAGCGGACCGGCAGGCACGCCAGGAGCGGCGGGCCGCACCCGCGAGGGCCGAAACGCAAGAGAAGGACCCGGGCGCAGCCCGGGTTGCGGCCGGCCGCGGCGGGCCTAGAGGGAAGCGACGCCCACCCCGCCAGGCCGTGTGCCGGAGGCACGACGCCGGCGCACCCCGGTGCGCTGTCCGCAAGCCGGCGCGGCGCGACGGCCCGGATTGATCTCCCGGATCAATCCACCGTCAGCCGATCGTCACCCGGATGGGCCGAGACGCCGCATGGCGACTCGGCGGAGCGAAGCGAAGTAGAGCGCGGCCGCGCCGCAGGCGCGGGACGGCAGACCGACCTTCTTATCCTACCTGCTCGCCGAAATTCGCCGCTGTCCGACGCAGCTCACGCCCGGAACCGTTGCAAGCAACGCCGGTACGATCTTCATCGTCCCTCAGTGCCCCAACAGGACATAGACGATGCAGCAAGCTCCCATCATCGCCGAAAAGCCCGACCGCATTCTTCGGCTCCCCGCCGTGCTCGATCGGACAGGGCTCAGCCGCTCCACGCTCTATCGGAAAATCCAGGCGGGGACGTTTCCGAAACAGGTACCGATCAGCACTCGCTGTGCCGGATGGAGGGAATCCTCGGTATGCGAATGGATGGCGAACCCTTACTACTATATAGCAAGCTGAATCGGGCTCGATCGCCTTGCTGGGCTAACCGACAGGAGCCTCATCACGACGGTCAGATTCAAAAGTTATCCACGCATGATTCACAGTTTTCTGACAGATTGTCCGATATGGTGCCTTGAATGATTGTCCCGATCCGCCACTATCTGTTCCTTGACAGGGGTAGGCTCTCTTCCTAGGGAACCCCGCTCCGCAAAATTTGGATGAACCTCGCCATGGCTGCGACGCGCGAAGACCTAGTGAACTTGAACGAGACCCAGAAGCACCGCTCGCGCAGGTACCGTCAGTTCGCTATGACCAACACCGGCTTTGACGGAGCTTCGGTGCGCGAGCCTGTCGAGAATCCGGCGAAGAAGAAGAATACGGCCGCCTCACGAAAGCTCCTCGAGGAATTTGTTTGGTAGCTACGTCGGGCTGGGCGGTTGAGGATATCCAAGAAACAGTTTTATCTTTGCTGCGCCTCGTCGCCAGAAGTATCTAGCGACGCTTTTACGCTGACGTTCACCACTGACCTCCATAAGCTCCTGCGTGTCTGGGGACCAACAACCCGCATCTCCCCAGTGTGGCGTCTGATACCGACTATCGAAAATGCTGATCCAGCAGAACGTGAAGCTGGGGGTGCAAACATCCTTTTTATCTCTGGCGCCACTCCTGATTGGCTCGCAACACATGTGTCTCGGGAAGGGCTAGCCCTCTTAGGTGACGACTCCGTTTTTCTCACCCTTGGCGTATTCAGTATTGTGATCATTTCCGGCTTTGAGGAGGTGACCAGGGAAATCATCGATCTCTGTACCAGGCATGGCTTCGCCTACGAAAACTGGCACAGTCCGGAGCCACCTGAGATCCGACGTGGAACCGAAATCTATTCGGGCTCGCATATTGACTGCGTAAACCCGGCCGAGTTCAAGATAACAGGGCAATCGAGCCGCAATACGATCTCTCGGACACTGTTCAGTCATGCCAGTATTCAGGCAGACGAGACGGTGGGCCTAATGGCCCTCGAGCTCTACGCGCTCCTAGCTGTGATCGAGACGCGCTCCGCTGGCGGCAGCTTTGCAGTGCTTTCGGAGGACGCGTCGGAAATCGAGGCTATGGTCGCCGAGCTCACACAGCGCGAGGAAGACTCACCCGCTGCCGATCTCACATCAGAGCCTGGCTCTGAAGCGCAGACCGACGCAATCCGTACGGCACATATGTCACCGCAGGAACTGTTGCTGACCCTGAACGCGGCGCTTTCGCGTCTGGCGTCCCAAGCGCTCTCTGGGACATCACCCATCTTGCAGACCGAATGCCATTTCTGGCCACACTCGCTGTTGGGAATAGGCGTCGCGTCCCTCGCCTTGCGGAACGTAGCGAGCTTTATCACGCACGTCGTGCGTGATGCCCAGTACTCGCCCAGTTTCAAGGACACCCTCAAGGCGCCCGCGCGCTGGAAACCTGATGCCGTGGTTGGCCGCAAGGACATGCCACCCTATCTGGACCAGCGTAGTGAGGCGGTAGCTGAACTCCCCGGCCTTACCGCTGCAAGTACGAGCCACGAAGCCTTAGACCGAGATCACGAACTGACCCCCACTCCCGTCACATTCTACAGTGGGCGCGATGGATTCCGAAACGACATACTCACAATGAGCGTCCCGCTGCCAAGCGTATCTGGCTGCAACAGCTATCAATGGAACTTGGGCACGATCACTCATGAACTGGGACATCGAATAATAGCCGGAAAAATCGAAGACCTTCTAACCGGACTTCTTGCGACGATAAAAGCGGCGAAGCTGTCCAGCAAGGCTGACGTTAGGTCTTTCTTTGCTCGACCTCCAATAACGATCAGGGACCAAGCTGAGCGGCTGCTTGGTTTCACATTGGCCGCTCTTCATTCCGAAGATATGGATGCTAAAGAATGGACATCACGCCTTAGCAATCCGTTCTTAATATTTAAAGACGCGAAAGATCTTTACTCCGTAACAATTGAAGAGACTTTAGTTCATGTTTTTGACTTCTACCATTTATGTGGCGGTGATACGAAGTCCTATGTCGACTTTGTATGGCTATCGTGGGCGGTTCAACCTAGGATTGCTCAGCGCCAAGACGAGTACATAAAGAGGACCATTACCGCGCTAGCAATTAAGTATTTTGAGGCCGAGAACTGGCAGGAGCTCGCGATCGGTGAGTTTCGCCGCATCCTCGGAGAGGCACCTCTCTGCAATCGATTGAGCATGCAGCCGGCCATTCTAAGTGCACTCGAACACCAGGAGGACTATCAGGAGCATCTAACAAAGATGCGCTATCTGTTAGAACTCTTCTACCTTGTCTTTAAATCGGACAGCTTACATTCACTTGCACGTACCGAGGGGCTACCCGCGCCTAAACTCGGCGGAGGGACAAAACCTCGGGCACGCAAGGCCTACGGCTACTCTGCGACCCAAGGCATATTTCAGAGCGACAATCCCGGCGTTCCGGACACGAAATTCACTAATCCCCTCCGCTTCCTACGCGATTACTCTCGATCACATAAACCAAATGCAGCCTTGTCCGCTTGGCTGCTCCACATGCTGGCATTTAACTACAAACCTGAAGGGCCCGGCAAGTCGTGAGCCTCGTCTACGGCTATATTTTCGAATGGGACGGCTTCCGTCCTGATGAGCAGAGCGCATCCAATTCGGAGCGCTTTGGCAATGCCCTTCTCTCGATCAGACTGTTTACCCTTCCCGAGAATCCTCCAAAAGGTCGTGGACTCGTTCGTAACCCACGATGGGCTATCTATCGCTTTCTCTCACCCAAGCCACTCCTCGGCGAGGAACCTCATGCTAGGGGGCTAGGTCACGGCTATGCATATTACGTCGATGTGCGCGTGAATGAGAAAACGGGCACGCTCGTAATCGCCGGTCCGCGCTACGTGGTGACGGAAGAAGTCGTCCGGACCTTCAACGCCTACATAAGGCCGAGCCTTCGGCGTAAAGTGCTGAACGTTAAGAATCTCTCGGACCACTTGCTTGAGCGAGGTTCTGAGAAACGCTTCGCTGTGACCCACTTGACAGCAGATGTACCGGGCTACGGCACAGCGGTCAGTTCCATTGCGCTGACTGGGGATGACATTGGCGGGGCGGATTTTCTCGTCGCGGAACGATCCGAGTTCACAATTCGGCAGGTTGGTGTGCGTCCGGTTGAAAATCGCGCCGAATGCGGGCGGTTCGGGAGCGTGGGATCCGTTCAATTCCGGACTGATCTCATCGACAACTTTGAGCGATTCCTAGTCTACGCCTATGATTGCGGCCTCTATATCGACTGACTATCAAACGAACGGGTTCTCGTGGCGGTCACTCGATTTAGGCGCGATACCGAATCCAGGATCTTGCTGGAGATTGTAGAACTCATGGGAGATGCCGTGTTTATCCACGACATCCTTGAGACGGATCGGTTGGGCCACATCATCTAACCCTGTGATCTTCTCTAGGAATTCACCGGAGCACGCGACCCGCCCAGGGTCGCGGGAGAGAGCGGCCAATAGCCTAGCACATTCATTGATAGCATGGCTGGTGAAGCGCTTGCCGCGTTGGCCTTTCCAACAGAGAACCTTTCCGTGATGGAGGGCAACCCGAACCGAGACCGTATGGTCAGGCAAGCTCCCTAAGTTGCGTCTTTTAAGAGCCTCGGTAAAAATCTTGATAACCTCCAAGACTTCCCTTCCGCTATTCCATTCAAACAGTGCGTATCCACCATCGCCGCCATCGAGCCACTCCGGCTTTTCACGTTTGGCCGGAGCCCCGTTCCGCACAGCATCATTGAGTGCGTTGTCAATAACGAGCTGCGCTTCTTTTTGGGATTCTAGAGGTTTCAGAGAATATTGCGCGATGTCGATACCTACGATGAATAGGTCCTTGACGTCCTCGCCCTTCAACGCAGTTCCCCCATCAATTGAGCCCCAGCATTTGATCTACCGGCCCAATTGTCAACTGAAACTGACTGATATACCGAATGCCGCTTCGACTTCTTGAGCTCGAAAAACGTGCAATCCTATGTATCCTTCGTAGCGCCGCCAAGCGTGGAAGGAGGCGTGTTTAGGCCGTAAGCGCCCCGTCGGCCGGCTGCCCCCCGAGCCCCGCTTCAACTCTCACGGTTACCAACCCTTCCGCCGCGCGTGAGCGGAAACTGCCTCTCCACCGCTGGCTGGAGGCCACCTCCACCTTCCTCCCAGACCTCGTTGAGAATGCGCGCGGCCAGTGCCACCTTGTCCTGAGGGAGGAAACGTCCGTAGTGCCGGGCCACCATCTCGGGCGTATCCTGAATCGCGTAGCTCGCCTGTTCATAAGACCCGGTCCGCTTGAGAATATGTGTCGCGAGCACGTCCCGGACATTGTGCGGTCCGTGGGGCAATAGTCCTTTGATCGCGCCTCGCCCCGTGTAGGGATTGTAGATACCGTAACGCTGGATGATCAGCCGCCAGGCTTCGTAGAAAGTGTCCCGGTTGTACGACGCGTCCCGGCTCGTTCGCTTGACCGTCTTCACGAAAAAGGTACCAAGATCATCCGCTCCGTTGAGCAGGTTTGGGCGATGGTGCTCGATATAATCATCGACGTGCGAATAGAGGCTATCGAGGTCCGGCAGCCGGAGCTGGAAGGGCCGTCGCGCGAAAAAGGACGATTTGGCATTCTTGAACGCCGCTGCCGGAATTAGCACGGACCAGGCTTGCTCGCGTGTGTCCCAGCGAAGCTCTCCACGTTGAAGATCCTCGAGTTGCCGCTCGCTGCGCGGCGCGTGGCCCTTTGGGCACAGAAGCAGTTGCCGCAAGTTCTTCTGGCGAACCCCTAGGTGCAGTCCCAAGCGCAGCATCAGCAAGCCGCGCACGGCCTCTGCTGTCGCACGTGGATAACGGCGCCTGTCCGGCATGCGCAGGACCAGCTCAGCCGTGATTTTTCGATAGGCGCCGACCGGACTTTCAGCTTCGAGGATAGGCAGGATGGGCTCAAACGGGTCGCGGTGTACCCGGACCACCCGTTCAATTTCCCTGCTCCGTGAGAGCGCATGTGCGTGGGCGGCGGCGCAAACTCCGTCCCAATCGGACTGCGCCAGCGCAATATCCTCCTCGGTTAGCAGCCCCGGCACGGCTCGCAGATTGCCGGCCATCAAGGGGCTCTGGCGAAGCCACCCGGTTTCCCGTCGCGTCAAGGATTGGCCCAGGGCGAGCATGTCGACCTCCCAGCGGGTAAAAAAGCCGCGACGCGACTCCCGCCATTGCAGATACCAGTCCCACACGGCCGGGAAGGCGAGCAGGGGCCAAGCTAAGCCGGCCATGTTCGATGCCGCGGCCTCGCACCGGCGATCCGGGATCGGCTGACAATGCACCGAACAGGAGCGCCAGATGTTCGACTCTTTGGTCGACCGTCTCCTGATTCCACACACCTACGCGCTTCACCCCGATCGGCGTGAGCGTCGCGGTCTTGAAGCAGATCAGATCATGCAGCTCCCGTGTCAGCGCGTCGGGCGCACGCAATGCCCGCCGCGCGGCCGAGGAGGCCCGTATGGCCTTTGGTGGAAGCGATGTGCCACCGATTGCGAAAGCGGGAAAGCGCAGGGCGAACCTGACCTTCGACGCCCCGCTCTGATACCGGCGATATTCGGTAGAGCCCGAGATTATGACCGAGCGAACCCACTCAAGTATCTCAACTTGCTCTTGCGGAGGACGGCGGTCGAAATCGTGGGGTAGATGCCAGGCGAGCCGGCGCCGTTCAGCCGGGGAGACGTCGGAGAGTTCGTGCCCTCTCGCGGCGCGGCCCGAGATCGCGAGCTTTGCGCGGAAATAGCCGGAGGGAAGACGATAGCGATGCTCGACGCGCGCGAGCATTTCGAACGACCGGACCGTGGACGGGAGCTTCCGCCCAGCGGCCCACTGCTGCAGCGATGTTCGATCGAATTTCTCACCGGGACGAATGATGGCTCGATGCAGCTGGTAGCAGCTGTCCCCGTGACGATTGAGCTGGAGTGCGAACGCCTCGGGGAACGACAAAGGGTCTTCGTAACTGTCATCGCGGGTTCCGGAAACTCCACAATCGGGCGCGGCTTGGGGCCTCTCTTTGCGCCTTGGCGTGTCTTCGATCTCACGCCTCGGGAAGGCTTTCGAATGGGCGACTCTGGTTTTGACAAGGTAGGGCGCTCCTGAGCTGTTGGTTGCTCAGAGCTTGACGACGGTCGCGCGACTTTCCCCGGGCGTCTATCCCGAGGATCGACCGCTTTGGCAAAACTCGCCCCACTTTCCCATCAGCACCCTGCGCTTTTCGAAAAAGTCAGTGCGCCGATAGGCGGCTTCGACCGCGTTGGGCACCTTATGGGCTAGCGCTTTCTCCACCACGTCCTTGGCAACGTTCGTCCGCTCGGCCGCCCAGTCCGCGAAGCTGCTCCGGAACCCGTGTACGGTGATCCCCTCGATTCCCATGTCACGAAGCACCTTGAGCATGGTCACGTCGCTGATCGCCCGCGCGCCATAATGGGTGAACACGACCCGGTCAGGCCCGACCTCCCCGTCCAGAGCCAACTGCTCGGCATAAAGGCGGCGCAACAGCGCCACTGATGCGGGCGCGAGCGGCACGATGTGCCCTTCCTTCATCTTCATCCGCGCGGTCGGGATCGACCAGATGGCCTTTTCCAAGTCGAACTCGCCCCAGACCGCATAGCGCACCTCGCCCGAGCGCGTGGCGGTCAGCACAGTGAGCTTGAGTGCATCGCGCCCGACGCTGGCCGGCAGGGCCATCAGCTTGGCCATGAAGGCCGGCACGTCCTTGTAGGGCATGGCTTGCCGGTGCTCGACCAGTCGGGTCTGGCGGGGCAGACCCTTGCGCACCGAGCGCAGCGAGATCTGGTGCGGGATCATTCCCTTGATGTGGGCGTAGTCGAGCACCGCGCCGATACGCTGCAGGATCTTGTTCGCCGTGTCTGGGATCGTCGTCCAGATCGGCTCCATCACCCCAAGCACGGCCTTGCTGTCGATCGCATCGACACGCTTCGAACCGATTAGCGGGAAGACATGATTTTCGAAGCTCGCAATCCACGATGCGTTGCGCCGATCCTTCCAGCCCTTGCGCAACGCCTCGTAGCACTTACGGGCGACTACCTCGAAGGTCGGCCGGCTCGGCCGCTTCAAGCCGCGCTGCTCGACGGGATCAAGTCCCGCCCGGACCATCTTGCGGATGTCCATCGCGGCAGTGCGGGCCTCGGCCAGAGGTACATCGTGAACCGGGCCGAGTCCGAAGTCGCGGCGTCGGCCCTTATGCTGGTAGCGCAGCATCCAGGAGCGGCTACCGCTCGGCTGAACGATCAGATACAATCCGTGAATGTCGGCATGCTTGCCGGGACCGGCCTTTTTCACCTTCAAAGCTGTGAGGGGCATGGTTGGATTTCCCATAAATCTAGAGCCTCGCTCCATCCCTCGAAATGATCGCGAAATAGCGGCATTTCGTGGGATGAAGCGGCACCGAGCCAACCTCACTTGTCCTGAAACCTCAATATGTTAGGACGTAGTGGATAGGCCTGGTACAGGCCCTCGATATTCGTAGGGGTCACCAGCTATTTCTTGTCCGGCGTGGTAACGGTGGCGGTGACGGTGGGCGAGCCGGTGGCTGGACCGGTGGACCTGGCCTCGACGACGCAGGGTAGCCGGGCGATGCAGCAGCGCCGGTCGACGAATTCGGCCGGCTTGGTGCCGCGATGCCCGCGCATCGCAAGCGGCGCGTAATAATGGGCGGGCCCGTGGGGCAGCTGGAATTCCGGCGTTTTGGGCTCGCCCGGCCATTCGACATCGCCGGTCGCGACGCGCGCGGGGATCATCCAATAATCGCCGGCCCGATACGTGCCCCCTTCCTCGAACGTCACCTTGATGCCGTCCTCGAGCTCGATCTCATGGGCCGCGCCCTCGACCACCGGGATCGCGCCGCCGGCCTTCTTCGGATCGACGCGATGGTCCCATCGCCGCAGGAAGGCGTGGCGCGCATTCGCTTCTTCCGTGGTGTAGGTCGGCACCGCCTGGCCGTCCGGCGCGGCCAGCTCGACGCGCAGGCCGTCGAGGTCCACATTCGCGACCTGCGCGAGCAGGCCCACGCCGGCCGTTGCGATCGCGAGATCGTCGACCAGCTCGACCCAATCGCCCTCGACCAAGGTCGTCGCCTCGTCGCGGCCGAGACCGGCGAGCGTCACCCGCTGGCCAGTGCCGGACACGATCCGGAAGGTGATGGAGCTATTGTCGCGGGACCATTTGAAAGTCGCTCCCGGGGTCGCATCCGCCTTGCCGCCGGCGTGGATCTCGACTCGATAGAGCTGGTTCTCGGCGCCGCGATAGCGCGCGTCGGGCTCGATCGTGCAAAGCGTGTCGGGATCCTCGGGCGGATTGGCACGAACCTTGATGCGGCCCGACCCGGTCGGCGGCAGCTTGGCGATCGGATCCTGGTCGTCAGGATTCGGGTCGGGCAGCAGCCGCACCCGCCAGCGAACCTGGGCGCGGCCGCACGTGTCGACGCCGTTCAGCGCCGTTTCGCGGATATAGGGGTCCTGGTCCGCCGAGACGAACTCCTCCCATACGTCGAGATAGGCGATCCATGAGCGCTTGAGCAGGTTCTCGACGTTGCCCTCGCCGAACGGGAAGCCCGCCTGGGCGCGGTAGCGCACCGCCTTCGTCGCCTCGACCGGCAGGCCGGCCACATAATATCGTCCCGCCAGGATCAGCATGTCGTTCTCGTCGAGCTCGACCTTCTCCTCCGCGAGCGCGGCATCGACCTCGGCCTTGACCTCCGCCGTCAGGCTGCCGCGATTCTCGATGGTGACGATGCGAAAGCCGCAGGCATTTGCGGGACCGGCTCCCGATCCGAACAGGTCCCGGGTGAGGGCCCGCATGTAGCCGAGCAGGATCGAGGTCTGCTCGTTCCAATCGGAATCGAGCTGGACCCGCCCTTGCTGCATCAGCACCCGGCTGTACCGGCTGGACGGAAGGTAGGTGTCGCGGGAAAAATCGCCCTGCATCGCAGCCTCCTAATTCACGAAAATGACGTCGGCGTCGGTCGCCGCCGGTGAGAATTCGAGCAGCCGCTCGCGCAGATTGGCTTCGCGCTGGGGCTGGAAGAGATCGTGGAAGGCGCCCATTTCGGACTCGTCGTCCGCGCCGCGCCGGATCTCGGGCGCGCACCACAAGGACAATTGGCCGTAAGCGGGGTTGCCGTAGCGCACGCTGGTGAAATGCGGCCGCACCCGCGCCGTTTCGAGCGCCGCGTCGACGCCTTGGACTTTCAGCGCTTCGTCGGGCTGGCAATTGCTGCGCCGCGGCGTGCGCGAGCCGGGCGGGACGTGGCAGAAGCGCATGCACCCGAGCTGCCGGCGCGCGACTCGGACCTGGCCGGTGAAGATCGTATTCTCGGCAAGCGGGATGGCATGGACCTCGACGTCGCCCATCACGGTGCAGCGGACGAACGAAACCATCGCGAATGCGAGCGGCAGGTTCGAGGCGGTGATCGCGGGGCGCTGCTCGCCCGTCGAATCGACGATGCTGTCGCTGATCACGATCCGGATCGGATCGCTCTGCACCTCGTCGGCGGCGACGTGGATAGCCCCCAGGATGGAATGCTCGATGCGGATGCCGGCGGTCGAATCGACCAGCTCGATGCTGGGCTCCCTGGGGCGCCGGGGCTCGCAATCGCAGTTCAGGCCCCAGCCCGGCACCAAGGTGCAATGGCGGATGATGACGTCGCACAAATCGCCTTCCGCGTAGCTCTCCTTGTCATGGGGGTCAGGGCCGGCGATCTGCAGGCCGCGGCCGACGATCAGCAGCCCGTCGAGGACGAGCCGACTACCCGATTTGCCGGCGATGGTGAACGCGTCGGGACGGGACGCCATGTGATCGAGCAGCCGGATTGTCGGCCGGGTGCGGTCGGCGGCCCGGATCTGGAGATATTCGCCAGCCTGCAACTCAATCGCCAGCTGCTCGGTATAAGCGGCGCTGTCGAGTATCTCGATCACCGCGGCGGTGCAGGATGCCGGTTGGTCCTTCCGGTCCTGGCGCCAGCGGGCCAGAGCGGCGTTTATCGTCTTGTCGACATATTTCCCGGGATGATCCTGGCTGACCCGGTAGATGTGGCACGGCGCGGGATAGTCCTTGTCGACGTGGCGTATTGGGCATGGGGCGGGCTGCGCCAGCGGGCGGTGATATTCGCCGCCGCCCATGTCGCCGGAAAAAGCAGTGCGGTAATCGACCCAGACGCCGTTCTTGGGCGCCTGGCGGACGGGAAAGACGATGCGGCCGGTGACCGGATCGAGCAGGATCTGGTTGCGCTTGGCGCGGTAGCGCCAGTTGCTGAGGTCGGCCGGCACGATCCTGTCGGCGGGCACCGGCTGCGGAGCATTCTTCTCGGGCCAGTTCGGGGCATGGATCGCGATGCTCTTGCCGGGCCCGTAGAGATCCTCGTTCGCGCGGATGTCGAGCGGGCGGCGCGACCGGCGGCGCTCGAGCGCGCGGCGGCGGATGGCGACGGGCAGGTTGGCCTCCTGCGCGATCGTCGTCGGCGCCGTCTCGGGCACCGGCCGCGCGTAAAGGGGGCCGTCATTGCCGAGGACGCTGAAGGTGAAGCATTGGGAGCCCTCGTCCTCGACGCAATAGGCCGGGGCATGGGTGATGCTGTACGTCCTGAGCCGCCAGGCGAAGAGGCCGAGGCTCGGAATGTTGAACCGGCCGCGCCGCCGCCGGCCACCGGCGCGGCGCACATCGACGCCGTGAGCGAGGCTGTCGAACGGGCCTCCCAGCCGCGCCAGCGCGTCGCCATCGCGCAGGTCCACGAGGCGGCCGCGGTCGAGGCGGATATGGCCGACATGCTGGGTGCGGCCCAGCAGCGCATAGAATTCGACCGCGCGCGAGGGCCAATCGGCGATGCTGCCGCCCAGTTCCTCGAGCAGGGCCAACGTCCCCTTGCGGCGCCGGAAGGCGAGAATGTTGGCGATTTCCGCGCGCGGCGTGATCGCGGCGTTGAGCAAATGCGCCTGCGCGGTGTCGGCATCGCTCGGGCGGCCGGTGGCGGCGACCGGGCGGTAGCCGACGAGATCGCCGATATAGGGCACCGCCCAGTCGGCGCAGGTCTCGATGAACCAATTGGCATAGAGCTGGCCGATGTCCGCCTCGACCGCGTCGGCCTGCTCGCCGATGACCCCGACGAGGGCCCGCAGTGGGTAGCCGGCCTCCGCGTCTCGCATGCGCACATAGACGGGAAGGAGCTCGTAGAGCGCGTGCGGCTCGGGGCTCATGACGGCAGCTCCTGCAGGATCAGAGTGTCGGGAACGGCGGGCGAAAGATAGGCGATCTGATGGGGTTTGAGGTTCAGCCGCGGCTTCGCCAAAGCGAGCGCTTCGGGAATCTTGGTCTGATCCTCGTCCAGAAGGTCCGCTGCCGAGAGCGTGTTGAACACGTCCACGTCGACCGAGACCACGCCGGGCACCCCCTGGATCGCCCGCATGGCCTGGGCGACGAACAGGGGCGCGCCGAGTTCGCGGGCGTCGAACGCGAATTCCGCGAGCATCGCCGCCCGCACCTTCGGCTCGACGGTCTCCCACGAATAATCGGGATCGATGCGCACGCCGGCATGCACGATCAGGCTGAGGCGTTCGCGTATCGTCAGGACGATGGGGATCGTCGGGTCGCCGAAGCGGTGGAGCGCGTAGGCCAGGTTGACGAAAACGTCGGACGTCTCGTCGATCGGAATGTCGTCCACGCCGGCGATGACGACCTCGACCGTCCCGCGCTCGCGTCGGGCGGAGGCCTTGCCGATGCCGCCGAAGCTGCGCGCGAAATCGGCATAATCGGCGATCGAGAGCAATCGGTCGAGCGCCATGATCGCGATCGGGGCGTTCCGCCGGATGGCGTTCGCCCCCTCGCGGTCGGCGCCGCCCGCCGCGCGAATCGGGTTCACCACATCCTTGACGCCGAGCGGCCGCGAGGCGAGCAGGCTGATCTGGCCGGCGCCGACATTGCCGGGCGCGCCGATGCCGCTGCGGTAGCGGGCTTTCACGTTTTCGCGTCCGGTCGGCAGCCGGCGGCCCCTTTTGCCGTCGCCGAAGATCACCCCCGTCTTGTCGTCGTCGCCCGTCTGGGTGATGAACTTCCGGTCGTCGGGACCGAGGAGCGCCAAAGCGCGCGTCTCGCGCCACCGGACGTCGTTCACGCGCACCTCGAGCGTGCTTGCGATTCCGGACGGAGTCCGCGCCGAGACATGGGTGAGCGGCGGCTGCTTGAGCAGGAACCTCTGCAGCGCCTCGGCGGCGTTGCCGCTGCCCAGCGTTTCGGTCCGGGTCTCGCCATGCGTGGCCCGCGCGACGTTGGCGTGGATGACGACCGTGCCGCGCTTGTAGCGATAGGCCAGCCCCGTCCCCTCGCCCGACGTCGCCGCCAGCGTGATCACCGTGTGATTGGTATCGCCGGGCACCGGCCCGCCTCCTGCCGGCGGCGTCTGCCCGCCGTTGACGGATATGGTCGATCCCCCGTCCTTGTCGACCGCGATACCGGTGCCGGGCGGCGGGGGCGGCGGCTTGGGGAGCTGCCGCACGACCTGCCTGGCGCCGCTCAGCATCACCAGCTCGGCGGCGTGGATGCCGGGAATGTGATCGCCGTCGCCTTCCGGTATATCGTTCCTTTCGCCCTCGACGATCAGCCACCGGCCCGGCGCCAGCCCCTCGTACAGCCCGTCCAGCTCGATCTCATGGCCGAAAACATCGTCGCCGATGGGGGCGTCGGCGAGATCGAGGCGTTCGCTGCCGAGGAACACGCGGGTCGACCGGACCGTCGAGAACAGGGAGTTGCCGGATAGCCAGGGCTTGGTCTGGTCCCTCCACGTGAGCTCCACGGACTTGCCGCTTTGGCCATATGCGTTGAGCGAGACGTGGCGGATGGTGTCGACCTCGGGCAGTACGATCAGATCCGATGGAGCGCCCCTCTCTATGACCAACATGGTGTCGGCCGCGATTTCATGATCATTGTCCAGATAGAGGGTATTCGGCAGGTGCCCGCGTGCTTCGCTGGAGGCAAATCCCCAAGGTTCGCCGATCTTCCATTCGCCGAACACGGGCAGCTTGCCCTCGACCCCTGGCTTGTCGAGGCGGAGCGGCGCGTTGTGGCCGAACGGGCGCGCCTCGATCCGCATGGCATGGACCTCGATCTCCTGCGCGGCGGCGGGGCCGGCGTTGCCCAGCGCCGGGTAGAGGCTGTCGACGAGGCCGGGCTCCAGCGCGGCCAGCAGCTGCGGTAGCGTGTCGGCATCGCCGGCGAAGCTCGAAGCGACGCTGCGTTCGAGCCTCGCCGGGCTGCCGGGAGCCCGCGCCTTTGGACGCAGCAGGGCGGCGATCGACGCGGCGTCGAGCCGCGCGGCCGGCGGCCTGAACTCCCTGCCGCCATGGGAGAGCAGGCGGACATGAGTGCGCTCCTGAACGTGGTCGAGGTCGACCGAGGCAACCCATTCCGGACGCGGATTGTCGAACCCCGGCATTTTGAGCAGCAGCAGGTCACCCTGCTTGAGCCGGGTCGAGGTCCCCTTGAGGAACAAGCCCTCCCGCTCGATGGTGACGGCCGACTGCGGCTGGACCATGCGGGGGCGGATCCGGCCCAGCGGGAAGCGGGCCAGCAAGGGCTCGGCGGTTTCGAACGCCTGCATCGTCTCGCCGGGCCCCGGAATATTGTTCGCCTTGGTGCCGGTGGGAATGACGACGGGCTTGGCGTCCTTTTCGAGCCCGAAGGACAGATGGACGCTCGCCGAGACGCCCGGCCGCGGCACATAGCCGATAAGGCGGGCGAGCTCGACCAGCGAGCGGCGCTCGGTCGCCGTGCGCAGATAGCCTTCGTTGGCGATCCGCTCCTGATAGAAGGTCAGCACGTCGGCGACGATCGCCCAGCCGTCCAGCAAGGCGATGCTGGGATCGCCCGGATCGCGCGTCCGCAACCCGGCGAGCTCTGGAAAATCGGACGAGGAAAGCCGCGCGAGCATGGTCTCGAGGAAGCTGCCATGAGTGCCGATGCGGGCGCGCAGGGCGCGAAGCCCCGGTCTATTCCCGACCGTAGCAGGCGTTGCGCGATGGAGACCCTCGCAGCATCCGCACGAACAGTTCATCGTCCGCCTCCCAGGTCCAGCTCGATCTTGCCATTCTCCGGATAATTGGGGTCGTTATCGAGTCGCGCGATCTCGTTCGGCCGCAACGCGAGCTGGCCGCTCTTCAGCGCGGCGCCGTCGTCCGGCTCGCTGATCCGATGGAGCGCGGCGACGTGGACGGTTTCGATCCCGTCCACGGCCATGGCCGCCGCGACGATGCGGGAAAGCGCCACGCTTTGCCCGAACCGCATATTGTCGGGGTGGAAGAATCCCAGCCCGCTTTTTGCCCGCGACCGGGCGTTGAAAATGTCGAGCAGCGCCGCCTTTACGTGGGCGCGGCTGAAATGGGGGAGCACGCAGACGTGCAGGGCCAGCCTCAGCGGCACGATCCGGGCCGGCGCGACCGCCAGATCGTGGCCGATCCTGCGGTAAATGTGGAGGCCGGCGGCGATGCCGTCGAGGAGAGCGGGCGCCGGATCGCTGGATCCGCCCGCGTCGATCGCGACCCGCGCCTCGTGCCAGCTGCCGGTCCAGCGCAGCCCGGCGGTCGCGCCCTGCAGGCGCGCGTCGCGCGCGGCCAGCTCGGCATAATCCTCGGCGACGATCGCGCGCTCCCGCCGCGCGTGGATCAGGCCCGGCGCGGACAGGCGCGCCTCCTCCATCGGCTCCGGATCCGCGCCGCCGCTCGCCGGCTGCGGGTTGCGAACGTTGATCGTCGGGCCGTCGATCTTGCGCGAGCGCAGGACGAGGCGGCTGATCGCTTCGCGCCCGACATTTCCGCTGGAGCCGTTGCCGCTGCGATAGGTCGCGGCCGGGGCGACGCCGATGTCGGGGCGCCGGCCATGGCTGCCTTCGCCAAACCGCAGACGGGCGAAGCCTTCATCGTCGATCTCGACGACGAAATGGCGGTCGTCGGCGCCGCTCGCCAGCAGGTCGGGCCGCGGCGTCCAACGTCCGTCAGGATCGGCAAGGGCGATCGCGGGTGCGGCGGCGCGCGGATCCCGCGCCAGCATCGCCGCCGCCGGCGCGTCCGCCCGCAGCGGCTCGGCAAAGGTCAGCGGCCGGGCCTCCAGCGCCGGCTCGTAGCGGCTGCTCTCGCGCCGCGCCTCTATGATGCTGCCTTCGCACGCGCATTCGACCGGTACCAGGCGTCCGGAGACGACGTCGAGCGTCTGGCGAACCTGCCGTCCGTGATCGACCGGAACGACGTTGCCGCGCGCGATGCTGACGTCGCGAACGCCGTCGCACTCGGGCGGCGGGCGCCGCGACGTTATGCACAAGGGGAAGGGCAGCGCATCCTCCGGCGCCCATTCGATTTCGAAGGCAAGCGTCTCGAGCAGGGCGTCGTAGACGCGCGTCACGTCGGTCAGGCGGATCACGTGACGATGGGCGGGATCGGCGTCGGCGGCGCTGCCGGTCAGCGGGCCGCGTTCCTCCTCGAAGATCAGATAGTCGCCGGGCCGCAGCTGGAGGCGGGCCTTCGCGTTGCAATCGGGTTCGTCCGCATGATCGAGCAGGGTCGCGCGCGTCGCGCCCCTGGGCAGGCAGCATTCGCCGTCTCCCCAGTCGTAAAAGGCGATGCGGGTGTGCGCGGCGTGAAAGGCGAACGGGCCGCCGGACCCGAGCGGCTCGAACACGGCATACGTGTGCGACGGAATTTGGGCGAGCGAGTCGGCCTGGACGAAGCCCCGATCGCCGGCCACCATCCCCGGGCAATCGGTGACGAAGTAGAAGTCGTCGGCCTTCTCGATCGTGAAATCGGCGTCGGTGCCGATTGTCACGAAGGCGCGGGCGTTGCAGCCCTCGTGCATCATATGATCGATCAGGCGCAGGTGACGCTTCACCGAAATGCGCTGCCGCGCGGTGCCGAGATAGGCTTCGGTCGCCACGGCATCCTGATAGTAGCTGAGATAATCGCCGACATAGGCGAGGATCTCGACGAGCGTCACCTGGAGATCGGCGGCATGGCGCTCGCGCCAGTCGGGCAGGATCAGCGCCAGCCGGTCGTAGATCAGCTGGAGGAAGCTCGCATAGTCCTTGGCCAGATAGTTGATGTCCGGCTCGGCATGGACCGGCGGCGGGCATGCTTCGCTCTCCCCGCAATCCAGATCGGACGCACAATTGGTCTTGAAGTTGAAGTCGAGGCAGGCAAAGCGCGGATCGATCCCGGGCACATCGACCAGGCAGAGGCTGTAGGTCGAAAAGTCGCCGGGGCGATCGAGCGCGACCCGTAGACAATCGTCCACCTCCTCGTCGCGCGAGGGATCGAGCCGGACGTCGACGACCTGAATATCGGCTATGCGCCGCCCGCCAACGACGCGGACATTCTCGGGACCGAGCCCTTCCGGAATGCCCCCGAAGAAATGCACGCACAGCGATCTCTGGTCATCCGCCACGTCGAGATAATCGAGGCCGTTCCAGGCATGGTTGCCGAACAGCCGGCGGCGGCGGCGATCGATACGGCAGGCAAGCGCGCCGGGGGCGGTCATGGCGCGGTCCTTTCGAAGCTCGTCTCGACGACCTGTCCGGTGCGGCGGACCGCGTAGGTGATGTCGACCGTCAGTCGGGCATCGTCGCTCCGCACGTCGAGGCGGCGCACCTCGACGAGATCGCCGAGCCAGCGGTCGATCGCGGCCTGAAGGGCGAGCTGCAGGGCCGCCGCGACTTCGGGGCTGTTGGCGGCGAAGATCAGCTGCAGCAGCCCGCTGCCGAAGTCCGGCCGATTCACCCGTTCGCCGGGGTTGGTGAACAAGAGCAGCTCGATCATGTCCCGGATATGATCATCGCCGCTTCGGCCGGCGGTGCGTCCGCGGTCGTCGAACTGGAGGGGAAAGGCGATGTTCATGGCGCTCCTCACATCGCCTTGACGCGCGGCTGGGCGGCGATGATCAGCAAGGGCGTGCCGGTCGGGACGCAGCTCGCCTGGCTGTCGACCAGCAGCACGAACTGGCCCATCGATTTCACGCGCGCCGCGAAGGTCGTGAACTGCGCGGTCGCACAGGGCGGCGCGCCGCTGCTCATCGACGGGAAGGTGCAGCCGGCGATCGCATAGGGGCTGGCGGCGGTCACGATCGGCTGCTTGCTCACCGTCACGCGCGGAATGGAGACGGTCGGCGTCGCCACGCCCAGATGAGCGCATTGCACGGTGGCACCCGAATGAAGCATGAAACCCGGCATGGTGACTGTCCTTATGTGACCTCGAGCGCGCCCTGGTTGATGTTGGTGATGCCGAGGATGTCGACCTTGGCGGCGGTGATTTCGACCTTGGGGCCGGTGAGCGAGATGCCGGCCTGGCTGATCGAGACGATCGACGCCCCCGACTGGATCATGATCCCGCCCGCCGGGCCGGGAAGGTCGCTGATCACGACCATGTTCTGCCCGGCGGTCTGCAGCACGATGCTTGGGCTGACCGGCAGGCCCGCCTTGGCCAGCGGCGGCACGTCGGCCGTCGATCCCCAGCGGCAGCCGACCCAGATCGGGAAATCGGGGTTGCCCTGCTCGAACTCGATCCACACGCCGGCGCCGATCGGCGGCACCATGTAGACTCCCATAGGCGGACCGGTCGGACCAGCCAGCGGCGTGCAGGGTTCCGCCCAGGTGAGCGGCACCAGCGCGAGCACGTCCGGAACCATGCACATCAGCCGACCCCGCATCTCGGGATCGATGTTGTTGATCACGGTGCCGCGATACTTGCCCCAATAAGGTCTCGCGCCGCTCATACCGGCAGCCTCGGAAGGTTCGAGATCATGCCGTCGCGCGACAGGGTGAAATTCTGCTTGTAGCTGCCCTTCTTGAGGTCGTGCGACACGCTGTCGACATAATAGAGCCCGTCATAGGCCAGCCCCGCGCCGCGCACGCCGACCAGCATCCTCGCTTGCAGGACATGCCCGTAGCGCATGACGTCGAGCGAGCCGTTGCCGGTGACGGCGGCGCTGTTGTCCTTGTTGAGGAGGAAGCCCAGAATCTCACGCGCCGCCTTGTCTGGCGAGAGCTTGGTGGTGTCGGCGCCGAATTCGACGCGCGACGGCGACGTCGGCCGCAGCCCGAGCGGCGGCTTGAAGGCGTTGATGTTGGGGAGCGGGATCGGGATCGGGATCTTGTGGGTGAAGGGATCGAAGATCGTGAACACCTTGATCTTCTTGGCGAGCCCGTCGAGCGTGAAGCTGAGGGATTCGACATTGGTGTGCGCGTCCATGTTGATGGTGAGCGCCGGCTGCGGCACCGGCACGTCCACATCGGGGCCGAAATAAGCGACGCTCTGGAGCGGCAACGGGCCCGGGCGGACGAAGAAGACATAGCCGCAGCGGGCGGCGATCTGCCGGATATAGTCGCGATCCGTCTGGTTGACCTGGCTGTCCCAGGCCTCGGTCGGGGACTGGATGATGGGCACGATCGCGGGGATCACGACCGGCACGATGCCGAGCGCGAGATAGGGCGCCAGGATCAGGTTGACGATCGCAACCTCGTTCATCGCCGGGAAGGGCCGCGACACATGGACGACGTCCATCGCCAGGCTCAGATCCTCGCCGGTGATCGTCAGGGTCGATTCGGCGGGGTTGCTGGACGGCTGCAGCTGCTGCTGGGTCACCAGCCCGTCCATCAACACATGCGGGAAGCCGCCGACCGTCGCGATGATGACGACCCGCGTGCTGATCGGATCGAAATAGCCCGCGGGCAGCAGAGTCGTCAGCAGGATCGATTTCTTGCTCACCGCGAAGCTGAGCTGGAAGCCGCTGCGGGTCGCGTCATGGCTGACGGTGACGCCGGTCAGCGCGTCCACCACCGCTTGCGGCGCCGGAATGGGGACCGCGGGCCCGATCATGAGGGTGAGCGTTACGTCAGCCATCTGGCGCTCCCGGCACGCCCTCCGGCAGGGTGATCCGCAGCCGCCGCCCGATCCGGACGGTGAGGCCGTTCGGACGCATCGCCCGATTGGCGTCGCAGATCCGCCAGAATTGCTCGGGATCGTCGAGGTGGCGCGCGGTGATGTTGTCGAGCCTCTCGCCCTGCGTCACCACATGCTCGCGCAGCAGCGCGAAGCGCTCGGGCTGGGGCAGCAGCCGGCGGCGCAGGTAGATGGTGACGCGGCCATCCTCGTCCTCGATCGTCGCCGTCTCGGTCGAATAATAGCGGCTGGTGGGGGCGAACAGTAGGTTCATCAGCCGATTCCTCCGATGCCGAGCGTCGAAAAGGCGGCGCCCGCGCTGCGCGCCGCGAGCTGCTCCTTGTTCTGCAGATAGGCCATGAACAGGCCGCCGCCCTTATGGTCGAAGCCCAGATCGCTCACCGACAGCACGCGCATGCCGAGGCTGATCTTGGCGCGGATCGGATTGAGGTTGGGATCGAACGCCTCCTCGGTGATGCTGAAGTCGGTGATCCGCACCGGCATCACCCGCGACTTGCTCCACACGAAGACGGTGAGCGCCGTCTCGGCCGCGGCGATCTCGAGCGTGCCGGCCCGGGCGAGGCCGTTCGAGACCTGCAGGCTGGCGCTGGTCGGGTAGACGATCGTCTCCAAAGCGGCGAGCTGCGGGAAGATTCCGAACTCGCCGACGACGGGGTTCTGCTCGGGAAACTCCATCTGGTCGGTGGCGTCGATCTCCGCGTCGAGCTTGATCGTCTCGGTGGGCGGTCCCTTGAGCCGCATCGCCTCGAGCCGATCGCCCTCGCCGCCGGCGGCTTGGACCGCCAGGGTGCGGCTCAGGCTGTCGGGATTGTACTGCAGGGCGATGACCCGCAATATCGCGCCCGATTTCGGATCGAGAAGGACGATGCCGCCTTTGATTAGGCGCGGAGAGCGAGGATAAGAGGTCATGTGCGCATCTCGCCTCCTGGCTCAGAATAATTCGAAACCGACCGCGAGGCCCGCGGTCCAGGTTACAGGGCTCCAGCGCCATTCCTGGGCGCCGCTTTCCTTGCCATAGGTCCGTTCGACGCCACCCTTGACCTTGATAAAGAAGGAGCTTTTCTTGCTCGGAGTCAGCTTCGCTTCGGCGTCGCCGCCGAATCCGGCTTTGAAGGCCGTGGCATTGTCGCGCGACTGATAGTCCCCGCCGACCAGCGCCGAGCCGCTGATACCGAGGTCGAGAAGCCCGAGTGGCGTCTTGATCTTCTCGAAGTCGAGGCTGATCATCTTCAGGGTGGCCTTTGCCCCGAGCGTGAACACCGGCCCGGACTTGGCTCCCAGATTGAACTCGCCGCCGCCCTGCTTGAGGAAGGACAGGGGCCCCACCTTCAGTCTTGACGTGATGGGGATGAGCACCTCGAAAGCGAGTTTTCCGGCTCCGGCGGTCTCCTGCTCGCCATGTTCGTTCTTGGTCTCGATCTCGCCGACCGCGGAGCCTTCCATCGTCACCTTGTGCGGCTCGGGATGGGTCGTGACCTTCTTTTCCCCTTCGTCGCTTTTCTTGTCCGGAGCGCCCTTGGGCGTCGAGGCCTCGGCACAGGAGGTGGGCGCCGCGGAGGCCGGCCCGCCGCTCGCCGTTTCCTCCGTCGCCCGCAATGTCAGCAGGCCGTCCTTTTCGCCCTTATACTGCTTCTGCTTTTCCGCGCTCATGCAGAAATAGTTGTTCAGGGCCTCGTCGATCATTCCGACCCTGTTCGCGTGCGCCATCCGGCCGGTGCCGGGCTTCTCGTTCTGCCTGGCCGCCCAGCTATGGGCGAGGAACTCGCGCTCGTTCTTGTTCGCGGGGCCGCCCATGCCGTCGCGCTGCTGCTTGACGTGCTGGAGCTCGTGACCGACCTGGAGGACCCGGCGGGCGAATTTGTCGATGTTGTCGATGAAGTATTTGCCGACGGTTATCCGGCCTTTTATCGCCTTGCCTTTCCCGACGGGGCTCGTCGTCAGTCCGGGATCGGCCTCGTCGTAGACGACCTCCTCGACCATCGAGCCGTCGTAATAGGCGGCCAGGATCGACTTGACCGCGGCGATCGCCCTGGCGTCGATTGCCCTGGTGGCGTCTTTCGCGTCGGCGATGATCGCCTTCGCCTCGTCGTCGAGTTCGTTCGCGTCACGCTTCTGAACGGAATGCCGGGATCCCGATTGCTGCACCACATGGGTGAGCTCATGGGCGAGCAATTGCCGGCCGGCCGGCGAGGCGGGGGCGAACTGCCCGGCGCCGAACACGATATTGTGGCCGACCGTATAGGCTCTCGCGCTCACGTCGCGCGCCGATTGCGCCGCCGCGCCGCCCGAATGGACGCGCACGCCGGAGAAGTCATGGCCGAAACGCGTCTCCATATCGTGCCGGAGCGGCGCATCGAGCGGCTGGCCGGACCCGCCGATCACCCGATCCACGCCGGCGCGCGATTCGCCGGCCTGGCTGGCCGGTTGGTGCGAGAGGCGCTGGATTCGAGCCGGCGCATGGCTGACCTGGGTCGCGGCAGGCATCGCCAGCACCCGCTCCGCGACGCGATCGGCTTCGATCTCGAACGGGTCGTTGCTCGCGCCAAGTGCGAGCTTGGGCTGCAGCCGGCCTCGCGCCTCGTCCCCGCAGCGCGCACAAGCGCCGCCGCCCGGCGTGAGCGTCCCGCACGCGCATTTGCGCTGGAGCACGCCGCGCGCCGGCGCCGGCACTGGCGCCGCCGGCTTCCGGAGCGCGCTCAGCTCGAGGCCCATGTCATCGCCTCCATCACTTCGATTTCTTCTTCTCTGGCACGTACAGATCCAGCACTTCTTCCCTGCCGAGGAAATGACCGGCCTCGAAGACGACTTCACCTGTTGCGGTCACCATCGGCGTTGCGGTTATGAACTTGAGCTTTATTTGCTTCTTGTCCATCGAGCCGACCTCCGCCTCGACGCGCCCAACGTAGGCCTTTCCTTCTTTCGTCTTGCCGGTGAGGCTGCCGGTGATCACCGACCCTGCCTTCACCGGGTCTTTTTTGTTCTTCCTCCAGGCCACCTGATATTGGCCGTTGCCCAGGCCGGCGAAGCTGGCCGCCTTGGCCTTCGCCGCGAGCTCCTTGATCAGGGCATCCGGATCCTTCGCCTTGCTCCCGCTGACGGTGGGCCCGATGGTCTGGGTCGCGTTGGCCCTCGGCGGCGGGGCGGTGGCGGGCGGCGCCGGCACGGTCGGCATGGCGGCGGTGCCGGCGGGTGGCGCGGCCGCACCGCCGGCTGCCGGATCGCCGCCGCCGGGCGTCGCCTTGGCCTGATCGGCGGCAAGCGCCGCCTGCAGGCGGTCCAGGACCTCGTCGACGGTTTCGGGGCCCGCCGGCTTCGCGCGCTCGATCAGCTTTGCGACCTGATCGGCCGATATGTTGGGTGGCACCATGTCCAGGAAGCGGCGGAGATGCGCCTCGGTCAGCTTGCTGGCCGCAGCCTTTGCGGTGATCCCGCCATAAAGCTGCTGCACGGGCGCCGCGGCCGCGGCGAGCTTGGCGCGCGTCGCCGCCGTCACCGGATCGGCCGATGCCGGCTGGGCCGGCGCCCCGGCGCCCTTGTCCGCGGAGCCTGCCGCCGCCGGCGAGGGCGCTGCGTCCGGCCCCTGCGACGATCCGGCGGCCGGCCCGCCCGTCTTGGCCGCGGCGGCCAGCTGCTTCAATTGCTGGACGGTCATCGCGCCCTTCGGCAGCGCGCCCCCGGCCACCTGGGCGCTGGCCAGCAGAACCTCCAGCTCCTCCGGCGTAAACTGGTCCTTGTTGGCCGCGATCGTCTCGAGAATCTGCTTGTTGATCTCCTCCTGCGCCTTGGCGATGTCGCCGCCTTCGCCGAGCGCCTTGTTCATCTTCTCCTTGAGCTCCGGATTGGCGTCGATCATCTCGCGCAGCTCCGGCGGCATTGGCGTGCCCTTCTGCTCGAGCGCCTTGATGAGCGTCTCCAGCGGCTCCTCGCCGGGTCCCGCTTTGGCTTCCGCCTTGCCGCTGGCCAGCAGCCCGGCCATGACGATCAGGCTTCCGATCGCATAAGCCGGAACCAGCCTCTTCGCCCCGGCGAGAGCCGCTTTTCCTCCGGCCTTGGGCATATTCTTGAGCGCCACGGCGATCGCCGCCAGCAGGGCCGCGGTCAGCAGCTCCTTGGTGGCGTCCTTGAACATGTTGTAGACGATCACGCCCTGGACGTTGCGGGCCGTGAAGAACAGATCGGCGCCGAGGTTGAAGCATCCCGCGCCGGGCGTCCACGGGCCCCGGTCGAATTGCAGCCCTCCGCATTCGGCCGGACCGCAAAGCGCGTTGGCGAGCTTCAGCTGGGCGCCCAGCTTGTTGACGCGGAAGGTCGCCCCCGAGGGCGTCGTGATCTCGTACATCGTCTGCTGCAGGAAATCCCAGATGTCCGGGGCGGCCGCATACATCCCGCTTTTGGCGGTCATGTTAGGACCGGCGCCCCGGGTCCCCGGCTCCGGGATTCCGACGCCGCGCAGGCAGGCGAGGGCCATCTTCTCCTGCTTCCTGGCGCCGGTCAGGTGCTGCCATTCGGCATTGTAGCTCAGCGACACGCCCGGCTTGGCCGGGTGCGACGACGCGTAGAGCGTCTGGATGCATTTCTCGGCCGCATCGTAGCGCGGATAGAGCGCATCGATAGGCACGAGCGCGGGCGGACAGGGCGAAGCGACGCATTGACGCTGCAGGAGGGTCGCGTCGCCGCCCTGCTGCACGACATGGGTCAATTCGTGCGCGAGCAGGTGCCGCCCGTCGGGCGATGATGGAGCGAAGCGGCCCGGTGCGAAGACGATGTGGCTGCCGACCGTATAAGCGTGCGCGCCGACGTCGCGCGCCGACTGCCCGGCGGCGGCGTCATGATGGACGCGAACCTGCGAGAAATCATGGCCGAAACGCTGCTCCATGTCCTCCCGCGCGCGCCGTTCGAGGGGCGCCCCGGAAGCGGCCAGCGTCCGATCGACGCTGGCCGGAATCTCGGTCGCTCCCGCCGACGGGCGGGACGCGCGGCGCTGGATCGCCGGGCGCGCCGGAGCGATGCGGCGCGGCCCGGCGTCGGCGAGAACCTGCGCGGCCACGCGATCGGCCTCATGCTCGAGCGGATCGTTGCTCGAGCCGATGGCCAGCTTGGCCCGCAGGCCGTCTTTCCTGTCGCCGTCGCAATTCGCGCAGCGCCCGCCGCCGGGCGTGTGGGTTCCGCAGGCGCACTTGCGCTGGAGAATGCCCTGCGCCGGCGGAGGCCGAACCGCCTTCTGCTGCTGAGCGGCTGCGATCTGGTGGCTCATGGCACGCTCCGGGGCGCGGCGAACGGAATCGGGGCGAGGAAGACGACGCCGTCCTTGCTCGGCCGTGGGGACTTGGGGAAGGAGGTGATCGCGCCCATGCCTCACGCATTCCTGTAGAGGTTGTTGCAATGGGGATCGGTCACCTCGGGCGAGCGCATGGCGGGGCGCGCCGGGCGCGGACTCATCAGGCCGGTCTTGGTGTGGTGCTCGAGGTTGATCAGGATGTGGCCGAGCTCGTGCGCGAGCGTGGCAGAATCGCCGCTGTTGAGGACGATGACCCGGTTGCGCCAGACCATTGCGCCGGTGGGGCAGGAATAGCCGCTCGCAGAGACGCCGGTGGCGGTGGCGGCGAAATGAGCCTTGAAGCGCGCGTTGAACTTGAACGTCGAGGTCGCGCCATTGAACATTGCCCGTTCCTCCACGCTCGGTCCGTTGCAATTGTTCGTGGAGCGGATGTCCGTATTGCCGCCCAGCCAGCCGGTGGTCTGCGCCAGGTCCGCTTTCTCGTTGACGCCGTGCACCACCCTGACGTTGCATTGCGAGAAGATGGAATCCGCCATGCGCACGTCGTTGGCCGGATCGTGCGTCGAGCCGGCCAGCTTCACCGTGTCGACGGTGATCCGCTTCTCCGCCTTCGTCCGGGCCGCCGCGGGCGCGGCGCGGGGCGGGAACATGGCGCCGGCCACGGCAAGCACCAGATCGGCGCGGTCCACCCGGTCCCGCACGTCCTGGGAGGCGTTGGGCGGCATCGTGGCGAGGGCCGCCGTGATCGTCGCCAGGATCGCCGCGCCGTCCGCCTGCGAGGCCAGGAGGCCCACTTCGTGGTCGGAGAGAAAATCCATGAAGGTGAGCGCGACGTCGAAGCCCGCGGGGCCGAGCTGGCGGAAGACATCCTGGACGAAGGCCCGCTCCGCCACCGCGTTGGTGACCGCGCGGGCGCCAAGCTGGATGCCGCGCGCCAGCGTCGTGGTCACCGACCCGAGGAAGGTGGCGGCCGCCACCATCGCCAGCGCCGGGTTCGGCGCGGCGGCCGCGGCGACCGGCCGCTCGAGCCAATCCGCCCAGGCCGGGAGGAAGCCTGTCGCCAACGCCTTGATCTGCGCCGGATTCACGGTGCCGATCCTGCTGTTCTCGTCGATGTCGACGGGCAGCGGGAGGCGCAGCCCCGCGCGCCAGTTGGTCATGTCGGGCACCGGCAGATAGGCGTCGTTATAGGCCATGAGGGCGCGGGCGAGCTCGTCGGCGGTGATGATCTCGAGCGGCAGCGGCGCGGCAGCGCCGGGCGGCGTGACCGGCGTCGCCGTCGTCCAGAGCGGCAGCAGCTGCGCGGCCAGCCGGTTCATCGTCATGTTTTCGCCGAGGATGACGCTCAGCCGGCTCGCCCCGCTGCTCAGCATGCCGCCGCGGGAGAAGACCTGGCCGACCATTGTGTCCTTCACGTCGGTCGGGAAGAATTGGAGGCCGGTGCGGGCCGCCTGGCCCAGCCGCATCACATAGCCGGTCGCGTCCTCGCTGGCCCGGGCGATTGCCAGGCGCGCGGGCTGGACCGGGCCCCGGGAAATCGCCCCGGCGGCGCGCGCCGATCCGACCCGCGCGGCGACCTGGTCCGCCTCCCGCTCCAGCGCGGGGTCGTCGCCGACGCCGAGCCGGGTCGCGGGATCGGCGGCCGAGGCGAAGCGCTGCTGCACGACATGGGTGAGCTCATGGGCGAGCAGGTGGCGGCCCGCGTCCGTGCCGGGCGCGTAGCGGCCCCGGTCGAAGACGATGTCGCGCCCCGCCGTGAAGGCCTGGGCGCGGATCGAGCGGGCGGCGCTCGCCGCAGTGGCGCCGTCATGGACGCGCACACCGCTGAAATCCTGGCCGAAGCGGGGTTCCATGAAGCCGCGGGTGCCTGGATCGAGGGGCCGGCCCGGCGCGCTCAGCACCTGGCGGACGGCGGTCGGAACCGCCGCGTCCGCCTTGCCGGCGCCGCAGCTCCGGCAGGCGCCGCCGCCGGGCGTATGCCCGCCGCACGCGCATTTGCGCTGGAGGATGCCGCGCCACGATCGCGGCATCAACACCGGGGTCGGCCCGGCAGCAACGGAAGCGTCCCGATTCATGTCCCGCCCGCCCCATTGCCGGTCTGCCCTTCCGCCTCGGGCAGCGCTTCCAACGGCTGCCAGACGTCGCCGCTCTTGTCGTGCCAGGCGAGATAATGGAGTTCGGCCTTGCTTCGGCCGGGGCCGGCCGGGCCGACGACGCGGCACCGCAAGGGAATCTGCGATGCAAGGATCCGGTCGACGATCGAGGCGGGAATTTGCGGATCGCCCATGGATGGCGCGAAGCCCACAATCTCAACCACCATCGGGTTCCCGGCCACGATGACGGCAAGCCCGCCGTCCTCGAGCAGGCGGTCGATCTGACACGGATCGCCAAGGCTGTCCGCGGCCTCGCTTGCTTGCATGTTCGACGCCTCCATCAGGGGTTCCCCTTCTTCGGCTTTTTGGGCGGGGCAACCTGAGCCTTTGGTGGAGGCGGGACGAATTTGGCGATGATGGCGTCGCCGCAAGCCCCTATCTTTGTTTGACGCTTGTCTTTGTCCGGGTCTGCACAAGCCGCATCGCGGCAGATCTTGTACTCCGACAATGCCGCCGGGCTCTTGCGCAATGCATCGTTCACAAAGGTCAAGGTGGGCCGACCGATCTTCGTCGACTTCATATTGCTCTCGATAACCGCGACAATGATCTGTTGCGCTTTGCTATTGATATCGATGAACTCTTCACAGGGATTGCTGGCGCCTGGGCCAAGCTCCTTCAAGAACTTGTCTTCGTCTGGCGTTCCCTTGACGGACGCCAGAGACGGTCCACTGTCGGTCGCCGCGCCTCCGAGCGGGGAGGCGCCGGCACCGGCTTTCGCGCAGTCTCCCTCAAGGTCACTTACGGCGTGGATCAGTTCATGGGTGATCGTGTCGATCAACTCTTGCGGATTCGAGACATGCTCCGGTTTCGTCGGATTTATTTCAAGTTGTCTGGCGAGAGGGCTGTATCCTCCGAACCGCTCGACCCCGCCTATTTTCAGACCGGGAGTGACCTCCAGCGCCAGCGGCCCGAGATCCGCCTTCGGCGCGGCGGGACAAGTC
Source organism: Allosphingosinicella sp. (assembly GCA_035994965.1). GTDB lineage: Bacteria > Pseudomonadota > Alphaproteobacteria > Sphingomonadales > Sphingomonadaceae > Allosphingosinicella. Next base: position 38,987 of record DASYKV010000067.1, read on the forward strand.
TTCAGATAATTCCAGAGCCCCATGAAGGTGGCGTTGCTGAACAGCGTTGTGATCGTGGTTTTCTGGTTCGGCGTCGAACCGAGCTTTTCCCGGAACTTTTCGGGGGTGAGCCTCGCCAAAGCGACGCCGCGCGCAGAGGCGGGGGCCGCGAGGTGGCCGTTTAAACCCGCCGAGGACGCGCTTTCCGCTTCCCGCTCATGCGGGCTGTCGGCCGCTTCGATTGCGATCGGGGCGGACAGGTTCGTCGTTGCCCCTTTCTGCTGCGTCGTGTGGTGCAGCTCATGCGCCAGCAACGCCCGGCCGGCCTCGCCCGCAAAGTCCCTGCGGCCCGGCCCAAGCACAATGTCTTGCCCGACCGTATAGGCGACGGCTCCCACGGAGGACGCCGATTCCGCGGCCCGGGCACCGGAGTGCACGCGAACCGCGCTGAAATCGCGATTGAAGCGCGATTCCATGAATCCGCGCAGGCCCGCGTCGAGCGGCCTGCCCAATCCCTGCAAGACCTCATGTACGATCGGCGGCGCGAAGCCCGCGCCATGCCCCCTCTGCTCCGCCTTGCGCGCCAATCCTCCCTTCCGATCCGCGCAGCTCTGACACGCCTCGCCGCTTGATGTGCGGGTGCCGCAGGCGCATTTGCGCTGGAGCAGGTTGCGCGCTGGGGGAGGCATGACGCTCCGGCGTGGCTCGGTCACACGTGCGCTCTGGCCTCTCACCGCCTGATTCCTTCGAATACGACCTGACCAATTCCGGCACCGAGCCGTCGCGGTCCGCCGCCGACCTGGATCGGCGGGACGCGCACCAGTGGCGCCGCGTGCCCGACCGCCAATTGCCCGCCGGTGCCGAGCAGCCGGGTCAGCTCGGCAGTGACCGCCTCGCCGACGAGCGGGCCTTCGTGCGCCGCCAGCGGCAGCCCTTCCAGAACCAACCGTTCGATATGGAGGTTGATCGTCGTCACGCCCTGTCCTCGACGCTCTCGAGCCAGCGGAAATCGGCTTCGTTGATCGGCTTTTCGAGCTTCATGAACTCGGTGCGCGCGGCCTCCAAGACGATGGGCATGGTCAGCTTGCCGCCTGCCGCCACGGCGGCGAAAGCGGCGTTGAGGGCGATGTTGTGAATGCAGCCCCCGGTGACGTTGAGGCGCGCGAGGCGGGCGAAATCGAGGGCGCTCGTATCGACTTCGGAGGGAAAGACCCCCTGCCAGATCGCCGTGCGCTCGGGCGCGCCCGGAAAGGGGAAATTGACGATGAACCGGAGCCGCCTCACGAACGCCTGGTCGAGCGAGGATTTCATGTTGGTGGTGAGGATCGCGACTCCGCGATAGCTCTCCATCCGCTGCAGCAGATAGTTGATTTCGATATTGGCATAGCGGTCGTGGCTGTCCTTGACCTCGCTGCGCTTGCCGAACAGCGCATCGGCTTCATCGAACAGGAGGATGGCGCCGCCATCCTCGGCGGCGTCGAAGAGCTTGCGCAAATTTTTCTCGGTTTCGCCGATGAACTTGCTGACCACGCCCGACAGGTCGATCCGGTAGAGCATCAGGCCGAGCTCGCGCGCCAGCGCCTCGGCCGCCATCGTCTTGCCGGTGCCGCTGTCGCCGGCGAACAGGACGCTGATGCCCTCGCCGCGGCTGAGCTTCGCGCGGAAGCCCCAATCTTCATAGACCTCGGTCCGGTTGCGCACCTGCGCGGCGATCTCGGCCAGCTGCTTGCGCTCGCGCTCGGGCAGCTGGATTTCGTCCCAGCCGATCCTGGGCGTGATCGGCTGCGCGAGCTGGTCGAGCGCGGGCCGCGTCTGCGCCAGCGCGGCCGTCCACAGCGCCGCATCCCGATCAGCCAGTTCGACACCCTCCCGCGCGGCGTGCCCGGCGATCGCGGCGATCGCCGACTGATCGAGGTTGAACTGACCGGCCAGCCGCCCTGCCTGGTCCTCGCCGCCCGCGCCGAGCGCCGCGCGCCACAATGTCCGTTGCTCGGACGGGAGCGGCTTGGCCACTTCGAAGGAAAGGCTCGGCCGGTCCAGCGTCTGCCAGGCGCGTCTTGTGTCGACGAACACCAGCCCGCCCGAGCGATTGAGCACCTGCTCGACGGCGCGGCATTGCGCGCTTCCCGGCTCCGGCTCGCCGGCATCGACGTAGAGGGCAACGTTGAGCAAAGCCGCCTCGCGCTGCCACAGCCGCACGAATGTCTCATTCTCTCCCGCCGCCGTCGGCGCCGCGTCCTGGCGCAGCCGGTGGAGGGTGACGCCGAAGCGCGCGGCGACTTCCCGGGCAATGGCGAGCTTGCTCGCGCTGCCGTCTCCGAGCAGCTGGAACAAGGGCGGCTGGCTGCCCTCGTCGAGATGGGTGGCGATCGTTTCGGCGATCCCGGCCTGGCTGTCCGGCAGCGCCTGCTCGCCTTCGCCGGCAACGCGCTCGACCAGCGGCGCCAGCCGGTCGTCCAGATAGTTCAGCCCCTTGATGTAGTTGACGATGCGCTCGTCGGCGCGCAGCGCGCTCGAGATCAGCGGCTGGGTTGCGGGCTGATGAATCTCCATCAGCCGCCAGTAGCGAAGCGGCCGCTCGGGCGACATGACGTCCCAGGTCGGGTTGTCGAGCGCGGCAAGCGCGAGCGCGAAGGTCGGGCCGGCCTGGCCGGTGTCGCGCTGCGCCTGAGCGCACAGCGCGCCAAAGCCGGTATCGAGCTCCATCGCGGCGCACATCAGCAGCAGCTGCCGTTCGAATTCGCTGAGGCCGAGCCGCTGGCTCAGCACGACGAGGGCGGGGACGTATTTGGCATCGCTCTCGGGCGGCTCCTCGGCGGGCTCCGGACCGGAAATGGCATCGACCGGCGGGGCCACCGGTTCGGGCCTGTCCGCCGCCGGCTGCACGCGGAACCAGCGTCGCAGGCCGCCGGCGCCGGTCGAGATCGTCTGATGGGCGGGCGGGAGCGCAGGGCGATCGGTGCCGGCGGCCAGCGCCCGAAGGCGCAGGCGCAATTCGCGCAGCTCCGTCTGGAGATAGCGATTGTTCGCGCGAAGCCAGAGGTCGATGTCGCTCATGTGACCGTCACCGTCTGGGCGGTATCGAAGGAAGCGACCGGCGGCGTGCCGGCATAGATGACCGGAATGCTGTCGACCCCGTCGACGCGCAGCCTCACGACATAGTCGTCCTCGACCACTCCCTTCACCGTGAACTTGAGCTCGGTCGGCTTGGTCTTGTCGGGCGGATTGGTCACCGTGTCCGGCTTGACCTGGCGGTCGCCGAAAATCAGCAGCACCCGCTGGCCGGCGCGAATGCGGGGCTCGCAGCTCAGGGTCAGGACCAGGTCGCCCGGCGACGCCGCCAGCGGGGCCACCGTGATCCGCGGCGCCAGCGCCAGCGGGAGGGCGTTGCTCGACACCGGCGGCACGTCCGGTCGCGTCTGGACCAGGCTGACCAGATAGAAACCTGGATGCCACAGGGACAAAGCGGTCGCATCGTCCGCGACGTCGCGGATATGCAGGCCCAGGTCGCCGGGTTGTCCGGTATCGAGCACCGGAACACTCACCTCGTCCTCGGGAGCCGGGGCCTCCGGATAGGCGCCGCTGAACACCGCCGTGACGTCGGCGGTCGTGAGATTGGCGCCGGACAGGATCGCGTCCTCACCGAGCCGGATCGCCGACTGGGAGCGCGGCAGGCGCATCTGGTCGAGCGCAGGGGCCAGCCCCGCGACCGCCACCGCGCCGCGATCGGAAGGTCCTCGCCTGATCACCGGCAGCGGCGCCCGCACCGGGCGGCGGCTGTCGATCAGGATGACACCGACCTCGTAAGCGGCCGAGAGGCGATATTGCGTCTGGAAGATCGTCCACAGCTTCGACATCTCCTCGACGCCGATCGACTGGGGCGTGATCCGAACGCGCTCGATCTGGCCGCCGAGATCGTTGCCTGCCAGCGCCGCCGCGATCTCGGCGCTCCCCAGCAGCGGGTGGTCGTTCAGCAATCCCATCGCGCTGCCGAGCACACGGTGGCTGATCGAATCATTGTCCGAATCGCCGCGGCCATAAGCAGTCAGCAGATAGTGGAGATTGAGCGCCAGCGGCGGGTTGCCGGTCTCTCCGGGCCGTACCTGCGACGGTAGATCGTGGTTGCGCCATGCCGCCGCGACGACGGTCTGGTAGAGGAAGAGGTTGAGTTGTGACTTGGTGATGTTCTTGCGCGCCAGATCTGGCGGCTGGGTGGTGACTTCGAGGTCCGACAGGTCCGTATCGATGAGGGGCACTTGCGTCAGCAGCAGGTGCCGGAGCGTCGCGGTCGCCGCGGCGATGGCGAGTGCGTTGCTCATCGGGCGCCGCCGCGGCGCTTGAGATAATCGGCGAGGCTTTGCGGCGGCGTCCGCGGCGACTGGGCCGGGCGCGCCGGGGGCGCCGCGGTCGCCGCATCCGCGCGAACCTCGATACGGCCGATCGTGATATTGACGACCGGCGGGGGCGGCGAGCGCTCGGCCGCGCGGATCTCGCCTCGCATCGGTCGCGGCCGGATTTCGGGCATGCGCACCGCCAGATCGCGCGCGCGCCCGATCGGATGAGATGCCGGCGCCGGCGCCTCTGAAGCCCCTCGAACCGCAACGTCGGATGCGGCCGCCCGGGGGGCCGGGGGCGAGCCGCGATCCTGCTCCCGCATCGCCGGGACAACCGGCTCAAATGCGGGCCGGCTGGCAATCGCCGATTCGAGTGGATCCGTCGCTCTGGTCTCCGCCGGCGGGACGAGCAGCGGCCGTGGCAGGTCCGGAACCGCAAGCGGCGCCTCGTCGCGCGCGGAAGCCGGAGCGGGCTGCGCCATGCGCGCGGGCGAGGCTCGCGCCGGCGGCGGAGGCTGTGCGGCGGCCGCGCGCCGTGGGGCCGTTTCCGCCTTGCGCGGCCGGGCCGGCTGCGCTTCGTCCTCGCTCTCGATGGTTACCGGCCTGATGTCGTTCGCGACCGCTTCGACGAGGGCGCGCCGCGGCGAGGGCGACCCCGCGGGCTCGGCGCCGACCGCCGCCTCGGCCGAGTCCTCCCAGGACGGGGGGGCTTCGTCGGCGCCCTCCCGCCGGGCCTCGAAGCGCGAGGGCGGCCTGGGCTCCAGCAAAGGCGCGGCGCCGACCGTCTTCGCCGCAATGCGCGACAGGAAGTCGGGTCCGCCTCCCGTCATCGCATCACCAGGTCGAGATAGAATTGCCGGCGCATCGGGCTCAGCGCGAGGATATCGGCCTCGCGCCAGCCATAAGCGCGGGCGAGACTGTCTATGTCGCGCAGCATCTGCTGCGCCCAGGCGTGGATCTCGCGCATCAGGAAGCCCGCTATGTCGAAAACGGCCTGAAACGTCCGGCCGCAACCGACGCAGGCGAGCTCGAGCTCGACCACCGCCTGCGGATCCGCCTCCGCCATGCCTTCCGCGATTGCGGGCAGCAGCGCGGCGGGAAGCGCTCCGGGCTCGACCGGCTTTCCCCCGGCCTCGCTGGCCTCGATGACGCAGCGCTCGAGGAGGATCGCGCGCGCCGCCGCGGCGTCGGCGCCCTCGGGAACCGCGAGCAGATCGGCGGTATTGGGTGGCCGGAAACAGATGCGGTGCGCGCCGCTTTCGATCTCGATGCCGCCGCCGCGCGCGGGTTGCGGCGGCAGGCGTATGTCGGCGATCGAGAATTCGGCCTCGAGCCGCTCGCCGCACTCCGGGCAGACCGCGACCGTGGCCAGATCGGGTCCGAACAATTGCTCGCGCAGATCGAACAGCATCGCATCGCGCGCGCCCAGCGGCAGCGCCGCGATGTCGCCGGCCGTCGCCTCCGGGACGGTTGCGGCGAGCAACGCCACGATCTGTCGCTGCAAAGGCTGCCGCAGACCGCGCTCCCAGACATCCAGGATCGCTGAAGAGCTCGGCCCGTTCACGGGCCCTATCCCGCGGGCTCGGTAAAGGTCGGCTCGGCGGGCTCGGCGACCTCATAGTCGCGCTCCCAGCCTTCATTTTCGAGCTTGATGTGCTGGATCGCGATCGCGTTGGCATTGGCGTCGAGATCGGGCAGCGCCTGGAATTCGGACACCCAGCAGCGGAAGACCTTATAGGCGATCGCGACCTGGCCGGCCTCGTTGTAGAGCTCGACGATGATGTCCTTGCGGAAATCCTTGAGCGAGGTCTCGGCGCCGAGGCCCGATCCCAAATTCCAGACCTTGTTCGCCCATTTCTCGAATTCGGCATCGTGGGTGACGCCCCGCTCGAGCGTGATCGCCTCGAACTTGGTCCGCCCCGGCGACTTGCGGCCGGTGGACGGATCGCCGCCCTCGCGATGCTCGACCACCTCGGTGGAGCGCTTCAGGCCCCCCACCTTGCTGATGCCCGCAACGTAGCGGCCGTCCCACTTCACGCGGAACTTGAAGTTCTTGTACGGATCGAAACGCGACGCGTTGACGCTGAACTGTGCCATGATTTGCCCCCTAGACCTGGATCTGGCCAGCGATTTGCTGAAGCTTGACAATCACGAACTCGGCCGGCTTGAGCGGCGCGAAGCCGACGACGATGTTGACGATGCCGAGATTGATGTCGTTCTGCGGCGTCGTTTCCTTGTCGCACTTGACGAAATAAGCCTCGGCCGGCGTCTTTCCCTGGAAAGCGCCCTGGCGGAACAGCCCGTTCATGAACGCGCCGACGTTGAGCCGGATCTGCGACCATAAGGGCTCGTCATTGGGCTCGAACACCACCCATTGCGTGCCGCGGTACAGGCTCTCCTCGATGAACAGGGCGGTCCGGCGGACCGAGACATATTTATATTCGTCGCCGAGCTGGTCGGCGCCGCGCAGGGTGCGGGCGCCCCAGACGACACGACCGTTGATCGGAAAGGCGCGCAGGCAGTTGATCCCGAGCGGGTTCAGCATGCCGTTCTCGGCGTCGTTCAGATTGACCGTGAAGCCCTGGATGCCGTTGACCGCCGCGTCGAGGCCGGCCGGCGCCTTCCAGACGCCGCGCGCGGAATCGGTCCGCGCCATGATCCCGGCGATCGCACCGCAGGGCACGAAGCTCTCGGCCCGGCCGTCGCGCAGTGGATCGGATTCGAGCAGGCGCGGGAAATAGAGCGCGGCGTTCCGCGCGGCCGGCCCACTAAGGCCGAGTTCGGCCAATCCGTTGCGAGCCCTCGTGGCCGCCTCGACCTTGTTGTCGTCCCATGCCGTCGGCGGATCAACGATCAGCATCGCCCGGCGCCGGGCGCAATAGGCCATCGCATCCTGATAGACCTTAACCGGAATGTCGCCGTCATAGGTATCGGGGGGGATGCAGAGCAGGTTGAACAAGTCCGCTTTGTCCAACGCGAACATGCCGGTCTTGTCCGCCTCCTTGCCGACGTAAGGGTCGGCTGTGGCGCCGAGGCCGCTGCCGTTGCCTCCGTTCATCGCGCTCTCGGCGGTATCCACTTTCTGCTGCGCGGCCGCGATGGCGGCGGGATTGCGGTCGGCAATTGCCGCAGTCAGCTCGGTGTCGGCCTGCCCGGCGGGATCAGTCAGCGCCAAAACGGCCTTGTTGAGGTCGCCTTGCGCCTTTGCGATGTCGTTCGGAACCTGCGGATTCTTGGCGAGCGCGGTCTTAAGGTCCGCGCGGGCCGTCGCCTCGGCGACCAGCAACGGCGGCAGCTTCGCCGCTGCCGGCGGCATCGTACTGCCCCAACGCACGAGGTTTGATCCGGCGGCCAGCACGCGGTCGATGCGGCGGGCTTTGTCGACCAGAACCAGATTGATGAACCGCTCGGTCGTGCTGCCATAGCTGACCGTGAGGTTGAACAGCGGGTCGGTGGCCGCCAGCCCGAGGCCGGCGCGAACTTCCTCCGATACGTCGCCGTCGACGACGGCGCGGAGCTTATTTCCCCATTTGCCCGGCGTCGCCGCCGCGAGTGCGAGGCCGCCGACCGTCAGCTTTGCCGAGGCGTCTTCCGCCACGCCGTTGAACAGCCGCACGATCAGCGCCGTCGAGCCGCCGTTCACGTAGAAGTCGCGAACCGCGTAGCCGAGCGGGCTGTCGGCGGCGAGGCCGCCGAAGCGCCGCTCGAAATCGCCGAAGCTGTTGACCGTGACGGGCTCGTTGATCGGCCCGGTGACGGTGCGGCCGAGGAAAGCGGTGATCGACGTCGCGACCCCCGTGATCGTCCGCACTCCGCTCGGAATCTCCTCGATGTAGACGCCGGGATAGCTCACTGCGACTGGCATCACGCACCCCCTTCTTCCAGATCCGTTTCAAGTTCCTCCGAACTGGGCCACCTCGCGTCGTTATGCACGGCGACAGATGGGCAATCCGGCAGCGAAAGCGGTACGCCGAGGCGCGCGTCATCATTCGATGCAAAGCTAAATTCGCATCTCCTCGTCACGCTGTACGTATTCGCCTCAAAACAGTCGCATGGGCGTCATGGCCGTGGGGTTATCGGCAGCAGGAGCCTGCCTGAGCACTCCCGATTTGTTCAGCTCACCACGCTCAAAGTCTACTTTATGCTACCCGCGGCTGGCATTATGCCAATTCCACAAGCTGAATACCCTAACGTTTGGTCGCAGCGACTCGTGCTATCGTTATGAGATTAAAGCCTTGGCGACAAGGAAGGTCAATAGTGAAAAACAATAGGGCATATTAGGAGAAACTCTTGGTAAGCTCATCATATAGCTGCTCTATTTTTCAGAGGCGCTGTTCGCGAATAGCCGGCGCTGCTTACGGGCGGCGAATCGGCGCAGTGAACCGCGGACAAGGCGCGCTTGCTGCCCGCCTCTGCAAATCCTCGATCGACGACCAGTGCCGATTTCCCGAGCCGCCGGGGGCGATTCAGAAAATTTTAATTGATTCTTAGTTAATTACCGTGTAACTACGGTAACGTGACCGAGGGGGGACCTTACGGTAGCCGAGCCGAGCGGGAAACCGCTCGGCTTGTTACTTTCCGGCTAAGGACGACTTGCCGTTTCTCATTCCCCCCAGCGCCGCGCCACGATCCGCGAGGGCTGGAGCCGGGAGTCGACGAGCACCGTCTCGCTATACTCCCCGCCCATCAGCTGGACCCGCACGTCGAGGGTGAACCAGTTGGTCTTGAGCTGGGGCTGGAGCTGGACGTCGAGCGGGACGTTGAGCTCGCTCATCGTCTCGAGCCGCCAGAATTCGACCTGGTTGCCCCAGCCGTTGGACGGCCGCTGGGCGAGCACGCGGCGCGCGCGTGGCACGTCGAGCTGGCCGGGGGCGAGCATCGCCAGCAACGGCGCCTGATCCAGGCCCAGGGTGTTGATGTTGATCGGCGACAAATCGGTGGTCGGCAAAGCGCACAGCCAGGGCGCGAGCCGGGCGTAGATTGCGGGCGTCATCCCGGCGAGCGCGCGCAGCTCGCCCGGATCGGCGAACAGGGTGTTGCCGGCGCGGTAGGGCGCGGGGGCCGCCGCATAGGTCTCGTCCTCGGCGCCGCCCGGGCCGGGCAGCGTGTCGCTGTCGACCCAGTCCGCCGCCGCCTCGGCGATGCGCACCGCGTCCTGCTGGGCCACCTCCAGCGCCATCATCAGGCCGGTGAACTGGAGCACGCCCGAGGGCCGCCGGGTCAGGGGCTCGCCCGGCCGGCCGTCGGCGACGCTGTTGACGTTGAAGCAATTGCCGCCGTCGCGGACCCTGATCTGGGCGATGCCGCCGCCCGGCAGCACCACGCGCCGGGTCGCGCCGTTCCAGTCGCCGGTCAGGTCGGTGCGCTCCGGGCTCTGGGCGATGCGGTCGTCGATGGCGAGCATGGCGAGCTGCTCGGCGCCGTCGGCGAACAGGCGGCCCTGGTCGCGCGCGGTGGCGTTGACCGCGATCGTCCGCGACAGCCTGAGGCCCTCGACCGCCGCCGCGGCGATCGCGCCGGTCACCGCGACGAGCAGCAGCACCGCGAGCAGGGCCGCGCCGCGTTCACCTGTGCGCGGCCGCTTCATCGCCCGCTCCCCACGAGGAAGAGCTGCCGGACTTCGCCCTGCCCGGCGCTGTCGCTGACCATCTCGACCGCGGTCGGCAGCCGGGCGGGATCGGTCGGCTCCCAATTTGCGTGCCAACCGCCCTCGCGATCGCGGTAGCGCAGGCGGATTTGCCGGACATTGTCGAGCAGGGTCATGGCGGTGGCCCTGCCCTCGCCGTCGACCGCGTCGTAGCGCCAGCGTTCGAGGCGGCCGTCGCGGAGCCGATATTCGACCCGCTGCAGCGACGAGCGGAAGGCGCTTTCGTCTTCCCACCCACGGCGCACCAGCCCGAGCAGCACCGCATCCGCGCCATTGCCGCCGGCGAAGGCGGGCAGCGGCCGGCCGTCGCGGTCGCGATGGAGGCGCGGCGCCGCCTGGCCGAGATCGGCGCCGAGCAAGGCGCCGGTCCGCCTGAGCGCGCCCAGCGAATCGAGCAGCCGCGCCGAGCTCTCCTGCGTACGCACGGTGAGGCTCAGCAAGGCGACGCCGGCGGCGGTGATCATGCCGAAGATCGCCAGCGCGATCAGCATCTCGACCAGCGTGAAGCCGTGTTCGGCGGAACGCCACAAAGGCTCGGAGCCCTCTTTCCTGCTCCTCATGCCGGCCCCCGGCGGAAGATGGTGAGGCGGGCGCGGCCGGGGCCGCCGGCTTCGGGCTCGACCGCGATCTCGATCTGCTGGATTCGCGCCTCGGGCGAGCGGCCGACGTTGCGCGTCCAGCGCCAGCGCCGGCCGGCATTGGCGACCTCGCCCGCGCTGGCGCCGAAAGCAGGCGGCTGCGGGTCGGTCAGCGTCTCGACGGCGAGATTGCGCGCCACCATCATCGCGATCGCCTGGTCGTTCAGCCGCGCGCTGTTGGTCGCGGTCGCGCCGCCGAGCCGCAGCAAAGCCAAAGCCGCCAGGCTGAAGATGGCGAGCGCGACCAGCATCTCGATGAGGGTGAAGCCTTCGACCTGCGCGTGGCGCGGAGGCACTTGTTTCCCGGCGAAAGCCGTGGCCCAGTCTTGCTTCCGCGCCTCTGGACCCCGGCTTTCGCCGGGGAACGGGAAGCTTCTCCTAGCGGCGGACATGGACCGTCCCGTCGCCTGCTATATCGATCACCGCCCGGTCGTCCCCACGCCGGAGCACGATCCGCGCCGGCTCGGCGAAGCCGGTCGAATCGAAGCGGATGCTGGCCGCGCCGCCGCCGGGCAGCTCGGGCGCCGTCCGTTCGCCCCACTCGTAGCGCGCCTCGGTCTGCCAGGCGCCCGCGCGGCGGCGCGCCACTTCGTAGCCGCCGCGCCCGATTTGCAGCGCCACCGCGCGCGATTCGAGGATCGCGGTGTCGCGCGCCGCCTTGGCCCGCGCCGCGAAGCGCTCCGCTTCGCCCGCCAGGCTGCCGCCGCGCTCGGGCATGGCGAAGACCACCGCGGCCGCCGCCAGCCCGATGATGACCAGCACCACCATCAGCTCGATCAGGGTGAAGCCCTGGCGGCGCTCGCTCCGTTCAGCCACGCCCGCCTCCGGCCTTCAGCGCGGCGCGGGCGGCGAGGAAGGCGGCATGGAGCCGGTCCGCGCCGGCATCGGCCTCCCCCGAGTCCAGATGGACCAGGCGGATGCCGCGCATCGGCGGGGCCCCTGCCGTGTCGACGGCGATGCTGGCGAGAGCGAGCCCACGCTGCAGCGGCCCGCGCGAGACGGCGATGATCTGGGTCTTCTCATAAGGCAGGATCGCGAGCCGGCGCTTCAGGAGGCCGCGGCTGACATAGAGCGCGTCGGTGTCGGCTGAGTGACAATGGACTCGCCAGTGAAGCATCGCGGCGAGGCCGAGCAGGACGAAGGCGATCGCGGCGATGGCGGCGCGCAGGTCGAACAGCCAGGCGCCCACGGCCGCGGCCAGCGCCAGCGCGAGCCAGGGCGCGGCCCAGCGCAGCAGCGCCCGGCGCGGGCCGCCGCGGAAGGCGTCGCGCGGCGGCGGCGCTGAAAAGCCGGCCTCGGCGAGAATGAGGAGGATCTCGTCCATCCGCGCGAGGGGCGCGGCGATCTGGACGCCGCCTTCCTTGCGGTCCGCGCCAAGCGTCTGGAAGGAGAGCCGGTACCAGCCGAAGGCGCGGCCGATCAGGCCGCTGTCGATCAGCGCCGCCTGGGTGCGGCGCAAGGGGATCACCACCTCTGACAGGGTGAAGAGCCCGCGCCGCCGCCGCAGGCCGGCCTCGGTCCGGGTCAGCCGGAAGCCGAAATCCCTTAGCACGGTGCGAACCACGCCCCCGACCATGCCGGCCAGCACGATCAGCACGCCGAGGATCAGGACGATCTGAAGCGTCACCAGATGGCTGGCCGCCTCGGCGCGCTCGGCGGTGAACCATTGGTCCCAGTCGACCAGGTCGAACTGGTCGAGCTGCTGGACCACGGCCCCGATCGCGGCGAGGAAGACGAGCGAAAAGCCGAACAGTCCGGAAAGGAGCAGCCTCGGCACATCCAGGGCGAACAGGACCGGCTCCGCGGCGGGAGTCGCCATCTCCGCGGTCTCGGCGCGAGCGCCGAGACGGACCCGGTCGCGCAGCGCATGCGCGTCGCCGAGCGCGACCATGTCGAGCTCGCCCTCGTCCTTGGCGGCGCCTCCGGTCTCGATCCTGACCCGGGCGGTGCCGAACAGGCGGGCGATGAGGCCGCGCTCGATGGCGACGTCCTGGACCCGGTCGAACGGGATCACCCGGCGCTGGCGCTTGATCACGCCCTTCTCGATCGCGATCTCGCCGGGGCCGATCGTGTAGCGGAACCGCCACCAGGAGATGAGAGCGAACAGGGCGCCGGCCAGTGCCGCGACCATCGCGAACAGGATGAAGCGCCTGATCCCTTCATGGCTTGCGCTCGCGGCGAGGCCGATGCCGCCGGCCAGCATCTGCGGCACGAGCTTCAGCCAGCGGACGATCAGCGACGCCGGGTGAAGCCTTTTCCCTTCGGGCGCGGGCGCGCTCACACCAGGTCCTGGCGGATCTTGGCGCGGATCCGATCGCGCATCTGCTCGGCATCCGCGACCCGAAGGCCGGGCAGGGGCACCGAGGCGCCCTGGGTGCCGGCGGTGTGCAGGATCAGGGTGCCGAGCCCGAACATGCGCTGGATCGGCCCCAAAGCGACGTCGATATGCTGGACCCGCCCGAACGGGACGATCGTGCGCACGCGGATCAGGCGGCCGCGGCGGATCTCGATCTCGTCCTCGCCTTCGCGATAGCCCCAGGCGCGATAGCGGCGGACGGGCACGATCAGGGTCGCGACCAGCCCGGCCGCCAACACGATGGCGGGGAGCAGCCAGGCCGGCACGGGCAGCGCCGCGAGTGCCCGCTGGCTCATCGCGACCAGCGCGACGAGGATCGCCGCGGCCGCGACCAGGCCGAAGCGAATCCTCAGCACCGCGGCATGGGCCGGGTCCAGCGGCGTCATCGCGCTCGATTCATCCCCTGTTCCGTCCGGCTGCACGTCGCATCTCCCGATTTCCTTGAGCTTTTGTGGTGACATTCCTTCGCGAAGAGGGAAAGGGGGATCGCCAATATGGAGCGCCAGATGCTCAAACGCCCATTCGTCCGCGCGCTGATCTTCGGCGCGGGGACGGCTCTTGTCATCCTGATCTTCTATTTCCGCCCGTGGCAGCCGGCCGCGCCGCCCCGGCCGCGGGACAATGGCTTCAACCCGGCCGCGTTCGTCGGGCCGGCGCCCAAGCTCGACGCGCCTTATGTGGCATCGTCCGCCGAGGTTGTCGACGCCATGCTCGGCCTCGCCGCCCTTCAGCCCGACGATTATGTCATCGACCTGGGCTCGGGCGACGGCCGAATCCTGATCGCCGCCGCGCGAAGCAACGGCGCCCACGGCCTCGGCGTCGACATCGATCCGGCCCGGATCGCCGAAGCCGATGCCAATGCCAGCGCCGCCGGAGTCACCGGGCTGGTCCGCTTCCGCCGCGAGGATCTGTTCCAGACGCCGCTCGGCGAGGCCGACATCGTCACGCTCTATCTGACCCAGGAGGTGAACCTGCGCCTGCGCCGGCGCATCCTCGCCGAGATGCGGCCGGGCACGCGCCTGGTCAGCAACGAGTTCGACATGGGCGACTGGCGCTGGGACGGGCGGCGGCGGATCGGCACCGCCAACGTCTATCTGTGGATCGTGCCGGCGCGGGTCGCGGGCAATTGGACGCTGATCCAGAACGGACGAAGCGTTCCGCTCGTCCTCGAGCAGCACTATCAGCAGGTGACCGGCACGGCCGGCGAGGCGCGCGTCGAGCAGGGCCGCCTCAACGGCGCCGCAATCCGCTTCATCATCAATCTCGGCGACGGCCGGAAGGTCTTCGAGGGCCGGGTCCTGGGCGACACGATCGCGCCCACCGACCCCAATGCCGGCTGGCGCGCCGTCCGCGCCGGCTGATGAAGGCGATCCTCGCGGCGCTGGCCCTGCTCTGGGCGGCGATGCTCTGGCTTGGCGGCGACGCGCTCGACCGGGCCGTGCTCGCCCATCTCTATGCGGGCGACAGTCCGGCATGGGGCCGGGCGGCGCGGATCATCACCGAGCTCGGCGCCTTCCCGGTGGTCATGGCGCTTGCCGCGATCGGCGCCGTTCTGCTCGCGCGGCGGCGCGAGCCGCGAGCGGCATTGCTGCTGCTTGCCTTGCCTTTGTCCAGCGGCCTCGCCGTGGAGCTGCTGAAGCGCTGGATCGGACGGCTTCGGCCGCATGACCAGGAGCATATGCTGGTCCAGGTGCAGTCCTATGCCTTTCCGAGCGGGCATACGGCCAATGCGACCGTGGTCTGGCTGACGCTCGCCTTGCTGCTGGTGCGCGGACCGAGCGCCCGCCCGATCGCCATCGGCGCCGCGGCCTTGCTGGCGGTGGCGATCGGGCTCAGCCGCAACATGCTCGGCGTCCACTGGCCGAGCGATGTCGTCGGCGGCTGGGCGTTCGGCCTGTTCTGGATCCTGCTGCTGGCGAGTCTGGCGCGCGTGCCGCTCAGCGCTTCCGGAAAATGACCGAGAGATTGTTGGCGGGCATCTCGATCACGGTCTCGAGCCGGAAAGAGCTCTTCTCCGCTTCCGCTGCCACGTCGTCGAGCTCGCGCAGGCCCCAGGCCGGGTCGCGGGCCCTCAGGCTTTCGTCGAACGCCTCGTTGCTCGGCGCGGTCTCGATCCCGGCCCGGCGATAGGCGCCGTAGAGGTAGAGCGGCGCTCCCGCCTCGAGCAGCCGGCCCGCGCCGCGCATCAGCCCCGCGGTCGCCGCCCAGGGGCTGATATGAATCATGTTGATGCACAGGATCGCGTCGGCCCGCGGCACCGGCCATTCCGCGGCGCGCGCGTCGAGCGGGATCGCCGGCAGCAGGTTGAACAGGCCGGCCTCGCCCCGCCACGCCTCGATCGAGCGCACCGCCGCCGGCTCGGGATCGCTCGGCTGCCACAGCAATTCGGGAAATTCGCGCGCGAAATGGAGCGCATGCTCGCCGGTCCCGCTCGCCACTTCGAGCACCAGCCCGCGCTCTGGCAGAACGCCGCGCAGCACCTCGGCGATCGGTTCGGCATTGCGCGCGACATGCGGCGCCGAGCGGCGCGGGTCGCCCGATCCGGGGCCGATCTCGAACGGCGCCGGCCCGGTCATTCCTATTCAGCCGCCTGCGCCTGCTCCGGCTCCTTGTAGACCAGAACCGGCTTGCGGGCCGCCAGCGTCTCGTCGAGCCGCCGCCGCGGCGCGAAGACCGGGGCGGCCTTGAGGCTCTGGTCGCCGGCCCGCGCGCGTTCGGCGACGCTGCGCAGCGCACCGATGAATTCGTCCAATGCCGCCTTGCTCTCGGTCTCGGTCGGCTCGACCAGCATGGCGCCGTGGACGACTAGCGGGAAATACATGGTCATCGGATGATAGCCTTCGTCGATCAAAGCCTTGGCGAGATCGAGCGTGGAGAGGCCGCCGCCGAAGCCTTTGTCGCTGAACAGGGCCTCGTGCATGCAGGGGCCGCTCGCCCCGAACGGCGCGTCGAGCAAATCCTCGAGGCTCCTCAGCAGATAATTGGCGTTGAGCACGGCATCCTCGGCGACCTGTCTGAGGCCGTCCGCGCCATGGCTCAAGATGTAGCTGAGCGCCCGGGTGAACATCCCCATCTGGCCGTGGAAGGCGGTCATTCGGCCGAAGCTCTGGCCGTGATGGTCGCCCGCCGTCTCCTCCTCGACGAGGACGTAGAGATCGCCCTGCTTCTCGACGAAGGGCAGCGGCGCGAACGGCGTCAGCGCCTCGGAGAAGACCACCGGCCCCGAGCCCGGCCCGCCACCGCCATGCGGGGTCGAGAAGGTCTTGTGGAGGTTGATGTGCATGGCGTCGATGCCGAGGTCGCCGGGCCGGACGCGGCCGACGATGGCGTTGAAATTGGCGCCGTCGCAATAGACCAGCCCGCCCGCCTCGTGCACGGCGCGCGAAATCTCGATCATGTCGGGCTCGAACAGGCCGCACGTATTGGGATTGGTGATCATCACGCCGGCGACGTCGGGCCCGAGCCGCGCCTTCAGCGCATCGAGATCGACGCGGCCGCGGTCCGTCGCCGGGATATTCTCGACCCGGTAGCCGGCGAAGGCGGCGGTGGCGGGATTGGTGCCGTGCGCGCTTTCGGGGACCAGGATGACCGCGCGCGCGTCGCCCCGCGCCTCCAGCGCGGAGCGGATCGCGAGCAGCCCGCACAGTTCGCCATGCGCGCCGGCCTTCGGGCTCATCGCGACGCTGTGCATCCCGGTCAAAGTCACCAGCCATCCCGCCAGCGCGTGGATCAGGGCGAACGCACCCTGCACCGTCTCGCTGGGCTGGAGCGGGTGGATGTCGGCGAAGCCCGCCATCCGCGCCACCTTCTCGTTGAGCCGCGGATTGTGCTTCATCGTGCAGGAGCCGAGCGGGAACAGGCCGAGGTCGATGGCGTAATTCTGCCGGCTGAGGCGGGTATAATGGCGCACCGTCTCGGGCTCGGAGAGGCCGGCAAGGCCGATGGGGCTGGTGCGTTCGAGAGCCCCGAGCTTGTGTCCCTGCGAAAGCAGGGACCCAGACTGGGCTCCTGCGTTCGCAGGAGCGCAATTCTCAAAATCCACCCCCGTGGTCGCGCTGTCGCCGATCTCGAAGATCAACGGCTCCTCCAGCATCAGCGCGCGATTGCCGGTGAAGGTCGCCGGCGCGTCGGCGGAGGCTTCGGGGCGCTCGGGGCGCCAGCCGCTCTGGTTGATCGTCATGCCAGCACCTCCTGAAGCGCGGCGGCAAGTGCCTCGACATCCTCCTGCGTCACCGTCTCGGTGACCGCGACGACGAGGCCGTTCTCCAGGCTCGCTTCGCCTGGATAGAGCCGCCCGAGCGAGACGCCGGCGAGGATGCCGCGCTCGGCAAGCGTGCGGACGACGGGCCGAGCCTCGCGCGGCAGCCGCAGCGTGAATTCGTTGAAGAAGCCGTCGTTGACGAGGCTGACGCCCGGCACTTTCGCCAGCCGTTCGGCCGCCGCCACCGCCTTGGCGTGGTTGAGCGCTGCCAATTGCCTCAACCCCTTCTCGCCGAGCAGGGTCATGTGCATCGTCCAGGCGAGCGCGCACAGCACCGAGCTGGTGCAGATGTTGGAGGTCGCCTTCTCGCGGCGGATATGCTGCTCGCGGGTCGAAAGGGTCAGCACGAAGCCGCGCTTGCCCTCGGCATCGACGGTCTCGCCGGCGAGCCGCCCGGGCATCTGCCGCACATATTTCTCGCGGGTGGCGAAGAGGCCTACATAAGGCCCGCCGAACTGGAGGCCGACGCCGATCGACTGGCCCTCGCCGACGACGATGTCCGCGCCCATCTCGCCCGGCGATCTGATCGCGCCCAACGCCACCGGCTCGGTCACCACCGCGATCAGCAAGGCGCCCGCCGCCTGCGCCCTGGCCGCGAGCGCGGACAGATCGGCGATGCGGCCGAATATGTCGGGATACTGGACGACGACGCAGGAGGTCTCGCCGTCGATCTCGAGCGCATCGACGTCCGTTCCCGCGTCCAGGCCCGGCGGCTCGTGGCGCAAATCGTCGCCGGTGAACTTGGCCATCGTCTTGGCGACGGAGACGTAATGCGGATGCAGCCCGCTCGACAGCACCGCCTTGCCGCGCCGCGTGATCCGCCGCGCCATCGCGATCGCCTCCCAACAGGCGGTCGAGCCGTCATACATGCTCGCATTGGCGACATCGCAGCCGTAGAGCCGCGCCACCTGGGTCTGGAACTCGAACAGGCATTGGAGCGTGCCCTGGGCGATCTCTGGCTGGTAGGGCGTGTAACTGGTCAGGAACTCGCCGCGCTGGATGAGATGATCGACGCTGGCCGGAATGTGGTGGCGATAGGCGCCGCAGCCGAGGAAGAAAGGCACTTCCCCCGCCGCGACATTGGCGCGGGCGAAGGCGCCGAGCTGGCGCTCGACCGAAAGCTCGGAGGCGTGATCCGGCAGGCCCTCGATCGCCCCGGCCAGCCGCGCCGCCTCGGGCACGTCAACGAATAGATCGTCGACCGAGGAGGCGCCGACCACGGCGAGCATCTCGCGCCGGTCGGCGTCGGACAGTGGTAGATAACGCATTCTATCTCCTCACGAGGGGGGGTTGGGGGCTGGGGAATGGGGATTGGAGAGAAACCGCCCATCCTGAAGCCCGAAACCCCAATCCCCAATCCCTCATCCCGGCTTCCGCATCGCAAAGCGGAGCCGCACATAATCGGCGCAATAGCTGCCGTCGGCCGTGCGCAGCGCCGGCGCGGCGCGGGCCTCGACGGCGGCGGCGACGTCGTCGCGCTCCCATTCGGGCACCATCGCGACGTCCATCAGGCCAGCGCGGAAGGTCTTGACCCATTGGGCGATGCCGCCGGGCAGCGGCGTCGGCCGCGCGATCAGCTCGGCGCGGATGTCGTCGAAACCGGCGAGGCAATAGAGCCGGGTGAAGTCCTCGGCGCCCGCATACCAGGCCGGGTCCTGCTCCGGCATCGCATAGCCGCGCGCGGTGAGCTCGTCGCGCAAGGCCCGGCGCAGGGTCGCCAGATTGCCCTCACCGCCCATCTCGCCGACGAACCGGCCGCCGCCGCGCAGCGCCTGGAAGATGCCGCTCGCCACCGCGTCGGGATCGAGCATCCAGTGCAAGGCGGCGTTGGAGAAGACCGCGTCGAACTGGCCGAACCGTTCGAGGTCCATCGCCTCGGCGTCGGCGACGAAGGCGTCGATGCCCCGCGACCGCGCCGCCTCGACCATCTCGCGCGAACTGTCGAGGCCAATCACGTTGGCGCCCGCCGCGGCGATCCGCGCGGTCAGCGCGCCGTCGCCGCAGCCGACGTCGAGGATCAACTCGGCCGGCCGGGGCGCCAGCATCTGCAGCACCGCATCGCCCAAAGCCGGCACGAAGGCCGCGTTCTGCGCATAATCGGCCGGCGACCAGCGGGAGGCGGTGTTCACCATTTCGGTTCCCCGGAACGGAAGCGCGCTATCCTCACAAATCCTCGCAATAGCTCTTATACTGCTCCGCGCTCATCAGCTCGGAGAGCTCGTGATTGTCGCTGAGCGTGAGCTTGAAGAACCAGCCCTCGCCTTCCGGATCGGTGTTGACCAGGCTGGGCTCGTCGACCACCGCCTGATTGCCTTCGATGACCGTGCCGGAGACCGGCGCGTAGACGTCGGACGCCGCCTTGACCGATTCGACCACCGCCGCCTCGCCGCCGCGGGAAACCACGCGGCCCGGCTCGGGCACCTCGACGAAGACGACGTCGCCCAATTGCCCCTGCGCGAAATCGGTGATGCCGACGGTGGCGTCATCGCCCTCGACCCGGACCCACTCATGCTCCTTCGTATAATAGACGCTCATTTGGGCCCTCCCTTGCGCTGGTAGCGATGCGGAACGAACGGCATCGGCGTGACGATCCCGGTGAAGATCTTGCCGCGCGCGGCCAGCGAGACGCTGGTCCCGGGCTCGGCCGAGGCAAGCGGCACATAGGCCATGGCGATCGGCGCCTCGAGGCTGGGCGAGAAGCCGCCGGAGGTCACCTTGCCGACCTCATTGCCCTCGCCATCGACCATGATCGCGCCCTCGCGGACCGGCTGGCGGCCCTCGATGGCGAGGCCGACGCGCTTGCGGATCGGCCCGTCGGCCAGCTCCCGCGCGATGCGGTGCCAGCCCGGAAAGCCGCCCTCGGCGCGGCGGCGCTTGGACAAAGCGAAGCCGAGGTCCGCCTCGACCGGGGTGGTGTCGTGGCCGAGATCGTGGCCGTAGAGCGGCAGGCCGGCCTCGAGCCGCAGCGAATCGCGCGCGCCGAGCCCGATCGGCTTCACCTCGGGCTGATCGGCGAGGAGATCGGCGACCTTGTCGGCGTCGCGGGCGAGGATCGAGATTTCGAAGCCGTCCTCGCCGGTATAGCCCGAGCGGCTGATCCAGGCGCGGGCCCCGCCGATCTCGAACGCGGCCCCGGTCATGAAGCCGAGCTCCTCCGCCCCGGGCGCCAGCCGCGACAGCGCATCGACCGCCTTCGGGCCCTGGAGTGCGAGCAGGGCCTGCTCCTTCATATGATCGACGACGATCGGGCGCGGCAGCCGCGCTTCGAGATGGGCGATGTCGCCCGCCTTGGTGGCGCCGTTGACGACGACGTAGAAATGGTCGCCGCGGCGGGTGACCATGAGATCGTCGATGATCCCGCCTTCCTCGTTGAGCAGCAGCGAATAGCGCAGCCTGCCGTCCTTCAGCAGCGCGAGGTCGGCGGGGAGCAGGCTTTCGAGGCCCTTTTGCGGATCGCCGCCGGCGACGACGAGCTGGCCCATATGGCTGACGTCGAACAGGCCCGCGCTCGTCCGGGTCCAGAGGTGCTCGGCGATGATGCCTTCATATTGGATCGGCATGGCATAGCCGGCGAAGTCGACCATGCGGGCGCCGCGGGCGCGATGCCAGCCGTCGAGGGGAAGGGAATTTTCCGAGTCACTCATGGCCAGCTCCGGACGTATCGGGCCCGAGCGCTTGCGCGGCCGGACGGTTCCAATACCCCCTCTGTCACTGGGACCTGAGAGCTTTCCCCGCCGTGGCGACGACGGGTTACCCCTTCGGTGGGACCAGCCCGAAGGATGGTCCGCTTTCCAGAGTGTCATAAACCGCGCGGTCCTGGGACCTGAGAGATTCCGGGGTGGTTGCTCCTTCGGCGGCGACGGATATCCGTCACGCTCTCCCGCGCGATCACCCGGCGGTTGCCCGCCGGCGACGCCCCGCTCTGGACAGTCAGCCGGCTCGAGTCAACTTCTAGCGCGTCGCGTTGTAGCGCAATTGGTCCGGGGTCAGCTCGAAGCCGAGCAGAAGCTCAAAATGGGCCCGGTCGACGGCGGCGCGGACGGCGGGATCGGCCATCGGGTCGACCGCCGCATTGGGATCGCCGGCGCGGCGCTCGCGGGTGATCTGGCGGCGGATGTCCTCGGGCAGGGTGGCCGCGGAGCGAAGCAGCCGCGAGGAGGCGGCGCCGGTCGTGACCGCGCGATACTGGCCGTCGGCGAAATGCAGATTGACCTGGCGGACGCGCTTGGCGACGACGTTGGCATTGCCCTGCACCACGGTGGCGAAATAGGGCAGAGCGACGTCGCGGGCGCCGCGATTGTCGCGCCGGCTCGCCTGCACCTCGAAGCTTGCCTCGGTGACGATATGCTCGCCCGCCTCGGTGCAGGTCGAGCGCACGTTGGTGATGTGGGCGACGACGTCGATTGCGCGCGCGTCGCGGCTGTCGGCCGGGTTGAACATGGTGACGTCGCCGGCGGGCGCGATGATCGCGACCGGCGGACAGGCCGTGTAGCTGGTCAGGATTCCGGTTTGCTGAATGTCGCCCTCGCGGGCGCAGCCGAGGAGAACGAAGCTCAGGAGGGCGGCGGCGGCCGCTTTGGACATGTACAGGCGCAAGGCGTAATCCTCGAAGAAGCTGGTGACGTGCCCTAATGCCGTAAGGGTTTGGTGCAGGCAAGCAATGGTGTAGAGCGCGGCCCGAGTGAACCCAGCATGACCGCCAAGCCCCCCCTCACCCTGCTGATCGCGGCGCCGCGCGGCTTTTGCGCCGGCGTCGACCGCGCGATCCGCATCGTCGAGCTCGCGCTCGACCGCTACGGAGCGCCCGTCTACGTCCGCCACGAGATCGTCCACAACAAGTTCGTGGTCGATTCGCTGAAGGCAAAAGGGGCGGTCTTCGTGCCCGAGCTGGACTCGGTGCCGGACGGCGCGCCGGTGGTCTTCTCCGCCCATGGCGTGCCCAAGGCGGTCCCTGAAAAGGCGCAGGCGCGCGGCCTCAACTATCTCGACGCGACCTGCCCGCTCGTCTCCAAGGTCCATCGCCAGGCCGAACGGCTGATCGGCCATGGCCGCCATATCCTGTTCGTCGGCCATGCCGGCCACCCCGAGGTGATCGGCACCATGGGCCAACTGCCGCCCGGCGCGGTGACCCTGATCGAGACGGTGGCCGACGTCGCGGTCTTCACCCCGAAGGATCCGGCGCGGCTGGCCTATGTCACCCAGACCACCCTGTCGGTGGACGACACCGCCGAGATCGTCGCCGCCCTGCAGGCCCGCTTCCCTGCGGTCAGCGCTCCGCACAAGGAAGACATCTGCTACGCCACCACCAACCGGCAGGAGGCGATCAAGTCCATGGCCAGCCGCTGCGACCTGGTGCTGGTGGTCGGCTCCAAGACCTCGTCCAACTCCCTGCGTCTGGTCGAGGTGGCCAAGCGGGCCGGGGCGCGGGCGGCCAAGCTGATCGACG
>DASYKV010000068.1:0-4112 GCA_035994965.1 Allosphingosinicella sp.
CCGCGCCAATTTCGATCGCGTGCACGGTCTCAACGCCTTGGGCCGGGGCGTCGACGTCGGCGAGATCGTCGCCGCGCTCCGCTTCCTGATCGCGACCCCGAGCATCACCGGCCACACCATCCTGCTTGACGGCGGCCAGCGATTCCTCTCCCTGCCGCGCGACGTTCAATTCCTGGAGCCCCGATGACGCAGAATATCGCCCGCCTGGACGGCCTCGTTCCCGATGCGCTCGCGCCGGTCACGCGCAAGATCGTGCTCGAGGATTACGACCTTCCCGTCGACATCGGCTTCCACGATTTCGAGGTCGGCGCGCCGCAGCGGCTGATCGTCACGGTCGAGGTCTGGGTCGACGAGCGCGCCTTCGCCGCCACCGACGAGCGCGCCAGCGCCTGGGATTATGATTTCCTGCGCACCGAGATCGGCGCCCTCGCCAGAGGCAGGCGCTTCAACCTGCAGGAGACGTTCGTGCGCGAGATTTACGATCTCGTCGCCGCCCGCCGCGGCGTCACCGCCTTGCGCGTCTCGACCCGCAAGCCCGACATCTATCCCGATTGCGCGGGCGTTGGGGTGGAACTGGCGTCCTTCTAGCGCCGTACCCGGGTCCGCGCGCAGCGGCCGAGGCCGTCCATCACCAGCCGATAGTCGGTCTGGATCGCCTGCGCCTCCTCGGCCGAGGCCTCGCTCAGCGCGTCCGCCGGCAGCCGGGCGGGAAGGGTGCAGGCGAGCCGGTACCAGAGCAGGGTGTTCGGCGCCGGCGGCGCCGCGCTGTCGTCGACGATCTCGGAGAGCGCAACCGACCAGCGCGGCTGCTCGCCCGGGCGGCGAAGCACGGTCAGCGAGATCGGGCGGTTGTCGGCGGTGAGCAGGAAGAATTGCGTCTCGCTCTCGCCGGCGAGCGAGCCGGGGACGTGGAAGGCGCGCCCGATGCCGACGATTCGCGGCGCCGCGTCGGGGCCGCTCGATTCGCGCACGATCGCGCGCAGCGTCTCGGCGGCTTCGGGCGAATAGGGAATCTGGGCGTCGGCCGCGATCAGCCTGAGGTCGCCGGGCCGATTCGGCACCCGATTCGCCATGACCAGCATTTCGGCCCGCCGCCCGATTCGCGCCGGCCGCCCGCGCGAATCGTTCGGCAGGTCGACGAGATAGCGGACCCGGCCGTCAATGCCGCCGGTGCCGCGAATCAGCGCGACGACCTCGGCCTCGATCTGGAAGCGCCGGTATCCGGCCGCGACGTTGGGCGCCTCCTCCGGCCGGAGCGCGTCGGCGTCGCGCACGCGCACGTGCGCCACGACCGGCGCGCCGGCGCCGAGATCGGCGAGATCGGCATAGCTAAGCCCCGGAGAAGACGGCTGAGATTGCGAATCGGCCGGACCCGCGGCCGCGGCGGCGAGCGCGGCGGCGGCCGCGGCGAAGAGGAAAGCTCTCATATCATGTCCCGCTTGCGTCGGCCCCCGCTAGGGGCGGGCGCATTAACCTTGGATTGCGGCGGAAATTCGCCATAAGCTGCAACGAGGATACAGAGTCACGCAGAGGATTGCCTCCGGCAAAACGTCACGATAGAGACCCGACCTTGACTACGTCCGTTTCACGGATGAACCGATACCGCACCACCGCGTTAACCGCGGGGAACGGCAAGGTCGATAAGAGGAGCCTGGCGGATTAATGTCATACGTTGATCAGGGAATGAGCCGGGGCCGGTTGTGGGCGATCATCAGCGTCGCGGTCCTGCACGCGCTCCTCGCATATGCGTTCGTCTCGGGTCTCGCCTATAAGTTCATCAAGGAGGCGACCGAGGACCTGACCGTGGTCGAGGTCAAGGAAGAGCCGCCGCCCCCGCCCGAAGAGCCGCCGCCGCCGCCGCCTGAGCAACCGACCTCGCCGCCGGTGACCGCGATAGAATCGCCGATCGTCCGGCCGAGCCCGCCGCAGGTCGCGACGCCGCCCCAGTTCACGCCAGCGCCCCCCGTCGTCCGGCCGGCGCCGCCGGCGATAGCGCCGGCGCCCCCGCCCCCGCCGCCGGCGCCGGTTTCGCGGCCGCAGCGCGCCCGCGCCAACCTCAATTCTTATTTCTCGACCGACGATTATCCCGCCGCCGCCCTTCGCGGCAACGACCAGGGCACGACCGGCTTCAGCCTCACCATCGGCCCCAATGGCCGGGTGACCGCCTGCAACGTGACCGCGTCGAGCGGCTCGTCGGCGCTGGATCAGGCGACCTGCCGGATCCTGCGAAGCCGCGCCCGCTACACCCCCGCGCGCGGCCCCGACGGCAATCCGACAAGCGGTACCGACGCCGGCAGAGTCACCTGGCGGCTCCCGGCCGACTGACCCTCCGACTGAGTTTTGCACCTTAGAATGAGAAGGAATTGATCAAATGACGGCACCAGCAGCAAACGGAGCAGCGCCGGCCCCAGCGGGCGCCGACTTCGGGTTATTCCAGGCCCTCAAGGAAGGCGGCGTCATCGCGTGGATCACGCTGGCCGTCCTCCTCATCATGTCGGTCGGGTCCTGGTACATCTTCTTCGTCAAGCTGATCGATCAGCAGAAGATCATCAAGGAAGGCCGGCGCGCCCGAACCGTCTTCTGGCAGTCGCCCAATCTGCGCGACGGCGCCAACAAGCTCGACAAGAACGGCGCTTATCGCCAGATCGTCGAGGACGGCCTGATCGCCCAGGAGCAGCACGACAAGCTGACCGATCCGATCGACCAGCACGACTGGATGACGAACTCGCTGGCGCGCAGCCAGGGCGCGATCACCGCCAAGCTGTCGGGCGGCCTCGCCTTCCTCGCCACCGTCGGATCGACCGCGCCGTTCGTCGGCCTGTTCGGCACCGTCGTCGGCATCTATCGCGCGCTGATCAAGATCGGCTCGGCCGGTCAGGCCTCGATCTCCGCGGTCGCCGGCCCGGTCGGCGAGGCGCTGATCATGACCGCGCTCGGCCTCGTCGTCGCGGTTCCGGCCGTCATGCAGTACAACTGGCTGATGCGCCGCAACAAGGCGATCGGCGAGGAGCTGGCCCGCTACGCCAACGACGTCCATGGCTACATGATGTCCGGCGGCGCGGTCCGTCCGTCGATCCCGTCGCGTCCGACGCCGCCGCCGCGGCCGGGCGCTGGCGCCGCAACCGGTGCGGCAAGCACCGGCGGCGCGGCGACCAGCACCGCGAAGTCGTAAGGAGCATGCGGCGGGCCCGGCCCGCCGCATCTTTCCGGCGCCGCGGCCAAGGCGGCGAGAAGCAGAATAGGAATTGAACTATGGCAATGCAGGTCGGCGAAAGCGGCGGTGACGAAGACACACCGATGTCCGACATCAACACGACGCCGCTCGTGGACGTGATGCTCGTGCTCCTGATCATCTTCCTTATCGCCGTGCCGATCGTGCTGCAGTCCATTCCCGTGCGCCTGCCCAAGGTCCGCTACGAGGTCACCGACACCAAGCCCGAGAACGTCAACCTCTCGGTGCGCGAGGTGGGCGGCGTATGCGAGGTCTATTGGGACACGACCCGGCTGAACACGCAGGAGCTGCTCGATCGCGCGCGCAGCTATTACCGGGAGCAGTTCCAGGCGCTCACCGGACGGACGCCCGAGCAGTTCGGCGCCGCCCGGCTGCGGCTGACCCAGGAACAGGACGACAGATTGCCCGAGGCGCATATCCGCGCGGACATCGACACGCCCTATCGGTGCGTCGGCGGCGCGATCTTCACCATGCAGCGCGCGGGCTATGCCCGAATTGGCTTCATTTCCGAGCCGACCCCCACCGGCGGTCAGCGGCTGTAAGCCGGCGCGACCAGGAGCGACCTAAATGAGTGCATCGGTCACAAATCCCGAATCATCCGAACCGATGATGGACATCAACACGACGCCGCTCATCGACGTCATGCTGGTGCTTCTGATCATGTTCATCATCACCATCCCGGTGCAGACGCACGCGGTGAAGCTGGATCTGCCGCAGAACCAGCCGAACCAGACGCCGCCGCCGATCGACCCGGTCAAGAACAAGGTCGTGATCATGCGGTCGGGCGCCGTCCTGTGGAACGGCGAACCCGTCGATCTGGTTCGGCTGCGGCAATATCTCGACATCACCACGACAATGACGCCGGTCCCGGAGCTCCATC
>DASYKV010000069.1:0-14540 GCA_035994965.1 Allosphingosinicella sp.
CCTGCGCCCGCGCCGGCGTCGCGAGCGACAAGGCGGCCGCGCCGGCCATGGCGAGGCCGGCGGCAACGAGCGCCCGGGCCAGCCTCAGCCTCATTTGGGCGAGATCACGTTGACGTTGGTGCGGTTGTCGCCCTTGTCATAGTCATAATCGGCCTTGACGCCGTTGTTGACCGTGCCGCCGCGCTCGACCTTCACCAGCCGCCCACGCGCATCGTAGGTGTAGGTGACCGTCTCGTTCGCCACCGCGGCCGCCGCCGCCGCCAATGCCGCCGCCGCCAGCACGATCTTGCCGCTTTGCTTCATCCCCGCCCCACTTCGGTTGCTCACGGCCGAGTCGCCAGACTGGCGAAAAGCAGCATCGGCGATGCGAAGTTGCAACGGCTTTTTGGTCCGATCCTGGTCTCACTTCGGGCGGGACTTGCTCGTTTCGGCGCCGGCCGATGACTCGGCCCCCGCGCGCGCCGAACCTCTGAACGAGCAGGGTTAATCGCGGCGAACCGAGCGCTGCGGAGCGGCGAACGGCCCACCGCCGCCATTCCAACGCCCGCCGCGATGCCGTATTCTCCCGGCAATGGCGGAGGAGGCGACCGTTTCGGCGGCCGAGGAGGGCGGTCCGCCTTCCTGGCGTGCCTTGTGGGTGAGCGCCGGCGCGCTGCTGGCGACGCTTGCCCTGGTCGCGCTCATCGTCATGATCACCATCTCCAACCGCGCCCGCGACGAAGCTTTGGGCTGGGAGCGGACCACCAACGACATCGTCCTCCTGATCCGCCAGATCGACGCCGCCGTCGCCCGCTCCGAGGCCGCGCTCAGCCGCTACGTGCTCGACGGCAAGCGAAGCACCGGCTCGGCTTATTATGGCGACCGCCGGTTCGCCGCCTTCCAGATCGACCAGCTCAGCCGCAAGATCACCGCCGATCCGGCCCAGTCCCGCCGGGTCGCGGAGCTCAGGAGCCTGTTCGAGCGGCGCGGCGAGGAGCTTGCCAGGGCGGTCGCCGTCGCCCGCCGCGAGCCCGGCTACGGCCCTGGCGTTCGCGCCTTGCTCGACCGGATCGTCGCCTCGCCGATCCTCCCCGCCATGCGCCGCCGGCTCGAGGACGTCGCCGACGCCGAGCGCGCCCATCTCAACCAGCGCATGGCCGCCACCCAGGGCCTCGTCACCCGCGCCGACACCTATACCGACTGGCTCGGCCTGCTCGGCGTGCTGGTCGGGCTCGGCGCACTCGGCCTCGCCATCCTCGCCTGGCGCGCCTTCATCGAAGGCGTGCAGGCGCGGCGCGAGGCCGAAGCGGTGGGCTGGCACGCGCTCGATCTCGAGCAGGCGGTGCAGTCGCGCACCCGCGAGTTGAGCGACGCCAACAGCCGCCTCAAGCAGGAGGCGACCGAGCGCGCCGCCGCCGAGGCGCAATTGCGCCAGGTCCAGAAGATGGAAGCCGTGGGGCAACTCACCGGCGGCATCGCCCACGATTTCAACAACATGCTCGCGGTCGTCGTCGGCGGCCTCGATCTTGCCCGCAGGAAGCTGCACGGCTCGCGCCGCGAGGTCGAGTTCCACCTCGACAATGCGATGGAGGGCGCCACCCGCGCCGCGGCCCTCACCCGCCGCCTGCTCGCCTTCGCCCGCGCCGAGCCCTTGCTGCCCGAGGCGGTCGCGCCGGCCGAATTGGTCGAGAACATGCTCGAGCTGGTCGACCGCGCGATCGGCGAGCGGATCACCGTCCACACCCGCTTCGCGCCCGAGGCCTGGCACGTCTGGGCCGATCCGACCCAGTTCGAGAACGCCGTCCTCAACCTCGCCGTCAACGCCCGCGACGCGATGGGCGGCCGCGGCGATCTCGGCATCCAGGTCGACAACGTCACCCTGCACGAGGCCGAGGCCGCCGATCTGCCCGCCGGGGACTATGTCCGCATCCGCGTCAACGACACCGGCTCAGGCATCGCCCCCGAGCATCTCGACCGCGTGTTCGAGCCCTTCTTCACCACCAAGCAGGTCGGCAAGGGCACCGGCCTCGGCCTCTCGCAGATCTTCGGCTTCGCGCGCCAGTCGGGCGGCGACGTCGCCATCGCCTCGGCGCTCGGCCAGGGCACCACCGTCTCCATCTACCTCCCCCGCTCCGCCGCCGCCGCCGAGCAGGCCTCGGGGCGGATCCCGCCGACCATCCGCCATGCCGAGCCCGCCCTCCGCCCCGGCCGCGCCGCCGCCATCCTCGTCGTCGAGGACGATCCCCGGGTCAGCCGCTCGACCGTCGCCGCGCTCGAGGAGCTCGGCTACCGGCCTTACCCTTGCGCGAGCGGCAAGGAGGCGCTCGCAATGCTCAAGCGCGAGGCCGAGATCGCGCTGGTCGTCACCGACGTGATGATGCCCGAAATGACCGGCACCGAATTGGCCGCCGAGGTCAAGCGCCGCCGCCCCGACATGCGCATCCTCTTCGTCACCGGCTATGTCGGCGAGGCCGGCGAGGCCGGCGACCTCTCCGGCCACGCGGTCCTGCGCAAGCCCTTCACCGTCAACGCGCTCTCCGCCGCGGTCGAATCCGCGCTCGGCGGGATCAACGGCCAGGGAGCTAACGGATTGCGCCCCGCCGCAGCAGACGAGGCAGCAGAGTAAGCGCCCCCAATATCGGCCAGCGCCGCTGCCAGGGCTTGACCACCAGCTTCGTGCCCGCGTGGCGGTTGATCTTCCAGGCGAGATAATCGACCCCGCCGGCGAAGGTCGTCGTCGCCTTGGCGAGCCGGACCAGGCTCATCGCCTTGCCCTTGCGCCGGAATTTGCGCCAGCGCCGCGCCGCCTTGGCCGCGGGCACCGCCAGCGGCAGCGCCGCCGCGCCGAAACGCGCGTAGCGGGCGGGATCCGTATCGACGATCGAGCCGGACTTGCCCTTGCGCTCGGCCCGCAACTCGCTGTCGTAGGTCAGCTCGAAGCCGCGCCGCCACGCCGCCAGCTTATCGCCCTCCGCCCCCTCGGTCATCGGCAGCGCGAAGCCGAGCAGGGTCGGCGCCGCCCGCGCCACCGCCGCCACCGCGGCCGCCCGCGCCGCCTCGTCCGCGGCCCAGACCAGCCGCGAAGGCTGCGCGAACCGCGCCCACACCGACACCGTCCCCGCCTCCGGCCCGTTCTCGCGCAGGAAGTCGGCCTCGCTCAGCACCGCATATTTGGCCGCCAGCCCGTCATGCGCGAACGGAAACACATTGGGCGGCACGAGCGTGTTGGCGAAGGCGAACCACCCCCGCCCATAAGCCGCGCGGTAGGAGGAGACGATCAGGTAGAAATCGAGCATCAGCCCGTCGAGCGCGCTCTCCCGAAGGCAAGACCCGTAAAACAACACCGCCCGCGCCGCCCCCGGATAATCCGCCGCGATCGCAGCCGCCATCGCCGCGACGCGCGGATCGACGGGCTCGGCGAGCTCGGCGGCGACGAGGGCGGGGAGGGAAGTCATTGCGCCGCTTTAGCGCCCCTCTCCCGTTTCGGGGAGAGGGAGGGGCCCATCGCGCGGCGATGGGAGGGCAAGGGTCTATAGCCGCAGCACCCGCGGCCCCAAATCCGCCCTCGCCATCAGCTCGGTCATCGCCCAGACCATCGCATCGGCGCGGTCGGGCGAGCTGCCCGGCCCGACATAGGCCCCGCCCGTCACCATTCCCGCCAGCTCGTCCTCGAGGTCCGGGAAGCGCCCGGCAAGCTTCGCCTCGCCGGTTTCGAACAAGGCGGCGACGGGCTCGGCCCTGGTGACCTTGCCCCGGCTGGCATGGACGAGCCTGAGCGGCAGCCCCGGCGCCACCGCCTTGAGTACGGCCTTCACCATGTCGCCGCCCTGGTTCGCCTCCGCGACGACCCGGTCCGCGCCCCATGCCTCCGCCGCTTTGGCGACCTTGCGCGCCCAGCCGTCCGGGCTCAGGCCGCCGCCGCTCGCATCGGCCAGCACGTAGAAGATGCCGTCCGCGCCCAGGGCGCACACCGAAATCCCGCACACGCCCGCCGCCGAAGCGGGCGGATCGACGCCGACGACGATCCTCTTGAATGCGTCCCGCGCATCCTGGCCAGGAGCCTCACGGCCGTCCTCCATCGTCTCCCGCGTCCAGAGCGCGCCCTCGACATCTTCGATCAGCTCGCCGTCCAGCTCCTGCCGGCCCAGCCTGGTGCCGCCATAAGCCGCCGTCATCGCCGCCAGATGCTCGGCGGGCAGATTCCGGTTCCGGTCGCTGCGCCCGTCCGTCTCCGCCAGTCGGTCCAGCGCCTTGATCCGCCGGAGCAGCGGCACCGGCTGCGGGGTCGTCGTCACCAAAACGCGCGGATGTTCGCCGCCCCTCAGGCCGAGCATCAGGTTGTCCCAGGCCCTGTCGGCATGGCGCCATTTCGCCAGCTCGTCGCACCAGGCGAAATGATGCTCGGGCCCGCGCAGCGCCTCCGGCCGCTCCGCCGAATAAGCATAGGCCTTTGCCCCCGACGGGAATTCGAAGACGCCGCGGCTGGGCACCCAGAGCGGCGCCTCGCCGGTCCGCGCCGCCGCGGTCAGCGCCCGCGCCATCACCCGCCCGACCTCGGCGATCGTGCCGCCGACCAGGGCGATCTCGGCATCCGGCGTCTTGCGCGCCCGCGCCCACACCCATTCCGCGCCCAGGGTCGTCTTGCCGAAGCCGCGCCCGGCCATGAGCAGCCATATCCGCCAGTCTCCGCCCGGCTCGCGCTGGCCGTGATGCGCCTGCCACCACCATTCCTCGGAGATGCCGCGCAGGGCCGGGACCGGCAGCCGCTTGAGCGCCCGCAGCCGCTCCCTGGGCGCCAAGGCGTCGAGCGCGAGCAGCAGCGCCCAGGCCTTGCGCTTATTCATCGTCATCGTCCGGCGCCCGCTCGCCGTCCTCGCGGACCCGGATGCCGAGGATCTTGAGGCTCTTCTCCAGCGCCGCCATCGACTCCTCGAAGCTCCAGCGCTCGGGCGGCCGCCCGGATCCCTTCCCCGTCATCGCCGCCCGGCTCCTCTTATGCTCGCGCAGCAGCTCCATCGTGCGCGCGAACTCGGCGTCCGGATCGAGCCCGCTCGGCGGCGCTTCCTTGCCGCGATCGAAGTCGATCTTCTCCATCGCCGCCAGCCGCTGCCGCACCGCCATCGCCTCGAGATTGGCGTAGGCCTCCAGCAGCGCCTGCGCGCATCCTTCGCGAAACGCGGGATCGCTGAGCTTGTGATTGGCCACGGTGCTCTTCGACACCCCGGCCGCCGCCGCCGACGCGCGGGCATCGCCGGTCGCCGCGAAATGCTCCAGGTAGATGCGCTTGCGCCGCCGCGAAAAATCGTTGCGCCGGGGCTTGCGCAGCTGCCATTCCCGCCCGCCATTGCCGGGCACCACGAGCGCCTCGCGGCTGTCGAGCGCATCCCGGCACGCCGCCCCGAAATGCGGCGCCTTCCTGCGCCACTGATGCACGTACCCCTCCGAAAACCCCGCCTCCCGCGCCGCCGCCCTGATCGTCGCCCCGCGCCGCAACGCCGCCGCCACCACCCCCATCGCCTCCGCCCCGAACGCCTTCTTCTTCGGCCGGGCGACCGCCGCCGCCTCCGCCCCCAAATCCCGCACCCGCTTCTTCCCGGCCATCCGCCGTCTCCTTCCGTTGCAGACAAAGAAAAGGCCGCTGCGGCGAGAGCCGAGCGGCCGAAAAATCCCTCTCCCACCTGGGGGAGAAGGAGGGGCCCATCGCGTCAACGATGGGAGGGTGAGGACAAGCGCGCTAGTCGCGGCTTTTGAAAAGGACGTGCGCGGCAAAAGCGCGACGATCCTTGGTCGGCTCGGCAATGAAGTCGGTTATCGCTTGCCGAACCAGCGCGATATCAGCCACTACCGCTGATTTGGTGAACTTGACGTACGGGTCATAATCAGCGTCGTGCCGCTTTTCCTGCATGGTCACGAAGGCATTGGCGAAATCTTGAATCGCTGGGTGGAAAAAGCGGCAGGATAGCGGCCGGCTTGCCCTTGGGTGTACAGGCGGTTTTCGCCGCACGATGTTCGAGTGCGCGATATGTCTGGCGCCATGCCCCGCGACTTTTCGAAGCGCCGGTTCCCCCCATAAGCAGGTTGGCGCCCGTTCGCGCCAAGCAATGAAAGAGGGCATAATAAGCAGAGCTGGTGGCGCGCCTTAGATTGACCTGAGGCGGTCTATAATTGCTGGACGCCAGCAAAGTTTCAGCCGAGGCTAGGAGATCAAGCGGCTGCAACCTTCTTGTGGTCCGCGCTGGTCATGAAGCTCACCAGCGGAAACCGGAATTCCTGGTGTGCCTCCAGTTTCGGCCTCACATGGCGTACAAAGCTCGACGTTGCCCGGGACTCTAGGCCTTTGGCGGACTCAAACACGAGGTTCACTCGATAAATCGGCTCGCCATCGGAATCGGTATCCGCCACCACATACACGGCTTCGATTACGGCGTTTGGGAAGTGCTCCCTCGCAGCCTGAGCGAGCAGTTTCTCTATCTCGCCGATCATGTCTGCTTTGCGTGCCATGTGAGCCTAAAGATAATGTAACCCGGCGTGTAACACAACGAGCTTGCGGCCGCTCGATTACGGTCTTGCTCCAATTCCGCTACCCGCGACAAACAATCGCAGACCGCGCGACTCACACCTGTCGAGCTTGTGGAGAATCTACCAAATCAGCGTCACGCTGTCAAGAACAGATAGGGAACACTGGTGACAGGTACGCACCTCTCACCTCCTCGCGCATATCCACCGCCTCGCGCAGTGGTTCATCCGTCGCTTCCGCCTTCAGGAAGCTCGTGCCCGGTTCGGAGGTCGATCATCGGACCGCCAATCGGTCCAATTGCGGTGATCACGGTGCGCACAATGTCCGTCGAGCCGTCGTCATTCTTCTGGACGAAATAGGGATTGGTGACTTCCTTCGTGTCAAGCTTCACATCCTTAACTTCGTGAAGCTCGCAACTCACCACCGCCGCTGCCGAGATATCGAAGAGCACGAGGTTGCTGCCGCTTGAGCCGAACGCACTCGGGTAGATTACGCCGTCATACCCCTGCTCCTGGAATAGCTCGACGATCATCTGGGTCGGCGCATAGTCTGCACGATCATCGTCGCGAAGCACCGGGTCTCGAAAAGCCCTGGCAACGTACGTCCAAACTGCAGCTTCGCGTTTCTCGAGAGATGGTTCGTCGTCAAAATAGAAATGAATGCGGCCATCATCCGTACGGCAGTCTACGATGGCCAAGTCGCGAACGGTCTTGAGATAAGCGACCGATACCAGCGAGCCGATCCAAGGCCTCACTTCCGCGATTGCCGTATGCCGATCGTCAGCCATGTAGAGACGGAATCCCCTTTGCATTTGCTCGCCCCTCATGGGCGCCGTCCGAGCGCGGAATCATTCGCTTGGGAGGGGCCGGCCAAGGCTCAGGATCGAGATCCGGATCGTCCGACTCGCGATGGGCAATCTGGGCTCGGAAAAAGAGCTTGCCGGCCTCAATCTTGCCAAGGCGAGCCTTTGCCGTTCTCGCCAACTCAGCGAGGAAGGCTCGGCTTTCCTCTGAGAGGAAAAAGCGTCTGTGACGCGCAACTTCCCGCCGGAAATCCCAATAGCTCTTCCAAGATGCAAAGCCGGTCGCGTCTGCCATTGAACTCTCTCAGGTTCTCAGTGAAAGGTGCGAGCTGCGCACCTGTCCCCTCCCCGGAACAAAGTACTACTTTGATCCGACGCCGCTAAGCCGCCGCCTCCCCCACCGCCCTCGCCACAATCTCCGGCTCCGCCCCGATCACCTTCAGATAGGCCCGCGCCGCCGGCGGCGGCATTTGGCGGCCGATCTCATATTGGCGGATGCTGGCGAGCGGGATGCCGTAGGTCCGCGCGAACGCCTCCTGGCTCAGCCCGAGCCGATTGCGCAGCCGCCGGATCCGCCGCCCCATATGCGCCCGCTCCAGGCCCGCCACGCTGACGTCGAAATCCTCCGGATCATCCGGATCCTTCGGGATCGCGATCATGGTCTCTTTGTTCACCCGCATTGCTCCTTCGCACCGAGATCATCCGCACCGTCTCGCCGCGCCAGACGTGGATGGCGGTCCACAACTGCCCGTCCACCATGCCGATCGCCTTTTCACCGATTAGCGCAAATTTTATAGCAATTATATACGGTTTCGCAGATTCGGGAAACTGGAAGGGAAAATCGGGGACACAAACGTATGGGTCCCCATCCGAGGTGCCTGTTCCTTTGGCGCCGCCCTGCTACAACGCCGCCATCATTGGCCCGTCACATCCTGGGCGTCAGTGGCTGAGAGACCTCGCGCTCCCGCCTGTTCGTTCAGTCCCAAAGGGGGCCATCGTGCGGAAATTCATGCGATCCAGCCTGTTCGGCGTCGCGGCCGGCACGGCGGCGCTGGCGCTCGCCGCCTGCGGCGCGAAGAGCCCGTCGCCGGACGGAAAAGCGGCCGAAACGACGCAAGGCGCGGTGGCCCCCGCGCCGCCGGCGACGATCATGGCCGCGACCCCCGCCTTGCGCGCGGAGGGCCGCGCGGTGGAAGCGGTCATTCGCTCAGCCTATGCGGCGCCGAATGCGGGCGCGGTCGATCCGAACATCTTCGTCGACGAGACCGGTGCGGCGTTGAGAGCGGCGGCGCCCGGACAGATCCATGGCGACTATAGATATGACGGTGCAGCCGGACCGGAGGCGCCCCCGACCTTCTACGGGGTGAACGTGACCGGCCCGGCCTCCGCTTTGGTGAACGTGGACCACAAGCTGAACGGGGCCGAGGCCCACACCCGCTGGGACTTGTGCAAGCTGGGCGGCCGATGGCGCGTCAGGGACGTGAATTCGGTGCACACCTTCACGGTGCGTCAATCGCTCCGCCTGCCGCTGCAGGGCGGCTGCTGAGAGACTCGTCGCCGGACGCTCCGGGAGGGCCGGCGCGCCCGGTGAGGCTCCGCCCGCTCGCGGTCCGGACAAGGGAGGAAGACAATGTTGAAAATTCCAAAAATGGCATCGGCGGGCATGATGCTCCTTGCCGTCGGTGCCTGCGCGCAGCGCGCCGACGAGCAGAACAAGGCGACCGGAACGATCGTCACCAACGACGTCGCGGCCGTCCGGTCCGGCGCCGGCGCCGACGGGCGGCTGACGCTCGATGAATTTCGCGTCGTTGCCGGCTCGATGATCACGGCGCTCGACACCGACGCCAACGGGGCGCTGTCGGCCGCCGAGCTCGCGGCGCTCCCGGAAGGCCGGCGCCGCGGCTGGACGATGTACGATGGCGACGGCGACGGCACGCTGACCGCGGCCGAGCTCCAGACGGCGATGGCACCCAAATTCACGATGCGCGACCGCAACCACGACGGCGCCATAACGCCGGACGAGATCCCCGACGGCACGCCCGCCGGAGGCTTCCTGTTCTAGGCTGTATCGACATTCAATCTCCATCGTCATTCCCGCGAAAGCGGGAATCCATCTTTCTTCAATCACTTATGAGAGGAACGAAGCTGGACCCCCGCTTTCGCGGGGGGACGGTGAATGAAAAACCCCAGCCAAACGAGTAGCTTGGGCTGAATGTCGATACAGCCTAGGTCAGGCCAATTTATCGCGACGAGCGGCGGCAGCTACGTCCCCGGATCGATGGACCATTTTGATCCGAGATCAGGCCGCCAGCCGCAAGAACGGCATCGGCGCCGTCGGCCGCAGCACGATCGGGCGCTCGTGCTCGGCTTCGAACATCTCGCCGTCGAGGATGACGTTGGATTGGTGGCCTTCGATGCGGATCTCGTCGCCGCGCTCGAGGTGGACGCCGCGGATTCGCCTGAGGCCCAGCCGGCCGCGCAAGGCCGCGAACAAGGCGCCGAGGATCGACAGCAGGTTGCGCTCGATGACGAGCAATTGCATCGCGCCCGGCCGCTGGCCGGCGACCGCGACGTTGCCGTTGAGGAGCAGTTTCTCGAGCGTCGTCACCATCACGAAGGCGAACCGGCCCGACATCTCGCCGCTCTTGGTGACGCTGACCTTGAGCGGCGCCCATTTGGCCGGCAGCAGGCGCGAGCTGCGCCCGACGATCACCGAGATCATGCCCATGATGAAGGTGACGAAATGCGCCGCCCAATTGGGCAGGCCGAGCGGATAGATCTTGTGCCGGCAATAGAGGATGGTGTCGGCAAGGCCCGCGCCGCCGAGGAACATGCCGAGCACCGGCCGCTCCAGCCCGTCGGCGCCGGGCAGCCGCGCCTTGCCGCCGCTGAGCGCGATCAGCTCGCGCGAGACGATGTGCGGGACCATGTCGCCGCGGACCAGCGCCAGCACCCGCTCGAGCGCCTCGATCGGGTCGCCGGCGGCGCCCAGATCGTGGGCGATGAGGTTGGTCTTGCCGTTGGGCAGGACCGCGACCGGCGGCGGCGCGCCGTCATAGCCCGGGCCGTCGAAATGGCCGCCCTGGTGCAATTCGGTCAAAGCCGCCTGGACGGTGCCGTCGCCGCCGTTGATGACGATTACCTTTGGCTTGACCCGGGCGATCTGCCGGAGCGCCTGGCCGATCTGGCTGACGTCCTCGACCTCGTAGTGGAAGATGTCCTCATGCTCGGCGCAAAAGGCGCGGACGCGCGGCAGCAGCGACCGGTTGCCGGTCGATTTGGGATTGGAGAGGAGCGCGACCGAGGCCATCGCCGCTCCTAGCTTGCCCGGACGGGGCGGATGGCGAGGCCGAAGCGGTAGTTGAGGACGACGCCCACCTGGGTGACTCCGCGGCCGACATTGATCGCGACATTGTTGTAATTGGGCCGCAGGTTGGTCAGCGAGATGCGCGGATTGCGCGAGAAGCCGGCGCCGTCGCTCCAGTCGCGCCTGCTGTTATCGCCGTTGACGTCGTGGCGGACCGCCACCGCATAGCGGCCGGGGCCGGGCAGAGCGACGCAGATCCGCATCGGCCCGGCGCCGGTGACCGGCACGTTGATCTTCTTCAGCGTCTGCCCCCGGGCCAGAAACCGCCGCGGATCGCTGCCATAAATCGCGACGCGGACATTGCCGGTGCGCTGGCGGAAGCCGTTGACGGTGACGAGCACGGCATTGCCGCTGCCGCTGCGGCAGGCGGCGGCGTCGGGGCCGAGCTGCGCCGCGGCGGGCTGGGCGAGCGCTAAGGCGGCGCCGGCGATCGCGGTGCCGGCGAGGGCCGCCTTGAGGAGAAGTGACTTGGAAAGCATGGCGCGAAACTCCTGGACTTTGGCCGGTCCAGACCAAGGCCGGCCGATTGACTCATGCCCCCATATGCGCCGTCACATGGGTGGAGCATGCGGCCAAAATGTGTTCGCGGGGCGTCCAAAAATAGGGAGTTGGTCGCAGGCGGGCACCGCGCGGGCAACCGGCGCGCGCGCTATGGCGCAAGGCGCGGCCGCCGCCATCCCGAAGGCCTCGGATCAGCGCAGGATGATCGGGCGAATGACGATCGCGGCGGAAATTCCGGAACGTCGCCAGTCCCCCCCGCTCCCCAAAATCAATCATACCCATAGCATGCCACGAAGCTTCGCCTGACCGGCCTGCTCGTCCTCGCCCGGATGATCACATCGTACATGGTCGGCCGGCGGTGTAGGGTGTTGAAGCTGGAGACCAGAATGTTCCCCGTCGCTTCATCATGGTGGAACTCGAAATTCAGGCGCCTTGCCCGCGCGTAGACCTGTTCCGGCGTCAGGTTCGGGACGGACATAAGTCCGGCTCCTACATAATGTCGGTTGCTCCCGGTACGGCGCGGGCCGAGCCTGGCGACGCTCCGGCGCTCCAGGCTCGGCAGGCGTCGGCGCTCCGCTTCACCGGGAACCGACGCCTCGATATCCTCGACCCTGCGCATAGCCTCGCTCCGGGGCGCGAGCGGGGAGAAGCACCAGCCGGTCCGATCGGACGCGGCGCCATGTCGCTCGAGGGCAGATCGAGCGCGAGCCCGGTCAGCCGGCCGACGGCGTCGTAGCTCCGGCTCGAAGATGTGCCGTCGAACGCCGCCGTCGCCGTGCGCCGGCCAAGGGCGTCATAGGCGAAGGTCACCACCCGATCGAAGCTGCCGTTCTGCAGCGCCGACAGCTCGCCCGTCACCAGCC
This sequence comes from Allosphingosinicella sp., assembly GCA_035994965.1. Lineage (GTDB taxonomy): Bacteria > Pseudomonadota > Alphaproteobacteria > Sphingomonadales > Sphingomonadaceae > Allosphingosinicella. Next base: position 12,030 of record DASYKV010000069.1, read on the forward strand.
AGGCGAAGCGGATCGCATAATGGCCGTCCGCCACCACATATTGCCGCCGCCCGGCCGCGTCCCTGTCCCCGCCGCTTCCAGCGTGAGCTGCGACCAGTATGAAAAGAGGGCAGTCGCTGTGACTGCCCTCTTCCTCCAGACTAGCACGCTCTCACCGCATCCTCGGACTAAGCCCTGCGACTGCCCATGTTCTACAGCTTCCTGTCTTTCCTTCTATTTTTCACAGACAGAAAAATGATTGCCCACAGACTGGCTATTGCAGCGGCAATATTCATATAGAAAATCATCGAGTTGCTATTGTTGCGTGTAAGGAATGAAAATAGCGCGGAAAGAGCAAATAGAAAATACCAGACGGCGATTGGCATCAGCATCCTCCCATGACCCCCAAAAGATATCCTATGGCAACGGACGCGCCTCCGCCAAGGCCTATGGCACCACCGACCGCGGCTGCAGGTGTCATCGCAGCGGCAACGCCAACAACAATTGCTGCACTGCCCGTGACTTGGAAGCTAGTGGAAAATCGACAGATCACGCTTTCCTGTGGCCACTCGGGTGGGGGAGGCGTTTGGCGCTGCGGCGGTACGTATCTTCCATTTCCGCTTGGCGAAAAGCAAAAGGTGGGGCCCTCCGCATTGGCGACAACTTGGCGGCAATCCAGCGCCGGAGTCCCGGGCTGCTCCAGACCCGAACGGCGACCGCCTCCATCCAATATTAGAGAGCCGATCTCGCCTAGCGACCAGATATTGGCTCCTCCACCTCCACCAGCGTCGTCCGGATAATAGCGGCATTTTTCCTCGGAGGTCCCGTCTTGGTTGGTCTGTTTGACGCAACGCCTTTCCAGCCCGCTCGGATCGGTGAAGTTCACCGGATTGTTGCCGACATAAGCGTAGAAGTTCATTCCGCCCTCATAGCCGATCGGATCGGTCTGCATGAACCGGCCGATCGCCGGATTATAGGCCCGGGCGCGATAGTGGTACAGGCCAGCCTGCTGCAGCCAGACCTGGCCGGTATAGCCGAACCTTCCAGTGATCGCGCCGCTTTGAGGCGCGCCGTAATCGTCGTAGCGGTTGATCGTCGTCCCGCCCGGCGCCACCACCGCAACCACGCTGCCGCGCTCGTCGCCGTGGAACGTGCCGAACTCGAAGGTCGTATAATTGAACGACATCACCGGTTTGTCGACGCCCGGGCCGTGCTCGTAGAACATCAGCGGCGTGCCGTTGGCGGCATATTCGCCGAACAGAAGGTCGCCGTCGTAGAGGAACAGCCGCGTCGTCGTGCCGTCATAGACCTGGTAGAGGCGGCCGAGCGGATCGTAGCCGAGCGTGACCCCGCCCGGCGCCGAGACCAGCCGGTTCTCGCTGTCATAGCCATAGCCCGCCGCGCCGATCGCCGAGACGTTGCCATTGGCGTCGTGGCTGACGCTGGCGCCGCCGGTCGCGGTGAGCTGGTTGAGCCCGTTGGCCGTGCCGGCGACGTTCGCATTGGCGAGCGCGAAGCTGTAGGCGTCGTTCGAGCGCGTGTTGGTGACGATCTCGCTCGCGGGGTTGTACGAATAGCCGAACGTCACGTCGTTGCCGCTCGAGGGCAGATCGAGCGCGAGCCCGGTCATCCGGCCGACGGCGTCGTAGCTCCGGCTCGAAACGCTGCCGTCGAACGAAGACGTCGCCGTGCGCCGGCCGGCCTGATCGTAGGCGAAGGTCACCACCGGATCGAAGCTGCCGTTCTGCAGCGCCGACAGCTCGCCCGTCACCAGCCAGGCGAAGCGGATCGCATAATGGCCGTCCGCCACCACATATTGCCGCCGTCCCGCCGCGTCCCAGCCGGACGAGACGGTCCTCACCTGCCCCGCCTCGCTCAGCCGCTGCCCGAGCGCGTCGTAGGTGAAGGCGAGCGTCTGCGCCGAGGTCGCTGCCGAGGTCAGCCGGCCGAGTAGATCGTAGCCGTAGGTCACGTCCAGCTCCGCTCCGGGCAGGTTCTTGCCCGTCAGCCGGCCGAGCGCGTCGTAGCTGTAGCCGATTGAGCGGGTGTCGCGCAGCCGCCGCGAGGCGACCAAAGACGTCGCGCGGGTGCCGCCGGCCGCCGTCTCGTAGGTCAGCTCCTCATAATCGGTCGTCGAGCTCGTGCCCGCCGTCGTGGGAGACGGCATGCGGGTGCGGCTCAGCCGGTCATGGCCGTCATAGACGTATGTGGTCTTGTTGCCGTTGGCGTCGGTTGCCGTCTCGACTTGGCCGTTAGGGCGATAGGAGGTCGTCGCCTCGTCCGCGGCGACGCCGCTGACGCCGTAGCCGGTCTGCACCAAAGTGAGCCGGCCGGCCGCGTCATAGCTGCTGCGCGCGATCCGGTCGGGGCCGAACGAGCCTTGCGTATCGAGCGTGCAGGCGTCGGACGGCAGCGAGGCGAACTCGCTCGGGTTCATCCGCTGCGCGACGCACTGCTCCCGCCCGAGCAGGTTGTAGCTGGTCTGGATCAGCGCGTAGGTGGTGCCGCCCGAGACCATCCGCTGCACGGTCG
>DASYKV010000070.1:0-7524 GCA_035994965.1 Allosphingosinicella sp.
CGCGATCAGCTCCATTTCCTGGGCCGCGGTCTCGACCTTCTTCTTGTCCTGGGTCGCCTCGCCGACGCCCATGTTGATGACGATCTTGTCGAGGCGCGGGACCTCCATCCGGTTCTTGTAACCGAACTTCTCGATCATCGCGGGGACGATCTTTTCGTCGAACTCGGCGCGCAGGCGCGCCACATATTTGGACTCAGCCATTGATCAGCTCCCCGGACCGCACGGCGACGCGGACCTTTCTACCGTCGCGCTCCTCGAAGCGGACCCGAGTCGGCTTGCCCGTCTTGGGATCCTCGATCGCGACCTTCGACACGTGCATCGGCGCCTCGGTGCGGACGATGCCGCCCTGCGGCCGCGCCTGCGTCGGCTTGGTGTGGCGGGCGTGGACGTTGATGCCCGAGACGACGACTTTGCCGAGCTTCGGCATGGACTTGGTCACCTCGCCGTGGCGGCCCTTGTCCTTGCCGCTGAGCACGACGACTTTGTCGCCCTTCTTGATCTTGGCGGACGCCATCACAGCACCTCCGGCGCGAGCGAAATGATCTTCATATGCTTCTTGGCGCGCAGCTCGCGGACCACGGGGCCGAAGATGCGGGTGCCGATCGGCTCCGAATTCGCGTTGACCAGCACCGCCGCGTTCGAATCGAAGCGGATGGTCGAGCCGTCGGGACGGTGAATGTCCTTGGCGGTCCGCACGATCACGGCCTTGTGGACGTCGCCCTTTTTCACGCGGCCGCGCGGCGCCGCTTCCTTGACGGAGACGACGATGATGTCGCCGACGCCGGCGAAGCGCCGCTTGGAGCCGCCCAGCACCTTGATGCACTGGACGCGCTTGGCGCCGCTATTGTCGGCGACCTCCAAATTGGACTGCATCTGGATCATCGATCCAATTCCTTCTCTTCACTTCAACCGGGACCCGCCCGGCGATCAGTTGAAACTCTTAAGCCTCGGCGGTCTCGGCCTCGGCCTCGGCCTCGGGAGCCGCCTCGGGCGCCTCTTCCTTGGCCTTCTTCGCCTTGGCCGGCTTGGCGTCGGCCTTGTCCGCCGCAGCGCCGCCGTCGACCCGGCCGAGCACGGTCCAGGTCTTCAGCTTGGAGATCGGCCGGCACTCCTCGATGCGGACGATCTCGCCTTCCTTGAACGCATTGGCTTCGTCGTGGGCGTGGTACTTCTTCGACCGCTTGATGATCTTGCCGTAAAGCGGGTGCTTCACCCGCCTCTCGACGCTGACCACGATGGTCTTGTCGGTCTTGTCGGACACGATCGTGCCGGTCAGGACGCGCTTGGGCATCTTATACTCCTTAAGCCTGGGGCGCGGCGCGCGAGCGCTCGCCCTGAAGCGTCTTGATCCGGGCGATGGTGCGGCGCACCTCGCGGACCCTGGCCGGCTTCTCCATCTGGTTGGTGGCCGCCTGGAAGCGCAGGTTGAACTGCTCGCGCTTCAATTCGGCCAGCTCCTCGACGAGCTGGTCGTCGGTGCGGGTCTTGAGATCGTCTATCTGCGCCATCTTACGCGTCCTCGAGCACGGATTCGCCAAGGCGTGCGATCACCTTGGTCTTGATCGGAAGCTTCTCCGCCGCCCGCTCGAAAGCGGTCTTGGCGAGCGGGCCGGGAACGCCGTCCAGCTCGAACAGGATGCGGCCCGGCTTGACCCGGCACACCCAGAATTCGGGGCTGCCCTTGCCGGAGCCCATGCGGACCTCGGCGGGCTTGGTCGACACCGGCACGTCCGGGAAGATGCGGATCCACAAGCGCCCCTGGCGCTTGATGTGACGGGTGATCGCGCGGCGGGCCGCCTCGATCTGGCGCGCGGTGATCCGCTCGGGCTCCAGCGCCTTCAGGCCGTAGGCGCCGAAGTTCAGGCTGGTGCCGCCCTTGGCGTCGCCATGGATGCGGCCCTTATGGGCCTTGCGGAACTTGGTGCGTTTGGGTTGCAGCATGTCTCTGGTTCCTTAGCGGCGGTCGTCGCGCGCCGGACGGACGCCGGAGGTTTGCGCTTCCATCATCAGCCGGTCCTGGGCGAGCGGATCGTGGCCGAGAATCTCGCCCTTGAAGATCCATACCTTGACGCCGCAGACGCCATAAGCAGTGTGCGCGGTGGCCTCGGCATAATCGACGTTGGCGCGAAGCGTGTGCAGCGGCACCCGGCCCTCGCGATACCATTCGGTCCGCGCGATCTCGGCGCCGCCGAGACGGCCGGCGCAGGTGATCCGGATGCCTTCCGCGCCGAGGCGCAGCGCCGACTGGACGGCGCGCTTCATGGCGCGGCGGAACGCGATCCGGCGCTCGAGCTGGTCGGCGACGCCCTGCGCCACGAGCCGGCTGTCGATCTCCGGCTTGCGGATCTCGACGATGTTGAGGCTGACGTCCGACGAGGTCATCTCGCCGAGCTTCTTGCGGAGCTTCTCGATGTCGGCGCCCTTCTTGCCGATGATCACGCCGGGGCGCGCGGCATAGACGGAGACCCGGCAAAGCTTCGCCGGACGCTCGATCACCACCTTGGAGATCGCCGCCTGCGGCAGCTCCTTCATGATGAACTTGCGGATCTTGAGGTCCTCGAGGAGGAGCCGGCCATAATCCGCGCCGTCGGCGTACCAGCGGCTGTCCCAGGTCCGGTTGATCTGCAGCCGAAGCCCGATCGGATTGCTTTTCTGACCCATATCTTACGCTTCCTGCTGCTGCTCGCGGACGACGATGCGCACCTTGCTGAACGGTTTGACGATGCGGCTGGCGCGGCCGCGGGCCCGCGGCGTGAAGCGCTTCATCGAGATCGACTTGCCGACGCTGGCCTCGGCGACGACGAGGCTGTCGACGTCGAGATTGTGGTTGTTCTCGGCATTGGCGATCGCCGAGGCGAGCACCTTCCTCACGTCCCGCGCCATCGCCTTGGGCGAGAAGGTCAGGATGTTGAGCGCCTCTTCGACCTTGCGGCCGCGGATGAGGGCGGCGACGAGGTTGAGCTTCTGCGCCGAGCCGCGGATCTGGCCGCCGACCGACAGCGCTTCATTCTCCGCCACGCGGCGCGGGGATTTCTGCTTGCCCATTACCTCTTGCCCTTCTTGTCCGACGCGTGGCCGGGGAAGAAACGGGTCGGCGCGAACTCGCCGAGCTTCATGCCGACCATGTCCTCGTTGACGCTGACCGGCACGAACTTGCGCCCGTTGTAGACGTTGAACGTGAGCCCGACGAACTGCGGCAGGATGGTGGAGCGGCGCGACCAGGTCTTGATCGGGGCGCGGCCACCGGCCTCCTGCGCCGTCTCCGCCTTCTTCAGCAGCGACAGCTCGACGAACGGTCCTTTCCAGATGGAGCGGGCCATGACTACCTCTTCTTCTTCGCGTGACGCGACCGGATGATCATCTTGTCCGTCGACTTGTTGGAACGGGTGCGGGCGCCCTTGGTGGGCTTGCCCCACGGGGTGACCGGGTGACGGCCGCCGGACGTGCGGCCCTCGCCGCCGCCATGCGGGTGATCGACCGGGTTCTTGGCGACGCCGCGGGTCAGCGGACGGCGGCCCTGCCAGCGGGTGCGGCCGGCCTTGCCGAAATTCTGGTTCTGGTTGTCGGGGTTCGAGACCGCGCCGACCGTTCCCATGCAATCGGAGCGGATGTAGCGCTGCTCGCCCGAATTGAGGCGGACGATGACCATGCCCCGATCACGGCCCACGACCTGGACGTAGGTGCCGGCGGCACGCGCGATCTGGCCGCCCTTGCCCGGCTTCATCTCCACATTGTGGACGATGGTGCCGACCGGCATCTGCGAAAGCTCCATCGCATTGCCCGGCTTCACGTCGGTCTTCTTGCCGGCGATGACTGGATCGCCGACGGCGAGGCGCTGCGGCGCGAGGATGTAGGCGAGCTCGCCGTCCTCATATTTCACCAAAGCGATGAACGCGGTCCGGTTGGGATCGTATTCCAGCCGCTCGACGGTGGCCGGCATGTCCCACTTGCGACGCTTGAAGTCGACATAGCGGTACTTCTGCTTGTGGCCGCCGGCGATGCCGCGCGAGGTCACATGGCCCTTGTTGTTGCGGCCGCCGGTCTTGCGCTTGCCTTCGGTCAAGGCCTTGACGGGCTTGCCCTTCCACAAAGACGATTTGTCGACGAGGACGAGGCCGCGCTGCGACGGCGTGGTCGGATTATATTTCTTGAGCGCCATGGCCTCAGATCCCGCTGGTGATGTCTATCGACTGGCCGTCCGCCAGCGTCACGACAGCCTTCTTGACGTCGGACCGCGTATAGGGGCGGCCCTTCCACTTCTTGGTCTTGCCCTTGACGTTCATCGTGTTGACGTTCGTCACCGAGACGTTGAACAACGCCTCGACCGCCGCCTTGATCTGCGGCTTGGAGGCCGAGTTCGCGACCTTGAACACGACCGCATTATGCTCGGAGAGCAGGGTCGACTTTTCGGTGATGTGCGGCGCGACGATGACATCGTAATGGCTGATGTCGACCGCCGGGGCCTGCTTCTTCGCCTTAGCCATTGAAGCGGCCCTCCAGCTTCTCGACCGCGGCGCGGGTCAGCACCAGGGTCTCGTGATTGAGAATGTCGTAGACGTTGGCGCCGACGGCCGGCAGCAGGTCGATCTCGGAGAGGTTCGACGAGGCCAGAGCAAAGCCGACGTTGAGCGCGTCGCCGTCGATCACCAGGATGTTCTTGCCGAAATTGAGCTTGGCGAGCTGCGCCTTCAGCGCCGCGGTCTTGGCTTCCTTGATGTCGAGATTGTCGACCACGACCAAATTGCCGCCCTTGGCCTTGGCCGAAAGCGCCATCTTCAGGCCGAGCGCGCGAACCTTCTTGTTCAGCGACGGATTGAAGTCGCGGACCCGGGGCCCGTGCGCCTTGCCGCCGCCGATGAAGATCGGGGCGCGGCGATCGCCGTGGCGGGCGGTGCCGCCGCCCTTCTGGCGGCCGTATTTCTTGCCGGTGCGGGCGACATCCGAGCGCTCGCGGGCGCCGCGCGCGGTGCCCCGGCGCTTCTCGAGCTGCCAGGTGACGACGCGGTGGAGGATGTCGGCGCGCGGCTCGATGCCGAACACCTCCTCGTTGAGCTCGATGTCGGCGCTTTTGGTCGCCTTGCCGTCGAGGCTTTGAACCTTGACCTTCATGATTAGCCTTCCTTGCTCTCGTCGGCGGCGGCGGCAGCCTCGTCGGCGGCCGCTTCGGAAGCGGCGGCGCCGGCTTCCTGCTCGGCGGCGATCTGGGCGACTTCGTCGTCGCCCGGCAGCGCCGGAATCTCGTGCACGGCGGCGTCCTCGACCAGGCCGGCCGGAGCCTCCTCATGCTCGATCGCCTTGCCGAGCTCCTTCAGGCCGGCGGGATAGGGGATGTTGTCGGGACGGGCGACCTTGACCGCGTCCTTGACCAGCAGCCAGCCGCCCTTCGAGCCGGGCACCGAACCCTTGACGAAAAGGAGCCCGCGGGCGGCGTCGGTGCGGACGATTTCCAGGTTCTGCTGGGTGCGGTTGCGGGCGCCCATATGGCCGGCCATCTTCTTGTTCTTGAAGACGCGGCCCGGATCCTGGCGGTTGCCGGTCGAGCCATGCGAACGGTGCGAGACCGAGACGCCGTGGGTGGCGCGAAGGCCCTTGAAGCCCCAGCGCTTCATCGCGCCGGCAAAGCCCTTGCCCTGGGTCACGCCCTGGACGTCGACGAGCTGGCCGGCGACGAAATGGTCGGCGGTCAATTCGGCGCCGACGTCGAGCAGCGCATCCTCGTCGACGCGGAATTCGACCAGCTTCGCCTTGGGCTCGACCTCGGCCTTGCTGAAATGGCCGCGCTCGGGCTTGGTGAGGTTCTTGGCCTTGGCCGTGCCGATGCCGAGCTGGACGCTGTTATAGCCGTCGCGGCCCTGCTCGCGGCGGGCGACCACCTGCAGGTTCTCGAGCGCCAGGACGGTGACGGGCACGTGGCGGCCGTCGTCCTGGAACAGGCGGGTCATCCCCATTTTCTTCGCGATCACGCCGGTGCGCATGACCAAACTCCTCATACAGAGGCCCCCGACCATGGCCGGGGGCGTGTTAGCCCGAAAAATATGCGTGCCCCGTCTGGGCTAGTTCCCCGCCCGGAGGCGGAGAGGACGGGGGACGCAGGCCACGGAATGTCCGTGCGGTATCCCTTATCTGTCCGTTCCCCGGCGAAGGCCGGGGTCCAGGGCTCGCTTTAAGCGAGCTTGATTTCCACATCCACGCCGGCGGCCAAATCGAGCTTCATCAGCGCGTCGACCGTCTGCGGCGTCGGCTGCACGATGTCGAGCAGCCTCTTATAGGTGCGAACCTCGAACTGCTCGCGCGACTTCTTGTCGACGTGCGGGCTGCGGTTCACGGTGAACTTCTCGATTCGCGTCGGCAGCGGAATGGGGCCGCGGATCATCGCACCCGTGCGCCGAGCTGTGTCGGCGATGTCCCCGGTGGCCTGATCGAGCACTCTGTGGTCGAAGGCCTTGAGGCGAATGCGGATATTCTGCGTTTCCATGTCCACTACCGATGCGAAAGAGCCGCCCCTAAGGGCTTACGCTTACTATCAAAAACCGAAACCGCCCGAATCTCTCGAACCGGGCGGAAGCGGTCCCCTACTACTTCGTGATCGTTCCGACAACCCCCGCGCCGACGGTCCGGCCGCCCTCGCGGATGGCGAAGCGAAGGCCCTGGTCCATGGCGATCGGCGCGATCAGCTTCACGTTGAGGCTGACATTGTCGCCGGGCATGACCATCTCGGTGCCCTCGGGGAGCACGACCTCGCCGGTCACGTCCGTCGTCCGGAAGTAGAATTGCGGACGATAGTTCGCGAAGAACGGCGTGTGACGGCCGCCCTCGTCCTTGGAGAGGACATAGACCTCGGCCGAGAAATCGGTGTGCGGCGTGATCGAGCCGGGCTTGGCCAGGACCTGGCCGCGCTCGACTTCCTCACGGCCGACGCCGCGGATCAGCGCGCCGATATTGTCGCCCGCCTGGCCCTGGTCGAGCAGCTTGCGGAACATCTCGACGCCGGTGACGACGGTCTTCTTGGTGTCCTTGATGCCGACGATCTCGACTTCCTCGCCCACCTTGACGATGCCGGTCTCGACGCGGCCGGTGACGACCGTGCCGCGGCCCGAGATCGAGAACACGTCCTCGATCGGCATCAGGAACGGCTTGTCGAGCGGACGCTCGGGCTGCGGGATCCAGCTGTCGACGGCTTCCATCAGCTTCAGGATCGAGCCGCGGCCGGTCTCGGCGTCGCCGTCCTCGAGCGCGGCCAGAGCCGAGCCCATGATGATCGGAATGTTGTCGCCGTCGAAGTCGCGCTTGGAAAGCTCCTCGCGGATCTCCAGCTCGACCAGCTCGAGCAATTCGGGATCGTCGACCTGGTCGACCTTGTTGAGGTAGACGACCATGGTCGGAACGCCGACCTGCTTGGCGAGCAGGATGTGCTCCTTGGTCTGCGGCATCGGGCCGTCGGCGGCCGACACGACCAGGATCGCGCCGTCCATCTGCGCGGCGCCGGTGATCATGTTCTTCACATAATCGGCGTGGCCCGGGCAA
>DASYKV010000071.1:0-63703 GCA_035994965.1 Allosphingosinicella sp.
GATCGAGGCGATCCGGCGGCTGATGCCCAAGCTCAATCTCGAAGACCACACCATCCCGCCCGAGGTGCTCGACACGCTCTCGGTCACTCGTGAGGATTTCATCGAGGCGATGAAGCGCGTCCAGCCGAGCGCGATGCGCGAAGTGATGGTCCAGGCACCGACGGTGCGCTGGGAGGATGTCGGCGGGCTCGACGACGCCCAGATGCGCTTGAAGGAAGGCGTCGAGCTTCCCCTCAAGGACCCCGACGCGTTCCGCCGCCTCGGCATCCGCCCGGCCAAGGGCTTTCTGCTCTACGGCCCGCCCGGCACCGGCAAGACCTTGCTCGCCAAGGCAGTCGCACGCGAGGCGGAGGCGAATTTCATCGCCACCAAATCCTCCGATCTGCTGAGCAAATGGTATGGCGAATCGGAGCAGCAGATCGCCCGCCTGTTCGCCCGCGCCCGCCAGGTCGCGCCGACCGTGATCTTCATCGACGAGCTCGACAGCCTCGTCCCCGCCCGCGGCGGCGGCCTCGGCGAGCCGCAGGTCACCGAACGCGTCGTCAACACTATCCTGGCCGAGATGGACGGCCTCGAAGAGCTCCAATCCGTCGTCGTCATCGGCGCGACCAACCGGCCGAATTTGATCGATCCGGCGCTGCTGCGGCCGGGGCGGTTCGACGAATTGATCTACGTGCCCGTCCCCGACGCGGCCGGGCGGCGGCACATCCTCGGCATCCACACCAAAAGTATGCCGCTCGCCAAGGACGTCGATCTCGACGCGCTGGCGCAGCGCAGCGACCGCTTCACCGGCGCCGATCTCGAGGATCTGGTCCGCCGCGCCGGCCTGTTCGCGCTCAGGGGCTCGATCGAGGCGGTGGAGGTCGACATGGCCCAGTTCGAGCGCGCGCTCGCCGAGACCCGCGCCTCGGTCACGCCCGAGATGGAGCAGGAATATGAGAAGATTCAGGAGAGCCTGAAGCAGGACGCGCGCGGCGCCGGCACTGGCGGCGGCATCGGCTTCATCGCGCCGGGCATGCTCACGCCGCGGGGTCCGAAGGGCTGAAGCGCAAGGCCGTCCAGGCGGCAAGCGCCGCCATCAAAGCGGCGGTGGCGAGAAAGGGCAAAGCGAGGCCGAGCCCGTAAAGCGAGACCGCGAGCGCCGGCCCGGCGACATAGGCCATGCCGTTGACCGAGGTGACCTGCCCGGCCACCGCATTCTGCTCGTCGAGCGACACGGCCAGCGACGCGCCGCTTGTAAAGCCCGGCCGGAACAGCCCGAAACCCAAAGACGCCAGAGCGAAGCCGAGCGTCAGCCCGTAGACCCCGCCCGCAAGCCCAGTCACCGCGCAGCCGGCGGCGGCGACCAGCGAGCCCCAGATGACCAGCTGGCGTGGGGAAAGGCCAAGCCTGGGAATCAGGCCCCATTGGGCGAGCAAGGAGGCGCCGGCGCCCGCCATCAGCACGATCGCGATCCAATGCTGGGCCTCGCTCAGCGGCAGCTTGAGCCGGTCGATGACGAGGAAGCCGATGACTCCGAGCAGGACCGCCTGGCCGTGGCCGCCGACCAGGCCGACGATGTGCCAGGGCAATACGCGCGGATCGCGCCAGCGCAACCGGATCGGCCCGGCACTTTCGCCCGCCTGCGCGGGATCGCCGCCGCCGATCGCTGGATAGGCGACGATCGGCCCGCGCGCGGCGCTCTTGGGCGTGTCGTCGGGCAGGCGCAGCACCACCCCGGCGAGCACGATCGCGCCGATCCCGGCGAAGACGATGAGCGGCGCCGACAGGCCGAGCGGCGGGAAGATGAACAGGGGCGCGATCGCCGGGCCGATGATCGTGCCGAGGCCGAAGGAGGAGGCGAGCAATGCCAGCGCTCCGGTCCGCGCCTGGCCTTCGGTGCGCGCGGCGACATAGGCCTGGACGGCGGGCGGCGAGGCCGAGCCGAACGCGCCGTAGAAGGTCCGCCCCAGCATGAAGAGGGTGAACACCAAGGTGGGGCCGACGAGCCCGGACAGGCCGAGCGCGAGCGCGCCGCCGCAGATCAGCATCGAGACGATGAAGCCGGCGAGCCCGAGCCGCATCAAGGCGCGGCGGCCGCGGCGGTCGGCGCGGTGCGCCCAGACTGGGGCCATCACCACCCAGGCGACGGCCGAGAGCGAGAAGGCGATTGCCACCCAGATGTCGGCGACTCCGAGCTCGCGGCCGATAGCGGGCAAAAGCGACTGCATCGCCGTATTGCCGGCCGCGGCCACCAGCATCACCGAAAAGAGCAGCGCAAACCGCTCCCGGGAGAGGCCGAAGCCGTTCATATGTTAGGGCTTTCCAACAACCTCTCATAGGCCGCTCCCATGCCGGCCAAGCCTCGCCTTCCCGGTCCGGGACGGCGGCGCGTGGCGGAAAAGCGGTGCATGCGCCTTGCCAAGGGCGCTCCGATTTGGCAACGCACGCGCTTTCCACTGACATCTGGAACCATCATGTCGGCATCCTGGGACGAAGCGCGCAGCAATGGACGTCTCGCGCGCAAGGCGAGCGGAAGCCCGCTCTGGCATTTCCTGCGCGGCTTCATCAAGCATCCGGTGATGGTCGGCTCGATCATCCCCTCCTCCAAGGCGACGATCGACAAGATGCTCAAGCCCGTCGATTGGGCGAATTGCAAATTGTTCGTCGAATATGGCCCGGGCGTCGGCACCTTCACCGAGCATGTGCTGCGCCGCATGGCCCCCGACGCGACCCTGATCGCGATCGACACCAATGCCGATTTCACCCGCTATCTGCGCGGCAAGTTCACCGACAGCCGCCTGTTCCCGATCACCGGCTCGGCCGAGGACGTGCGCCAGATCATCGCCGAATGCGGCTTCGACCATGCCGATTACATCCTGTCGGGCCTGCCTTTCTCGACGCTGCCGCCGGGCGTCGGCGACAAGATCGCCGAGGAGACCGCCGAGGCGCTCCGCCCGGGCGGCGCCTTCCTCGTCTACCAGTTCAAGGCGAAGGTCCGCGATTTCATGGCCCCCCATTTCGACCGGATCGACAAGGGCCACGAATGGGCCAACATCCCGCCCTGCCATCTCTTCTGGGGCTGGAAGGACTGACGGCTCCAGAGTCATCCCGGCGAAGGCCGGGACCCATGAACTCCGCGTCGGCCAGCTTGAACATCAAGGTATTCATAGGCCCCGGCCTTCGCCGGGGTGACTAAGATGGGCTCTTGCGCCGCCCGAACGTCGTCGGCCGGAAATTGAGCCGCCGCGCCAGATTGTAGTCGGCGGTCGCGACCAGGAAATAGCCGAACGCCCATTTGAGCCGGTTCCACCAGGTCATGGAGGCGCGGTGCGCCTCGGGGGTGATCCGCTTGCTGCTGGCGATCTCGCCCTCGACGAAGCGGCGCATCATCGCCGCGAAGCCGGGATCGTCGACCCTGAGCATCATCTCAAGGTTGAGATAGAGGCTCCTGAGGTCGAAATTCGCCGAGCCGATATGGACGACGTTGTCGATGACGATGAGCTTGGCGTGGAGCTTGGTCGGCTGATATTCGTAAATCTCGACGCCGCGCTTCAACAGCCGCCAGTAGAAGAAGCGCGCCGCCCCGACCGCCCATTGATGGTCGAGCTTGGCGGGCGTGACGATCCGCACGGTGCCGCGCCTGGCGGCGCCGAACAGGCGGCGCATCATCGACAGGCTCGGCGCGAAATAAGCGGAGATGATGTCGACTCGCTTCGCCTTCATCAAATCGTTCTTGACCGAGCGCGCCCAGGGGCTCAGCCGCCGCGTCGGTCCGCCGAACAGCCATTGGAACGGCCCCTCGCGCACGCTGCTCTGGAACAAGGTCCGCCTGAGCCGCCGTATGGAGGCATTGGGCATTTCGGCCCAGGCGAACAGCGCGTCGTAATAACGCACGAGGAATTCGACATTGGGCCCGTCCACCTCGAGCCCGAGATCGCGCCACGCGCCCTCGGCGACCGTTCCGAAATAATCGTTGGAGATGTTGAAGCCGCCGACGATCGCCCTGCGGCCGTCGGCCAGAGCGAGCTTCTGGTGATTGCGCAGCAGATAGCGCCGCCCCCAGCGCGGCACGAACCGGCAGAAGCGCGCCTGCGCCTCGACCAGCGGCCGGAAGAAGCCTTCCTTGGCGTGCGAGGAGCCGAAGCCGTCGACGAGCAGCGACACCTGTACGCCGCGCGCCGCCGCCGCCACCAAAGCGTCGCGCACCTGCCGGCCGCTCTCGTCGTCGACCCAGATATAATAAAGGACGCGCAGCGATTCCTTCGCCCCCTCGATCAGGGCGATCAGGGCCGCCAGCCGCCCCGGCCCGTCGGGCAGCAGGGTCAGCCTGGTGCCCGCCACCTCCATCGGCAGGATCAGGGGTTCGGCGTCGCTCATCTTCGATGGCCTAGTCGCAAGGCCGCGGACAGGAAAGCGGCGATGGTCGCCTAGGGCCTGCGCAGCCCGGTCCGCTGGCGGCGCGTCGCCAGCGCTTCGCGGCTCAGCGTCGGGCCCGGCAGCGCGAAGGCGCCGGGCATGGGACGGATCTCGACCCGCTCGAGCCGCAGGTGCCGGCCCCTGCGCAGGATCGCGCCCTGCCGGTAGATCGCCCTGATTGCGGCGACGTAACCGTTTGGATCGAGCCCGGGGTCGGCGCTGGCGGCCGGGCGCGGGCCGAGGATGACGTTGAGCGGGGCCAGACCGGGGTCGGCACTGACGACGAAGTCTTCGTCGTCGCCATCGGCCGGCGCTGCGGGGTTGCGAATCCGCCAGACCGTCCCGCTATGGCCGGCGACGGTCTCGGTCCCGCCGCGCATCAGCGCGACTTGCGGCTGTGGCGGCGCGGGCGTCGGCGGCGGGACGGGCACGGCGGCGGGATCGCGGCGCGGGTGGCCGTCCGCCTCGTCCCAGGCCTCCATCGAAATTGAAAGAACGTCTTCGAGCCGGGCCGTATAAGTGCCTTCCGAATCGGTGTCGACGACATAGGCGATGCCGTCCAGCATGAGCATCATGCCCCAATCGCCCATGTCCATCCGGCCGTCGCCGCGGTCGTTGATCTCGACCACCATCAGGCGCTGCTCGGGGCCCTGGCCCAAACGGTAATGCGCAACGATGCCGGCGGCCGCGGGCTGGGTCGCGGACAAAGCGGTGGCGGCGATGAGCAGGCGAAGGCGCATGGGGTCCCCCGCCCGGAGCATAACGCGGCCGCGCATGGCAGTCACCGCCATTAGGCGATAGGGGAGGGCCGATGGCCGTCACCCGCCTCAGCCTCAGCGATTTCCGCTCCTATGCCGACGCCGTGATGGCGCCCGGGCCCGGCTTCGTCATCCTCACCGGCGAGAATGGCGTGGGCAAGACCAATGTGCTCGAGGCGGTGTCGCTGCTGTCGCCGGGGCGGGGGCTGCGCGGCGCGAGCCTCTCCGAAATGGCGCGCAAGAGCGGCGCCGGCGGCTTCGCGGTGGCGGCGCGCGTGGCCGATGTCGATATCGGCACCGGCACGCTCGCCGCCGCTCCCGAGCGCCGCCAGGTCCGCATCAACGGCGCCCCGGCCTCGGCCAATTCGCTGTCGGAGCAGCTCTCGGTGCTCTGGCTCACTCCCGCAATGGACCGCCTGTTCGCCGACGCCGCGTCGGGGCGGCGGCGCTTTCTCGACCGGCTGGTGCTCGCGCTCCGCCCCGATCATGCCACCCACAGCGCCCGCTACGACGCGGCGATGCGCGCCCGCAACAAATTGCTCGCCGAGGACGGCCCCTGGGACGAGACCTGGCTCGCCGCGCTCGAAGCAAGGATGAGCGAGCATGGCGCTGCGATCTCCGAGGCCCGCGCCGCCACCGTCGCCGCGCTGGCGGCGCGGCTCGAGGCCGCCCCTGAAGGCCCCTTCGCACGTGCCCGGATCGGGCTGGAGGGGAGCGAGCCTGGCGATCTTGCCGCGTCGCGCGCCCGCGATGCCGCCGCCGGCCGCACCCTCGCCGGCCCCCACCGCGCCGATCTCGACGTGACTCACGCGGCGAAGAATCAGCCCGCCGCTTTCTGCTCCACCGGCGAGCAGAAGGCGCTGCTCATCGGCCTCATCCTGGCTCATGCCGATCTCGTCGCCGAGCGCACCGGCCGCCGCCCGATCCTCCTTCTCGACGAGATCGCCGCCCATCTCGACCCGCTGCGCCGCGCCGCTTTGTTCGCGCGGCTCGCGGGAGCGGGCGGGCAGGTCTGGATGACCGGGACCGAGCCGGCCCCGTTCGAGGGGATCGGCGCCGCCACCCGCTTCGCGCTCGGCGCGGACGGCTGAACCGTGCCTGTCGATACGCCTCAGAAACCGTTCACCGCGCCCGGTCCAGTCCGGCGGCATCGCACCAGGGAGGATGACATGCGAAAATTTCCGTTGATGGGCGCCTTCATGGCCGCCGCTTTTGCCGCCTCGGCCGGCGCCGCTTCGGCGCAGGACGCCTGGGACTGGAGGGGCGGCGGGCCCGGCGACCGCGACTATCGCCTCGCCGGGCCCGGCGTGTCGCTGCTGGGCGACGAACTGCGCCGCACCAATCGCGGCCGCGCCTTCGTGATGCGCAATTTCGACCGCGACGGCGACGGCCGGGTGAGCATGGGCGAGGCCCAGGCGGCCAACCGCGCCTTCATCGCCGCCACCAGAGAGCGCCGCGGCCGCTTCGACTGGAACACGGCCGGCGGCGGCCGCGACCGCGTCGCGGAGCTCGCCGAGCGCGGCGGCCGGATCGACGGACAGGCCGACAGCTGGGACCGCGCCGGGATGCGGTCCTACAATTTCCGCCAGACCCCCCAGGGCGCTCGAATGACGATGCAGGAGGACGTGCTGTTCGCGACCGACAGCGACGTGCTCCGCCCCGCCGCGATCCGGCGGCTGCGCCCGCTCGCCGGCTATCTGCGGGCCAATCCGGGCGTCCGCGTCGCGATCGACGGCCATACCGATTCGCGCGGCAGCGACGCGCACAATCAGGACCTCTCCGAACGGCGGGCGCAGAGCGTCCGCGAGGCGCTGGACGACATGGGCGTGACCCGCGCCCGCTTCCGCGTCGCCGGCCATGGCGAGAGCAATCCGACGGCGACCAACGCGACCGCCGAAGGCATGCGCCTCAACCGCCGCGTCGAAGTCACCCTGCTCGGCCGCCGCGCCGACGAGTTCTGACCGGAATCCGCCCCGTTCGCGGTGCTTGCGGACGGGGCGGAATCGCCCGTTTTCCCTTGGGTTTCGGCCGCCGATTCCCTATATGCTCGATATGGCAGACACCCCCAATGACAACAGCTACGGCGCCGATTCCATCAAGGTGCTGAAAGGGCTCGACGCGGTCCGCAAGCGGCCCGGAATGTATATCGGCGACACCGACGATGGGTCGGGCCTCCACCACATGGTGTTCGAGGTCTCCGACAATGCGATCGACGAGGCGCTGGCCGGCCATTGCGACCGGATATTGATCACCCTCAATCCCGACGGCTCGGTCAGCGTCGAGGATAATGGCCGCGGCATCCCGACCGGCATCCACGAGGAGGAGGGCGTCTCCGCCGCCGAGGTCATCATGACCCAGCTCCACGCCGGGGGTAAGTTCGATAACACCTCGGACGACAATGCCTACAAGGTCTCCGGCGGCCTCCACGGCGTCGGCGTGTCCGTCGTCAACGCGCTCAGCGAGACGCTCGATCTCACCATCTGGCGCGACGGCGAGGAGCATCAGATGCGCTTCCGCCACGGCGACGCCGAAGCGCCTTTGCGCCTCACCGGCCCGGCGCCCGCCGGCAAGAAGGGCACCAAGGTCACCTTCCTGCCCTCGACCGACACGTTCAAGATCACCGAGTTCGACTTCGACACGCTCGAGCACCGCTTCCGCGAGCTCGCTTTCCTCAATTCGGGCGTGCGCCTGATCCTCACCGACGCCCGGCACGAGGAGGAGAAGAGCGTCGAACTCCATTACGAGGGCGGGATCGGCGCCTTCGTGCGCTATCTCGACCGCGCCAAGACGCCGCTCATCCCCGATCCGATCTCGGTCACGGGCCAGCGCGACGAGGTCGGCATCGAGGTCGCGCTCGAATGGAACGATAGCTATTACGA
The DNA here is from genome assembly GCA_035994965.1 of Allosphingosinicella sp. Lineage (GTDB taxonomy): Bacteria > Pseudomonadota > Alphaproteobacteria > Sphingomonadales > Sphingomonadaceae > Allosphingosinicella. The sequence continues at coordinate 8,036 of DASYKV010000071.1, forward strand.
GCAGGTCCTCGCCTTCACCAACAATATCCCGCAGCGCGACGGCGGCACCCATATGGCGGCCTTCCGCGCGGCCTTGACCCGCACGCTCAACAATTATGCCGACAAGTCCGGGATGATGAAGCGCGAGAAGGTGAGCCTCACCGGCGACGACATGCGCGAGGGGCTGACCGCGATCGTCTCGGTCAAATTGCCCGATCCCAAGTTCGGCTCTCAGACCAAGGACAAATTGGTCTCGAGCGAGGTCCGCCAGCCGCTCGAAAGCCTGATGGCCGACAAGATGGCCGAATGGCTCGAGGAGAATCCCGGCCACGCGCGCACCATCATCCAGAAGATCATCGACGCCGCCGCGGCGCGGGAAGCGGCACGCAAGGCCCGCGAGGCGAGCCGCAAGTCGGTGCTCGGAATCGCCTCCCTGCCCGGCAAGCTCGCCGACTGCCAGGAGAAGGACCCGGCCAAGTCCGAGCTCTTCCTGGTCGAGGGCGACAGCGCCGGCGGCTCGGCCAAGCAGGGCCGCGACCGCCACGTCCAGGCGATCCTTCCCTTGAAGGGCAAGATCCTCAACGTCGAGCGCGCCCGCTTCGATCGGATGCTCTCCTCCAAGGAGGTCGGCACCCTCATCCAGGCGATCGGCACCGGCATCGGCCGCGACGATTTCAACATCGACAAATTGCGCTACCACAAGATCGTCATCATGACCGACGCCGACGTCGACGGCGCCCATATCCGCACGCTGCTGCTCACGTTCTTCTACCGTCAGATGCCGGAGATCATCGAGCGCGGGCACCTCTACATCGCCCAGCCGCCGCTCTACAAAGTCGCCAAGGGCCGCTCCGAGGTCTATCTCAAGGACGACAATGCGCTCGACGAATATCTGATCGAGGCGGGCGTCAACCTGACCGCGCTGGAGACCCCGGCCGGCCCGCGCTCGGGCGACGACCTTCGCGCTCTGGCCGAGCATGCGCGGCGGATGCGCGCGCTCATGGCCTATATCCCGCGCCGCTACGATCCCGCGATCATCGAGGCCTTGGCCCTGTCCGGCTCGCTCGACCCCAAGCTCGGCGCCGCCCAGCGCGCCGACGCCATCGCCCGCGCCTCCAAATGGCTGGGCGCCGGCGACGAGGAGGGCCGGTGGACCGGCGAGATGGGCGCGGACGGCGACTATGTGCTTCGCCGCCTGTGGCGCGGAGTCACCGATCATCACGTCATCGACCACAAATTCCTGGTCTCGGCCGAGGCGCGCAAGCTGCACGGCCTGGCGATCGGCGAGGCGGAAACCTATGCTGGCGCCTCCCGCCTGGTCTCGCTTAAGATCTCGTCGGTCGCCACCGAAGCGGCGGAAGAAGTAGAGGAGAATGAGGGCGGCTCGACGCGCCGGGCGGCGCCCGATCCGCGCGGCAACCTCGTCACCCGTCCGACCCAATTGCTGGAGGCGATCCTCGCCGCCGGCCGCAAGGGCCTGTCCGTTCAGCGCTACAAGGGCCTTGGCGAGATGAACGCCGACCAGCTCTGGGAAACCACCCTCGACCCGACCAACCGCGCTTTGCTCCAGGTCGAAGTCGCCCAGGCCGACGTCGCCGACGAGATCTTCACCCGCCTGATGGGCGACGTCGTCGAGCCCCGGCGCGAGTTCATCCAGGAGAATGCGCTGAACGTGGCCAACCTGGACGTGTGAGGACGCGGCGACGCTCTTGGCTCGCCGTCGCTTGCGCCGCCCTGGCGGCTTGTGCGCCGGCCGGGCCTTCGGGCACCGGGAGCCGTGCCCAGGCTCCACTGGTCGGCGCCACGCGGTGGGGACCGGCTTACGGTCCGGTCAGGCGCCTTGCCGGCGAGATCAGCTGGGGAATGGAAATGAGCGTCATCGACGTCTGCGGCACCAGCCGGGCCGATTGCGGCCCAGGCCACGAGCCGCGCGGCAATCTCAGGGATTGCTGGCTGACCTTCTCGCCGGAAGGCGACCGGTCGCTGGACGGGTTCGTTGGTCGCGGCCGGAGGCCGGACGGTCCGTTCTGGATCGAGGCGGACGGCCGTGTGGCCATGCGGCCCGGCGGCTTTGGCCATCTGAACCAATATCGCTGCCAGGTCGAAATCGTCCGGGTCCACGCCTTCGAGGAAGGCCCGCTCGTCAATCCCTGACCGCGTCCCCGATCCGGTTTGAAATTGCGGGAGAGTGGGTGCAGGATCGGGCTTCCTTGGGGGAGGAAGACGATGCGCATGACGAGGCTTTCCATCGGCCTGCTCGCGGCCCGCGCCGCGCTGGCGCCGCTGCCAGCTCTTGCCGCCCAGCCCGCGCCGCTGGCCGCTGCCTCTCCTGCCGCCGAACCCAGCATCGCGGAGCTCAGGACCCGCGCCGCGGCGGGCGATGTCGGCGCCCAGCTCGATCTCGGCCGGCGCATCCTCAACCCCGAGGACCCGGCCAGCCTCACCGAGGCGCGGATTCTGTTCCAGCGCGCCATGCAGGCCGGCAATGCCGAGGCCAAGAGCAATTATGCGCTGATGCTGATGATGGGCTGGGGCGGGCCCGCCGACGTCGAGACCGGCCGGCGCCTTCGCGCGGAGGCCGCCGCCGAGGGCTCGATGGCCGCCAACATGACGCTCGCCGAACGCTATCTCGAAGGCGCGGAAGGCTATCCCCGCGACCCGGCTCTGGCCTTCCGGCACATCAGCCTCGTCGCCAATTCCTCGTCGCCGAGCGCCCCTTATGCGCAATGGCGCCTCGCCATGATGCATATCCAGGGGACCGGCACGCCGACCGACCTGCCGGAAGCCTGGCGCTGGGTGGTGCGCGCCTCCGACGCCGGCGAGGTCAACGCCATGGTGAGCCGCGGCGTGATGCTTGCGATCGGCCAGGGCGTGACCGAAAACGACGCCGAGGCGCGGACCTGGTACCGGCGCGCGGCGGAAAGCCGGCGCAGGGGCTTCGGCGACGGGCTGCGCGGCCTGGGCTGGATGCTCGCCACCGGCGAAGGCGGCCCGGTCGATCTGCCGACCGGAATCGCCTATCTCATGATCGCGTCGGACGCCCAGGCCCAGCAGGCCGACGACATGCTCGGCCAATTGCGCCCGCAAATCACGCCCGAGGTCGACCGCCAGGCGCGCGAGATCGGCCAGCGCTGGGTCGAGGAGCACTGGCCGCGCTAGGCGTCACTCCTCGGGGCCGCCCATCGCCACCTGGCGCCGCCCCGCCAGATCGAGCAACGTCACGAACTCGCGCCGCCAGTAATTCTGGCCGGCGCTGCGCGCCGCAAGCGAGCGCGCGTCGGCGAAGGTGAAGCGGCCCATGTTGGTGTCGCCCCTGAGCAGCTGCCCGTAGGCGGCGACGGCGGCGATGAAGGCGGTGTCGCCCTGGGGCGCGCGGGCGCTGCCGATCAGCCCGGCATGGACCGGCTCCTCGATCAGCCGCGACTGGTCCTGGCCGGGCAATTTGTAGCGCAGCCTGAGGAAGGCGAGCTCCCCATTGTCCGCCCCGCCTGACGCTGTGCGCTGATTGGCCTCGTAGCGCCGCGCCGGCAGCCAGCCGCGCCGCCCCGCCGGCACGATCTCGTAGAGCGCGGTGACCTGATGGCCGGCGCCGATATCGCCCGCGTCGACCTGGTCGTTGTCGAAATCCTCCTCGCGAAGCGCCCGGTTCTCATAGCCGATCAGCCGATATTCGGCGACATAGGCCGGGTTGAACTCGACCTGGATCTTGACGTCGTGGGCGATGGTGAAGAGCGTGGACGAAAGCTCGTCGTCGAGCACCTTCTGGGCCTCGCGGGGGCTGTCGATATAGGCGTAATTGCCGTTCCCGTGATCGGCGATCTGCTCCATCATCGCTTCGTTGTAATTGCCGGTGCCGAAGCCAAGCGTGGTCAGCGTGATGCCGCCTTCGCGCTCGCGCTCGACCATGTCGACCAAGGTCTCGTTATTGGTGATGCCGACGTTGAAATCGCCGTCGGTGGCGAGGACGACGCGGTTGATGCCGCCCTCGATCCGGTTGCGCCGCGCGACGTCGTAGGCGAGCTGGATGCCCGCCCCGCCCGCGGTCGAGCCGCCGGCCTGGAGGTCCTTCAGCGATTCGACGACCGCCTCGCGGCTCGAGGTCGGCTCGAGCACGATGCCGGCGGCGCCCGCATAGACGACGATCGACACCCGGTCGCGCGGGCTCAGCCGGTCGGCGAGCAAGGCCAGCGAGCATTGCACGAGCGGCAATTTGTCGGGCGAGTTCATCGAGCCCGAAACGTCGACGAGGAAGACGAGGTTGGCCGCCGGCCGCTCCCGGCGGGGAAGATCGTAGCCGCGGAGGCCGACGCGCAGCAGGCGGGTCTGCGGATTCCACGGCGTCGTCGTCATGTCGGCCTGGACGCTGAACGGCCGCGAACGGTCGGTGGGCTGCGGATAATCGTAGCGGAAATAATTGAGCAATTCCTCGGTGCGGACCGCGGCCTGCGGTGGCATCTCGCCCGCGTTCAGCATCCGGCGGACGTTGGAATAGGAGCCGGTGTCGACGTCGACCGAGAAGGTCGAGACCGGCACGTCGGCGACCGACTGCACCGCGGCCACCGCCTCGCCCGCATAACGCTCGCGATTCTCCGGGGGCCTATAGCTCGGCATGGCCTGCGGCTGAGTCATCCGCCGGCCGTTGGTGACCACCAGTTGATCCCGCGAGGAGCGCAGCTCGGCTTGGGGGGCGTAGGCGATAGGCGGCGATCGCGGCGGCGCTTGTGGCGCCCTCTGCCCGGCAACGATTCCGGAAGAGCGGCCGCGGCTGCTGCCGTAGCCGCTGCGATAATCGTCAAAGTCGCCGCCACCCTGAAGGAAGGGCGCGCAGCGGGCGTCGGGATCGTCGGACCTGGGCGGGCGGACGCTCCGCGCCCTTTGGCCTTGGGCCGAGGCCGAGACCGCGGCCGAGACGCCTTGGGTCGGAGGGAGGCCCGTCAGGATCAGGGCCGTCATCGAAAGCATTCCAACGATACGCATCGCATCCTCCTCCGCCAGGATTGATGTGATAGTATCACATGAACGCGACTGAATGCGCGATGAACTGGATTCGGGCCGCCGGCGGCCCGGCTCAGCGGCCCCTGAGCGCCCGCTGGATCCGCATCCGGTCGATCAGCCCGAGCCGGTCGGCGAGGAAGCGGGCGATGGTGGCGGGCGCGAGGCCGTAGAGCCGGGCGAGCAGGGCGCGTCCCTCATCCGGCCGGGCGGCGGCGAGCGCGGCGGCGACCGCGCGCAGCAGCTCGCGCTTCTTCCAGACCTGCTTGGCCTCGGCCTCGAACAGATCGTGCAGAGCCGCCCCGGAGAAATCGCGCTGCCGGGCGAGCAGGAGGGCGGTGGCGACGGCATCGCCGATCGTTCGCCCGGTGACCGGATGGACGAAGCCGCCGCGAACGCCCAATTTTGCGACCCGCGCCCCGCTCTGCCGCCAGAAAGCCGCGAAATCGCCGCCGGTCGGCAGCGGCCGGACCTGGACCTGCTCGCCATGCTTGCCTTTGGTCTTCCAGCCGCGGGCGGCGACATAGGCGTCGAGCCTGGCGCCGGCCTCCGCATCGGGCAAGGCGCGGTCCGAGATCATGACGTCGGCGACGATCAGCCGGTCCTCGGACAGCGGCAGGCACTGGACGAAGCCCAGCCTTTCGGTCTGCGCAACGGTCGCGTCGACCAGCACCGGCCGGTCGACCCGGTGCGGCGCCTTGAAAAGATATTCGCGCTCGAGCCGTGCCGCATAGAGGAGGTCGAGCGCCGCGAGGCTGGCGGCGCCGCGGGCGTCGATCGCGCCCTGCGCCTTGATCTCCTCGCCGCCGTCGAGGACCAAGGCGTCCTCGCGGACCGCGACCACCTTGACGCCGAGCCGATATTGCCTGGGGTCGAGCGCCTCGACCAGCGCCCGGTGCAGGTCGACCGCGCCGAAGCCGGCATAGGGAATGCCGAGGTTGCGGCTGAATCCGGGAAAGGCGGCGTAGAAGCCTGGCCAGCGCTCGATGGCGAGCGGCCCGATCAGCGCGGCGCCGTCCTGGCCGAGCTCGGCGTCGGTGAAGCTGCGCACGCCCTCGCCGCCGAACGTCTCTCCTTCCTCGACGATCATCAGCGGCACGTCGGGCCGGTGGCGGGCCATGGCCAGGGCGGCGAGCGCGCCGGCCAGGCCGCCGCCCGCAATCACGATTCCGTCCCGCCTGCCCCGCGCCATAGCCGCCCATCCTAAAGCAGCGGCCGCCTTGGCGCCACGCCCCAGCCGCTCTAGGTTCATTTTGGGACTGTCCGGGGACGGGCGATGAATGATAGGCACAAAGGGTGAACGACGCGCCCGCCCCGCCCCAGCGCAAGATCATCCATGTCGACATGGACGCCTTCTACGCGTCGGTCGAGCAGCGCGACGATCCCGCCCTGAGGGGGCGCCCGGTCGCGGTCGGCGGCCAGGTGCGCGGAGTCGTCGCCGCGGCGAGCTACGAGGCGCGCAAATACGGCGTCCGCTCGGCCATGCCGTCGGTCACCGCCAAGCGCCGCTGCCCGGAGCTGATCTTCGTCAAGCCGCGCTTCGATGCCTATCGCGCGGTCTCGCTCCAGATCCGCGCCATCTTCGCCGATTATACCGAGCTGGTCGAGCCGCTCAGCCTCGACGAGGCCTATCTCGACGTCACCGAGGACCTCAAGGGGATCGGCATCGCCACCCTGATCGCGCAGGAGATCCGCGCCCGAATCCGCGCCGAGACCGGCCTCACCGCCTCCGCCGGCGTCTCCTACAACAAGTTCATCGCCAAATTGGCGTCGGACCAGAACAAGCCCGACGGCCTGTGCGTCGTGCCGCCGGCCAAGGGCGAGGCCTTCGTCGCCGCGCTTCCGGTCAAGCGCTTCCACGGCATCGGCCCGAAGACGGCGGAGAAGATGGCGGGGCTCGGCATCGTCACCGGCGCCGATTTGAGGGCGCAGAGCCTCGCCTTCCTGACCCACAATTTCGGCAGCTCGGGCGATTATTATTACAACCTCGCCCGCGGCGTCTGCCACCGCCAGGTCAAGCCCAACCGGCCCTACAAATCGATCGGCGCCGAGGACACGTTCGTCGAGGACCTGACCGACGAGGGTGCGCTGATCGCCGAGCTCGACCGGATCAGCCAGACCGTCTGGCGCCGAATCGCCGAAAAGGAGATCAATGGCCGGACCGTGACGCTCAAGGTCAAGTATCGCGACTTCCAGATCATCACCCGCGCCAGGAGCCTCGACCGCGCCGTCGCCGGCCGCGAGGAATTCCTGGAGATCGGAATCGCGCTGCTGCGCACCCTGCTGCCGGTCGCCAAGGGGGTCAGGCTGCTCGGTCTCACGCTCTCGAACCTGACCGAAGGCGCGCAGGAGACGGGCGCCGGGCTGGCGCTGGAGCTTCCCCTTTGACTATCGTCTCTGGCAGCCGCCAGACGGGGGGCGGGACGATGCGGACGCTGGGACTATGGGCATTCGGACTGCTGGCCGCCGCGCCCCTGGCCGCGCAGAACACGGTCTATCCGCCGCCGGGCGGGACCGTCTTGTCCGCGCCGCGAATCATCCCCGTTTGGCGGCCCGCGGCCGTCCGGCTCTCCGTCGGCGCCGTGATCGCGGAGCAGAGGATCGAGCTCGAAGACGAGCGCTACCGTTCCGACCGCCGCATCCATCCCGGGGACCTGGCGATCGATCTGCTCGCCCGGAGCCGCTTCATTCTCTGGCGGGGGGCCGGACCGGACCGCTATTGCGAGCTGCATTATCCGTTGCAGATGTACGAGGCCCCGGTGGATGAGAACGATGTCGCCTATTATCATGTCTGCGCCGTGGACCTCGACCGCGACGGCCGCTTCGAGACTCTGCGGCTGGTGCCGGCGCCCGGGCGGCCGTGGCGCGACCTGCCGATTCCCCCCGTCCGCTTCATGAGGGAGCGCGGCCCACCCGAGGCGTGGCTGCCGCCCTATCGCCTGACCCTGCGCCTGCGCGTGTCGGCGGTGTCGGCGGCCTCGGCCTCGGTCGTCGCCGAATATGGGATGTCGGACGAGATGAACTGGAGGTTCAAGACGGCGCCGGGCTCGTCCCCTTTGGTTCTGCCGCTCCGCCCGGGCGCCTCCGGCCGGCTCGCCGGCCTCACCTTGCGCGTGGGCGGCGCTCCCGGTCGCCCGACCCTGTCGGCGCGCGGCACCTTCTCCCCGTGGTTCCATCCCGCGCCGAACCGGACCGGCTTTACCGCCGGCCCGCATCGCGTGCCGTAGGAACGACAGGATGTGCAACGACTATCGCCTGCTCGAGCGCGTGCCGGCCGAGCAGATCTTCCCCGGGCTCCTCTATCCCGAGGGCATCCCCAATTTCGAGCCGCGCGAGGACATCCGGATCACCGACCGCGCCCCGCTCCTGCGCGCGGCGACGGGAGCGATTTCGAGCCGGGTGGGCTCACCCGGCGACTCGGAAATCGCGGACAACAAAGGCGTCACGCCCGGGGCCGTCGAGCTGGTCCAGCGCCGCTGGTCCTGGCCCGGCCCCGGCGGCAAGCCGGTCTACAATTTCCGCTCGGAAGGCCGCGACCTCTCACGAGGCCGCTGCCTGATCCTCGCCGACGGCTTCTACGAATTCACCGCGCACTCGGACCCCAAGTCGAAGCGCAAGCACAAGTGGCTGTTCACGCTGAAGGGCCGGCCCTGGTTCGGCATTGCCGGCCTGTGGCGCAACGACGCCACGGCCGGCGAGGCCTTCACCATGCTCACCGCCGAACCCAATGCCGACGTCGCGCCCTATCACAGCCGCGGTATCGTCGTGCTGGGCGGAGCCGACATGGCCCGCTGGCTCGACCCCGACATCCCCTCGCGGGAGATATTGAAGCCGTTGCCAGCGGGCAGCCTGGTCGTGACTCAGGTCGCCTAGGCCTTCGCCACCCAATTGCCGTGGAAGCCCGGCGGGACGCGATGCGGGATCTTCACCCGGGCCAGCGCTTCGCCTTCGAAATCGGCGGCGTTCAGGATCACCAGCTCGCTGGTCTCGTCGTTCAGGTCGATGACCAGGCCGATCAGCCAGCCCTCGTCCTCGCCCGCGTCGGGGCCGGCCGGCACGAAGACGAACTCGCCCGGATGCCGGCCCTCGCCGAAATCGCGGACCTGCCGCGTGCCGGCCTCCCGCCGGATCCTCGAGATTTGGCCGCATGATCGTCACCCCCGCTTTTGCCGCGACGCTAGCCCAACCCCCGTCCCGCTCCAAGCCGGCCCAGTTCCCGCCCCGCCGATGCTCTGCTAGAGTCGGGCAGGGGAGAGGGGGAAGCGCATGGCATATGAGGGCGAAGTGCGCGGCGTGGGCGGCTGGCTGGTTTTCTTCATCCTGGTCATGGCGGTGATCTCGCCGCTCATTTCCAGCGTGCAGGTCTATAGCGAGCTCTATGGCGCCGCCTTCGCCGGCTTCGACGACGACCCGCTTCTGTCGACGAGCCGGATCTTCGCCTGGGCACTGGTCGCTATGACCGCCATTATCGGCTGGTTCGTCGCCTATCGGCTGATCAGCGTCCACAACTGGACCAGCGTGAAGCTGGCGATCGCCGGCATCTGGATCGTCGGCGTGGGCGGCATGGTCGCGGAATATGCCGGGGTCATGTATATCGGCGGCATTCCGCTGGACGCGCTGCTGGCGGAAACCGGCCCGCGGGGCGTGATCCAGCCCTTCATCTTCGGCCTGATCTGGACCTCCTACCTGCTGAAATCGGAGCGCGTGGCGAACACCTACCGCGGTGCCGCGGACCAGGCGGAGATTTTTGAATAACCCTTCCGCCGACGACACCGACGGCGTAAGGCGGACTTCTTCCCGGGGAACCCTGCGCACAGGGTTGAGAGGCGGCTACGACGGCCGCGACCCGCCGAACCTGATCCGGCTGACACCGGCGTAGGGAGGGAGCGCGGGCCATCCGCTCTTCCCCCATCTGAGGAGAGCATCATGGCCGATCGTCCTGTCCTGAGCGAAGTCGAAGGGCCCGCCCGCACCGAGCTCCCCCCCGCGGGCGGCGCCCTCAAGGTCACCACCGGCCCGATCCGCGGCAGCCGCAAGATTTACGTCGGCGAGCATCGCGTGGCGATGCGCGAGATCGACCTCGAGCCCACGTCCGGCGAGCCCCCCTTGCGCGTCTACGACTGCTCCGGCCCCTATACCGACCCCGAGGCGCGGATCGACATCATGGCCGGGCTCCCGGAGGTCCGCGCCGCCTGGATCCGCGGCCGCGGCGACGTCGAGGACGTGCTCCAGCGCGAGGTCCGCCCCGAGGATAACGGCCAGCTCGGCCCCGACCGCTCGGGCGGCGTCCAGCCTTTCCCCAACGTCCGCCGCACGGTGCTCCGCGCCAGAGCGGGCGCCAACGTCTCGCAGATGCATTATGCCCGCAAGGGGATCGTCACCGCCGAGATGGAATATGTCGCGGTCCGCGAGAATCTCGGCCGCCTCCGGCTGGCCGAGGCACTTGCGCGTGATGGCCAGGATTTCGGCGCCGAAATCCCGGACTACGTCACCCCCGAATTCGTCCGCTCCGAAGTGGCGCGCGGCCGCGCGATCATCCCTTCCAACATCAACCACCCGGAAAGCGAGCCGATGGCGATCGGCCGCAACTTCCTGGTCAAGATCAACGCCAATATCGGCAACAGCGCGGTCGCCTCGGACGTCGCGGCGGAGGTCGACAAGATGGTCTGGTCGATCCGCTGGGGCGCCGACACCGTCATGGACCTCTCCACCGGCCGCAACATCCACGACACCCGCGAATGGATCATCCGCAACAGCCCCGTGCCGATCGGCACCGTGCCCATCTACCAGGCGCTGGAGAAGGTCGGCGGCGTCGCCGAGGAGCTGACCTGGGAGATCTACCGCGACACCTTGATCGAGCAGGCCGAGCAGGGCGTCGACTATTTCACCATCCACGCGGGCGTGCGCCTGCCCTACATCCCGATGACCGCGAAACGCGTGACGGGCATCGTCAGCCGCGGCGGCTCGATCATGGCCAAATGGTGCCTCAGCCACCACAAGGAGAGCTTCCTCTACACCCGCTTCGAGGAGATCTGCGAGATCATGAAGGCCTATGACATCGCCTTCAGCCTCGGCGACGGCCTTCGCCCCGGCAGCATCGCCGACGCCAATGACGAGGCCCAGTTCGCCGAATTGGCGACGCTCGGCGAGCTCACCCAGATCGCCTGGAAGCACGACGTCCAGGTGATGATCGAAGGTCCCGGCCACGTGCCGATGCACAAGATCAAGGCCAACATGGACAAGCAGCTCGAGGCTTGCGGCGAGGCCCCCTTCTACACATTGGGCCCGCTCACCACCGACATCGCGCCCGGCTACGACCACATCACCTCGGCGATCGGCGCGGCGATGATCGGCTGGTTCGGCACCGCGATGCTCTGCTACGTTACCCCCAAGGAGCATCTCGGCCTCCCCGACCGCGACGACGTCAAGGTCGGCGTCGTCACCTACAAGCTTGCCGCCCACGCCGCCGATCTCGCCAAGGGCCACCCCGCCGCCAAGATGCGCGACGACGCCCTGAGCCGCGCCCGCTTCGAATTCCGCTGGCGCGATCAGTTCCACCTGAGCTTGGACCCCGACACCGCCGAGCAATATCACGACCAGACCCTCCCTGCGGAAGGCGCCAAGACGGCCCACTTCTGCTCGATGTGCGGGCCTAAGTTCTGCTCGATGAAGATCACGCAGGAAGTGAGGGATTTCGCGGCGAAGCAGAATGCCTCGGCGGACACGTTCCTCGCCGCCCAAGATTCCTCCCCTGCCTTTGCGGGGGATGGTGGAGGGGCCGCGTCGGCCCTTGCCGAGGTGGAAGCGGGCATGGCGGAGATGAGCCAGCGCTTTCGTGAGGAGGGGGGAGAAATCTATCTCCCCGCCGAATAGGTGGAGGTGCCGCGCCTGACCTTCGATTCGCCCCTCCCGGGCGAGCCGGAAGCGATCACCGCAGCCTTCGTCGCGGACTATAAGGAGTGGAACGATTTCGCCTTTGCCGTCGCGGGAGACGGTCGGGACTTCGACGCCGCCGAGGATGCTTACGATGCGCTGATCGCGAAATATTGTCGGCCCGGCAAGCAGCGGCAGGGGCTCGCGTTCGGCGGTGACTCGGCACATTCGCCCGAAACCTCCGAGATCGTCGACGTAAAAGGGCAAGGGCGATCGACGGAAGGTGACCGTCCGGGAGACAGGGGCCCATGGCTACCAGCTGACCTACGTCTTCGATTTCATCCGGGAGGAAGGGCGCTGGCTCCTGGAAGAGCTATACTTTGTCGATGACACCGCCGGAAATCGCCGCCTGAAATGCCTCTGAGCCGACCGTGAGAAAGACGCTCCCGACGGCGTTTGCCCTTCTGCTGACGACAGCCGCCCTGCTGCTCGCCCGCCTCTGGCTCCAGCGCCTCTCGCTCCCCTATAACGAGGAAGGCCGATACTTCGATGCGGCGCACGGCGTCGTCTATGACGAGGGTGCGATCGCGGTTTACGGGGTGCTGACCGTGTTGTTCGCGCTTTTGGCGGTGGCTACCCGTTATGGGCGTGGCGGGCTTGGCGGAGGTGAGAATCTGATGGATATATCGTGGCGCTGAGGCGGGATCGGAATCGTGGTCCGGCCGACGCGCGGGGGCGCGGCGGCACGGGTGGTGGTGCTTGAGGCGGCTTGAATTGAGGATTGTGTCCCGGAGCGTTCAGTAATTCTATAATGAGTATTTTTCTTATAGATTACGCGTAAGCTCCTTGATTGCGACGTTTAGCGCCCGCTCACGCCACGGCAAAAAGCGCTCCAGTAGACGGTCTTCATTTTCGTTGTAGAAGAATACAAACCCCTCATCCGACAGCGGTACAGTCGTTGACTGGGTGTGCTGCTCTTCATCGGTGTCACGAAGATCCAGGAACGGCGCGCAGATAAGGCTACCGTTAAAGGGCCGCCCAATCCCGTGAATTGCAAAAACAATTTTCGCTCGACGATACCAAAATACGTTAATGGCTACCCAACTTCGATACTCCGCAAAGTCAGCAAAGTAATCGAGGTGATGTTTCGCATTCTCAAAAATCTGAGCACGAAAGAAATGCTCAGTCTCATTTGTTGACTTGGTAACAAACACAGTCGCATTTGGGTCAGCACGCTTCAGTCCCTTCAGGAGAGACGGGCGCAAGGCCGCCAACCGCTCCTCAATCGACTGTTCCAACTTGTGAGCGAGGCCGAACACACCACGGAGTTCGGCAAGTTTATCGCGGGCTATCTTGTCAGCAGCCTTCAACAGGCCGCTAAGCGCTGCGTCGACGTCGTCTTGGACAAGGATCGCCTCCGAAATCGATGTCGCTTTGCGGAACTGCGTGATTTGTAGTTTTGCAATGAGGTCGACCAGCGGCTTGAGATTCCCTTCGTCGGCCATTTCCAGGGCGTCCAGATACGACGCTTTGTCGTCGCGCGTAACTACGAGAGGGAACAGACCATCCTTAACTAAAACGAGCGACGCAATCGCCCGCGCAACACGACCGTTCCCATCTTGGAATGGGTGAATCTGGGTGAAACGATGGTGTAGCCAAGCAGCCTGAACCTCGCTCGGCACTCCCGCGTCCTCGTGGTCGCGGTGCAACTGGATCAGACGGTCCATCTCGGACGCAACCTGTTCTGGCGGACAGTAGGAGAATATAACGCCGTCCCGTGACGGAGAGTTGGCAAAGGTCTTCCAATCTCCTTTGATTAAAGGGATTTCTACTGATCTACCTTGCGAATCCACACCCTCGGTTAGGTGCTGACTACGAAGCAAAGCAGCGTGAAGTTCTTTCACGTAAGAGGTCGTAAGAGGCCGATCCCCCTTTACGAAATCGAACACGCCATCAAGCGCATCCTTCTGGTCTCTGAGGAGCTGGATGACGTAGTCACGCGGCTTGTTGGTGGTTCCGTGACCTAGCAACTCGGCCTGAAACCCTCGTTCAATCAGAGTTTGAGTAACCCCGCGCTCAATCTCGTACAGATTCTCGATTATGCCTGTTTCAATCGCCCACTCCCGACTCAACCGTTCCGTGAAATCCGAGAGGTGTTTCGACCCCTTCAGACGGCCACGTTGCTCGGTCCAGATCGCCTTGATTCCCGGAATCTCAGACGCTCCTAGAGCCGCCGGAGAGCCTTCTAGATCAACGATCCCTGTTTCCGGGCTCCATATTGGTTGGACGTTGCTCGCGCTCATCAGGTCTCCTTAGGGTCGTTAGGTTGTCTGCTCAACGCCCTTTGGGGGACATTGCGTGACAGCGCACCGATTCACCCTGTCTTCCGCAGCCTATTTCCTTTCGCCCCATTCGCCCGCGCCGCCGCCTTGGTTGGGCAGGTCGCCCCCCCCGGCATCCGGTGCGGCAGTCCGCTCATTCCGGGGACAGCGAAATTTCGAGGACAGTACCTAACTCTCCGCCCGCTCACGGCGATTCGCCCACTCCGTTCGTTGCACCACAAAGGATTTTCCTACACCCCTGCCGATGGGATAAATGGTTCGCTCCTTTTCGACTCGAAGGAGCAAGGATGATGAAGCGTCACGCGGAAAAAGAATGGTCGGTCGGGGAGTTCGACGATTGGTGCGCGGCGACCGACCGGCATGATGCAGTCGGACAAGCGGCGGACGAGGAGGGTGGGCCGAGCCTTTCGCTGGTGCCCACGACCGAGCGGAACGAAGTCTGGCCGACGGACCTCCTCCCCCCGGCCGCGCCGGATGGCGAACCCACCGAGGCGGCGGCCGTCACCGCCGAGCCCCAAATCCCCGCCACCCCCTTCGACGGCGTCCCGCTCGAAGAGAGCCGCAAGCGCCTCGCCGGCTGGAGCGCCGAGCGGCAGCGGCTGTTCCTTTGCAATCTCGCCGAGACCGGCTCGGTCCATCTCGCCAGCGCCGCCGCGCGCCTGACCGCGCGCTCGGCCTACCGGCTCCGGGCCCGCTCGCCGGCCTTCGCCGCGGCCTGGGACACGGCGGACCAGCTCGCGGTGGGGCGGCTCTCCGCTCTGGCCTTCGATCGCGCGATCAACGGCCGCACCGAGCAGGTCTGGCACGAGGGCAATCTGGTCGCGGAGAAGCGCCTGCCGAGCGACCGGCTGCTGATGTGGCTGCTGGCCCGGCTCGATCCCCGCCGCTTCGCCGCCCCGTGGGAGCTGCGCAAGGACGGCGCCGCCGATCCCCAGGCCGAGGCGCGCGAGAGCTTTCCGGCCCTGCTCGACGCGCTCCCGGATACCCCGTCGGACTAGCCTCATGGCCAGTGCGAACGCCGGAGCGAGGCGCGCAGCGAAGCAGCGCGCCGGTCGCGAAGCGGCGCGAACGGCCGGCCGACAGGTCCGCGCAGCGGAGCCTGATCGACGTCACGGGACGATGGTCCCGTGGCGGCCCATCGCAAGCGCACCCCCAATGGCCAGTGCGAACATTCGGACCTTTCGCGCCGTAGCGAGGCGCGCAGCGAAGCAGCGCGCCGGTGGCCTAAGGCCGCGCGAACGGCCGGCCGGGGGATCGCCAAGACAAACCCGATCGAAGTCGTGTCGTCCTTGCAGCGTTCCGTGCCTCTCCCGGCCTGATGCTCGATTCGAAGCGTGTCCGCGCTTCAGCGGCGGCGATGGACGTCTCGGCCCAGCTCCGCCAGGCCGCGTCGAGCGCTTCGAGGCTCGCCGGCAGGCCGTGGCCCGCGCCTTCGCTCCGCAGCCAGCCTTCCATCGTGCCGCCCGCCGCGATGAACCGGGCGATCGCGGCCAATATGTCGGCGCGGCCGCTGGTCTCGATCAGATAGTCCGCGAAGCGCCTGGCCTGCAGGTAGAACAGGGTCGCGTCGGCCGGCCGGGCGTTCGCCGATCCGGCCGGGGTGAAGGTCACCGCCACGCCCATGGAGCCGCCGGCCGGGATCGTCGGTGGCGGCCCCACCCCGCCGGCGAGCGCGGGATGCTCGCGCGAGAGGAACAGGCGAAGGTCCAGCACCTGCTCGCGCGGAACGCCGCGGCCCATGGACGGCAGCGGCTCGCCGCGCAGCAGGCGCGCGAACTGGTCGCGCCGGCGCGCTGCGCTCTCATCGTCCTCGAGGATCACCGCCGCCGTCTCGTCCAGCCAGTCGGGCCCCGGGCCGCCATAATGGCTCGGCCGCCCGGCGCCCGCCGGGGCCGCCGCGTTCGGCCAATAGGCCTGCGTGAACCACAGATGGCCGAGCTCGTGCGGGATCATCGCCTCATAGACTCCCGTCTGGCCAGCGCCAGTCCGCGCCGCCCTTTGCGCCAAGGCGCGGGCGACCATCGCGTCGGCCTGCTCGGGGCTCATATTCTGGGACGCCGCGAACTGGCGCGTCGCGCGCTCGAAGCCGGCCCGCGTCGCCGCATCGAATTGCGCCGCGGTCGGCCAGCGCAGGACATTGCGATAGCCGGCCGTCCGAAGCGCTTCGGCGGGCGCCGGCGCGGACGTGTCGAGCAATGCATAAGGCGTCACCGGCCGGCCGAACGCGGCCTCGAACCGCGCTTCGGCGCCGCGCGCATAGCCGGCCATCCGCTCCGCATCCGCCCGGCTTTCGGCGAGCACCGCGCCATGGGGCGTCGCGGCGCAGGCGGGAAAGCCGGGCGCGATCGCCTGCGCCGCGCGGCAGCGGTCGGCGGGAGCGTCGGCCGCGGCCTGGAGGGCGAGAATGGCTGTCATTGCTGCAAAGATCATCGCGGCGGCTTAGAAAGCGCGGCCGGCGGAGGACATGTTCGGCCTTGCGCAATTGCGGTCGGCCTTCGGCTATTTCGCCGGCCGATAAGCCTTGAGGTAGCGCTCGACCTTCCGCGCCCAGTCCTTGCCGAGGACCCGCGCGAACAAAGCGTGCTGCTCCTCCAGCGACAGGGCGTCTGGAGCGGCGAGGCCGACGAGGCTGTCGGGCGAATTGCGGGCCAGCGGCGGGACGACGACGTCGTGCCGCGCGCCGGCCGCGATCATCTCCACCAGCAAGGGCGCCTCGGCGCCGGGCCGTGGCTTGGCGAGCGCGGCCTCGGAAAAATATCCGATGACCCCGGCCCCGGACAGCACGCCGTCGAGCGTGGCGAGGTCGACGTTCATCTGGCGCATATAGCCCTTGCTAACGTCGCCGAACACGCCGAGATCGCCGTCCGGCGTCGTATAGTCGAGAACCGTCAGCGCGACTCCGTCGATGATGGTGTCGCACTCGCCGTCGGTGACATAGATGGTGGTCATCGCCGTTCCCCTTCAACGAACCTGGCGCGCGATGATCCGCGTGCCGAAATGGAGCCGCTCCGCAACCTTGAGCTGCGCCGGCGTTGCGTTCGCGTCCCAGTAGATGTGATATTTCACCGCGTAGGTGACCGTGTCGCCGGGATTGAGATCGACGATCAGGTCGTTCTCGGTATAGCCATTGACCCCGGTCATGTTGGCAAATTCGGTGTCGGAGGCGCCGGCAAGGCCGGTCATGAACTGCCCCATCGTCGTTTCCGCGATCGAAAGCTCGGTCAGCCAGAACAGCTGGTTGTAAACATCGGCGACGCCCAGAATATCGTCCAGCCGCGGGTCGGTCGACCGTCCGAGCCTGGTCTGCAGATTGGCGTTGAGGATCGGAACGCCGACCGCGTTTCCAATCTGCTGCTCTTTGGCGCGGTGAAGCCGGTTGAGGGCCCGGATCTCGTACCGGCGGCGACACGGGCCGGGATTGCTCAGGGTGATCGTGGGCGCCCGCGCCGGATTGTTGCCGAGGTCCGTTATGCCCTTGTCCAGCTGGACGTGGCGCGGGACATTATTGGCGTCGGTCGCGATGAAAACCCTGATGCATGCCGCGAACAGGCCGTTCATCATGCTCGATTCGATCGGCGGCGGCTCCCTGTCGCCATAGACCAGCCCGCCGCGGGGATCGAGCGCCACCTCGGGCGCGTCATGCCGGATGCAAACGCGCGGCAGGCATCGCGCGCCGGCGCTCAGCAGCGCGCCGATGCTCGCTTTCTTCACCGCCGGCGCCGCGGCCGCCTCCGAACCGTCGGCGCAACGGCACGGATCGGCCGGATCGCCGGGGTTGGCCGGGTCGCCGGGCCTGACCGCGGGCGGGCATTCCTGAACGAGGACGTGATAGTCGCAATTGAGCTCGGCGATTTCCATCGCGCAGATGTCGGGCTCGTTGCGGCACAGCTGCCAGGCGGTGCAGCAGTCGCAGCAGTCGGCGCGGACCACGTCCGGCAGGCGCTCGGCGGGCAGCTCGCATCCCGACAGTCTTTTGTAGAAGACCGGGCAGCCGCCTTTCGTCGTGACCAGCACGAACGGATCGTTGCCGCAAAAGCGCTTCAGCGCATCGATCCCGTCCAGCACCTTGATCCCGTCGCGGCGGCGGCGAACGTCGCCGATCTCGCGGATCGGGTTGTTCTTCCGATCGGTGATCGCCGCGCGATAGGCGATGGCATCGTCGAGATAGATGCTCGGCAGAACGCCGCCCGAATCCGCCTGGACCGGTTGCCGAAGGGTCACGCCGAGACCGGCATCGCCATAAACGGGCGCATAGTCGCCGGTCGTCCTGTCGTAGAAGTGGACCTGCCCGTTCGCCACCGCATTGCCATCGAGTCCCAGGATCGTCTGATCGGTGCTCAAATTGAAGATGTCGGACATCGTCCCCTCCCAAAGCCGCGAAGGTCCTTTTCCGCCTTTGGCCGCCGGTCGCGCGTGACGGCGGTCACGCCCGACGAAATCGGCATCCAATCCGCAATTCGGGGACCCATGTTCAGCGCGGCCATGATAGGGCGCGACCGGAAGGATGAGCAGCGAGCCGATGACAGCCACCGACACCGCGATCCCGCCGCCCTTCTACCACGGCACCCGCGCCGACCTGAAGCCGGGAGACCTGCTCGCGCCCGGCCACAACTCCAATTACGCCGAGCGCAAGCTCTCCTGGATCTACTTCTCCGCCACCCTCGATGCGGCCATCTGGGGCTGCGAGCTGGCCAAGGGCGATGGCCGCGAACGGATCTACATCGTCGAGCCGACCGGCGCGTTCGAGGACGATCCCAACCTCACCGACAAGAAATTCCCCGGCAACCCGACCCAATCCTACCGCTCCCGCGAGCCCCTGCGGATTACCGGCGAGGTCACCGAATGGGAGGGTCACCCGCCCGAGCGGCTGAAGGAGATGAAGGACTTCCTCGCCAAGCTCGAAGCCGAAGGCGACATGCGGATCATCGACTGATGATCGGTCATGCCGTCGTGGGCGCATATCGGCCGGCTGTCGCTAGCCTCAGGACCTGCAGCCACGGCCCGCCCCTTTTGCAGAAAACCATTTTCCTACACCGGCCCCTTCATGGTCTATCCTGCAGGACGAGCGACTCGCCCGCGCCCCGCGCGCCCCCGCCATCCCCGATTTCACCCCGGTCCCCGTCCGCGCCCGCAAGGACGGCTGGACGCCGGAGCGCCAGCGCCGCTTCATCGCCGAGTTCTGCCGCGGGCGATCGTCGCCAAGGCGGCGCTGGCCGTCGGGACCGCGGAAAGTCACAGTGAAAATTTTCGCCGAATCCCCCAACTTCGTGACCTTTCGCCGCCCTTTGGCCCTGTCTCGACTATCGCGGGCTCAAGCTGTTACGCTGCCGGTATCTTTCTTGGGGGAGGGCGACATGGCTGACATACGCGCGGCGGAATCACTGGTTCGGCTGACGGCGCGGGCGGCGGCGCGGCCGGCGGACGTGATGAGCGACATCGACGCGCTGCTCGCCTTTCTCGTCGAGAGCGAAGATCAGACGCTGGCGCTGATCGCCTATCTCAAGGACCGCTCGCAGCCGCCGCCCGCGCCGCCCGGCGGCGACATCGAGTTCGGCTTCGTCCTCTACTGGATCCATCATCTGCCCTGGGAGATCCAGCTCTACCTCGATCTCCACCCCTTGCTCCTGATCGCCTATGAGCTGCTGGCGAGCCGGGCGCCGCCCACGAAGCTCACCCGCGAGGAGTATGAGGCGCTGGAGGCCGATTTCTCCGGCTATGGCGAGCCGGGCCCCGATGGGACCATGTACGGCCGCAAGAAATATCAGCAGCTCGACAAGGACTGGATCCTCGCCGCGCTCAATTATGCGCTGAACCTGCTCGATCCGGAGTCCATCCACCACCCCCTGCCGGACAAGGATGAGGCGCCGATCGCCTTGAGCCGCAAGGATGGCGATACGGGGAAGGACCCCGTGCTCGGCATCGTCGGCGACTGGGGCACCGGTTATTATGACGACGAAGGCGCGCTCTGCCCGGCGCAGCGGGTGATCGAGCAGATCGCCGATCCCGCGCGCTCGCCGCCGATCGACTATCTGATCCACCTCGGCGACGTCTATTATGCCGGCACCGACTGGCGGCCTTTGCCCGACGAGGAGCAGGAGAATTTCTACGACCTCTGGCCGGACCAGAGCCAGGGCCAGGGCCAGGGGCGCAATTTCACGCTCAATTCGAACCACGAAATGTACGGCGCCGCCTCGGGCTATTTCCTCGTCGCCCTGCAGGAACGGGGCAAGTTCGTCGCCCAGCAAGGAATGAGCTATTTCGCGCTCACCTACGGCCCATGGCTCGTCCTCTGCCTCGATTCCGCTTATTATTCGGACGCCTATAACGGCCGCAAATTCTACATGGACGGGGCGATCGGCACCGACGCCTTGGCCCAGCAGATCGACTGGGTGCGGCAGTTCCGCTCCCATCAGGGCCCGATCATGGTGATGACCCATCATGGCGGCTGCGACACCCTCACCGGCGAGGTGACGCCGCTCTACACGCAGGTCCAGGCCGCGCTCGGGCGGCAGCCGACGCTCTGGTATTGGGGCCATGTCCACAACGGCATCGTCTACGACAAGCTCAAGGACACCGGCGCGACCCCGGTGATCGCGGCCACGGCGATCACGACCAAGGGCCGCTGCTGCGGCCACGGCGCGATTCCCTTCGGCAATGCCTGGGGCCTTGAGGACGGAAACGGCAATACGGACCCCAACATCCTCTATTACGCTCACACCCCCGATCCGGACCTCCCCGACACCGGCGGCCCCAATCCCGCCAATCCGCGGGTGCGCAACGGCTATGCCCTGGTTACCCTCCACCGCGACGGCGGCTTCACCGAGGCGTTCTACGAGACGGGCGAGGCCGAGCCCTGTTGGCAGCGCCGCTGGGCGGCGGGGGAGCTTGAGAGTTGACTGAGCCGCGTCTCCTCTCGGGCGGCAACCCGCAAATCCCAAAGGGCGAGGGCGACGCGCCCGTCCAGGCCTATCTCGCGGCCATGCCGGGCTGGAAGAGCGATGCCGGGCGCCGCCTCGACGCGCTCATCGCCCGCACCGTCCCCGGCGTGCGCAAGGCGGTGAAGTGGAACTCGCCCTTCTACGGCGTCGAGGGGCAGGGCTGGTTCCTCGGCGTCCATTGCTACGCCCGCTATCTCAAGCTGGCCTTCTTCCGCGGCGCGGCGCTGAGCCCGCCGCCGCCCGTCGACTCGAAGGACGAGAATACGCGCTATGTCCACATCCACGAGGGGGACGCGCTCGACGAGCCGATGCTGGCAAGCTGGATCAGGCAGGCTTCCGCGCTGCCCGGCTGGAGTCCCTAATGGCCTTGGCGCCACACCATCTCGCCGATCGCCAGCGCCCGCACCCGCACCCGATGCTCGGAATGGTCGATGCCGACATGAGCGAACGCGACGTTCATCGTCCATTGCGGCTCCGGCGCGGCCGCCGAAAACAGGCGAATATCCGTGACAGCGCGTCCCGCTTCCTGCAAATTGCAGTGGGCATTGCAACCGGAACGAAGGCGGCAGGCATGGCGACAGATTGGCGGGGTGAGACGCTCGCCCGGGTCCGGGCTCTCATGAAGGAGGCCGACCCCGAAGTGTCCGAGGAAGTGAAGTGGCGAAAGGCCTCCAACAACATGCAGGGGGTCCCGGTCTGGGAGCGTGGCGGCATCATCTGCACCGGCGAGACCTACAAGGATAAAGTGAAGCTGACCTTCGCGCGCGGTGCCGCGCTCGAGGACCCGTCCGGCCTGTTCAACTCCAGCCTCGAGGGCAATACCCGGCGCGCCATTGACATAAAAGAGGGCGAGGAGATCGACGAAGCGGCGCTGAAGGCGCTGATCCGCGCCGCCATGGCGCTGAACCTGTCGAGACTGCGCTGACGGAGCACATGTGACCGAAAGGAAGCCCGCCGATCTCGACGCCTGGCTGGCCGCGCTCGATCATCCGCGCAAGGCGGAGGTCGCCTTGTTGGTCGCCATCGCGCTCGCCGCCCGCCCCGGCATCACCGGCCATATCAAGTGGAACGCGCCGAGCTTCCTCTACGCCGGCGACGACCGGGTCACGCTCGGCCTGCGCCCCAATGGCGTGCTCCAGATCGTCTTCCATCGCGGCGCCAAGGTGAAGGACGCCGCCGGCTTCACCTTCGCCGACGACAGCGGCCTCATCAAGATGGTGGCGCGCGATCGCGGCGTGGTCACGCTGGCCGAGGGCGAGGTCGCGGCCAAGGCGGATGCGCTCGGCAGGCTGATCGCGCGCTGGGTCGAAGCGGCGAAGTAGCCGGGCATTCTTTCAAGGAGCTAAAATCCATTTCGGTCAATCGCAAAGGGCGTTGACTCGATATTATGACACCCATAACTTCAGCCCACCATCAAGGGGAGGTTAGAACATGAAGAAGTCGATTATCCGTATTTCCGCTCTGGCAATGTTCGTTGGTGCCGCATTGTCTCCGGCCGCCGCCATTGCCCAAGGCAACAGCTGGCCTGGTTGGTACTTCAATGACGGCAACGGCACGTGCGGATGGGTACAGTGCGGACCCAATGGCTGTTCGATCATGGATACGTTCCCTTGTCCGCGCGAAGTCAGCGGCGGCTGACCGATCGCGCCGAATCGACGAGAAAGGGGCGGCCTTCCGCCCCTTTTTTGTGTTGAGCCACTGTGACAGGATTACAGTAGAATTACGGCAGTCGGGCATCAGGGCGCCGATTCGCGCTGCGCCTGTTGCTCGTGCCTGCCAGGATGTGCCGAGAATTCTTGCGGCCTGCCGCCGGCGCGTCCCAATTCTCGCCCGGCCCCGGCATAATTGCGCCACATCCGCGCGGAATAAGCCGCGATGATGCTCGCCACCCCCGCCGCTCCCACGATCGAGACTCCGCGCCTCATCCTGCGCGGCTGGCGGCCGGAGGATCTCGCGCCTTATGCGGCGATGATGGCCGATCCGGAGACGGCGCGCTTCATCACCCGCAAGGGCCTGCCTTATTCGCAAGCCCAGACCTGGGGCGAAATGGCGCTCCTGGTCGGCCATTGGCAACTGCTCGGCTTTGGCATGTTCGTCGTCGAGGAGCGCGCCACCGGCGCCTTTCTCGGCCGGGTCGGGCCGCTGCAGCCGCCGGGCTATCCGGGCTTCGAGATCGCCTGGGGGCTGGCGCCGGCCGCGCGCGGCAAGGGTTATGCCGAGGAGGCGGCGCGCGCGGCGATCCACTGGTCGTTCGCGCATTTCCCGCTCGATCGGATCATCTCGCTCATCCACCCGCGCAACATCGCCAGCCGGCGCGTCGCGGAGCGCCTCGGCGAGCGCCGCACCGGCGAGCAGTTCGCGCCCTTCCACGATCCCTGCGACATCTGGGAAATCCGCCGCGAGGACTGGGCCCGCCTAGGTCCGCCGACGCGCCGGCGGACCTAGGCGGCTTCGAGGTCGGACTCCGGCGACCCAAGGACCACCTCGCCGGCGGCGATACGCTCACGCAGCTCGGCATGGTAATCCTGCACGATCTGCCGGGCATCGATGGTTTCGTCGCGCGGATATTTCGGGCCCTCGCCTGGAGCCGGCCCGGCCGATCGCGCGCTCCAGCACTTTATCAGGATCGCGGCGCCATAGCGTGGCAATATGTTACGCTCCCGCGCATCGTCATAGAGCTCGTCGGGCGTCCCGAAGCTGGTCGATCGCAGGGAATCTGCGATGATCTCGGCCTGCGCGGCGAGCAGATCCGGGCTCGCGCCGATGAGCGAGACGACGGGGATCGCCCGGCCGTTTTCCGCTTCGAACCGCCCCGCTTTCGGATTGACGAAAACCCCTTCGCCCGAGGTCCGCCCCGTCCATTGCCTGAACGCGTAGCTTTCCGGCGCGAAGAGCTCGTCGAAGAACGCCTGGGCCGTCTTCTTCGAGGATTCCGCCTTCCAGCGCCTGCCGCTGTGATCCTTGTAGGCCGCGAACAGGTTCCGCGCGTCCAGCGCCACCGGCGACGTCTCCAGGAGACGGCGCGCGAAATTGGTGAGGTTGAGTTGGGCGATCGGCGTTTTCGACGAATAATCCTGCTTGGGAACGAATGGCGCTGCGATCGTCCGCAGCGCGGTCTTCATCGAGCGGGCGCCCGGCAAATGGGCCGCGGCTTCGCGCACGCCTTCGGCGATCCGCTTCCGCTTGCCCCGAGTGTCGGGGAGCCGGTGCATGACCGTTTTGAGCGAATAGTCCGAAGGCTGGTTGTCGTCCGTATAGAGAAGGTGGAATTCGGCCTTGTAGCTGATCACCTTGCTCGCAATGTGAGTGAAATCCGAATCGTTGGTGACCACGACCACGATGTCATTGGCTTTCTCCCGGCAGGCGGAATCGATGACGTCCACGGCAATCTTTATGTCGACGCTGTTCTTCCTCGGCTTGCACCGGACGGGGACCGGGTCGATGTCGTAATCGGCCAGGATGGTGCTCCAGTTCGCCATGATCCCCGCAATTTCGCCTGTCGACGCGTAGAGCCGGGCTTCTTTTTGCGGGTGGCCGAGCGACTCACAATATTGGACGATAGGATCGATGTAGCGGGACGGCACGTTCTGGCCATCGATAAACAGGCTGTAACTGGTCGCCAAATCGCGTCTCCCCCCATTCCGATAGCTCGAAGTACGCAACAATGAACCGGCGACCCGGCCTCGACCAAGGTTGCCAGCGAACAGTGTATCGGCAGTTGGCTCATGCCTCAAGCATGTCGAAAGCTGGCTCATCGCATGCTCCGGTGACCATTGTGGCGTCCCGTCATCCTGCTCATCACGAATTGTATTGGACGCGTACGGCACCATTTCGGATCATCTGAATTTCACCTCCGGCTTCCGTCGCAGCGTCGCTTGTCGCCATGCCGGTTTTCCGACAGGCTACCGCCATGACCCAATCTCTCGCCCATATCGCACTCGTCGTCCGCGACTATGACGAGGCGATCGCCTGGTTCACCGAAAAGCTCGGCTTCACTCTCGTGGCCGACCAAGATCAGCCCGAGCAGGACAAGCGCTGGGTTCTGGTCGCGCCGCCCGGCACTGCCGGAACGTCTTTGCTGCTCGCCCGCGCCTCGACGCCGGAGCAGACGCGCTTCATCGGCAACCAGGCCCGCGGGCGCGTCTTCCTGTTCCTGCGGACCGACGATTTCGACCGCGACCATGCGGCGATGCTGGCGCGCGGAATCGTCTTCGTCCGCCCGCCCAAGGCGGCCCCCTATGGCAAAGTCGCGGTGTTCGAAGACCTTTACGGCAACAAGTGGGACCTGGTTCAGTTCGCTGACGCGTGAGGCCCGCCCGGCCCGCCACGCCGGCGCGCGTTCGCCGATATTGCGTCACGAGGGCGCCCGCCGCGCCGAGACGATCCGCACCGGCCGGGCGATCATCTGCCCGCGCATCACGCCCCGCCCCGCATTGGGGTCGGTGGGCACCGCCAGGATCCGCCGCACCACGTCCCTGCCCTCGACCACCCGGCCGAAGGCGGCATAGCCGAGATTGTCGGCGGGCCGCCCGTGGCCTGCGTCCATCGACGGCTGCGGCCCGGCGGTGATGAAGAAATCGCCGGTGGCGGTGCCCGGGTCGG
Source organism: Allosphingosinicella sp. (assembly GCA_035994965.1). Lineage (GTDB taxonomy): Bacteria > Pseudomonadota > Alphaproteobacteria > Sphingomonadales > Sphingomonadaceae > Allosphingosinicella. The sequence continues at coordinate 33,762 of DASYKV010000071.1, forward strand.
TGCGCGCCATCGAGATGATGCCGTCTCCGTGGCTGAGCCCGGTGCGGCTGGTCGGCTCGTGCGCGATCGGCATCAGCATGCGGATGACGTCGCGGCGGATGCCGCCCTGGATGAAGCCCTGGCCGGCCACGCCGCGGGTCCGCGCGGCGCGGTAGAAGGTGATGCCGTCGAACCGGCCCTGATCGACATAGGCCAGGAAGTTCGCAGTCGTCACCGGCGCGTGGCGCGCGTCGAGCGCAAGCACGATCGGGCCCAGGTCGGTGTCGAGCCTCACCCTGACGATGTCCGCCTGCGGCTGGGGGGCCGCCATCTTCGCGGCCACGCGCGCGTCGTTGGCGGCCGTCGGCGCATCGGCCGGCGCGCCGCCGCAGCCGGCGACAAAGAGCAGCAGGGGAGCGAGCGAAGCGAGCGGGCGAATCATCGCACCAGCCTACTTCATTTTGCAATGAGAGGCGCGTTGGATCATGGCCGCGCCGCCGCTAGGATCGGCCCGTCATATTCGAGGAGGCGCTTTCATGTCCGATACCCCCTGGGGCACGCCCCAGATCCACGCCCGCCAGTCCGGCGTCGCCGACGACATCGATTATGAGATCAAGGGCCAGGAGCTGCAGTTCGTCGAGGTAGAGCTCGATCCCGGCGAGAGCGCCGTCGCCGAAGCGGGCGCCATGGTCTGGAAGGATGCCAGCGTCGAGATGACGACGGTGTTCGGCAACGGCGCCGGCCAGGAGGGCGGCTTCATGGGCAAATTGCTCTCCGCCGGCAAGAGGCTGGTGACCGGCGAAAGCCTGTTCACCACGGTCTTCACCCACAATGGCTCGGGCAAGGCGCGGGTCGCCTTCGGCGCGCCGGTGCCGGGCACGATCCTGCCGCTGCGCCTCGCCGATCTCGGCGGCACCCTGATCTGCCAGAAGGACAGCTTCCTCGCCGCCGCCAAGGGCGTCGAGATCGGCATCCACTTCCAGAAGCGTATCCTGACCGGCCTGTTCGGCGGCGAGGGCTTCATCATGCAGAAGCTGGAGGGCGACGGCTGGGTATTCGTCCAGATGGGCGGCACGCTGATCGAGCGCGAGCTCGGGGTCGGCGAGGAGCTCCACGTCGACACCGGCTGCATCGCCGCCTTCACGCCCAGCGTCGATTTCGACCTGATCGGCGCCGGCGGCATCAAGAGCGCCTTGTTCGGCGGCGAAGGCCTGTTCTTCGCCCGCTTGCGCGGCCCGGGCCGGGTCTGGATCCAGTCGCTGCCCTTCGCCCGGCTGGCCGGCCGAATGCTCGCCGCCGCCATGCCCGCGGGCGGCCAGAATCGCGGCGAAGGCTCGATCCTCGGGCCGCTCGGCGGCTGGGTGCAGGGCAATAGCTGAGCGCGAGGAGGCGCGCGAGCAGCGACGAGAATCCGCTTGTCACTGGCCCGGCCATGCGGGACACTCGCCTACCCGATTCACGGGCAATGGGGAGGCGATCATGAACAAGCTGCTCCTTGGCATCGTCGCGGCCGCCGGCCTCGTCGCGCCGTTCCAGGCCGCGCAGGCCTGCCGCGGCAATTTCCTCGGCTCGTACAACACGGTGATCAGCGGCCAGGACCTTACCGCCAGCGACGGCGTCCGGATCGGCAACGTTCAGGGCATCATCCAGCAGGACCGCGCCAACCTGCACCGCTTCCGCCGCGGCGACCGCGGCGACGGCTATGACGACATGTTCCTTTCGGCCGAATCGCGCGCCTTGATCCCGCGCTGGCGGCTCGAGGTCACGCCCGCCCTTGCCGCCGCGATCCGCCGCGGCAACGCCCGGATCAACGTTCGGGTCTTCGAGGGCTGCATCGAAGTGAGGCCGGCCTGAGCCGGGCGCGCGCGGGCGCCGCGGCCGCTCTCCTCGCGGCGCTAGCCCTGCCGGCGCCGGCCGCCGCCTTCGAGAGCCGCGACCTGATCTGCACGGCGATCCGCCAGGCCGAGGGCGGCGGCTTCACGGTGAGCGGCGCGCCCGGCCTCAGCGTGCGCGCTCTGGTCGCCGCGCCCGGGCCGTTCGTCCACGATCTGGGCGCCGACGTCGTCGCCTTCACCTGCTTCCGCTCCGAAGTCATGCCGGAGGTCGACGATGTCGAGGTGCTCCAGGCCGGGCTCGAGCTCTATCTCGGCAGCATGAGCACGGGCACGCGCATGATCAAGCTGTCGCTGGCCGGCGGCCGGGTCCGCTTCGAGGCGATGCAGGGCAGCCTGAACGGGGGCGAGCGGCGAAGCCTGGCGCGGATCGTCGCGGCCATGCAGGCGCGCGTCGACTCGGCGGTCGCGGCAACAACCGCGGCGCCCGCCCGCTGAGCCGCGGCGGCGGGGAAACGCTCAGCGCTTGATGTCGCTGACCATGCCCTTGGTGGAGGGGTTGGAGGCGTTCTTCTTGGGCTTTTCCGCTTTGGGTTTGCGGGCTTCCTTGTTCGATTTCTTCTGGCCCTTCGCCATCGTCTTCATCCTTCACGTGCACGGATGGCGGCCAGCCTAGCCGGTTTCGCGCCGGGATGCCCGCATTTTCGGGCGGCGGCCGGGCAAGAGTCCTTGCGGGACAATGCCCTAGTAGCGCCCGCGTTGAATCAGGCAGAATTACTTGCGACTCATCCGCGACGAGTCTAGTTTATTTGCGAACGCAAAGTCGAACGCAGTTCGACGTCCAAAAGGAGGAAGCCATGGCCCAAGCGTCGGGTGGAAATGTCAAACCTTATGGTGTCGCGATCAGCGACGCGCTCGATGATCCGCAGAGCACGACCGAGCAGCTGAAGGCGCTGCGCGACAGCGCCCGCGAAACGCTCGAGGCCCAGGGCGACCTGCCCGGCGCGCTCGCGAAGCTCGAGGCCGAGATCGCCCGTCGCGGCGGCGGCGGCGGCTATTGAGGCCGGCGGCCTCGCCCCAACGACACCCGAACCACCAGGGAGACGATCATGCTAGAAGCCAGCCGCGGCCCGATTCCCCCTTATGGCGTCGCCATCGGCGACGCTCTCTCCGACCCGCAGAGCAGCCTCGACGAGCTGAATGCCCTTCGCGATCATGCCCGCGCCGTGCTCGAGCAGCAGGGCGATCTCAAGGCCGCGCTGGAGCGGCTCGAGAGCGAGATCCAGCGGCGCGGCGGCTGAGCCGGTGACTTCCGACCCGGCTCTTCGCAAGGAGCCGGTGCGGGTCCGCTCGGCGCTCGACCGGGAACGCCGGCATCCGGTCCATGTCGTCTGGGAGCTGACCCTCGCCTGCAATCTGCGCTGCGCCCATTGCGGGTCGCGCGCCGGCAAGCCGCGCGGCGACGAGCTGTCGCTGGACGAGATCCGCGCGGTCGTCGCCGAACTCGCCGAGCTCGGCACGCGCGAGATCAGCCTGATCGGCGGCGAGGCCTATCTGCGCCGCGACTGGCTCGACATCGTCAAAGCGGTGGCGGAATCGGGCATCAGATGCGGGCTTCAGACTGGCGGCCGCGCCCTGACCCGCGCCAAGATCGAGGCCGCGGTCGAGGCCGGGCTGGTCGCGGCTGGCGTCTCGGTCGACGGCAACGAGGCGGTGCACGACCGGCTGCGCGGTGTGCCCGGCAGCTTCCGCCAGGCGCTGACCGCAATCGCCGAATTCGGCCGCGCCGGCATCAAGCCGGGCTGCAACACCCAGATCAACCGCCTGTCCGCGCCGATCCTCGAGGAAATTTTCGACGAGATCTACGCGGCCGGCGCGCGGCTCTGGCAGATCCAGCTCACCGTGCCCGCCGGCAACGCCGCCGAGCAGACCGATCTCATCCTCCAGCCCTGGCAGATCCCCGAAACCTACGACACGCTGGCGATGCTGTTCGAAAAGGGCCGCCGCTCCGGCTTCCGTTTGTTCGCGGGCAACAATATCGGCTATTACGGACCCTACGAGCATCTCTGGCGGACGATGACCGACGAGCCCGCTTATTGGGACGGCTGCGGCGCCGCCGAGACCGGCATGGCGATCGAGGCCGACGGCACGGTCAAGGGCTGCCCCTCGCTTCACAAGGGCGAATATGGCGGCGGCACCGTCCGCGACGCGCCGCTGCGCGAGATCTGGGCGGCGATGCAGGACAAGGTCCGGCCCAATGTCGAGCGGCCCGCCTGGGGCTTTTGCGGCGGCTGCTATTACAAATCGGTGTGCAAATCGGGCTGCACCTGGACAGCGGGCGCCATTCTCGGCGCGCCCGGCAACAACCCATTGTGCGACCACCGCGCCCGCACCTTGCGCGCCGCCGGCGTCCGCGAGCGGTTCGAGCAGGTCGCGCCCGCTCCGGGCGAGCCGTTCGACCTGGCGACATGGCGGCTGGTCGCCGAGACGCTCGACGGCGCACCGCTGCCGGAAGGCGCCTATCCGGTCTCGCCCCAGCCCAGGGACCCGCAAGGCGCGATCCTGCTCTGCCGGGGCTGCGGCCATTATTCGTTCGAGGGCGACGACGGCTGCATGAAGTGCGGCGCCCCGCTCGAGCCGGAGCCGCCGCCCGGCGACTATGCCGGGCCCGACGAGATGCGCGCCCTGCTTGCCGGCCTTGCCGCGCTCGACGCGGAGCATGCCGGCAGGATCGCCGCCATCCGCGCCGCCCGGGGCGCGGGCGCTTAGCCCGGTTTTAACCCTTCGCCTTTAGGGTTCGCCCCGAAACGACGGGGCAAATGAGATGAGCTTTTCCTTCACCGATTTCACCGCCGCGCTGAAGGCCGGCGCGCATTTGTCCGCCGAGGACGTGCTGGCGGTGCGGCGCGAGGTGTGGCCCGACGGCAGGATTTCGGACGACGAGGCCCGGGCTTTGTTCGAGGTCGACCGGCTCGCCGCGGACCCCGCGCCGGAATGGGCCGAATTCTTCCTCGAAGCTTTGTGCGACCATGTCGTCAACGGCAAGGAGCCCAAAGGCTATATCGACCTGCCCAATGCCGCCTGGCTGGTCGAGGAGATCGAGCGCGGCGGCGCGCCGGTCAGCGGGCTCGAGCTCTCGCTGGCCGTCAAAGTCATCGAGCGGGCGCTGAACGGCCCCGCCGAGCTCAAATCCTGGGTGCTCGCGCGGATCGAGGAGAAGGTGCTTCGCGACGGACGGGTCGACGCGCCCGAAGCCGGGCTGCTGCGGCGGACCATCTTCGCATCCGGCGGCGACGGCGCGCTCGCCGTCAGCAAGGACGAGGCCGAGCTGCTGTGGCGGCTCAAGGATTCCTGCCGCGATGCCGGCAACGCGCCCGAATGGAAGGCCCTCTTCGTCCAGGGCGTCGGCAATCATCTGATGGCCTATAACAGCTACAAGCCGCTGGAGCGCGGCGAGGCGGCACGGCTCGAAGCGTTCATGGACGACCGTCGCAGCAGCGTTCTCGGATTCTTCGCGCGGATGCGCGGCGCCAATCCGGTCGGCGAGGCGCGCGGCCTGCTCGGCGGCGGCGACGCGCCCAAAGTCGATCACGAGGCGGCGGTCGACGAGGCGCGCGCGATCAGCGGGAGCGAGAATGACTGGCTCCAGGGCCATGTCGACGCCGACGGCGTCCGCGATCCCTATGAGGAGGCCCTGCTCGCCTTCGTCGCCGAGGAGAGCGGCCGCTAGACCCCAGCGGGGAGCGCCCAGTCGATCGGCGGCAGGCCCCGGCTTTCGAGAAACTCATTGGCCTTCGAGAAATGCCCGCAGCCGAAAAAGCCGCCATGGGCCGAGAGCGGGCTCGGGTGCGGCGCCTTCAGCACCATATGCCGCCCTTCCGTGTCGATCGAAGCGACCAGAGCCGCCTTCTTCTGCGCGTAGCTGCCCCAGAGCATGAACACGACCGGGTCCGGCTGGCGGCGGGCGACCGCTGCGATCGCCGCATCGGTGAAGCGCTCCCAGCCCTGCTCGCGATGCGAGGCGGCCTGGCCCATGCGGACGGTGAGCACGGCGTTGAGCAGCAGCACGCCCTGCTTCGCCCAATGTTCGAGAAAGCCGTGCCGCGCCGGCGCCACGCCGAGATCGCTCGCCATCTCCTTGTAGATGTTGACGAGGCTTGGCGGGATCGCAATGCCCGGCTTGACGCTGAAGCACAGGCCGTGCGCCTGGCCCGGGCCGTGATAGGGGTCCTGGCCGAGGATGACGATTCGGACCTTGCCGAGCGGGGTCAGATCGAGCGCCCGGAACCATTCGCCGCCCTTCGGGAAGATGCGCCTCCCCGCCGCCTTCTCGGCGAGAAGGAAATCCTTGAGCGCGCGCATATAGGGCTGCTCGAACTCGGGCCCGAGCGGGCCGAGCCAGCTTTCGTGGAGGCGGATGCCCTCGCTCACCGCCCCAGCAGTCTCAGGGTCGCCGAGTCGCGCTCGCCGCCGTGGAAGGCGCCGAGCGCCGCGGCGAAGGGCGCCGGATCGTCGGCGACGGCCTCGAACAGGGTCATCGAGGATCTGAGCTTCATCGCGTCCACCGCCCCGAAGATCGCCGCCGCGCCACGCTCGCGATGGGCGAGCGCGGTCGTCGTGCATTCGCGCAGCCTGGCGCCGAGCACCGGGTGGGCGAGATAGGCCCGCGCCTCGTCGGCCGAGGCGATCGCGTAGAGACGCGCCGTCGGGCTCGTGCCCAGGCCGGCGATCTGCGGGAAGACGAACCACATCCAATGGCTCTGCTTGCGCCCCCGCCGGAGCTCGGCGAGCGCCGCTTCGTGGCGTCCCTGCTGCGCGTCGAGAAAGCGGCCGAGGTCGAAATCCGCCATGGCGCGACCATGCCACCGACCGCGCGCCGCCGCCAGCCCGGCTGCTCGCGCTTGTCCTTGCCGGTCGATGCTTTACCGTCCTCGCGAGGTCCTTGGGGGAATCGGTCCATGTCACGAGCGCGTCCTCGCCGCATTGCATTGGCCGCGGCGCTGGCTCTCGGCGCATCGGCGATCGGCCCAGGCTGGGCGCATGGACAGGCGGGCCCGGCGCAGGCTCCCCAGCGGGCCAGCGCGCGGGACCTCGAGATCCTCGTCGATTTTCTCATGCCCCGCGCGGGGATCGCCGATGTCCTGCGCGTTCGCTTCGAGGAGGCCTATCGCGCCGCGCATCGCGCCGATCCGATCCATATCACCCTCGAGCAACGATATCCCGGGATTCACGCTGTGATGACGAGCGCGGCATTGGAGGAGATGCTTGGGTCCGTCACCGGCCAGTTCGACCGTATCGGCGACGCGGTCCAGGCCGACCTTCGGGCCAATCTGTCCGCCGATGACATCCATGCGCTCGCGCGCCTGCTCCGTCATCCCGCCGCGCGTGCGCTCAGCCAGACGCGCCTGGCGCCGCGCGACGGCGAGACGACCGCCCAGATGATCGCCCGCAGCCGCCGGGAAACCGAAAGCGCGGCGGCGACCAGCAGCGCCGTGGCCGATCTCGAACGGCAGCTGCAGGCGTTCGCCGCCACGCCGCGGGGGCAGCGCCTGCTGCCTGCGCTGGGCGCCCTCCAGGAACCGGCGCGGCGCCGGCTGGCGGAGGCGGCCACTTCGGCCCAGGTTGGCGCGGTCCAGGCCGGAATGCGCGCCGCCAATGCGTTCGTTCGCCGTTCGCACCCGGCCGATGCGCCGCCCTTTCCGAACGTCCCGGCGCGCTGATGCCTCAGCCGTCGGGCAAGGTGCGGTTGACCCGCCGCGGCTCCGGCGGCGCGCCCCCGGCCCGCGCCTCGGCCAGCCGCGCCCCTTCCGCCGCCAGCAGGTCGAACAGTCGCTCGGGATCCTGAAAGCGCAAGGAGGCGGCAAAGGCTTCGGCGCCGTCCGCCACCAAAATCTCGCGGCGGCCTTCGGCGAGGCCGTCGAGGATGCGCCGTGCGCATATGGCGGGGTCCATGCCGGCCTCGATATTGGCGTCGGAGGTGCCGCGCGCGCTGCCGTCGCCCTGGAGCGCGTTCGCCGCCACCTGAGTGCGCACCGAGCCCGGCAGGACGTTGGTCACCTTGATCCCATAAGCCGTCTCGACCTCGGCACGAAGCGCGTCGCCATAGCCGATCAGGCCGTGCTTGGCGGCGGCATAAGCGGTCCGAAGCACCGGCCCGAGGCGCCCGGCGACCGAGGAAATCATGACGACATGCCCCTCGCCCCGTCCGGCCATGCGCGGGAGCAGGCTCTGGGTGAGCCGGATCGGCGCCAGCAGGTCGACGGCGACGATCCTTTCATAGACCTCGGGAGCGGTGTCGATGGCGAGGCTGCGCTGGCTGATCCCGGCATTGTTGACCAGCATGTCGATGCCGTCGCGCCAGGCCCAGGCCGCCTCCGCCGCGCCGGCCATCGCGTCCCGGTCGGTCGCCTCGAACGGCAGCACCAAGGCCTCGCCGCCGAGCCGTGCCGCCAGCTCTTCCAGGGCGTCGCGCCGCCGCCCGGACAGGATCAGCGCCGCGCCTTCGCCCGCGAACGCCTCGGCCAGCGCCTCGCCGATCCCGGAGGAGGCGCCGGTGATCCAGATCGTGGAGCCGGCGAACCGCGTCATCGCGCGATCGCCTGGCCGAAGGCGATGAGGTTGCCGTCCGGGGCGAGGACGAGCAATTCGCGCTGGCCGTAGGGCTTGTCGGCGGGTCCGTGGACGTCGCCGTCGGGCAAGGTGTCGAGCTTCGGCTTCAGCTCCGCGTGGAGAGCGTCGACGTCGCGGACATCGACATAATAAGCGAAGCGGCGATTGCCGGGCGGAGCGCCGTCCGCGCCGTGATTCTGAAGCAGGCGGATGCCAGCCCCCTCGCGCTCGACATAGGCATAATCGCTTATCCTGAAGAGCGTGGCGAAGCCGAGAATCTCCTCGAAAAAGACCAGGGCCGCCGCGAGATCGGGGACGTGCATGAACGGCGTGATCTGGACGAAATTGCTCATCTCAAGCCTCCGCGCGCCGCCAGCCGATCATGCACAGAGCGAACATGATGACGTTTCCCACTGCGTCGAGCAGGCCGAGCGAGGTGAAGACCGGGTCGACGAAGGTGAACCAGATGTCGAAGACGAGGAACGGGAGCAAAGCGACGCCGAAAGCGAGGAAGGTGGCTTTGGTGAAGCGGGCAAAAGCGGCGAACAGGCCGGCGATCATCGCCTGGGCGCCGAAGCAGGCGATTGCGAAGGGCAGGATCGGCGTCCCGACCCGATATTCGGGGAGCAAGGTGAGCGCGATCACGCTGCGCGGCGCCAGCAGCGCCCAGCCGCCGAGGATGAAGAAGACCGCGGCGATCGCCCACTGGATCCGGCGGACGCTCACCGGCGGCGGTTGCGCGCCCGCCATTGCCGGACCGCGGCCAGGGTGTTGGTGACGTGGGCCCGCCAATCGAGGTTCGAATAAGCATAGATGATGCGGCCGTTGGGCGCGATCACGTAGGAGGTGCGGTTGGTGAAATTGGCGCGCTCGGCCGAGAAGCGCACGTCATAGGCGTTGATCACGGCCGCGGTCGCGGTCGCCACCGGAAAGGCGTTGCGGCAGCCTTCGACCGAGAAGCGGCGAAGCGTGTCGTAATCGTCGGCCGACATGCCGATCACCCGCGCCCCGGCGCGGCGGAAGTCGCGGGCGGCCTCGGAGAAGGCATGGGCTTCGAGCGTGCAGCCTTCGGTGAAGGAACGCGGGAAGAAATAGAGCACGACCGGCCCATTGCGCAGCTCGCGCCGTAAATTGAGCCGGAACGGCTGGCCGGCGAGCGCGCCGCTGGTGGTGAAATCGGGCGCGGTCCGGCCGGTCGGCAGCGCCGGATTGGCGGCGGCCGGCAGCAGGGCCAGGATGAAAGCGAAAGCGGGGGCGAGGAGGCGCATCGAAGGGCTCCCTTTCTGACCGGCCGTCCGGTCGGCGCCAGTGATAGTCGCAAATCGCGGGCGCCGCCAGCGGCGGCCCTTGCCGGGATCGTGCGCGCCAATCTATCGTTCTTTTGCGGCAGGAGAGAGATTTCGCGATGATCGACTGGGGCATCGATACGAGGATTGTCGCGCTCGGGCCGCATCCGCCGCGCCGCTGCACCTTGTGCGACCGGGAACGGCCGTTCGCGCTGGTGCTCACCTATCGGGTGTTCCGGATTCTCTACGTGGTCCGCTTTTCCTATGACAGAATCTATACCAGCGAATGCGTCCAGTGCGGCGGCAGCGTGATGGAATTGCACGAGGACGAGGTGCTGCCGACGCTGCGCGGCCACCCGGTCAGGGTCCTGGACAGGTTCGGCGGGTTTGCGGCGATCGGCCTGGTCGCCCTGATCCTGCTCGCGCTGCTGATCGAGGATGTGCTTCGCTAGCGGCGGAGCGTGGGCGGCTTGCGGCGACGGCCATTGGCCCCGGCGGCGCGCTCTGCTAGCGAGGCGCGAGAGGGCTCGAGCGGGAGAAACCACATGCGCCTGATGCTTTTGACCCTGGCGGCGGCGGGCCTGGCCGCGGCCGCCTTCGCTCCGCCGCTGGCGGCGCAGCCGGCGCGCGGCGGCGCGGCCGCCTGCGCCCTTTCTTTGCCTCCCGAGGCCGACGCGATGAGCTTCGACGATGCCGGGCGCGTGTCGGGCCCGGCGCGGGCGCGGCTCGTTGAAGCGACCGGTACCAATTTCGCGGCGGCCGCCAGCCATTTGTGCGGCGCCGGCGTGGTCCGTGCCGCCAATTTGCGGCCTTACCGGCGGCTTCTGGTCCGCAACGCCGAGGGCGCGACCGAGCCAAAGATCTACGACGATGCCGAGGAGCAGGCGGGTGCGCTGATCATCGAATATGTGTTCGAGGACGCCGCACCGCCCCAGGCCGCGATCGAGGCCGCTTTGCGCTGCTGGCGCAACCCGCAGGCGGCGGGCTGCGCCGAAGAGGATGTGGGGCCCTAGAGGCACTCAATCCGTCAGCAACCTCCCCAGCGTCCCGGCCTCCGCGAAAAGCCGGTCGCGGGCGTCGGCGGGGAGCATTTCCTGGAGCAAGCGGTCGAAGGCCGGGCGATCCTGCGCGGTGGCGGCGCGGACCATCGCGACGCGAGCGCCTCGTCATGGCTCAGCCGCGAGCAGCAGGGCGGGGCGACGCAGAAGGGCTCTGGCCAGGCGGCCCCGATCTCCTCGAGCAGGATATGGAGGCGGACTGCGGCGCCGGCCGAGGCGAGCCGGCCGGCCACTGCCGGCATCGGGCAGAGGCCGAGCCTGGTCAGGACCATCCAAAGCCGGAGCGCCGCGGTCAGGCGGATGTCGGGCGCGTCCATCTCCCTGAAATCGGGCGTCCGGACCAGCAGGTCATCGAGCATCATTTCCATTGGACGAGAGATTATTGCAACTTATTCGCAATAGCAATAGCTCTCACGCCGGGATGTCGCTCCGGCCCTCGATCTGCAGCGAATCGCTTTCGCTCTCGGTGAAATCGCCGCCCTCGCCGCGGAAGGCGGAGGCGAGGCGGGCGGGCTCGACCGCGCGCTCCCAGCGGGCGACGACGATGGTCGCGACCGCATTGCCGACGAAATTCGTGAGCGAACGGCATTCGCTCATGAACCGGTCGATGCCGAGGATCAAAGCCATGCCGGCGACCGGGATGGACGGCATGACTGAAAGGGTCGCGGCCAAGGTGATGAAGCCCGAGCCGGTGACCCCGGCCGCGCCCTTGGACGAGAGCATCGCCACCGCCATAAGCAGCAATTGGTCGCCGAAGCTCAAAGGGATGTTGCAGGCCTGGGCGATGAACAGAGCGGCGAGCGACATGTAGATGCAGGTGCCGTCGAGGTTGAACGAATAGCCGGTCGGCACGACCAGGCCGACGATCGGCTTGGGGCAGCCGGCGCGCTCCAGCTTCTCCATCAGCAGCGGCATCGCGCTTTCCGACGAGGAGGTGCCGAGCACGAGCAGCAATTCGGCCTTGATGTACTTGACCAGCCCCCAGAGCGAGAAACCGGCGGCGCGCGCGATCGTGCCGAGCACGACGATCACGAAGAGCAGGGAGGCCGCGTAGAAGGTCCCGACCAAGGCGGCGAGATTGACGATCGAGCCGATGCCATATTTGCCGATGGTGAAGGCCATCGCGCCGAACGCGCCGATCGGCGCGGCGTACATCAATATGTGGACGATCCGGAAGACGATCGCGGTCAGCGTCTTCAACGTCTCCTGGAGCGCCGCGCCCTTGTCGCCGATCAGCGCCAGGGCGATCCCGAACAGGATCGCGACCAGCAGCACCTGGAGAATCTGCCCCTCGGTGAACGCGCTCACCAGGGTGTCCGGGATGATGTTCATCAGGAAGCCGGTGACGCTCTGCTCGTGCGCCTGATTGACATAGGAGGCGACCGCCTGGTCGTTGAGCGTGGTCGGATCGACGTTGAGGCCGGCGCCGGGCCGCACCAGATTGGCGACGATCAGGCCCACCGCGAGCGCGAGCGTCGAGACGGCGAGGAAGTAACCCATCGCCTTGGCGCCGACGCGGCCGAACGCCTTGAGGTCCGCCATGCCGGCGATGCCGGTCGAGACGGTGAGAAAGATGACCGGCGTGATGATCATCTTCACGAGGTTGATGAAGCCGTCGCCGAGCGGCCGCATTGCCTGGCCGGCAGGGGGCCAAAGCCAGCCGAGCAGGGCCCCCGCCCCAATCGCGACCAGCACCCAGAAATAGAGGCTCCGCCAGAACGGCCGGCTTGTCGCCGCCATATCCCCTCCAAACTCTTGTTTCGAACCTTGATAGGCGCGGGCCAGCGGGATGTCAGTCCCGTTCCCCGGCGAAGGCCGGGGTCCAGCGGCACGAAGGTGAGACTGGGCCCCGGCCTTCGCCGGGGAACGATTCCATTCGGGCGAAAGCCGGTCTACATGGCGCCATGGACGAGACCGTCGCCGTCACCACCATCGCCCACCAGATCCAGCTGGCGGTCGCGCCCGTCTTCCTGCTGGCGGGGATTGGCGGGATCATCAACGTGCTCGCGCAAAGGCTCGCCCGGGTCGTCGACCGGTCGCGCCAGCTCGAGGCCGAGGCGCCCGGCGAGAGCGCGGCCGCGCGCGCCGCTTATGCCGCCGAGCTCGGCCTGCTCGAGCGGCGGATGAAGGTGGTCAATTGGGCGATCAGCCTGTGCACGGCGAGCGCGCTCTTCGTCTGCATGGTGGTGGCGATCCTGTTCGTCGCCGATCTCGCCAGGATCGCCTTCGCCCGGCCGATCGCGATGCTGTTCATCCTGGCGATGCTGCTCCTGATCCTGGGCTTGATCCTCTTCCTCTACGAGATCAGGCTGGCGATGCGGGCGCTCGCGATCAGCCATGAGCGTCGGCGCGAGCGGGTCGGCGGATGAACGGGAGCGGCGGCGGCGAGCAGATCGCGCGGGTGGCGCTGATCGTCTCGGCGATCGCGCTGGCGCTTGCCATACTCGGCCTGTTCCTGCCGCTGCACTAGGGCTCTTCGACGATGGGGCGAGAGTCATCCCGGCGAAGACCGGGACCCATGACCATCTCGGCATTGGGAAGGAAGCCGCCCCGCCCCGCCTCGCGTCGACCGACCGCGTTCATGGGTCCCAGCCTTCGCCGGGATGACTCGACGGGCCGCGGCGCTGAGCGTTATTCAGTCAAAGCGCGGCCGGAATCATCGCTTTTACTGATGAGCGGCGCATTTAGTCTTCGGCGGCAAGACAAACTGCGGTTCTCACCAATTGACTCGGTTCGGCAGGGGCGTAGCCTCCGCTTTCGCCGACACGACAGGAGGACGCCATGACTCGCACGCTCAGCGCCAGCGCCAGGGCCAGCCGCCCCAGATCGAACCTGCCGACCGATCTCGCCGCGCTGAAGGCGATCGCCCAGGCGGCGATCGACGTCGAGCTGTTCACCATCCCGCTCTACATGACGAGCCTCTATTCGATCGAGGGCATGCACGAGATCAACAGCGCCAACAACCAGCTCTATCTCGGCCGGCTCTGGCCCGGCGCGAAGACCGCCGCCGCGCCGGCCAATGCCAACGAAAAAGCGTTCAACATCGTCTTTTCGGTGTTCATTCAGGAGATGCTTCACCTGCAAATGGCGGCGAACATGGCGAGCGTCATCGGCATCAAGCCCGACTTCACCAGCCCCGCTCTGCAGGACGAGCGCCACGGCTGGACCTGCTACGGCCCCGGCAAGACCATCATCCCCAACATCGTCGACCTCAAGGACACGACGCACGAAGACGTGCCCGTCAATGTCGGCGCGCTCAACGAGGACTCGATCCGCCTGTTCCTCGCCATCGAGCAGCCGGAGGAAGACGCCAGGAAGGCGATCAAGAGCGGCACCTATTTCCCAAAGGCGCCCTTCGCCGACTGGAAGATCGGCGACACGCTGCCGATGTTCGGCACGATCGGCTGGATGTACCAATGCTATTACGATTATCTGAGCCTCCGCTACGACGACGGCTCGACGCTCTGGGAGACGGTGTGGAAGAAGGCGTCGAAGGGCAAGCCAGTCCAGAACGACCTCTTCAACGTCACCTCGGGCGGCCATCCGATGCGCGAGTTCATGGGCTTCAACACCATGGTCGCGCTCACCTACAAGGATATCGCCTATCAGCAGATGGTGGCGATGATGGACGCGATTACCGATCAGGGCGAAGGCAGCGAGCTCAGGAAGAATGACGCGCTCGAGGCGGTGATGCCGCGTTACTGCCCGGACAAGGACGCGCTGGAATCCGATTATCCGAGCTATGACGGCAAGGGCCAGCTCGTCGACTCGGCGGACGCCGCAGCGCGCTTCCGCAACGATTTCGACGATCATTACGAGCGTTTCCAGGCGGTGCAGACGCTGATCCAGGACGGATCGCTCACTACTTGGGCGAACAATCCCCGGATCGGCAATTGGCAGGCGAGCCAGCTCAAGACCGACGGCTATGACGACAATCCCTATAATGACGTGCTTCCGAGCGCCGACGACATTGCCGGCGCGCTCAACCGCCTGTCGAAGGAGGCGGACAGCCACACCGTCCTCAGCCAGGCGGCGATCGGCGCCATTGCCGGCGTCACCACCGTGCTCAACGATTATTGGTCGCCGCCAGCGGGGACGACGGTGCTCTTCCCCTATCCCTCGATGTCCGGGTCGGGCGACCGGATGGCGATCGCCTGGGCGGTGACCGGCCAATGCCCCGATCTTTCGATCGGCATCGATCCGCCCGTGCCAAACACGCTCAAGCACGCCTGCCAGGGCCTCGATTTCGACAATGGCGGCAAGAATGACTGCGCCCAGGTCTCGATCTTCCACAGCTGCAAGGGCTCGAACAAATGCCACGCCCAGGGCGGCTGCGGCTTCGTCCAGCAGACCACCGGCGGCGGCAATTGCTCGGGCAGTGCCCCGCCCGCCAGTGCCGGCGGCGGCGGCGACGGCGGCGTGCTTTCGACCCGCAAGTTCGGCGGCACCTGCGGCTGGCCGCCGCCGACGCCAAGCACCTTCTATTCGGCGCCGAGCGACAACAAATGCTCTACGCTCGGCGGCTGCGCGGTGCCGATCTCGGCCTCGCAGCTTTACCCGACCGAAGGGGTGATGCAGATTTTCGACTTCAAGACCGACGACGCGACCAAGGCGATCACCTCGGACCCGATCTGCCGGACTCGCTACAAGATCGGCGACGCCGTCCACGACGTCGCCTACAAGGCGTTCGCCGAGGTCATGGCCTATCGCCAGATGCCGGCGGCGGCAAAGCCCAAGCCGAACGACAGGCGGCTCGCCTTTCCGCCGTCGACATGAGGACCTGATGGCGCGCGAGGATCCGCAGGCCGCCTGCGCGCCGAGGCTCGGCCTGGCCGACCTCGGCGACGGCATCGGCCTGCGCGATCCGCATTTCGCGCATCTGATGGCCACCGACCCCGCAGACTGGGGCGTCGACTGGTTCGAGATATTGAGCGAGAATTTCCTCGGCCATCGCGGCTATGCGGCGCTGGTGCTCGACCATGTCGCGGCGCACCGGCCGGTGGTGATGCACGGCGTGTCGCTGTCGATCGGCAGCGCGTCGCCGCTCGACCTGGACTATCTCGACAGGCTCGCCGCGCTCGCCGAGCGGGTGAAGCCGGCCTGGATCTCCGATCATCTGTGCTGGACCGGCATCGCCGGGGTGAACAGCCACGATCTGCTGCCGATGCCGCTGACCGAGGCGAGCCTCGCGCATGTCGTGGCCCGGGTGCGAGAGGTCCAGGACCGGCTCGGACGGCCGCTGATCCTCGAAAACCCAAGCACCTACCTCCAGTTCACCGGCGCGCAGATGCCGGAATGGGAGTATCTGAGCCGGCTCGCCGAAGAGGCCGATTGCGGGCTGTTGCTCGACGTCAACAACGTCCATGTCAGCGCCTTCAACCACGGCTTCGACGCGGTCCATTATATCGAGGCGCTGCCGGCCGAGCGTATCGTCCAGGTCCATCTCGCCGGCCCGCGCGATTGCGGCACCCATTTGCTCGACACCCATGACAGCCCGGTGCTGGAGCCGGTCTGGGCGCTCTACGCGCTGGCGATGCGGCGCACCGGCGGCGTTTCCACCCTGCTCGAATGGGATGCGGAGATCCCGCCTTACGGGGAGCTGCTCGCCGAGCTCGCCAAGGCGCGCGTCCATCGCGCACCCGCTTATGCCTGAGGCCCTGGCCGCGCTGCAGTCCTGGCTGCTGGACGGCATCCTTGCCGGCGCGGCGCCGCGCCAGGCCGTGCTGGCGCGGATCGCGGGAGATGCGAAGCTTGGTGCCGAGGACCGCTTCGCAATCTATGCCGGCGGCTACCGGACCCGTTTGCTGGAGACGTTGCGCGAGGATTATCCGGCCCTGCGCCTGCTGGTCGGCGCCACCGTCTTCGACCTGTTCGCCTCCTCCTACATCGGAGCCTGCCCCCCGCATCATTTCAGCCTCTACGATTATGGCGCGGGCTTTGCCGATCATCTCGAGGCGACCCGGCCGGACGATGGCGGGCCGCTGGCGGCGCTGCCCGCCGCGGTGGCGCGGCTGGAGCGGGCGCGGGCCGAGGTCTCGCGCGCGGAAGGGATCGAGCGCGACCGGCGGGCGCCTCTGACGGCCGACGCGGCGATGACGCCGGGGCTGCGGCTGAAGCTGCCGGACAGCGTCAGGCTGCTGACCCTGGGTTTCGACCTCGCCCCGTTGATCGAGGCGGGCGAGCGCGGCGAAAAGGCGGTGGTTCCCGAAGCGCGGGAGACGCGGATCGCGGTGGCGCGCAGCGGCTGGCGGGTGCGGCTTCACGCGCTGGAGCCCTGGCTGCATGCCTGGCTCGAAGCGATCGGGCCCGGCGGCGCCGACGTCCAGGAAGCCGCCGCGGCGGCGGCGCGGGCGTCCAGGCGCCCGGGCGGCGCGTTGATCGCGGATCTGTTCCTGTGGATCCCCGGCGGCTCGGCCGCGGGGCTGGTCGTTGCCGCCTAGCGGCTGGCGGCGAGCGCGCCGACGATGACGTAGAAGAGGATCATCAGCGGCCCAAGCAGGAACAAGGTCAGCGCGACGGCGCCGATGCGCACGAGCGTCGGATCCCAGCCGGTGCTGCGGGCGAGGCCGGCGCAGACGCCGAGGATCCTGGCGTTGCTCTTGTCGAGGGCGTAATTGCGGGTGGTCATCGTCTTGGTCCTGGATGGTCTTGTGGAGGTCGGTCGGAAGGACCGGCCAGATCAGACGATCTGGACCGGGCCAATTGCCGCGGAAAGGAACAGGCTGCTGGCGACAAGGGCGCCGAACACCGAAAGGGCCAGCTTCTGCAGGTTGATCGAAAGCGTCATTGTAGGTCTCCTCAAATCGACCACCGGACCATCCGGAGATCATATCGGGAGTATAGCAGGCCCCGTGCCAAACTTGGGAAATGGCGGAAGTCCGCCGTTTTCTGGATTTGCGCTTCTGAGCGAGCTGCGTACAGCCGCCAAGCTTCAGCGAATTACGCCACTATTTGGTGTCCGATTTCGCGCTTTCTGTTCGAAACCGGATAGGCGGTCAGGCGCCGGCCGCTTTCCCACCGTCCGGTTCGGGCGTCACGGTCGCGATATAGCGGATGCCCTCGATCCCGGGATAGAAGACGTAGGCCGCCGCCCGCATCGCGACGCAGCTCGTCACGTTGGCGCCGACCTGCGGCTGCTCCATCCCCGGCACCGTGATGCTGAGCGGATCGGGCGCGCCCATCACGCAGTCGGCGAGCTCCATGTCGGTGAAGAAGGGCCCGTTTATCCACTGGCCGAAGACAAAGTTGAACTGCTGCATCAGGCTGGCGCCGAGAAACATCCCGACCAGGCCGCGCTCCGTGCCGGGCTTGTCCCGGTCCTCGGGGCAATAAGGGATTTGATAGGGCATGGCCCGGCGCATGATCCGGCGGAAGCTGGACGGCCCGCCGGGAAAGCCGCCCGACACGCCAGGAAAGGGCGGATCGCTGGCGCGCAGCCGCATGTTGGCGCGCCGCATGTGCGAGCCGATCGGGCAGACATTGCCCTGGTCCGGAGCGCCGTCGACGACGTAGAGGAAATCGTTGCGCATGTCCGGATTGGGCGGCGAGGGCGGCGGGTCGGGCGGCAGGTTGTCGCCGTTGATCGGGTAGACCGCGAGCGAAACCCCGTTACGCCAGCGCCCGCACATCGACGCCATCAGCGCCTCTTTCTGCACGTCGAAGATGCTGACTCCGTAAGCGCCCAGATCCGGCGCGACGCTCGCCACCTGCGCCTCGAACGCCTCCACGTCCTGGCGGATCACCAGGAAGGCGCCGAAGCAGCCATAGAGGCCGAGCTCCGGCGGAGTCATCGCGCTGGCCCCATAGATATTGGCGCCGGTGCCGATCAGGAAGGCGCTCGAATCGGCTTCGTCCTGGCCGCCGTCGCTGGGACGGGTGAAGGGCGAATCCTTGATGATCGGCTGCGAGATGCTGTCCTCGAACCCGAAATAGACCTTCTTGGTGGTGAAGGCGTGGCCGTCATAGACGTGGTGGTCGCCGAGCAGCTCGCGGAACGTGCCCGGGCTCAGCGCCTGGATCTGCGCCGTGACGTGGTCCCGCCACTGGTCGTCGTCGGTCCATATCGACAGCAGCAGATCGAAATCGGTATCGGACATTTCCCATGGCGGCGCGCTCGCGCCCGCCTCGTTGAGGCCGGGCGAGGCCTCGGCCAACGCCGCCATGCCCGCCCCGAAGGCGGCATAATTGGGATCGCCGGAGATCGGGTCGAAGATGGCGAGGCTGGCTTGGGGCACGCCGAACCGCGCCAGCCCGCGATAGGTGAAGCCGACATTGAGGCAATATTCGGGCTTGGTCGTCCACGGCATGGCGGTGGTGATGTGAGGGCCCTGCGTCCCCGGCCGGGTCAGCCCCAGGACGAAGTCGCGCGCGGCGTCGCGGGCCGCATCGCCTTCGGCGACGGCGAGCGCGAAATGCCGCGCGAAATTCGCCTTGTAGCCGCGCAGCAGGAAGCCCTGGATCTGCTCGAGCGGCCAGGGCGACGCGCTCGCCGCGCCGCTCACTTTCCCTTCGGCCCGCCGGCGGGCGGCTTCGGCGCGGCCGGGCCGCCGCCCATCTTCCTGTGAATCTGGATCGCGGACCACGGATAGAAGGGAAGGAAGGGCGGCTTGCCGACCGGATGAAGCTGGGTCAGGTCGCGCTCGCCGATCAGCCTGATGAACTCCGTGAGCGCGGCTTTCTCGGGCAGCTTGCCGGCGACGCCCTCGAAGCCCTGGATGCCATACGCCGCGAGATTGAACGGCCCCGGATTGTTGTTGACCAGATCGCCGATATACGCCTTGAAATCTTCATCGTAGACGGTCGTCAGCAGATAAGATTCATAGGGCGCCGTGGCCGGGACCTCGGGAATCTTCACCAGCCAAAGATAATGGAGGATGTCGGGCGGCGGCGCCTTCGGAGCCGGCGTCGGAGCCGGCGCTTTGACGGTCAACGCCTCATGCAGGGACTTTGCCCCGGGAAGCGTGGCTTGAAACAAAAATGAAAGCCCAGATGGCATCGTCTCTCTCCCCAATGAATGGGGAAAGATTACATAGTTTAGTAAATTGGACAAACGCCGTTATCGAGCTTTTAGATATGTTTATCAGGGAAACGCCGAAACGATTCAGCGCTTAGGCGTGGAGAAACTTTCCGTCTAAGCATCGATTTGAGCCTCGGCACTTTCCGAGTCGCTTGCTCCATTTCCGCTCTTGCCGAGATTGTGGGCGACCACGCCGCCGACCAGAGCGGCGACGAAGGCGCCGGCCTGGCCCCAGCCGGTCAGCGAGTAGCCCAGAGCCAGCACCGCCGCCTGGAAGGCGAGGAAGCCGGGCGGCACCCAGGCGGTCCAGCCGGCCCCGCTGATCCGCCGCGCGGCGAAGCCGCCGGCGAATGCGGCGACGAGATAGCCGAATATGCCCAGCGCATTGGCCGCCGCCGGCCGATTGCCGAGCACCTCGCTCGCCCGCGCCCGATCGAACACGTCGAACGGAGCGTAGGGGAAGAGCTGGCTGGACAGGAATTCGAAGCCCGTCTGAAGCCCGATCGCCACGGCGAGGCCGATGATGATCCCGATCGCAATCCGCATAGGCCCGGCCCCTCGATACCGCTTCACTATAGCATCGGCGCGGGACGAGGGAAGCGGCTCAGCCGTTGACGATGGTGCCGCCATTGGGATGGAGGACCTGGCCCGACATGTAGCGGCTGTCCTCGCAGGCGAGGAACAGGAAGCTCGGGGCGACCTCGTTGGGCTGGCCCGGCCGGCCCATCGGCGTGTCTTCGCCGAAGGTCTTCATCTTCTCCGGGCTGGAGCCACCGCAGGGGTTCAAGGGCGTCCAGATCGGCCCGGGCGCGACGGCGTTGACGCGGATGCCGTCGCCGACGAGATTTTCGGAGAGCGAGCGGGTGAAGGCGGTGATCGCTCCCTTGGTCGCGCTGTAGTCGAGCAATTCCTTCGACCCTTCATAAGAGGTGATCGAGGTGCAATTGACGATCGCGGCGCCCTTCCCGAGGTGCGGCCGCGCGGCCTGGGTCAGGAAGAACATCGAGAAGATGTTGGTCTGGAAGGTGCGCTTCAGCTGCTCCTCGCTGATGTCGCGTATGTCCTCGTCCGGGTGCTGCTCGCCGGCATTGTTGACGAGGATGTCGAGGCCGCCGAGCGTCTTCACCACCTCGGCCACCGCCCGATCGCAAAAGTCCTTGTCGCCGAGATCGCCGGCGATGGCGATCGCCTTGCGCCCCTCGGCCTCGACGATCTTCTTCGTCTTCGCCGCGTCGTCATGCTCGCAGAGGTACAGGATAGCGACGTCGGCGCCCTCGCGGGCGAACAGGGCGGCGACGGCGCGGCCGATGCCGCTGTCGGCGCCGGTGACCAAAGCGACCTTGCCCTCGAGGCGCCCGGAGCCTGGATAGAAAGGCTCCCAGTCGGGCTTGGGCTCCAGCGCGCTTTCATGGCCGGGCAGGTCGTCTTCGTGGATCATTTCGATCGTGTCGGTCTCGGCCATGGCGCGCGCTTCCTCATATGTCGCTGATCGAAGGGACAAACATCTTGGTCGAAAAGCCGTTCCAGCCGGCGGCGCGGCCGCGCGCGGTTAGGCTCGCATTCATGTTGACGAAGCCAGGCTAGTGCTACAAATGTAGCGGACAACGCTCGAAACCGCAGGGGACGGCGGTGAATGAGGGAGGGAAGATATGACGCCGTCCAGTGCGCGCGCAGCGCTGCTTATCGCCTTGCTGTCCTCGGCCTCCCCAGCTCTGGCCCAGCCGGCCGCAGCGCCGCCGCCCGGCGACACGCCGCCGCCGGTCTCCCCCGATCCCGCCGCGCCGCAGGGCCCGCGCACCTACACCCCCGCCGATTTCACCCGCTTCGCGCCGCGCAACGCATTGGACATGCTGAGCCAGGTGCCGGGCTTCTCGATCGAATCCTCCGACACCGAGCGCCGCGGCCTGGGGCAGGCGAGCGGCAACGTGCTGATCAACGGCGAGCGCTTCTCGGGGAAATCGACCGACATCTTCACCGAATTGAGGCGGATCAGCGCGTCCAACGTCGCCCGCATCGAGATCGTCGACGCCGCCACGCTCAACATATCCGGCCTGTCGGGCCAGGTTGCCAACGTCGTCACCACGAGCCGCGGCCTTTCGGGCAATTATGTCTGGCGGCCGCAGATCCGCCGCGACCGGACGCCGGCGCGGCTGCTCGGTGGCGAGATCTCGGTGAACGGCTCGATCGGCGGCACCACCTATACTTTGAGCCTTCGCAACGACAGCTACCGCAACGGCAATGCAGGGCCGGAGACCGTCTACACGCCGGCGGGCGTGGTCCTCGACCGCCGCGACGAGGTGCTCGGCGTCAGCGGCGACGAGCCGCGCCTTTCCGCCTCGATCCGCCGCAATTTCGGCAACGGCTCGATCCTCAACCTCAACGCCGCCGGCGGCTTCATCCTTCAGGACGTCGAGGAGGTCTCGGAGCGCTCGGGGCCCGGCCAGCCCGACCGGGTCCGCAACCTCCAGGAGCGGCTGAGACGCCACAATTACGAGCTTGGCGGCGATTATGAATTCGGCCTTGGCGGCAGCGGTCGGCTGAAGCTGATCGGCCTCCACCGCTTCACCCATACGCCCTATCGCCAGACCCTGGTCCAGACCTATGCCGACGCCACGCCGACGATCGGCCAGCGCTTCACCCAGACCGGCGACGAGGCCGAATCGATCCTTCGCAGCGAATATCGCTGGCGCGGCGGCGGCGCCGACTGGCAGGTCAGCCTCGAGGGCGCGCTCAACCGGCTCGACGTCGAGAACGCTTTGTTCGATCGCAATGCGAGCGGCGACTTCGTCCCCATTCCCTTTCCCAACAGCGCCGCCACCGTTCAGGAGCAGCGCGCCGAGGCGATGCTGACCTACGGCCGCCCGCTCGCCGCCAACCTCACCCTCCAAGTCTCATTGGGCGGCGAATATTCGCGATTGACCCAGGAGGGCGCGGGCGGGCTCAGCCGCACCTTCTACCGGCCCAAGGGCTTCCTCAACCTGGCCTGGACGCCGCGGCCCGGCTTCGACATTTCGGCGCGGATCGAGCGCGTCGTCGGCCAGCTGAATTTCTTCGATTTCGTCGCGTCGGCCAACGTCTCGGGCGGCACCGCCAATACCGGCAACGCCAATCTGGTGCCGCCGCAAAGCTGGAACGCGCAGATCCAGGCGACCCGCAATCTCGGCCGTTGGGGCACGGTGACGGCGCGGCTCTACGGCCGGCTGATCACCGACATCGTCGACGTCATCCCGATCGCCGGCGGCCAATC
This sequence comes from Allosphingosinicella sp., assembly GCA_035994965.1. Lineage (GTDB taxonomy): Bacteria > Pseudomonadota > Alphaproteobacteria > Sphingomonadales > Sphingomonadaceae > Allosphingosinicella. Next base: position 56,789 of record DASYKV010000071.1, read on the forward strand.
GCCGGGCAATATCGACGGCACGGCCAGCGTCTACGGCCTGCAATGGACGAGCACGTTCAACTTCGATCCGATTGGAATCCCGGGCGCCAAGCTCGACATGAACCTCACCTTCCAGGGCAGCCGCCTCACCGACCCGCTGACCGGGGGGCGCCGGCCGATCAACGAGTACACGACCCGCCAGGTCGAGATCAATTTCCGCCACGACATCCCGCGCACGCAATGGGCCTATGGCGCCGGCTTCCAGCAATATCGCCAGTCCGCGGGCTTCCGGCTCGACCAGCGCTTCCGCTTCCTCGACACGCCGGGGAGCCTCGGCGTCTATGTCGAGCACAAGAACGTGCTCGGCCTGACCGTGCGCGGCAGCGTCGACAATCTGCTCGGCACCAACGAAAGCTTCGGCCGCACCTTCTTCGACGGCAATCGCAACGCCACCAACAGCAACGTCCTCTTCACCGAGGACCGCGATCGCTTCTACGGCCCGATCTTCACCCTGACGATCAGCGGGACGATCTAGGGGCGAGCGCGAGATTACCCTTCCCCGTTCGGGCTGAGCCTGTCGAAGCCTCCCTTTCTCCCGTTCGAGCGCGGAAAGAAGGAAGGCCCTTCGACAGGCTCAGGGCGAACGGAGCGGGGGTGGCCAGGCTGAGCTAGCGGCGCGCGGACCGGGCGGCGAAGCGGGGCAGGGCGCGGGCCGGATTGGGGGCGGGCAGCAGCACCTCGCTGCCGCGCAGCAGCTGCGGGCGGGCGTTGGCGGGGCGGCAGCGGGCGACGACGGTCGGGAAATCGAGATCGCCGTGGCGGATCAGCGCCGAAGCGGTCGCGGCCTGGCAGGCGGCGACGCTCTGGAAGCGCTGCTGGTCAATCCTGACCTCGCGGCAGGCGGAATCGCCTTCGCCGCAGCCCATGATCGCCATCACGAATAACAAGCTTTGCATCTTCCCGCTCCTTCGAGGGGGCCAAATGCGCCGGCATCCCCTCATGTTCCCAACGTTCCGCAGCCGTTACTTGGGGAAACGGCGCCGCTCGCCTATCTAGCGACCAACATGACGAACGACGCGACGGAAGGGCCCAAGGGAGGACCACGCAAGGCCGAGCCGGGCCTAAGGATCCTCAAACGGTTCGTCCCCTTTCTGTGGCCGAAGGGCGAGCCGGGGCTGAAGCTGCGCGTCGTGCTGTCGCTGCTGCTCGTGCTGTTCTCGATCTGCGTCACCACCCTGGTCATGCCACTGGCCTTTGGTGCCGCGGTCAATCGGATGACCGCCGGCATGGAGCCGGCCGTGACGGTCGCCATCGCTTTGGTCTGCGCTTATGCCGCCGCGCGCTTCGGCGGCGTCCTGATGGACAATTTGCGGAACGGAATCTTCGAGCGGGTCGGCCAGGACGCGACGAGGCGGCTCGCCGAGACCACCTTCCGCCACCTCCACGACCTGTCGCTGCGTTTTCACCTCGAGCGGCGCACCGGCGCGGTCACCAAGATCGTCGAGCGGGGGACGAAGAGCATCGACACGATGCTTTATTTCCTCCTCTTCAACATCGCGCCGACCATCTTCCAGCTCGCCATCGTGCTGGTCCTGTTCTGGGTGAAGTTCGGCCTCGGCCTGGTCGCCGCCACCGCTTTGATGGTCGCGGTCTATATCCGCTACACCAGGATGGTCACCGACTGGCGGACCAAGCTGCGCGTCGAGATGAACGATCTCGACACCGGCGCGGTGGCGCGCGCGGTCGACAGCCTGCTCAACTACGAGACGGTCAAATATTTCGGCGCCGAGGAGCGTGAGGCGAAGCGCTACGGCCGCGCCGTCGGCCGCTATGCCGATGCGGCGGTCAAGAACGAGACCAGCCTGGCCTGGCTCAATATCGGCCAGTCGCTGATCACCAACCTGATGATGGCTGGCGCGATGGGCTTCGTCGTCTGGGGCTGGAGCCAAGGGCGATTCAGCGTCGGCGACGTCGTTATCGTCAACACGCTTCTCGCCCAGCTCTTCCGGCCGCTCGACCTGCTCGGCATGGTCTACCGGACGATCCGCCAGGGCCTGATCGACATGGACGCGATGTTCGCTTTGATCGACACGCCCGCCGAGGTCGTCGACGCGCCCGGCGCGCCCCCGCTGCGCGTCGAGGCCGGGCTGGTCCGCTTCGAGAACGTCCATTTCGGCTACGATGCCGGGCGCGAGATCCTGAAGGGCGTCGACCTCGAGGTGCGGCCGGGCTCGACCACCGCCATCGTCGGCCCCTCGGGCGCCGGCAAGTCGACTTTGTCGCGGCTGCTGTTCCGCTTCTACGAGCCGCAAGCGGGCCGGATCACCATCGATGGGCAGGACATCGCCAAGGTCACCCAGGCGAGCCTTCGCGCGTCGCTCGGCATCGTCCCGCAGGACACCGTCCTGTTCAACGACACGATCGGCTACAATATCGGCTACGGCAAGGAAGGCGCGACCCAGGCCGAGATCGAGGGCGCCGCCCGGGGCGCCGCGATCCACGATTTCGTCGCGAGCCTTCCCGAGGGCTATGGCGCGATGGTCGGCGAGCGCGGGCTCAAGCTTTCGGGCGGCGAGAAGCAGCGCGTCGCCATCGCCCGCACATTGCTGAAGGACCCGCCGATCCTGATCCTCGACGAGGCGACCAGCGCGCTCGACAGCCGCACCGAGGCGGCGATCCAGGAGACGCTGCACGACGTCACCCAGCGCCGCACCTCCCTGGTCATCGCCCATCGCCTGTCGACCGTGGTCGACGCCGACCAGATCGTCGTGCTCGACATGGGCCGGGTCGCCGAGCGCGGCACCCACGCCCAATTGCTTCGCGCCAGCGGCCTCTACGCCGACATGTGGGCCCGCCAGCAGAGCGAGCGCGAGGAGCAAGACTCGGCCGAAGCGGCGGAATGAGCCCGCGCCGGCGCGGGCGTCGACGGCCGGCGGAAGTTGACGATCATGACGACCATTACACATGCCATCAGCGTCCGTCCGGCTCCCGGCCGGAAGTTGACGGCTGCCGGCCGGGCAAGGGCCTCCGCCCCGCGCGCGCCATGCGCACGAAGGCGTCCAGCGAGTAAGGCGGGGGCGGGCTCCCTTGCAGGGGCGCTGGAAGTTGACGATCCCGAGGTTCGCTTCCGCCACCAGCCGAGCGATCGCGAGTCCGGCTTTCCGGGCGGCGACTTCCAATCCTGGTCCGACGCCCACCCGCACGCCACCACCTATCTGTCCGAGGACGTAAGCGAGCTGCGCTACCGCGCCGAGGATGGGGGCTATTGGCTGTTTGTCATTTCCGAGATCATGGCCGGCGGCAGGGACGGCATGGCCGGACGGTTCGCCGACAAGGTGCTCGTGCGCTTCGCCAATAGCGGCGAAGCCTGCGTCGTCGAAACAATCCCCTATCGCGGCGGCGGCTTCAGCCGCGACCCCGAAGCCGACCCGATCGCCTGCCCGCGCCGCTGATCAGGCGCAGGTCAGCCTGATCTCCCGCGCCCTTTTGTCGAAGACGAGCGAGGAGCAGCGGGCGAGCAGATCGGCGCCGATCGCGATCCGGTCGCGGTCGTTGTTGCGGCGCCGGTCGCCGGTGACGATGACTTCGTCCGGATCGCCGCCCTCGCCCTCCTCGCGGATCGAGGCGGCATTGCCGAAATCCCGGGTGCGCACGCCGAGCTCGGTGATCGTCAGCGGGCCGATCTGGAGCGGCCTGCCCAGATGCAGCGTCCGCACCGGACGCGCGATGCCGAAGGCGATCTCGGGCGATTCGACCTCGCCGGCGATCCGCGCATCGTTCTGGGCGGCGAGGCGGACTCCGGCGCCGGCCGTGGCCAGGGTGCGCGGATGATGGGGATCGAAGCGGACGCGCAGCGGCTGCCCGCCGAGATCGATCACGGCATAGCTATGCCCCCAGCCGCCGAACAGGCCGCCTTCGTCCGCCATCGGCAGCGCGACCGTGCGCTCGCCGGGGCGGGCGGGGCCGAGCACGAAGCGGACCACCTGGTTCGGCAGGCCGCCGGGCCCGACGACGCCGTCCACGCCGGCGGCGAAGGGACGCTCGGTCCAGCCGACCCGGCGCTTGCGCGGCCGGGCGCCCTCGCCGATGCCGATGCGGGCGACCGCGCTTCGCCCCCTCACCATTTCGGGCCCGACCATATAGCCGAAGGCGAAGGGGCCGGGCCGCAATCGGGCGCGCACCGCATAATCACTGGTCAGCATCGGCAGCGCGGGCACGGCGGGATCGATCCGGATCCGGGCCGGCACGCCACCCACCGTCACCGGCACGATGCCGTCGCCTCCGACCACGAGCTCGCCGGTCTGGCCGAGGGCCGGCGCGGAGGCCAGGAGCGCGAGCAAGGCCAAGATATGCCGTCCGGTCATCATACGCACCTCCAACGCCTACAAGGCGCCGACGCTGACCGGCGATTGCGGCGGCAATGGGGCGCGGCTAGGCTGAGGCGATGAGGAAGATGCTGGTCACCCTGGCGATGCTGATCGCCGCGCTTGCGGGCGGCGAGGCGCGGGCGATGATCCCGGCGCTGGCGCTGCCGGCCGACAGGGTGCTGCCCTGGACCTATCGGGCGCAGCCGCGGCCCTTGCTGTACCGGTGGGACGGCCTGCTGATCTCGATCCGGGCGCGGCGGACGCAGGGCGGTCTGATCGTGCCGGAAGTCACCGTCTCGCGGCAGCGGCCGGTCATGCAGGGGCCGCAGCCGCCAGCGCCACCGCCGCTGACGCTCCGCTCCGTCCCCGCCTCGCCGACCTCCGAGCACGGCCTCCTCGTCGGCCGGCTCGACCGCGAAGGCCACCGCTTCGTGATGTGGCAGGCCTATACGGGCGGCGCGCATTGCTGCTTCGACATCCGGCTCATCCTGCCGGACGGGCCGGAGCGCGGCATCATCCCGCTCGGCCATTTCGACATGGAGATGATGAGCGACATCCCCGCCGACGTGGACGGCGATGGGCGGACCGACTTCGTGCTGCGCGACAACGCTTTCCACTACGCCTTCGCCAGCTTCGCGGGGAGCTTCGCGCCGCCGCAGATCTGGAACGTGGAGCGGGGGCGCGCCGTCGGCGTCTCGGCGGCGCCCCGCTACCGCGCCCTGTTCGTCGAGGCGATCGCGGAGACCCGGCCGATCTGCCTCGATCCGCGCGATGGCGAGGACCGTAACGGGGCCTGCGCGGCCTTCGTCGCCGCCTCGGCGCGGATCGGCGATTTCGAGGGCGCGTGGCGGGCGATGCTCGGCGGCTACGACCGCCGCGACGACGGCCCTCGCGACGGCCCCTTCCCGCGGCGGTTGCGCGCTTTCCTCGTCTCGCACAATTATTTGCGCGAATAACGAGGAATCCCCCGGCATCATTCCAGCGAAAGCTGGAATCTCATTTTGTTCTGATGCAAGGGGAGCGGCATATGGCGACCCCACTCACCATCCTTCGCAACACGTTCGGCTTCCAGGACTTTCGCGGCGTCCAGGAGCAGGTGATCGGCCGGGTCATGGCGGGGCAGCATAGCCTGGCGGTGATGCCGACCGGAGCCGGCAAGTCGCTCTGTTATCAGGTGCCGGCTTTGGCGCGCGCGGGAACGGCGCTGGTCCTCTCGCCGCTGATCGCGCTGATGCACGACCAGATCCGCGCCGCCGAGGCGTTCGGGCTGAGGGCGGCGGCGCTGACCTCGGTCGACAATAATCGCGAGCAGACGGTCGACGCTCTGAGGCGCGGCGAGCTCGACCTGCTCTACGCCGCGCCCGAGCGGGCGACGGGCGAGAGCTTCCGCAATTTGATCGCGCGCATCCCGCTGGCGCTGATCGCGATCGACGAGGCCCATTGCGTCAGCGAGTGGGGCCATGACTTCAGGCCCGATTACCGGCTGCTATTGCCCTTGCTCGACGCGTTCGACGTGCCGCGCCTCGCGCTGACCGCGACCGCCGACAAGCGCACCCGCGAGGACATAGCGCGCCAGCTCGGCATCTCGCAGGACGGGATGATCGTCGCCGGCTTCGACCGGCCCAACATCCGCTACCATGTCCGGCCGCGCGACGGCGTCGCCAGCCAGCTGAAAGCGCTGCTCGCCAAGCAGCCGGGCCCGGGCATCGTCTACGCGACCAGCCGCGACCGCACCGACAAGCTCGCCGAGCAGCTCGGCGGCGCGGAGCGGCCGGCGCTTCCCTACCATGCCGGGCTCGAGCCGCCGGTCCGGGCGCGCAACCAGGCCGCCTTCGTCATTTCGGAGGAGATGGTGATGGTCGCGACCATCGCCTTCGGCATGGGCATCGACAAGCCAGACGTCCGCTTCGTCGCCCATGCCGGCCTGCCCAAATCGATCGAGGCTTATTATCAGGAGACGGGCCGCGCCGGCCGCGACGGCGAGCCCGCCGAGGCCTGGCTGTTCTGGGGCGCCGAGGATTTCTCACTGGCCCGCCGCCGGATCGGCACCGAGATCGAGCCGGCGCGCCAGCCGGGCGAACGCGAGCGGCTCAACGCGCTCGCCACCCTGGTCGAGACCGCCGGCTGCCGCCGCGCTTTGCTGCTCCGCCATTTCGGCGAGGACCCGCCTGCTTATTGCGGCAATTGCGACAATTGCCTCGCGCCGCCGCAGGCGATCGACGCGACCACGGCAGCGCAGAAACTGCTCTCCGCCGCCTTCCGCACCGAGATGCGCTTCGGCATCGGCCATTTGACCGACGTGCTGGCCGGGCGCGAGACCGACAAGGTGCAGGGCTTCGGCCATCACCGGCTCAGCGTGTTCGGAATCGCGGGCGAGGAGGAGCTGGCTTTGGTCAAGCCGGTCGCCCGCGCCTTGCTCGCCCGCGACGCGCTTCGCGCCGACGATTTCGGCGGCCTCTCCTTCGGGCCGAATGCCAAGGCGATCCTCAAGGGCGAAGCCAAGGTCGAGATCGTCCTGCCGCCGAAGCGCGCCCGCCGCGCGAGCCGCAAGGCCGCGGAATATCCGCAC
>DASYKV010000072.1:0-102479 GCA_035994965.1 Allosphingosinicella sp.
AATGATGCGGGCCGTTACTATCTCTACGATCGCACCGCCCGGAACCTGAACGAGATCCTGGCGGTCCGCCCGCAGCTCGATGGCACGCCGCTGGCCAATGTCCGCAGCGTCACCTATCCCGCTGCTGACGGCACCCCGATCCCCGCTTATCTCACGCTGCCGCCCGGCCGCGAGGCGCGCGGCCTGCCGGTCGTGATCCTGCCGCATGGCGGGCCATCGTCGCGCGACGTCTGGGGGTTCGATTGGCTCGCCCAATATCTCGCCAATCGCGGCTATGCCGTGCTTCAGGCCAATTATCGCGGCTCGGCCGGCTTTGGCGACCAGTGGCTGCAGCAAAACGGCTTCCGGGGCTGGCGGACGTCGATCGGCGACATCGACGCCGGCGCGCGCTGGCTCGCCGCCCAGGGCATTGGCGATCCGGCGCGGATGGCGATCCTCGGCTGGTCCTATGGCGGCTATGCGGCGCTTCAGGCGGGGGCGACCGAGCCGGGCCTCTACAAGGCGATCGTCGCGATCGCGCCGGTCACCGATCTCCAGCAGGTCAAGGACGATGCCCGCAATTACACGATCGCGCGCAACGTCGCCGACTATATCGGCTCGGGGCCGCACATCGCGCAGGGCTCGCCCTTGCGCAACGTCGCCGCGATCGCCGCTCCGGTTCTCCTCTTCCATGGCGACCGCGATCTCAACGTGCCGATCGTCCATTCGCGCCGGATGAACGAGGCGCTCCGCGGTGCCGGCAAGCGCAGCGAGCTGGTCGAGTTTCGGGGGCTCGAGCACGATCTCGCCGATTCCGTCGCCCGCCAGCAGATGCTGGAGCGGATCGGCGCGTTTCTGGAGGCCGAGCTGCGGCCCTAGCGCGGGCCGCCGGGGCCGAAGCCGTTCGGCTGGGTGAGCAGCCCGTCGCGGGTCGGGGAAACGAGCCGGTTCTGGGTATCCCGGACGAGGCCGCGCGCCAGGCGGTCCTGCTCGTCCCATTCGGCCTTCGACCGGCATATGCGCCGCGCGCCGAGCCGGGAGCCGGCCAGCGGCTGGGCCCGGCAGACCCGCGCGTTCGGGTTCGCACCGCCTTGCTCGGCCTGGGCCGCGGCAGGAGCGAAAGCCAGCGCCGCCGCCGCGATCAAGAGTTTCAGCATGCTGGTCTCTCCCCGCTTCCTGAAACCCAATTCTCGCGAGAGTCGCCCGCCTGTCAATGAAAAAGGGCGGCTCCTCGCGGAGCCGCCCCTTCGTGTCCGGCCGAGGCAAAAAGCTCAGCGCGAATAGAATTCGACGACCAGATTGGGCTCCATGCGCACCGGATAGGGCACTTCATCGAGCGTCGGCACCCGGTTGAAGACGATCTTGGTGGTGCCGTCCTGGACGATATATTCGGGGATGTCGCGCTCGGCGAGGCCCTGCGCCTCGATCACCAGCGCCATCTCCTGCGCCTTGGCGCCGAGCTCGACGACGTCGCCGACATTGACCTTGGCCGAAGCGATGTTGAGCTTCTTGCCGTTGACCCGGATATGGCCGTGATTGACGATCTGGCGCGCGGCCCAGATGGTCGGCGCGAACTTGGCGCGGTAGACCACCGCGTCGAGCCGGCGCTCGAGCAGGCCGATCAGATTCTGGCCGGTGTCGCCCTTCATCTTGGCGGCTTCGGTGTAGGCGCGCTTGAACTGCTTCTCGGTGACGTCGCCATAATAGCCCTTGAGCTTCTGCTTGGCGCGCAGCTGGATGCCGAAATCCGAGACCTTGCCCTTGCGGCGCTGGCCGTGCTGGCCGGGGCCATATTCGCGGCGGTTGACCGGGCTCTTGGGGCGTCCGAAGACGTTCTCGCCCATGCGGCGGTCGAGCTTGTACTTGGCGCTGGTGCGCTTCGTCATGATTCAAAAACTCCAATTTGCTTCGTGTCGTTCTGTCCCTGGGCCGCACCGCCGGACCTTACACGTCCGGCGCGGCCGCCGCTTCACCAGGGGTGCGGGGCCAATTGCGAAGGCGGGCACATGGCCGCTACCGGCCCGCAAGTCAAGGCGAAGCGCGCCCGGCGAGGGCGGCGCGGTCCGGTCAGCAGGCCGGCCGGGGCGGCGCACACATGGTCGCCTTGAACGCCTGGATGCGATCGACCACCCGGCGCGATTCCTGCTTGAGCGCCTCGCGCTCGGCGGCGCTTCGGCAGCGGCGGACGCCGCCGAGCCGGCTGCCCGTCTCGGTTTCGACTTGGCAGGTGCGCTTGGCCTGCGGGTTGGCGGTGGGGCTCGGGCCCTCGGCGCCGTGGACGGCGAGCGGGACCGCGGCGACGGCGAATGTCGAGAGAAGGAGTCGAGCGATCATGATCTGGGGTCTCGCTAAAGGTTGAACGGGTGCGGTGTCGTCAACAATAAGGCGGGCACATGGTCGGCTTCATCCGCTGGACGCGGTCGACGACGTCTCGCGCCTCCGCCTTGTGCTCGTCCTGCTCCCGCGCGCTTCGGCAGCGGCGCACGCCGCCGAGCCGGGTACCCATCGGCACGGTGACCTCGCAGACGCGCTTTTCGCGCGGCTGATTGGACGAGCGCGGTGTTTCCGCGCCCTGCACGGCGATCGGAACGGCGACAACGGCGATGGCGGCGACGAGGGCGCGAAGATACACGGTCGTTTCTCCAATCCGGCAGCCCGCGCCTAAAATGAGCGAAGACCGGCCGAAAAGTCAAGCATCAGCGCGGCTTCCGGACCGGCTCCGCCAAGGCGCGGACGATGCCGCGCAGAGCCTGAACCTCGCGTGAAGACCAGCCGGCCTTGGTCAGGATGGTGCGGATCGTGTTGCGGGTCGACGGCGTCCGGTCGGGCGGGTGGAAATAATCGGCCGCCTCCAGCGCCGCCTCCAGCTGGCCGATCAGCCCTTCGAGATGCGCCTGGGTCGCGCGCGGCTCATGCGCCTCGCTTTCGGTCGGGACGGCGAGCCCCGCCTGGTGCTTCGACCATTCATAGGCGATCAGGATCACCGCCTGGGCAAGGTTGAGCGAGCGGAAATCGGGGTTGACCGGGACGGTGACGATCTTGCCCGCAAGCGCCACCTCCTCGGTCTCGAGGCCCGACCTTTCGGCGCCGAACAGGAAAGCGGACGGCCCGTCATTGATATGGACCTCGCGCCCCGCTTCCTCGGGCGAGACGACCGGCACGACCAAGCCGCGCTTGCGCACCGTGGTGGCGTAAACGTGCGCGCAATCGGCCACCGCCTCGGCGACGCTGTCGAACACTCGCGCGCGCTCCAGCACCACATCCGCGCCGGACGCGGCGGGCCCCGCCGACGGATTGGGCCAGCCATCGCGCGGGGAGACGAGCCTGAGGTCCGTCAGCCCGAAATTCAGCATCGCCCGCGCCGCCTTGCCGATATTCTCCCCGAGCTGGGGGCGGACGAGGACGATGGCGGGCGGCGGATGGGAGGCCCTTGCCCCCTCCCGCTCATCCTCAGCAGCCGGTGAGCTTGTCAAACCGGCGGGTCGAAGGAAAGGCTTCTTCGCGAGCGCGCCGAGGGCTTCTTGGTCGCCGCGAATGAGCGCCTCCTTCTTGGCCCGCGACCAGCCCTTGATCCGCCGTTGGGCCGCAAAGGCTTGATCGCGCTCGGGGAAGCGGCCGGACCAGACCAAGGTCACTGGCCCGCGCGTCTTGGTATAGGGGATCGCTCCGGCCTGATGCTGCGCGATGCGCGCATCGAGGTCGTCGGTGTGGCCCGCATAATGATGACCGTCTGCGCAGCGCAGGAGGTAGGCGTAGAAATCCACTTATGCCTATTCCCCCACGCTGCCCGCGAAATCCTCGAAATCCTTGGCTTCGCGGAAGTCCTTATAGACCGAGGCGAAGCGGATATAGGCGACCGGGTCGAGCGCTTTCAGGCCCTCCATCACCATCTCGCCGATGCGGGCCGAGGGCATTTCGCTTTCGCCGGAGGTCTCGATCTGGCGCTGGATCGAGGAGGCGAGGCGCTCGATCCGCTCGCCCGGGACCGGGCGCTTGCGGCAGGCGATGGCGATCGAGCGTTCGAGCTTGCCCCGGTCGAAGGATTCGCGCCGGTCCTCCGATTTCACCACGGTCAATTCGCGCAGCTGGATTCGCTCGAAGGTGGTGAAGCGGGCGCCGCAATCCTCGCACTGGCGGCGGCGGCGGATCGAGGAGCCGTCCTCGGTGGGACGGCTGTCCTTCACCTGGCTGTTCTCATGCGCGCAGAACGGGCAGCGCACTTATTGCTCGGAGTAAATTGGGAAGCGCGCGCAGAGTTCGCGCACACGGCTCTTTACCGCCGCTTCGACCTCCGGGTCGCCCGCCTCGCCCTTCTGACGCAGGCCGTCGAGCACGTCGGCGACCATGTCGGCGATGTCGCGGAACTCGGCGACTCCGAAGCCGCGGGTGGTGCCGGCGGGCGAGCCGACGCGGATGCCGCTGGTCTTGACCGGCGGCAGCGGATCGAACGGAATGCCGTTCTTGTTGCAGGTGATCGACGCGCGCTCGAGCGCCTCGTCTGCGTCCTTTCCGGTGATGCCCAATGGGCGCAGGTCGACGAGCGCGAGATGGGTGTCGGTGCCGCCGGCGACGAGATCGGCGCCGCGCTCCTTCAGGCGGCTGGCGAGTGCCTTGGCGTTGGCGATGACGGCCTTGGCATAGGTCTTGAAATCGGGCTGGAGCGCCTCGCCGAACGCGACCGCCTTGGCGGCGATGACGTGCATCAGCGGGCCGCCCTGAAGGCCCGGGAAGACCGCCGAGTTGATCTTCTTGGCGATGGCCTCGTCGTCGGTCAGCACCATCCCGCCGCGCGGGCCGCGCAGCGTCTTGTGCGTCGTCGTGGTGACGACATGGGCGTGGCCGAAGGGGGTGGGGTGCTCGCCCGCCGCGACCAGCCCGGCGAAATGGGCCATGTCGACCAGGAACATCGCCCCAACCTGATCGGCGATGGCGCGGAAGCGGGCGAAATCGATATGACGCGGATAGGCCGAGCCGCCGGCGATGATCAGCCTTGGGCTGTGCTCTTTTGCGAGCCGCTCGACCTCGTCGAAGTCGATCAGGTCGTCGTCGCGGCGGACGCCATATTGGATGGCGTTGAACCATTTGCCCGACATTGCCGGCCTGGCGCCGTGGGTGAGGTGGCCGCCCGCGTCCAGCGACATGCCCAGGATGGTGTCGCCGGGCTTGGTCAGCGCCAGCATCACCGCACCGTTGGCCTGCGCGCCGCTATGCGGCTGGACGTTGGCGAAGCCGCAATTGAACAATTGCTTGGCGCGGTCGATCGCAAGCGTCTCGACCGAGTCGGAAGGCCCGCAGCCCTGATAGTAACGCCGGCCGGGATAGCCCTCGGCATATTTGTTGGTGAGCACCGAGCCCTGCGCCTCGAGCACGGCGCGGCTGACGATATTTTCCGAGGCGATCAGCTCGATCTGGTTCTGCTGGCGGTCGAGCTCGGCGGCGACGGCGTCCGCGACCGCGCCGTCGGCCTGCCCCAGCCGGTCGGTGAAGAAGCCGTCCGGCTGGACGTCGCTGAGGGGGCGGCTGCTCATGCATTTTCCTTGGTGAAATGGGGATGGCTCAGCTTCTCGACGCGGCGCACGTGGCGGTCTCCGCCGAAGGGCGTGGCGAGGAAGGTTTCGACGCAGGCCTTGGCCATCTCGACGCCGATCAGGCGGGCGCCCATGGCGATGACGTTGGCGTCGTTATGCTGGCGTGCCAGCGTCGCCGACAGCGGCTCGGAGACGAGCGCGCAGCGGCAGGCCGGATGGCGGTTGGCGGCGATCGAGATGCCGATGCCCGAGCCGCACAAAGCCACGCCATAATCGGCCCGGCCGGCGGCGATCTCCTCGGCGAGCTTGTAGCCGTAATCGGGATAATCGACCGAATCGACGCCCCGCGGGCCGAGGTCGTTCACGACGTGGCCCTCGGCTCCGAGCCATTCGACGAGATCGGCTTTCAGAGCGATGGCGGCATGATCGGAAGCAATGGCGATCCGCATGGTCACCCCCTAAGCCCTGCCGCCCGGATTCGCCACCATCGATTGCAGGCCGGATGGTCGCGAAAGCGGACAAAGTTTCGGCGTTCCATAAGCGAAAATATCTCCCTTCCCGCTTTCATCGCTTTTCGCCGAACCGATCGACGATGCCGAGCAGGCGGATCAGCGCCGCATCGTCGAACCGGCGTTCCGTCGCGACGATGCTGCCGCGATAGCGGATGGGGACCGGCACGCCGGTGATGGCGCGGGCGTGGAGCCCCCCGCCGCCGCGGTCGGCAATCCGGCGCCGGGCGGCAGCGGATGCCGCGGCGTCCCAGGCGGCGGCAAAGCCCTCGGCGCCGGCGCGGGTGCGCAACGCATAGGCGCCCTGGCGGCGCATGCCGAGGCGCGCGGCGGCGCGGCCGGGCTTCAGCCCCTTGGCGATGAGCGCAACGAAGGCGCGCTGGCGCTCGGGCGTCCAGCCATCGTGGCGCCCGCGCAGCGGCACGGGTTCGAAGGGAAAAGGCGACTCGTCCATCGCGCGCTTTTGCCCAGATGGGCCCGCTGTAGGAAAATGGTTTTTCGGACCGGATTCGCCAGCGCTTGATCGAAAATATCGGGGCCTTGGTCGGCGCGGCTTTGCGGCGTGGTGCGCAAAGGCGCCGGATGGCGGCGGGGACGGTGCAGAAGGATCACTTCATGATGCGCATGCTCGTCCTCGCGCTGCTGCTGGCCGCATTTCCGGCTCATGCCCAGCCCGATCTGGGCCCGTTCACCGCCCGGCAGCTCGCGCCGGGCATCCACCTGCTCGCGACCCCGCCGTCCTATCGCGGCCCGGTGATCGGCAACGTCACCATCGTCGAGCAGGCGAGCGGCGTCGTCGTCATCGCCACCGCGGCGACCCGCGACGGGATCAGGGGGCCGGCGGCCGACGGGATCGGCTTTCGCGCCGACGAGCGCAGCGACACGATCGCGCTCAACCAGCTTTCGGGCTTCCTGTCGGGCGTGCGCGCCGCGTCGCGCAACCCCGCCCACGACGATGCGACGAGGGCGCGCTACGCCGGCATGATCCGCGACATCGAAGGCCGCATGGCCGATGTGCGGGGCACGTATCTCGTCCTGCCGACCGAGACCTTCGCCCGCGCGCTGCTGCTCGACGATCCGGAGCGGCCGGTGCGGCTGATGTTCCTCGGGCGCGCCAACACCGCCGGCGACGCCATCGCCTGGCTGCCGCGCCAGCGGGTGGTCGTGACCGGCGACGTCGTCGTGGCGCCGACTCCGTTCGGCTTCTTCTCCTATCCGCGCGACTGGATCGGCGTGCTCGAGCGGCTGAAGGCGCTCGATTTCGCGCTGCTCGTCCCCGGCCATGGCGAGCCGCAGGCGGACGCCGCCTATCTCGACCGGCTGATCGCGACCATCGCCGACATCCGCGCCCAGATGGCTGCGCTGGCGGGGCAGGGCCTGACGCTGGAAGAGGTGCGCGCCCGCACGGATTTCTCGGCCCAGACCGCCCTCTTCGGCGACACGCCGCGCAACCGGCCGCAGTTCGAAGGCTTCTGGCTGACGCCGATGGCCGAGAATGCCTATGAGGAAGCGCGCGGCGAGCCGATCGTGCGGGGTGGGGGATCGTGATGCGGCATTTGCTCGGACTCGCAGCCCTTCTCCTGGCGGCCTCGCCCGCGGCCGCGCGGGGCCTCGAAGCCGCGCCGGGCGTGCGGCCCGCCTCGGCGCGGCTGTCGGTCGACGCGGCGGACTATGACGGCACGCCGGCTTTGCACGTCCGCGACAATCCCGGAGTTCCGGGCCGATGCTGTCTGGTGCCGCTGGGCGTCGGCGACTTTCACGACGGCATGATCGAGGCGATGGTGGCGGGGCGGCCGCGCGACGGTGCGTCGGAAGGCGCGCGGGGCTTCATCGGCATCGCCTTTCGCGTGCAGGGCGACGGCGAGCGCTACGAGGCCTTCTACCTCCGCCCGACCAACGGCCGCGCCGACGATCAGCTCCGCCGCAACCACGCCACCCAATATATTTCGGAGCCTGACTTCCCCTGGGAAAGGCTGCGGCGCGAGGCGCCGGGCGTCTATGAAAGCTATGCCGATCTCGAGCCCGGCATCTGGACCCATGTGCGCATCGACGTGCGCGGCAACCGGGCCTGGCTCTACGTCAACCGCCGCCCGCAGCCCGTCCTCATCGTCAACGACCTGAAGCTCGGCGCCGACGCGCGCGGCGGCATCGCTCTGTGGGTGGGCAGCGAGACGGACGCCCATTTCGCCGATGTGACGGTGACGCGGCGCTAGTCTGGAATGACGAGGGGCGAACGGGACCGAGTCTAGGCGGCCCAGCGCATCTCCATCCGGTCCCAGATCTCGACCAGGGCCTTGGCGAGATCGCGCATCATTTCCGCGGTGTGGGCGGGGCCCGGCGTGAAGCGCAGGCGCTCGGTGCCGCGCGGGACGGTGGGGTAGTTTATCGGCTGAACGTAGATGCCGTATTCGGCCAGCAATATGTCGCTGATCCGCTTCGCCTTGACCGGGTCGCCGACGAGCAGCGGCACGATGTGCGTCGTCGAGGGCATCACCGGCAGGCGGGCCTCGGCGAAGATCGCCTTCAATTCGGCCGCGCGCAATTGCTGCGCCTCGCGCTCGACGCTCGACGCCTTGAGGTGGCGCACGCTCGCCAGCGCTCCGGCGACGAGCACCGGCGACAGCGAGGTGGTGAAGATGAAGCCCGGCGCGTAGGAGCGGATCACGTCGATGATATTGCGCTCGGCGGCGACATAGCCGCCCATCACGCCGAACGCCTTGCCCAAGGTGCCTTCGATCAGGGTGATCCGGTGCGCCAGCCTGTCGCGCTCGGAAATGCCGCCGCCGCGCGGGCCGTACATGCCGACGGCATGGACCTCGTCGAGATAGGTGATGGCATTGTAGCGGTCGGCAAGGTCGCAGATCGCGGCGATCGGGGCGACGTCGCCGTCCATCGAATAGACGCTCTCGAACGCGATCAGCTTGGGCGCCTCGGGATCGGCGGCGGCGAGCAATTCCTCGAGATGGGCGAGATCGTTGTGGCGGAACACCTGCTTTTCGCAGCCCGAGCTGCGGATGCCGGCGATCATCGAGGCGTGGTTCAACGAATCGGAGAAGATGACGCAGCCGGGGAGCAATTTGCCCAGCGTCGCCAGAGTCGCCTCGTTCGAGATATAGCCCGAGGTGAACAGGAGCGCGGCTTCCTTGCCGTGGAGATCGGCGAGCTCGGCCTCGAGGTCGATATGGTAATGGGTGTTGCCGGAAATGTTGCGGGTGCCCCCTGAGCCGGCGCCGACGTCGTGCAGCGCCTCCTCCATCGCCGCGATCACGTCTTCATGCTGGCCCATTGCGAGATAGTCGTTGGAGCACCAGACCGTGATCGGCTTCGGACCGTTATGGCCGGCGAAGCAGCGCGCATTGGGGTAGCTGCCCTTGTTCCTGAGGATATCGATGAAGACGCGATAACGGCCCTCGGCATGCAGCCGCTCGATCGCGTCGGCAAAGATACGCTGATAGTCCAAGTCTCTTCCCCGGTAGCCTGGCACCCGAATAACCGATTTTCATCGGCCAAGGCTAGAGGCATCATGGCCAGCTTCCGCGACCGCGTCTGTGACGAAGATCACGCGGGGTGCGCGACGCCGCGTCAGAGCGATTCGAGGCGGGACAGGCCGTAGCCGGCGAGGCTGGCGCGATAGGTCTCGGCATTGCGCTCCGGCCCGGTGAAGACGGCGACGCCTTCGCCGGGCCGCTCCGGCCATGGATGCGCGCGGAGCAGCCAGGCGACTCGCCGGGCGATTCCTTCATTGCCGTCGACGAAGGCGATGGAGCGCGGCGCCGCGGCGGCGAGCTCGGCCTCGACCAAAGGGAAATGCGTGCAGGCCAAGACGATCGTGTCGATCCGCTCGCCGCCGGGCCGGCCGAGCAGGCCGCCGAGGATATGAGCAAAAGTCGCGGGATCGCCCGCTTCGCCGCGCAATTTCGCTTCGGCCAGGTCGACCAGCGCGGCCGAGCCGTGGCGGATCACGATGCAGTCGGCGGCGAACTCGGCCGCGAGCCGGTCGACATAGGGCTGGACGATGGTGGCGTCGGTGCCGAGCACGCCGATCGTCCGGGTCGTCGAGCATATGGCGGCCGGCCTGATCGCGGGGACGGTGCCGATGACCGGCAGATCGAGCGCGGCGCGGACCGCGTCCAGCGCGATGGTCGAGGCGGTGTTGCAGGCGATGACGATCGCCGCCGGATCGTAGCGCTCGGCGAGCCGGCCGAGCAAAGCCGGCACCCGCGCCGCGATCTCGGCCGGGCTCCTCGTGCCGTAGGGGTAGGCGGCGCTGTCGGCCGCGTAGACGATCGGCGCGGCCGGCAGCAGCTTTCGGATCTCGGCCAGCACGGAGAGGCCGCCGACGCCGGAATCGAAGACGAGCAGGGGCTGGGCGGCGGTCATTGCGGTCCTGTAGCGGGTGCGAACCACCCCGTCATTCCCGCGAAAGCGGAACTCACCGCTTTTGCCGCAATTTGTTGCGCTGGTTTTCCGGCGTGGCTAGTCAGTGCGGCTGGGGGTGTCCGTGACGCTTGAAATCCTGCTGCCGCCGATCCTTTGCCTCTTGCTCGGCTATGCGCTGGGCGCGATCCCGTTCGGGCTGCTCGTGACCCGCGCGGCCGGCGCCGGCGACGTGCGCGCGATCGGCTCGGGCAATATCGGCGCGACCAACGTCCTGCGGACCGGCCGCAAGGAGCTGGCCGTGGCGACTCTCGTCCTGGATGCCGGCAAGGGCGCGGCGGCGGTGCTGCTGGCGCGGGCGATCTGGCCCGATCTGCCCCAGGCCGAGGGGCTGGCCGCGATCGGCGCCTTGCTCGGCCATCTCTACCCGGCCTGGCTCGGCTTCAGGGGCGGCAAGGGCATGGCCACCCTGATCGGCATCGTCCTCGCTCTGCACTGGCAGAGCGGCCTTGCGATCATCCTCGTCTGGCTCGCGATCTTTGTCCTCATCCGCTATTCGTCGGTCGGCTCCATGGTCGCCGCGCTGGCCGCGCCGGTCTCGGCCTTCCTGTTCGGGCGGATCGACCTTGCCATCCTGCTCACCGGTTTCGCCTTGCTGGTGCTGTGGAAGCACCGCGCCAATATCGGCCGGCTGGCCCGCGGCGAGGAGCCCAAGGTCGGGCGGAGCGCCGCCTGACATGCCCGCGCCCGCCGATCAGGTCGCGCGCCTGCGGCTGATCCGCTCGGAAAATATCGGCCCGATCACCTATTTCCAGCTGCTCGCCCGCTTCGGCTCGGCGCAGGCGGCGATCGACGCGATCCCCGATCTCGCCGCGCGCGGCGGCGGGCGCGCGCCCCGGCTCGCCTCCAAAGCCGAGATCGAGCGCGAGATCGAGCAGGTGGCGAGGCTCGGCGCCCGCCATCTGTTCCTCGGACAGGGCCTCTACCCGCCGCTGCTCGCCGAGCTCGAGACCGCGCCGCCGGCGCTGATCGTCAAGGGCGACCTCGCCTTGCTCGACCGGCCGGCGGTCGCCATCGTCGGCGCGCGCAACGCCTCGGCCGCCGCCTGCCGCTTCGCCCGCCTGCTCGCGCTTTCGCTTGGCGAGGCGGGGACGATCATCGTCTCCGGCCTCGCCCGCGGCGTCGATTCGGCGGCGCATGACGGCGCGCTCGACAGCGGCACGATCGCGGTCATCGCCGGCGGCATCGACATCGTCTACCCGCCGGAGAACGAGGCGCGGCAAAGCGCGATCGCCGAGCGCGGCCTGCTGGTCGCCGAGCAGCCGCCGGGCATCGAGCCGCGCGCCCGCCATTTCCCCTGGCGCAACCGGATCATCGCCGGCCTGACCCACGGCACGATCGTGGTCGAGGCCGCGCCCAAATCGGGCTCGCTGATCACCGCGCGCCTCGCCGCAGACTATGGCCGCGAGGTGATGGCGGTGCCGGGCTCGCCGCTCGATCCGCGCGCCCAGGGCTGCAACCATCTGATCCGCGAGGGCGCGACCCTGGTCCAGAGCGCCGAGGACGTGCTCGAGGCGATCGGCCCGTCGCGAATCCGCCCGTTCCGCCAGCGCGAGCTCGATTATGCCGCGCCCGGCCCCTGCGCCGACATCGGCGAGGCCGAGCGCCGCGCCGTCGCCGATCTGCTCGGGCCGACGCCCGTGCCGGTCGACGAGCTCGTCCGCCAGTCGGCCTGCTCGCCGGCGACCGTGCAGACGGTGCTGCTCGAGCTCGAGCTGGCCGGGCGCCTGGAGCGCCATGCCGGCGGCAAGGTCAGCGCGCCATGAGCGAGCGTGCCGCCCGGCTGACCTTCGGCCTGGCCGGGATTTACGGGCTGATCGTGCTCACGCCCTTCTTCTTCCTCGAGGCGCGGATCGCCGCGGCGACTCCGGGCGGGCTCACCCATGTCGAATATTATTACGGCTTCCTCGGCGCGGCGAGCGTGATGCAGCTCGTCTACCTCACAATCGCGCGCGACCCGGTCCGCCTGCGCCCGCTCATGCCGCTCTGCGCACTCGCCAAGCTGGCCTTCTTCCTCCCCGTTTTGATTCTCTGGGCGCAGGGGCGGGTGCCCGCCGCGGTGCTCGAATTCGCCTCGATCGACGCCTTGCTCGCCGCCGCCTTCGTCCACGCCTGGCGGGTGACGCCGGCGGTTTTCCCAAACCGTTCGCCCTGAGCCTCTCGAAGGGCTTTCCTTCTTCTCCGGGAGCAGAAAAGGGAAAGGGAGGGCTTCGACAGGTTCAGCCCGAACGGAAGAGGTGGCTTCTGCCGGCTCGCAATCGGCTACCGCCCCGGCCCGCTGTCGGAAAAATCCACCACGCACATGTAGCGCCACCCCGGATGCCGCCCGCAGGCGGCGCCGGCGAAGCACAAGCGCGGGCTGAACAGGAGCGTGCGGTGGCCGCGGTCCGGCACGCCGTCGTCGATGATCAGCTCGCGGACGACGCTCACCGCATCATCCGGCCCGTAGGCGATGACCTCGCCGCTGGCGCCATATAGCCCGCCGCCGCGCCTTCGGATGCGCTCGGCGGGGCTCGATCCGTCGCGGCCCTGATGGCCCCGCCCGCCGCTCGCGCCCTGGTCGGCGACATGATCGGCGGCGGCGCGCCGCAGGTGGGAGGCCTGGTCCAGCGGCGGCAGCGGCGCTTGCCGGCTGAGGAATCGGATCGCCTCGTCGATCGCGGCGGTGCCCTCGCGAGTCCTGAGGCCGGCCGCCTTGCCGGGAACCCAGACGATCCCGCCCCGGTAATAGCCCTGGTAGCGGCGAAGCTCGCGCGCATAAGCGGCCGGATCGGCGCGCGCCCGATTGATCTCGGCGACGATCCCGGCCTCGGCCGCGGGCTGCGCGGCGGCGAGCGCCGGCAAGGCGGCAAGGCAGGCCGCGAGATGGGCTGTGACGCGCTTCGACATCGCCGCCGATCCTAAGCGGCGCGGCATAAACAAGGGATGAAGCCCGCCGGCGGATCACCTACGCGCGGCGCGGATCCAGATCGTGCCGGTGGCCGCTTCGGGCGTCGGCGACACCGCCGAATATGTGATGCGGGCGATGGCGGCGGCGACCCAGTCGCGCTACCTCTTCCTCACCGACGACAGCGGCATCGGCAATGCCCATGCGGAGCCGGCGATCGACTGCTATCTCGTCAGCCGGCTCGACGGGCTGGTCCGCCGCGTGCTCGACGGCCAGATTTCCGGCCGCCGCATCGAGCCGGGCGACGGCGAGGTGATCCGCAGTGTCGGCGACCATGACAATGGCCGCTGCGCCTTGCCGCGGGACTTCCGGCCCAAGGAGGTGGAGTGGCGGCAATAAGAGCAGCCGACGCCGCGCATTTTATTGGATCAATGTAGGATTTGACCTGTCACGCTCCGCCCCGAGCCGTCGCAGCCGACGGCGGGGAGAGAAGCGATGAGAGTGCCCGTCATCCTGCCGAAAAGACTGCCAGGCACTGTTTTCGGGGACGAGCACCCCCCGCGTTTCCATGTGACATTCGTGCCAGTCGTGCCACTCGTGCCTTTCGTCGAAAGCACCGCTTGACGGGGCTCCCTCGGGGTCCTCACCCTATACGCGTACGCGTGAAGGGTAAGATTTGAACATGAAGCTCGTCGTCGTCGAATCGCCTGCCAAGGCCAAGACCATCGAAAAATATCTCGGCCCCGGTTTCCGGGTGCTCGCCTCCTACGGCCATGTCCGCGATCTCCCGCCCAAGGACGGATCGGTCGATCCCGACGACGGCTTCGCGATGACCTGGGAGAATTATCCGGACAAGGCGCGGCAATTGAAGGCGATCGCCGACGAGGCCAAAAGCGCGACCTCCCTGATCCTCGCCACCGACCCCGACCGCGAGGGCGAGGCGATTTCCTGGCACGTCCAGGAGGTGCTGGCCAAGAAGCGCGCGCTGCCCGCCCATGTCGAGCGGGTGACCTTCAACGCGATCACCAAGTCCGCGGTTCTCGAGGCGATGGCGCGCCCACGCGAGCTCGACGAGGATCTGATCGACGCTTATCGGGCGCGCCGCGCGCTCGATTATCTGGTCGGCTTCACCTTGTCGCCGGTGCTCTGGCGCAAGCTGCCCGGCGCCAAGTCGGCGGGCCGGGTGCAATCGGTGGCGCTCAGGCTGATCGTCGACCGCGAGCGCGAGATCGAGCTCTTCCGCGCCCAGGAATATTGGAGCGTCACCGCCTCGATGGAGGCGGACGGCACCGAATTCTCTGCCCGTCTGGTCCGCTACCAGGGCAACAAGATCGACCGGCTGACGATCGGCGACGAAGGCACGGCCCAGGCCGCAAAGCGCGCAGTGGAAGAGGGGCGCTTCGGCGTGGTCTCGGTCGAGACCAAGCCGCTGACCCGCAATCCGCCGCCGCCCTTCACCACCTCGACCCTGCAGCAGGAGGCGGCGCGCAAGCTTGGCTTCTCGGCGAGCCAGACCATGCGGGTCGCGCAGAGCCTCTACGAGGACGGTTCGATCACCTACATGCGCACGGACGGCGTGCAGATGGCGGGCGAGGCGATCTCCGCCGCGCGCAAGGCGGTGGCGACCCGCTACGACGCCGGCTACGTCCCCGACAAGCCGCGCCATTACGAGACCAAGGCCAAGAATGCGCAGGAAGCGCATGAGGCGATCCGGCCGACCGATTTCTCCCGTGACCGCGCCGGCTCGGGCGACCATGGCCGCTTGTACGAGCTGATCTGGAAGCGCGCTCTGGCGAGCCAGATGGCCTCGGCGCGGCTCGAGCGGACCACCGCCGAGCTCGCCGACGGCACCGGCCAGCACGGCCTTCGCGCGACCGGCCAGGTCGTGCTCTTCCCGGGCTTCCTCGCGCTCTACGAGGAGGGCAGGGACGACGCCGAGGACGAGGACAGCCGCCGCCTGCCGCGCCTTCGCGAAGGCGACACGCCGGCCAAGAAGTCGGTCCAGGCCGAACAGCATTTCACCCAGCCGCCGCCGCGTTATTCCGAGGCGAGCTTGGTCAAGCGCATGGAGGAGCTCGGCATCGGCCGGCCTTCGACCTATGCGGCGACGCTGCAGACGCTGAAGGACCGCGACTATGTCCGGCTCGAGAAGAACCGCTTCTTCCCCGAGGAGAGCGGCCGGCTGCTGACCGCCTTCCTCGAACGCTTCTTCGAACGCTACGTCTCCTACGATTTCACCGCGCACCTGGAGGACGAGCTCGACGAGATTTCGGGCGGGCGCATGCAATGGCAGCAGGTGCTCGAAGGCTTCTGGCGCGATTTCAAGCCGAAGACCGCCGAGGTGATGGAGCAGAAGCCCTCCGAGATCACCGCCGCGCTCGACGATTTCCTCGCGCCCTGGCTGTTCCCCGACAAAGGCGACGGCAGCGATCCCCGGCTCTGCCCGAGCTGCGGCGAAGGGCGGCTCGGGCTGCGCGGCGGCCGCTTCGGCGCCTTCGTCGCCTGCTCCAATTATCCCGAGTGCAAGTTCACCCGCCGCTTCGGCCAGGGTGAGGAAGGCGCCGGTGGAGATTCCGGGCCGCAGCTGCTCGGGCAGGATCCGGAGACGGGGCAGGACGTCACCCTGCGGACCGGGCGCTTCGGCCCCTATTTCCAGCTCGGCGACGATAAGCCGCCCAAGCGCGCCTCGCTGCCCAAGGACGTCCTGGCGGCGGAGGCGGATCTGGAGACGGCGCTGCGCTTTCTCTCGCTGCCGCGGCCCGTCGGCGACCATCCCGAGACCGGCAAGCCGATCACCGCCAGCATCGGCCGCTACGGCCCCTATCTCGCCCATGACGGCAAATATGCGAAGCTCGCCTCGACCGCCGAAGTGTTCGAGGTCGGCATGAACGCGGCGGTCGCCAAGCTCGCCGACGCGGCCAAGGGCGGCGGCCGCAAGGCAGGCTCGCGCGAGCCGCTCAAGACGCTCGGCGCGCATCCGCGCACCGAGCTCGAGATCAGGTTGATGGAGGGCCGCTTCGGCCCCTATGTCACCGACGGCGCCACCAACGCGACCCTGCCCAAGTCGCTCGCGCCCGATCAGCTGACGCTCGAGGAAGCGGCGCAATTGCTCGACGAGCGCGCCGCCAAGGGCCCGGCGCCCAAGAAAGCGCGGGGCCGCAAGGCGCCCGCCAGGAAGAAGGCATCGAAGAAATGATCACAACCTTGCTGCTCGCCCTCGCCGCCGCCGCCCAGGAGCCGCCGGCGCCGCCGCCCGGCCCGGCCAATGCCGATTGGCATTTCCGCTATCTCAACCGGCTCGATCCGGCGCAGGGCTGGCGCCGGACGGTCAGCGGGCTTCGCTATCGCAGGATCAGCGGCACCGGGCGTGGGGCCCATCCCGCCGCCACCGACACGGTGACCATCCATTATGCCGGCCGCTTCATCGACGGCACCGAGTTCGATTCCTCGGTCGCGCGCGGCGAGCCGGCGACCTTCCCTCTGCCGCAGCTGATCCGCGGCTGGCAGGAGGGCGTGCCGCTGATGGCCGTCGGCGACCGCTACGAATTCGCAATCCCCTACACGCTCGCTTACGGCCCAATGGGGCGCGGCCCGATCCCCGGCGGCGCCACCCTGATCTTCACCATCGACCTCATCGCCATCCCCGCTCAGCCCTAGAAAAGCGCCTCGTTGACAGCCTGTTAAGGATAGAGACTCCGTCTATCTTTACCTTGAGCCCGCTAGGATCGGGCCATGCGTACCGGCAAGCTAGCCATCAGCCGCGGCCAACCCTCGTCGGAGCCCACGCGCCTCGCTTTGGTGCCGGCGGAGGCCGAGCCCGCGCCGCCCCGACACGACCTCGTCGAGCACCGGCTGACCTCGCTCGAGCGGCTGACCCGGCTCTACGAGCAGGGCGTGCTGACCGCCGACGAGTTCATCGACGAGAAGGCGCTGATCCTCGGCCGCCGCGCCGCCGACCCCGCGGACGGCGCCGCCCCCGTCCACTTCGTCCCCGCCGCGCCCCGCGCGCCGCAGCCCGGCCCCTCGCTGCTCGGCCGGATGCTCGGCTGGCGTTTCCTTTTGCTCAGCCTCGCCGTCGGCATCGCCTTCTCCTTCGCCATCCAGCCCGACACCACCTCCCGCTTCTTCACCCAGCTCCTCCGCGCCCTCGGCGGCTAAGCGCCGCAGCCCTTGCAGGCCGGGTCCTTGGCGATGCGGATCGTGCGCATCGCCGGCTTGAGGCCGTCGAAGACGTGGAGCTTGCCGGCGGGATCCTCGCCGAAGCCGGCGATGGCGCGGATCGCCTCCAGTGCGGCGAAGCTGCCGGCGATCCCGACCATGGCGCCGAGCACGCCCAGTTCCGAGCAGCTGTCGCAATCCTCGGCGTCGAAGGCGTCGCCGACGAAGCAGCGATAGCAGGGCCGGTCCGGCTCCCAGCCGCAGAACGTGCCGATCTGCGCCTGGAACTGGCCGATCGCGGCGGAGACGAGGGGGATGCGGGCGGCCGTGACATGGTCCGAGACGATCAGCCGCGTGGCGAAATTGTCCGAGCCGTCGAGCACCAGATCGGCGCCGTCGAGCAGGGCCGCGACATTGGCCGCGCCGAGCCGCTCGGCCCGCGCCTCGAAGCGGACGTCCGGATTGAGCCGCGCCACCGAAGCGCCCGCGACCTCCGTCTTCGAGCGCCCGACATCGCCGGTGCCGAACAGCACCTGCCGCTGGAGGTTGTCCAGAGTCACCCGATCGTCGTCGATCACCCGGAGCGTGCCGACCCCCGCCGCGGCGAGATAGAGGAGCGCCGGCGAGCCGATCCCGCCCGCGCCGATGATGGCGATCGTCGCGGCAAGCAGCTTGCGCTGCCCCGCGCCGCCAATCTCCTTGAGGACGATGTGGCGGGCATAGCGGTCGAGCTGGGCGTCGCTGAGGCTCACCGTCCCGTCGAACCGAAGCCGCCGGCGCCGCGCGCGGTCTCGTCCAGTTCGTCGACCTCGGCGAAGGCGGCGCGAAGCACCGGGGCTGGGACGAGCTGGGCGATGCGCTCGCCGCGGAGGATTTCGAAGGGCTCGGCGCCCAGATTGACGAGCACCACCTTCAATTCGCCGCGATAGTCGGAATCGATCGTGCCGGTGAGGCAGGTGATGCCGTTCCGGACCGCCGTGCCCGAGCGCGAGCGGACCTGGACCTCGTAGCCGTGCGGGATGGCCAAGGCGATGCCGGTGGCGACGGCATGGCGGGCGCCCGGCGCCAGGGTCAGGCTCTCGGCGGCGACGACGTCGAGGCCGACGGCATGGCCGGAGCCGTAAGCGGGGAGGGGCAGGCCCTCATTATGGGGGAGGCGCTTCACCCTGATGTCGATCATGACAGCGCCTCGGCGATCCGGTCCGCGAGGCGGCGGGCGACCTCGGCCTTGGACATGCGCTCCCAGCTCTCGGCCCCGCCCTCGGTGATCAGCTGCACCGTATTGGCGTCGCCGCCCATGACGTCGCCGGAAACATCGTTGGCGACGATCCAGTCGGCGCCCTTGCGAATCCGCTTGGCCGCCGCCTGCGCGGCGACGTCCGTCGTCTCGGCCGCGAAGCCGACGAGCAGCCGCGGCCGATCGGCGCGCGCCGCGAGGCCGGCGAGGATGTCGGGGGTCCGCTGCCAGTCGAGCGCCGGCGGGCCGTCCTCCTTCTTGAGCTTGCCCGCCGCCGGCTCGACCCGCCAGTCGGCGACCGCTGCGACCAATATGACGGCGTCGGCGGGGAGGGCGGCGAGAACCGCCTGCTCCATCTGGGCGGCGGTCTCGACGTCGCGGCGGTCGACGCCGGCGGGCGTCTCCAGACTTACCGGCCCGGCCACCAGGGTCACTCGGGAGCCCAGCGCCGCAAGCGCCCCGGCGATGGCGAAGCCCTGCTTGCCCGACGAGCGGTTGGCGATCATGCGGACCGGGTCGATCGGTTCGTGGGTCGGGCCTGCGGTGACGATGATGTGCTTGCCTTCGAGCGGACCCGGGCCGCCCAGCGCCTCCTCGATCGCGGCGAGGATCGCCTCGGGCTCGGGCAGCCGCCCCGGGCCATATTCGCCGCACGCCATCTCGCCCTCGTCCGGCTCGAGGATCGTCACCCCGTCCGCGCGTAGCCGGGCGACGTTGCGCACCGTCGCCTCGTGCTGCCACATGCGCACGTTCATCGCCGGCGCGGCGAGCACCTTCTTGTCTGTCGCGAGCAGGAGCGTGGTAGCGAGATCGTCGGCGATGCCGGCGGCCATCCTGGCGAGCAAATCGGCGGTGGCCGGGCAGACCACGACCAGGTCAGCTTCGCGGGAAAGCTGGATGTGGCCCATCTCGGCCTCGTCCTTGAGATCCCACAGGCTGGTATGGACCGGCTGCTCCGACAAGGCCGCCAGCGTCATCGGCGTGATGAACTGCGCCCCGCCCGCGGTCAGCACGCAGCGCACGCTGCCGCCCGCCTTGCGGACCAGCCGGATCAGCTCGCACGCTTTGTACGCCGCGATCCCGCCGCCGACGATGAGGAGGATTTTCCTGCCGCGCATCGGTTCAATATCCCGTCAGCAGCATGTCGAGGGCGTTCATTATCTCGGCATGATGGTCGGGGAGGGAAGCGATCCGCCGGCTGAGATGCTGAACCGGAATCGCGAAGATCAGCTGCGTGCTCATCACAACCTTGGCTGCTTCTACCTCGAATATCGGATTAAGGCGTGTCGCCACCGGCAGGCCGGCTGCCGGCAGGAGAGGCACGACCACCCTCGTGTCCAGATGGTTCAGCACGTCCGCTTGGCAGTCGAGCAGATATCCCTTGCCGCGCGCGCCCGGATAGACGTCGAATCTCGCCATCAGAATTGGCGATATTCGGCGTAGGGAATGCCGTTTTCACGCACCCATTCGTTCCAGGCTTCGAGCGCGGGAAGGTTTTCCTCGAGCCAGGCCTCCCGGCGCGACCGTGCGACCTCCTGCGCCAGCCCCTGTTCGCACGCTTCCGAAACGTTGATGCCGAGGCTTTTCGCTTCGTCGATCAGGTCGGCCCGAAGCGAAACGTTGGTGGCGCGCTTCGAGGCGGCGACTTTGCGAGTCTGGATGTTCATGCGCATAAAGTATGTGCATCGGACCTGACGGTCAAGTCAGGTCAGCCAAAGGGTGACCGCGACCGCGACCGCTGCGGAGGCCATCGCAGTGAGCGCCACCAACCCATATCGGTGCGGCCGCACCACAGGGATTTCGCGCAGCGGCGGCGCGGGCGGCGCGGCGCCAGGCGGGGGGTAATAATGATCGAGGCGGCGGATCAGGTCGGGGAGCCGGCGCAGCAGCCGGAAGCCGCGGATCAGCTCGTCGGCGATCCGCGCCTCGGGGCCCAATTCGGTCCGCGCCCATTCGGTGAGGAAGGGCTCGGCCGTCTCCCACATGTTGATGTCGGGGTCGAGCGAGGTGGCGACGCCTTCCTCCATCACCATCGTCTTCTGGAGCAGGAGCAGGTGCGGCTGGGTCGGCATGTCGAAATCGCGAGTGATCTTGAACAGGCCTTCGAGCATCTGGCCGAGCGACACGTCCTTCGCGGGCAATCCACGCATCGGTTCGCCGACCGCGCGCAGGGCGGTGGCGAACTCCTCCATATTGTGGTGCGGCGGCACATATTGCGCCTCGAAATGGATCTCGGCGACGCGCCTGTAATTGCCGGTCAGGAGGCCGTGGAGGATTTCGGCGAGCCAGATCCGCGCCTGCCGGTCGATGCGGCCCATGATCCCGAAATCGATCGCCGCAAGCCGCCCGTCGGGCAGAGCGAACAGATTGCCCTGGTGGAGATCGGCGTGGAAGAAGCCGTCGACCACCGCCTGGCGCAGGAAGGCGCGGACCAGGATCGCGGCGAGCGCCTTGAGGTCGTGGCCGGCCGCGATCAACGCCTTGCGATCGGTCAGCTTGATGCCGTCGATCCATTCCAGCGTCATCACCCGGCGGCTGGTCCGGCTCCAATCGATCTCGGGGACGAAGAAGCCGCTCTCGGCGACCAGATTCTCGCGCAGCTCGGAGGCCGACGCCGCCTCCTGCCGAAGGTCGAGCTCGCGATTGGTCCATATCCGGAAGGTGGCGACGACGAGGCGCGGGCGCAGCCTCGCCGCCTCGCCGCCCATCGCCTCGACCTGCGCGGCGGCCCATTCATAGGTCTCGATCGCGGCGGCGAAATCCTCCTCGATATGCGGGCGCAGCACCTTGACCGCGACTTGGCGTCCCTCGATCGTGACGGCGCGGTGGACCTGGGCGATCGAGGCGGCGCCGACGGGCTCGGGATCGACTTCGCGGAACACCTCGCCGAGCGGCCGGCCGAGCCCCTGCTCGATCGCCGCCCTGATCGCCTCGAAAGGCGCGGGCGGGAGGCTGTCCTGGAGAAGCGCGAGGTCGTGCGCCGCTTCCTCGCCGACCAGATCGGGGCGGGTCGCCAGCGCCTGGCCCAATTTGATCGCGGCCGGGCCGATCGACCGGAAGGCCTCGGCATAAGTGGGCACGTCCGGCACGCGCGCGCCGAAACGGGCGAGCCGGCACAGGCGGCGGACCGGCGGCGGCGTGTTCGGGTCGCGCTCGATGCCCCTGAGCGCGCCGTGCCGCGCCAGCACCCGGCCCCATTTCAGGAGCCGCCAGACATGGATCACGGCGCGGGTCATGCGCTCTCTTTCGTCATTCCAGAGAAAGCTGGAATCCCTTTGCCTTCAGGAAAGGAGATTCCAGCTTGCGCTGGAACGACGGCAAAAGGGGAGGAGGGCACGCCTAGACTTTCCAGCCGCTGTGGATGGCGACGAGGCCGCCGAGGACCGGCTCGGCCTTGACCTGCGCGAAGCCGGCCGTCCCGATCATCCGAGCAAAAGCCGCCATGTCAGGGAAGCGCTCGATCGATTCGATGAGGTAGCGGTAGCTGTCCTCGTCCTTGGCCACCATCGCGCCGATCCTCGGCACGACGCGGCGCGAATAGGTTTCGTAGAGGGTGCGGAAGCCCGGCCAGCGCGACTGCGAGAATTCGAGGCAGAAGAAGCGGCCGCCGATCTTCAGCACGCGATGCGCCTCGGCGAGCGCGGCTTGGATGTCGGTGACGTTCCTGATGCCGAAGGCGATGGTGTAGGCGTCGAACGACTTGTCCGGGAGGGACAGCGCCTCGGCATTCTCCTCGGCCCAGATCAGCCCTTCGATCCCGCTCGCCCTGGCCCGCTCGACGCCGACCGCCAGCATTTCGGGATTGATGTCGGCGATGGTGACCGCCGCGCCGGCGCGGGCGAGGCGGAAGCCGACGTCGCCGGTGCCGCCGGCCATGTCGAGGATCGCCTCGCCGGCGCGCGGGCGGACGCGGCGGACGAAGGCGTGCTTCCAGAGGCGGTGCTGGCCGCCCGACATCAGGTCGTTCATCAGGTCGTAGCGCGAGGCGACGGACGAGAAGACGCCGCGCACGCGGCGCGTCTTTTCCTCGGGCGCCACATCCTCGTGACCGAAAGAAACCTTGTCCATCGCGCCGCCCTCTAGCAGGGGTGGGGGATGATGTGCAGGTCCCTAAATGCCTGAGCTGCCCGAGGTCGAGACGACCGTGCGCGGCTTGCGCCCCGTTTTGGAGGGCAGGCGGATCGCCGCCTTCGAGCTGCGCCGGGAAGACCTGCGCTGGCCGTTTCCTCCGGATTTGAGGCAGAGGATGACGGGTGCGCGCGTCATCGGCCTTGGCCGTCGCGCCAAATATGGCCTGATCGACACTGATCGCGACGACACGATGATCTTCCACCTCGGCATGTCCGGCCATTGGCGGGTGGACCCCTCGGAGATCGGCAAGCACGACCATGCGGTGATCGAGACCGATGAGGGGCGGCGGCTCGCGCTGAACGATCATCGCCGCTTCGGCTTCCTCGAGATCGTCCGCACCGACGCGCTCGACGCCTATCCGCCCTTTGCGAAGATGGGCCCGGAGCCGCTCGGCCCGGATTTCGACGGCGCCTCGCTGGCGCGGGCGCTGGACGGGCGCGCGGCGCCGATCAAGGCGCTGCTGCTCGACCAGCGAATCGTCGCCGGGCTCGGCAACATCTATGTCTGCGAGGCGCTCAACATGGCGCGGATCGCGCCGGGCACCGCGGGCGGCCACATCGCCCGCGCCCGGCTCGATCGGCTCGCCGATGCGGTGAAGGCGGTGTTGCTGGCGGCGATCGAGGCGGGCGGCTCGTCGCTTCGCGATTATGTCCGGCCGGACGGCGAGCTCGGCTATTTCTCGAAGGAATGGCGGGTCTACGGCCGGGAGGGCGCGGCCTGCCCGTTGTGCGCGGGCGTGATTCGCCGGCGGACCGACTCGGGGCGCTCGACCTTCTACTGCCCGAAATGCCAGCGCTGACAGCTTGACCCGCCCACTGCGCCACAGTAAGGGCGGCGCTTGAGCGGGTGCGGTTCGAAGCCGCGCCCTTTTCTTTTCAGTTACGAGGCCCTTACGATGGCGAATACGCCGCAAGCAAAGAAGCGCATCCTCCGCAACGCCAAGCGCGCCGAGATCAACCGCGCCCGCGTCAGCCGCATCCGCACCTTCGTCAAGCAGGTCGAATCGGCGATCGCCGCCGGCGACAAGGACCAGGCCAAGGCAGCGCTCGCGCGGGTCCAGCCCGAGCTCTTCCGCGGAGTCGCCCGCGGCGTCCTCCACAAGAACACCGCGGCCCGGAAATATTCGCGTTTGGCACGCCGTCTCGCCACGCTCGGCTAACCTATTATATAATCTGGACCTGACACCCGCCGGCCCGCGCCGGCGGGTTTTTCGTGGCCACGCGCGGGGCCGCGGCGGGGGTTTCCAGAAAGTCTAGGATTTCCGGCGATTCGCACCGCATGCTTCGCGCGCGATTTTTGCAAGTTCTTGAAAAAAAACATTATTAATCACAAAGTAACGCAGTTCTGCGGTTTTCTACGTGTCAATATAGTTTAATTTCTGTGACGCTTTTTTTCCGCTTGATCCCGCCGCATCCGGGTTCCACAACGACCTTCCGGTAGGGGATTCCCTTGCCGGCGCAACAGCAAAATCAACGTGAGCAGCGGCTTGCCGGGGGGCTTTCCGCGCGGGGGAATTTTGCGCCGAAAATAATGAGCCGCCACTGACGCGGCCGAGAGAATGAGGGGTGCGCGCGCGGTGCAGAGGGCTGCAGAAGAGCGGATTGAGAAGGCCGCAGCGGACGTGACCGAGTCGATCGCGGCGGCGTGGGAATCGATTCGCGCGGGCCTTCGCCGCGATTGCGGCGCCCGCACGTTCGACGGCTGGCTGCGCCCGATCGCGCTCGGCGATTTCGATGCCGAAGCGGGCGCGCTCCGCCTCCAGCTCCCTTCGCAATTCATGGCCGATTGGGTGCAGACCCATTTCGCCGAGCGCCTCGCTCTGGCCTGGAAGGCCAAGATTCCCCAGGTGCGGCAGATCAGGATCGGCGTCGGCTCCGGCGCGCCCAGCACCGCCGCCCTGGTCGAGATCCCGGCCCCGCCCGTCGAGCGCGAGCCCAAGGCCGCGCCGGGCCTCTATGCGGTGGCATTGGAGCCGCGCTACCGGTTCGACAATTTCGTCGTCGGCAAGGCCAATGAGGTCGCCTGGGAGGCCGCGCACACGCTCGCGGTCGCCGACAAGGTCGCCTTCAACCCGCTCTTCCTCCATGGCGGCACCGGGCGCGGCAAGACCCATTTGCTCCATGCGATCGGCCACGAATTCCATCGCCTGCGGCCGCGCGCCAAGATCATCTACATGTCGGCCGAGAAGTTCATGGTCGAGTTCGTCGCGGCGTTGCGCGCCAACGAGACGATCCAGTTCAAGCAGCAGCTGCGCTCGGCGGACCTGCTGATGATCGACGACGTCCAGTTCATCGCCGGCAAGGAATCGACCCAGGAAGAATTCTTCCACACGATGAACGAGATCATCTCGGCCGGCCGGCGCCTCGCGATCAGCTCGGACCGCGCGCCGCAGGACCTGGACGGGATCGAGCCGCGCATCCTCTCGCGCCTCAGCTGGGGCCTGGTCGCCGACATCAACGCCGCCGATCTCGAGCTTCGGCTCAACATCATCACCAAGAAGCTCGAGCAGCTTCCCGGCATCTCGGTGCCCGAGGACGTGGTGATGTTCCTCGCCAAGCGGATCAGCTCCAACGTGCGCGAACTCGAAGGGGCGCTCAACCGGATCGCCGCCTATGCGACGATGCAGAACCGCGCCATCGACCTCGACTTCGTCGGCGAGGTGCTGGCCAACATCCTGCGCGCCAACCAGCGGCGGATCTCGATCGACGAGATCCAGACCCGCGTCTCCGACCATTATAGGATCCGCAAGGCCGAAATGACCAGCGCGCGCCGCGCCCGCGAGGTCGCCAGGCCGCGCCAGGTGGCGATGTACCTCTCCAAGCAGCTGACCCCGCGCTCGCTGCCCGAGATCGGCCGGCGCTTCGGCGGCCGCGACCACACGACGGTGATCCACGCGGTCAAGCAGATCGAGAAGCTGCGCGCCCAGGATCCGGAGCTCGATTCCGACATCCGCCTGCTGACCAGGCAGCTGGAGAGCTGAGGCCTGAATGGGGACAGTTACGAGTAACTGTCCCCGTCGGCGCTAGCGGCGGCCCTGCTCGCGCTCCGGCATCACGGTGATCCGCACCGTCTCGCCATTATTGCCGGGGAAGCCGGTGAACATCGCCTCGATCAGGTTGGGCACGATCGCCGGCAGCTCGTTGGTGTTGGAGCGGGCCTCGGCATGGCCTTCGAACACCGACTGGCCGTCGCTGGCGCGGCGGATGTCGAGATCGAGCTGGCCGGTATAGACCGTGTAGCTGGAGACGTCGTAGCCGCCGCCCCAGAAGGGATCGTGCCAGCCCCAGTAGAAGGGGCTGCGGCGGCCGTAATAGCCGAAGCGGCTGTAATAAGGCCGGTAGCCGAAGCCGCGATAGCGGCCGCTCCAGCCCCACCACGGATCGCCCCACGGATCGGGCGAGGCGACCACCCGCTCGCGACCCTGGTCGACGCCGTAATCCAGGGTGACGATCAGCGTCGCGTCGGCCTCCGAGCGCGCCTCGCTATAGCCCAAAGCGACCAGGTTGCGGCGGACGTGATCGGCATATTGGGAGAATTCGAGCCCGCCATTCTTGGCCCGGTCCTCGGCGCGGATGACGAAGCTCTGGCCCTGCGGCGCGGGCATCGCCTGGAAGCGGGAGACCCGGGTCGACAGGCCTGTGGTGCAGGCGCCGAGCGCAAGCAGCGCGCCGGTCGCGGCGAGCGTCAGGATTTTCTTCTTGAGGGACATGGGCCAAGCCTTTCGGTACGGGCGCTTTTTCGGTCGGATCTGCCTTCGAGCGGACGAAGCTTTGTCCTGAATATAGAACAACTTGCCTCGTTTCGCAAAGTTCCGCTGAACCGCAGGTGAAGGAGCGATTTCGCGACCCTCCCGCAGACGGCCCGGCATTGGCCGGCCGGCGAATGGTCCCAATGTTCGCACTGGCCATGGCCGGCACGCAGCTATGCCGTGCTCGCAAGAGCGTCACACCTTTGAAGCGCCAGGCGGGGCGCGCCGATGGAACCGATGCCGGAGCGGATCGAGGGTGGCGGACGATCTGAAAGAGCGGGACGCGGGCAGGGCCCGAGTCGCGGCAAGTCTGGCAGGGCAAATCCTACATGTATCCAACAATCGGCTTTGGTTGGGGGGCGCCGTCGAATGGGCTATGATCCGGCTGCCGTGCTGGTGCGAGGGGTTGGGAGAGGGGAAGCCGAATGCCCGTTGTGTTCCGCTGGAAGGGCTTTCGTTTCCACTTCTTCTCCGATGAAGGCGACCCGCGAGAGCCTGTCCACATCCACGTCGTCAAGGACAATGCCGACGCTAAGTTCTGGCTTTTTCCGGAGGTCGAGGTCGCTTAAAATCGCGGCTTCAACGCCAGGATATTGAAACTGCTTCAGGGTATCATCGAAGAGCGCCGAGAAGAGATAGAAGAGGCATGGAATGACCATTTCAGTTAGAGCCACCGATGTCCGGTTCGACGACGCCCAGATGTGGGTCGAGCTCGACGACGGCCGCACCCTTGGCATCCCGCTCGCCTGGTACCCCCGATTGCTTCACGGCTCGCCGGAGGCGCGCGCACAGGTCAGCATCAGCCCGAGTGGCCTTCACTAGGAGGAGCTTGACGAAGACATCTCGATCGCCGGCCTGCTCGCCGGGCGCGGCGACATGACACGCGCGCGAACGAAGGCGGCATGATCGGCGATTAAGTGCACTGTCCTGGAATTGGTGGAGAAGCCGGAGTGACTAAACGCGATTGGGACAAAGCCGATCAATATCGGCCTGATCCTGGCGCGGTGGTCGAGGTTCCGGAACTGACGCAACCCTCTCGATGGGTTTCGCCACCAGAGTGCGCTCGCAAGGAAGCCGAGCGGACCAAGAAAAGGCGAGAGCTTCATGGGCGCTCTGAGCAACATGATCGGGAACGATCTGAGGCGCAGCTGGAGCAGAACATCAGGAGAAGACAGGCGCTCGGCAAGCCAGTCTCTGGCTTAGAGAAGTTGTTTCTAACGAGCCGAAAAGCGCGCGGCTGAGGTCGAATAATTTAGCTGTCAGCGCGGCAGCCCCAGCGCCCGGTACGCCCCCTCCAGCGTCGGGGCCGCCAGCGCCGCCGCCTTGGCCGAGCCCTTCGCCAATATCGCCTCCAGCGCCGCCGGGTCAGCCTCGAAATCCTTCAGCTTGGCGCGGATCGGGGCGAGGGTTTCGACCAGCAGGTCCGCGAGCGCCGGCTTGAAGGTGCCGAAGCCTTTGCCTGCGAATTCCTCGACCACTGACTGCGCCGTCCGGTCGGTGAGCGCCGCGTAGATGGTGACCAGGTTGAGCGCCTCGGACCGGCCCTTCAGCGCGTCGAGCGTGTCGGGCAAAGGCTCGGCGTCGGTCTTCGCCTTCCTGATCTTCTGGGCGATGGTGTCGCTGTCGTCGTTGAGGTTGATGCGGCTCATGTCCGAGGGGTCGGACTTGCCCATCTTGGCGTTGCCGTCGCGCAGGGACATGATCCGGGCCGCGGTCTCGCCGATCAGGGGCTCGGGGATGGTGAACAGGTCGACGTCGTAATCGGTGTTAAATTTGAGCGCGATGTCGCGCATCAGCTCGACATGCTGCTTCTGGTCCTCGCCGACCGGGACGTGGGTCGCCTGGTAGAGGAGGACGTCGGCGGCCTGGAGTATGGGATAGGCGAACAGGCCGACCGAGGAGCCCTCGCGGTTCTTGCCGGCCTTCTCCTTGAACTGGGTCATCCGGTTCATCCAGCCCATCCGCGCCGTGCAGGAGAGGATCCAGGCCATTTCGGGATGGGCGGGGACGCGGGCGTGGTTGAAGAGCAGGGCCTTGTCCGGATCGATGCCGCAGGCGATCAGCGCCGCGGCCATGGCATGGACGTTGGCGCGCAGCTCGGCGGGATCGTTGTAGACGGTCAGCGCGTGGAGATCGGCGAGGAAGATCAGGCATTCCACCTCGTCCTGGAGCTTCACCCAGCGCTTGATCGCGCCGAGATAATTGCCGAGGTGGAGATTGCCGGTCGGCTGGATGCCGGAGACCACACGCATCAGACTTTCGGCCCTTTCGGTTTGCGCCTGAGGAACGCCTTGAGCTCGCTGAGCGAATAAGCGCGGGTGAGGAAGACCGCGACCGCATAAACGATGAAGCCGCCGCCGACCAGAAGCGCGAGGCCGGTGACTCGAAGCTCGAAATTGCCGGCCAGCAGCGGGCGGACGAGCGGGTTGATCGCGGCCAGCGCGCCCGCCATCAGCAGAGCCGCAAGCGCGAGCCTGACGATATGGCTGGAGAGCTTCTTGTCCATTTCGAAATGGCCGCGCTTCCTCAAGCTGAGATAGAGCAAGGTGACGTTGACCCAGGAGGCGATGGCGGTGGCGAGCGGCGGGCCGATATGGGCGAGCGGCCAGATCAGGATGAGGTTGAGGATCAGGTTCACCGCGATCGCGACGAGCGCGAATTTGAGCGGCGCCTTCATGTCCGAGCGGGCGTGGAAGCCAGGGGTCAGCACCTTGATCAGGATGTAGGCTGGCAGGCCCACCGAGAAAGCGGCGAGCGCCCAGGCGGTGGCGATCGTGTCGCCCTCGGTGAAGGCGCCATATTGCAGCAGGCCGCGGATGATCGGCTCGGCGCTGACGATGAGCGCGGCGGTGGCCGGGAGGGTGAGGAAGAGCGCGAGCTGCAGCCCCTTCTTCTGGAAATCGATCGCGCCCCGATCGTCGCCGCCCGCGAGCATTCGGGCGATGGTGGGCAGGAGCACGGTGCCGAGGCCGATGCCGACCAGGCCCAAAGGCAGCTGGTTCAGCCGGTCGGCATAATAAATGTAGGAGACCGAGCCTTCGGGCAGGAAGCGGGCGGCGAGCATGGTCGAGACGACGAGGTTGATCTGCATCGCGCCCGCGCCCGCCGCGGCCGGCCAGATCAGCTTCAGCAGCCGCTTCACATCGTCGTTGAGCCGGGGCAGGCGCAGCTTCAGCTTCACGCCGGCGCGGCGGCAGGCGAGCCACAGCCAGAGGAACTGGAGCACGCCCGAAATAGTGACGCCCCAGGCCTGGGCCCGCGCGGTGCCTTCATCGTCGGGCCCGTGGAAGAAGAGCAAGGCGACGATCAGGGTGAGGTTGAGCAGGATCGGCGCCGCCGCGTTGACCCAGAAGCGGCCGAGCGAATTGAGGATGCCGCCGAGCAAGGAGACCAGTGAGATGAACAGGAGATAGGGGAAGGTGATCCGGGCGAGCTCGGTGGCGAAGGAGAATTGCGCCGGGGTGACGTCGTTGAACCCGCCCGAGAGCAAAAGGACGGCGGGCCCGGCGAGCAGCATCAAGAGGCCGGTGAACAGGATCAGGAAGGGGAGGAGGATGGCGAGCGCATCCTCGCTGAACCTGAGCGCCCGGTCGAGCTTGCCCCCATCCTCGCCGACCTTGCGGTTGAACGAAGGCACGAAGGCCGAGGCGAACGCCCCCTCGGCGAAGAGGGCGCGGAACATGTTGGGCAGGCGGAAGGCGATCAGGAAGGCGTCGGAGGCGAAGCCGGCGCCAAGGAAGCGCGCCATCAGCATGTCGCGAACGAAGCCAAGCGCCCGGCTGACCAGGGTGAGGATTCCGATCGAGGAGAAAGATCGGACGAGACTCAAATGCTTATTCCCCTCCCAACTTAGCGGACACCACAGCCGTTCGGGCTGAGCCTGCCGAAGCCCCCCTTCCTATTCTTCCAACAACCAATGGAAAGGAAGGCCCTTCGACAGGCTCAGGGCGAACGGAGGGGGTTATGATCTCCGCGTGAACATTGGGGACAGGTCAGGCCTGGCCCGTCTCGTCCGGAACCGGGCCGCCGCCGCCCTCGCCGCCTTCGCCGCCCTGCTGCGCGGCGCTCTGCAAATAGAGGCCGGCGAAATCGATCGGGTCGAGCAGCAGCGGCGGAAAGCCGCCGTCGATCGAGGCGTCGGCGATGAGCCTGCGGGCGAAGGGGAAGAGCAGCCGCGGCGCTTCGGCGAGGAGGAAGGGCTGGAGCTGCTCGGCCGGGATGTTGCGGAGCGCGAACAGGCCCGCATAGAGAAGCTCGATCCTGAAGGCGACGCCCTCATTGCCCTTGGCCTCGATCTCGACCTTGAGCACGACCTCGTGCACGTCCTGGCCGACGGGCTGGGTGCCGATGTTGAACTGGACGTCCATCTGCGGCTGGCCCTGCCATTGATAGACGGCCGGCGCGTTCGGATTCTCGAAGGACAGGTCCTTCACATATTGGGCGAGCACGCCGACCTGCGGCTGGCTGTCATTGCCGTTGGAGGCAAGTTCGTTGGAGTCGGGGGCGAGCGCGTCTTCGGCCATGGTTGTCGTCTTTCGATTCTGGGTGGCAAAGGAGAGGCACCAAAGGGGGCGCCGGTCGTGCGGGCGGGTAGCAGGCGCGTATCTCGCGCGCAACATGCGGCCTCCGCAAAGGTTGCGGAATATGCTTATTTGAATCGCAAGGGGTTCGCGCCTATGTAGGGTCTCCAGCGTCCCCGGGAGAATTTGGTTGACCGTCGAGATCGTCCTCTTGGCCATGATCGCCTTGTTCGTTGGCCTCAGGCTCTATGCCGTGCTCGGCACCAGGACCGGCCACGAGCAGCAGCCGGTGATCCGGCCCGAGCCGACGGCCGAGAAGCCTCGGGCCCAGGTCGCCGCCGACGTCAGCGCCAATTCCGCCGAGCCGACCGGCTTCGCTTATGAGCAGGGCGCCGCTTCGGGCATTCGTGCGGTCATCGCCGCCGATCCCAATTTCGACGTCGCCCGCTTCATCGAAGGCGCGCAGGCCGCCTATCGGATGGTGCTCGAGGCCTTCTGGAAGGGCGACCGCGCCGAGCTTGCCTTCCTCGCCGGCGACAAGGTCCGCAAGGCGTTCGAGACGGCGATCGACGAGCGCGAGGCCGCCGGCCACGTCCTCGACAACCGGCTGGTCGCGATCGAGCGCGCGGCAATCGAGGAT
Source organism: Allosphingosinicella sp. (assembly GCA_035994965.1). Taxonomy (GTDB): domain Bacteria; phylum Pseudomonadota; class Alphaproteobacteria; order Sphingomonadales; family Sphingomonadaceae; genus Allosphingosinicella. The sequence goes on from DASYKV010000072.1 coordinate 31,775, forward strand.
GCGCGGCTGAACGGCAAGTTCGCCGAGATCGAGGTCCGCTTCGACGCCTTCGTCGCCGCGATCACCCGCAACAAGGACGGCGTCCTGGTCGGCGGCTCGATGAGCGACGCCGTGCCCGCCAACGACATCTGGACCTTCCAGCGCGACCTCAAGAGCCGCGACCCCAATTGGCGCCTCGTCGAGACCGAAGAAGCCGCCTGAGCGCCGGCGCGATGAGCCGCGCTTTTCCCCTGTTGGCGATGCTGGCGCTGGCCGGATGCGCGCGCACGACCCCGCCGCCGCGCACCGCGCCGCCCGCTCCGGCGCCACTTCCGGTGCCCATGCCTCGGCCGACGCCGCGGCCGCTCCCCAGTCCCCAGCCGGCGCCCGTGGTCACTCCAGCGCAGTTGGGCAATAATGCGCTCGAGGCCGGGGTCCGCGCCGGCCCGCCGCGGCTCGCGCTCGATCCGGAACAGGCGGCGCGCGCTTATGCCGCCTTCCGGATTTCCTGCCCCGCTCTGCTGCGCCGCCGCGACGTCAGCGGCCTGACCCGGCCCGAGGATTGGCGCGAGGCCTGCGCCCAGGTCGTCCTCGACCGGCCGCCGGCCGCGACGGTCGATTTCTTCACGACCCAATTCGAAATCGTCGAAGTCGGCGACGGCGTCGCCTTCGCCACCGGCTATTACGAGCCCGAGATCAGGGGTTCGCGAATTCGGGCGCCCGGCTATGAGACGCCGGTCTACGCCCGCCCGCCCGATCTGCTCGACAACAATCCAGGGACCGGGAGCGGGGGCAGGGGCCGCCTCGACGCCAGCGGCGCCTACGTCCGCTATCACAGCCGCACCGAGATCGAAGAAGGCGTCCTCGCCGGGCGCGGGCTGGAGATCGGCTGGGCGGCCGATCCGGTCGACCTGTTCTTCCTCCAGATCCAGGGCTCTGGGCGGCTGAGGCTGCCCGACGGCGGGGTGATGCGAATCGGCTATGCCAGCCAGAACGGGCATGGCTATGTCCCGATCGGCAGGCTGCTGCGCGAGCGCGGGATCGTCGCGCCGCCGGTCACCATGCAGAAGATCGTCGAGTGGCTGCATGCCAATCCCGAAGCGGGCCGCGCCTTGATGCGCGAAAACCCGAGCTACGTCTTCTTCCGCGAGCTGACCGGGGCCGGGCCGCTCGGCGCGCTCGGCGTTCCGGTCACCGCCCATGCCTCGGTCGCGACCGATCCCAGCTTCGTGCCGCTGGGCGCGCCGATCTTCATGTGGGGCATGGACAATCCCCGCGCCTACGGCCTGTGGATCGCGCAGGATACGGGCGGCGCGATCCGCGGCTCCAACCGCTTCGACACCTTCTGGGGCGCCGGGCCCGACGCCGCGTCCATCGCCGGGGGCATGACGTCGCGCGGCCGGGCCTGGATCCTGCTGCCGCGCGGCGCGCTCGAGAGGATCCGCGCCCGTGCCGCGCCGGCTCAGCGCTGAGGAAAATGCGCTCTGGCGCCGGGTCGTCGAAAGCGTAAGGCCGCTGCACGGCGCGCCGTTGCCGCTCGAGCCCGAGGGGACGCCACCACCCGTCATCGCTCGACCGAAAGCGACACCCGCGCCAGCGCCGGCGCGGAAAGCCGTGCCCGGCACGACGCTCGACGGGAGCTGGGACCGGCGGCTGTCGCGCGGGCTGGCCGCGCCCGACCGCAGCCTCGATCTTCACGGCCATAATCTCGCCAATGCCTGGGACCTGCTCGACCGCAGGCTCGAGCAGGCGATCGCCGACGGCGCCCGCCTGCTGCTGCTGATCACCGGCAAGCCGCCGTCGGACGGCTCGGGCAAGCGCGGCCGGATCCGCGCCGCGGTCGGCGACTGGCTGGCGGCCTCGCGCCACGCCGCAGACATCGCCGCGGTCAGGAACGCGCATCCCCGCCACGGCGGCGCCGGCGCGCTCTATCTGGTGCTGCGCAGGAAGAAAGTGCCGCCGTCTGGCGCCGGCCCGGATTTGGTGACAGGAGGGCGCCGGCGGGCTGGCGGGGAATGACGTGAAGGCACAATCGGATATCGTGATCGTCGGCGCGGGGCATAATGCCCTGGCCTGCGGCTTCTATCTGGCGGAGCGCGGGCTCAAGGTGACGATGGTCGAATCCCGCTCCGTGGTCGGCGGCGCGGCGGTGACCGAGGAATTCCATCCCGGCTTCCGCAATTCGACCGCCGCCTACACGGTCAGCCTGCTCAACCCCAAGGTGATCCGCGACATGCGGCTCTACCAGCACGGGCTCAAGGTCGTGCTCAGGAAGATCGACAATTTCCTGCCGACGCTGGGCCCGGACTATCTGCTCTCCGGCCGCAATGGGCTGACCAAAAGCGAGATCGCCCGCCATTCGCCGGCCGACGCGGAAAATTACGACGCTTATTCGGCCGCCCTGAACAAGGTGGTGGGGGTGCTTCGCCAATGGCTGCTGCAGGCGCCGCCCAATGCCGGCGGGGGCCTGGGCGACATCGTGGCGCTGCTGAAGCTCGGCGCGGGCGTCAACCGGCTGAGCCTTGAGGAGCAGCGCCACCTCGTCGATTTCTTCACCAAATCGGCGGCCGACGTGCTCCAGCGCTATTTCGGCCACGAGCTGGTCCAGGCCCTGTTCGGCTTCGACGCCGTCGTCGGCCATTATGCCAGCCCCTATGCGCCGGGCTCGGCCTACGTTCTCCTCCACCATGTCTTCGGCGAGGCGGCGGGCGTCGAGGGCGCCTGGGGCCATGCGATCGGCGGCATGGGCGCGATCACGCAGGCGATGGCCAAGGCCGCGCGGGAAGAAGGCGTCGAGATCATCCTCGACACGCCGGTCGGCGAGATCATCGTCGAAGGCGGCAAGGCGGTGGGCGTGGTTGCCGGCGGCAAGGCGTATAGGGCCAAGGCCGTCGTCTCGGGCGTGCACCCCAAGCGCCTGTTCACCGAGCTGCTCCCGGACGGCGCCATCGACGGGGACAGCGCCCGGCGGATGGCGCATTGGGCGAGCGAATCGGCGACCTTCCGGATGAACGTCGCGCTCTCAGATCTGCCGCGCTTCACCTCGCTGCCCGAGCCGGGCGACCATCTCACCGCGGGCATCATCACCGCGCCCTCGCTCTCCTATATGGACCGCGCCTATCTCACGGCGCGGACCGAGGGCTGGTCCCGCGAGCCGGTGGTCGAGATGCTGATCCCCTCGACGCTCGACGACAGCCTCGCGCCCGCCGGCCGGCATGTCGCCAGCCTGTTCTGCCAGCATTTCCCCTTCGCGGTGGAAGGCGGCTGGGACTCGCGCCGCGACGAGGCGGCGGACCATGTCATCGCCCATGTCGATCGCTATGCGCCGGGCTTCAAGGACCTCGTCATCGGCCGGCTCGCGCTCTCACCGCTCGATCTGGAGCGGCGCTTCGGCCTGATCGGCGGCGACATCTTCCACGGCAAGATGGGCCTCGACCAGCTCTTCTCGAACCGGCCGATGCTCGGCCACGCCGATTACCGAATGCCCTTGAAGGGCCTCTACCTCTGCGGCGCCGGCGCCCATCCCGGCGGCGGCGTCACCGGCGCGCCCGGGCACAATGCCGCCAGGGCGGTGCTGGCGGATCGGCGGAAGCTGAAGCTCTGAGCAGGCAGCCGTCATTCCAGCGAAAGCTGGAATCCCCCTTCTTCTTTCCCGACCGCCCAAAGACAGCGAGATTCCAGCTTTCGCTGGAATGACGGAGGTCTAGTCGCTTTTGTAATCGGCGTGGCAGCCGCCGCAGGCGCCGCGGACCGCGGTCCAGGCGGTCAGGAAAGCGGGGCGATCGCCGGCCGCGGCCGGGGCGGCGAGGGCTCGCGTCGCGGCCTGGAAGCGCTGCGCCGCCGCGGCGAAGCCTGCGGGGTTCGACCATATTTCCGGCCGGGCATCCCCCGCTACGCTTCCCTCGGGGAACAGGGTCGGCAGCTCGTCCGACCAGGCGATCAGCGATTGGATGCGCGGCGCGAGCGCGGCCAGGTCGCCGCCCGAATCCGCCGCCTGCTTGAGCGCAGCGAAATTGCGCCGGCCCTCGCCCATCCCGATCTCGCGCGCGTGGTGATACTCCTCGGGCGTCGTCGGCGCGGCCGGCGCGGCCTCGTTCTGCGCGGCGGCGGCGAGCGGGATCGCGATCAGCGCCGCGCCAAGCAACAATATGCGTTTCATAAGCTCTCCTCGCTTAGCCCACGGCCTAGCCGCATAAAGCGCGCGTCACAATCGGAACAGCGCCGACATTCAGCGGCTCGCCGGCGGCGGCGCCGCGACGAAGCCGAGTGGAAGGCCGGCCCGTTGCGCTTGAAAGATGACGCCGCCGACGCAACGATAGGGCGTGTCGGGCTCGACCAGGACGAGCCGCGCGCGGCGATGGCGCCGCTTCAGCGACCCGAAATGAGCCGCGATCCGCGTCTCGTCGGCCGCCAACGCATAACGCTGCCCCTGAATGACGACGCGGCAGGCCGGGCCTTCGCCGCCGACGAGGATCGGGACGGGCTCGTCGGCCGGTCCAGCCGTCGCGAGCGCGAGTGAAATGAGGAAAGCCGCCACGCTTGGCCTAGATGATCGGGTCGCGTTCCCAGTCGGCCTTGTGGGCGCGGCCGGTCATGCGGCGGTGCAACTTGTCCATCGTGTGGCTGCCGGTCTTCACGAACAGGAAGGGGAAGACGGCGTGGATCAGCACGGCGATCCCGCCCCACAGCATCCTCAAGCCGAAGGCCGAGGCGTTGACGAAATGATGGCCGTAGCTCTCGCCGACCTCTCTGGGATGGTGGGTGAAGGGATTGTTCGCCATGTCGTCCTGCCTCGCTTCAGGCGGCCATAGCGCGTCCGGCGCCCTGGTGCCAAGCTAGCGCGCAGCGTCCACCACCCGGATGAATTCGGCCACGATCACCGCGCCGAGCGCTGGCGGCAGCTCCGTCATGGCCTGATACTTGAGGAGGTCGTACCGGCACTCGAGCTCCGGTGTCGCGAGGGTTGCGCGCGTGAGCTCCGGATCCGCCGCCTCCATCCTCGCGCGCAAGGCCTCGTAGTCGGCCGGGCTCCAGCGCCGGCGCGGGCGGCGCCCGCTTGCCTCCCCGGCATGGGCGGCCGCGATCTCCAGAGCCGTCACCCGGCTTTGTGCGATCGCCGGGGCCGTCCACCTGTCTCCAGGGGTGACGGCCGTGGGGTTGCAGTCGCGATCCCTGCGCAACGCCTCGGCCTTGGCGGACGCGATTTCGAGCAGTTGCGCATCGGGAACGCTGACGATCGCATCGATCCTGCGAGCCAGGAAATCGTCCATGAAGCTCTGTTGCGCGCGAAGCCTGGCGTCCAATCCGGCGAGGGACGCCGCGCCCACTCGATCGATCAAGTCTCTATATTCATTAGGATAATATGTGCGCAACGCCGCCACCCACTCCCGGCTCGTCGGATCGGTCTCGAGTTTGGCCGCGATCTCGTCACGCGTTGTATCGCCGAGGCGCACCGACACGGCGACGCCGATCAGGAGAATGGCGAGGCCGACGGCCAAGGCGATCAGGATTTTCGTCCGGCGGCTCATGCCCGCGCCGGCCTCCATCGCCCGCTACGCCGCCGCCGACGCCTGCGTGGCCTTCACGGCGTCGATCCGCGCGTCCTGCCGGTGCTGCTTCTCGACCGCCTCGGCGCCGCCGCGGGTCTCGTGGAAGAGGTCGAGCGATTCGAGCTCGTTATGGCCCAGCGGTCGGGTGGCGAGGTCGCTATACTCCCATCGCGCCGGATCCTCGACCACGCGTTTCAGCAGGCGCTTGGCCTTGGCAAAGCCGCGCCAGTAATTCCATCCCTTGCGCAGGCTCTCATAGGCGAATTTGGGATAGAAGAGCCAAGCGGGCTCGAGCGGCAAAGTGGGCCGGCGCGACTTGCGGCGCTTCCTTCGGACGACTCCGCCTTCCAGCGTGTGCACGCCCTCATTCTCGTAGAGCAGGCGGAACTCGATCAGATATTGCAGCGCCTTCTTCGGCCGGCCGCCCTCGATCCGGGCATGGCGGCGGGTGACCGTCTCCATATGCTCCCAGGTGAAATAGGCGTCCCAGGCGGCCTTATAGGCCTCCTCCCACTCCGCGTCGGACATCTTGCCATGGTGCGAGACACGGTGGTGGAGGTCGTATTTGTTGAGGTCGGGGTCCATCCAGGCGCCCGCCTCGTGCAATTTCTTATGGTCCTCCGAGCCCGGCAGCGGGGTCAGGAAGAAGAATTCGAGGATGTCGACGGGCAGCTCGCGCTTGATGATCTCGATGTCGCGCAGGATCGATTCCTTGGTGTCGCCGGGGAAGCCCAATATGTAGCCGGCGAGCGTGAAGACGCCGCGCTCGTGCCATTGCTGGAAGAGGTGGCGATATTCGGTGATCTTGTTCTGGCGCTTGTTGGCGGCGAGCAGATTGTCCGGGTTGATGTTCTCCAGGCCGACGAAGGCGCGCATCACGCCGGCGCGCTTGGCCTTGTCGATGAAATTCGGGATCCGGTGGCAGAGCGTGTCGACCTGGATGGTGAGATTGGCCTTGAGCCCTTCCTCCTCCCTGAGCTTGATCAGCCGGTCGAAGAAGCTCTCCCAGTCCCGGTTGCGGGCGAGATTGTCGTCGGTGATGAAGAAGGCCTTGATCCCCTGCGCCAGATTCTCGCGGATGATCGCCTCGAGATCGTCGGCGGTGCGGAAGCGGCTCTTCCTGCCCTGGACGTTGATGATCGTGCAGAAGCTGCACTGGAAGGGGCAGCCGCGGCCGAGGTCGAAGCTCGACCATTGGCCGCTGTTCCGCTGCAGCGATTCCTTCGGCATCCAGGGGAAGGGCACGCCGGCGATGCTCGGCAGGTCCTTGAGGTAATTGTAGATCGGCTGCAGCCGGTCGTTCCAGGCGTCCTCGAACAGGCTGTCGAGCCGGCCTTCCTCGCACTCGCCGGCGAACAGCGAGCAGCCCATGTCGAGCGCCTCCTGGATCTCGGGCGGGATCTCCTTCAGCATCGACAGGCAGCCGGAGACGTGGAAGCCGCCGATCACGACGGCCAGGCCCGCCGCGCGGAACTCGCGGGCGAGGTCGAGCGCGTGATGGAACTGGTTGGATTGCACGCCGACCAGCCCGATCAGCGCCTTCGAGCCGCGCTTGCGGATCTCCCGGATGATCTTCGCCGGGACGACATGCTGGTTGCATTCGTCGATCGGCACCAGGTTGAAGTCGACGTCGGCCCCCAGCACCTGGCGCTGCGCCGCATCGCGCGCCAGCCCGTTGAGGGCCGCCAGCGAGTTGGAGGGCAGGATCGTCCGCCACCAGACGATCGGATAGCCGTCATCGTCATAGTGCGACGGCTTGATCATGATGAAATCGAAGGTCTGTCGTTCCGTCATGCCCGGGTCATAGCCCGATTCGCCCCCTTGGCCTAGACGGAGCGCGGTCCTTCCCTCTAGGAGCGCCGCAACGGGACAGGGAGCAGCAGATGAAACTCGACAGCAACATCGCCGCGGTGGTGACCGGCGGCGCTTCGGGCCTTGGCGAGGCGACGGCGCGGGCGCTTGCGGCCAAGGGCGTCAGGGTCGCCATCTTCGATCGAGACGCCGGGCGCGGCGAGACGGTCGCCGGCGAGATTGGCGGCGTCTTCTGCGAGGTGGACGTGACTTCGGACGAAGCCGTGGACGCCGGCTTCGCCAAAGCGCGCGAGGCGCATGGGCAGGAGCGGATCTGCATCAATTGCGCGGGCGTCGCCAATGCGATGAAGACCGTCGGCCGCGACAAGACCACCGGCGAGGTCCGCCGCTACCCGGTCCACCAATTCGAGCTGGTCATCCAGATCAATTTGATCGGCAGCTTCCGCGTGCTCGCCGCCTCGGCCGCCGGAATGGCTGATCTCGAGCCGCTCGTGGACGGCGAGAAAGGCCTGATCGTCAACACTGCCTCGGTCGCCGCCCAGGACGGGCAGATCGGCCAGGCGGCCTATTCGGCGTCCAAGGCCGGCGTGCTCGGCATGGCGCTCCCCATCGCCCGCGACCTGATGGGCGAGGGGATCAGGGTCAACACCATCCTGCCGGGCGTGTTCGAGACGCCGATGGTGGCGATGATGCCGCAGCAGGTGAAGGACGCGCTGGCGGCGCAGGTGCCGTTCCCGAAGCGGCTCGGCCAGCCCGACGAATATGCGCGCCTCGCGGTGTTCATGGCGGAGAACACCTATCTCAACGGAGAATATGTGAGGCTCGACGGCGCGATCCGGATGGCGCCGCGCTAGGTGATCGAGGGACGGGCCCCGCCGCGTCTTTTCTGGTGGGCGGCGCTTGCTTTCGCCCTGATCGCGGCCGCCGGGCTGCTCGGCCTGGACGGGGCGGTGGTGCGCTGGACGGCGGCGCTGCCCGACGACGACACGCTCTGGGACCGGGGGACGGCACTTCTCGATCTCGTCACGCTGAAGGGGCTGTCGACCTATTTGCTCGGCATGATCCTGCTCGCAGCCGCCGGCCTGCTGCTGGCGATGCGGAGGACCCGCGCCGCCGGCTGGCTCGTCTTCTATGTCGGCGCGGTGCAGCTGGTGACGGCGACGGTCGCAGAGCGCGCCAAGCCGCCGTTCGGCCGGCTCCGCCCTTTTCAGGCCGGCGGCATCGACACCTGGTATGCGGGCTCGGATTCCTTTCCGTCCGGCCATGCTGCATCCTATGCGGGCCTGTTCTTCCCGCTGATGCTGCTCGTCCCGCGCCTGACGCCGCTCTGGGCGATCCCGACCCTGTTCATCGCGCTGGCCCGGATCTTCGATCATGTCCATTATCTGAGCGACGTCTCGGCCTCGCTGGCGCTGGCCGCGGGGTTGACCGCCGCTTTCGCCCCCATCGCCCCCATCGCCCTCAGGGCGTCGGCCACTCCCGCTCGAACGCAATAGCCGCGCCGAGCAGGCCGGGCTCCGGAAAAGTGAGCAGCCGGACCGGGGTGCGCAGCATGCGCTCGCGGTAGCGGCCCTTGGCGGCGAAGCGGGCGGCGAAGGCGGGCCCCTTGAGCAGATCGGCGATGCGGTTGGCGAGGCCGCCGGTGATGGCGACGCCCATCGCGCCATGGGCGAGCGCGATGTCGCCGGCGGCGGCGCCGAAGCAGCGGACGAGGATGGCGAGCGCCTTGGCCGCCAGCGGGTCGGCGCCGCCTATCGCCGAGTCCCAGAGCGCGCCCGCCTTGGCCGGATCCCAATCGCCGCCGCCGAGGAAGCGGTAGATGTCGGTGAGGCCCGGGCCGGAGACGATTCGCTCGACGGAGGCGCGGCCATAGCGTTCGACCAGCGCGTCGGCGAGCTCCTCCTCTTCCGGGTCGAGCGGGCTGAAGCCGATATGGGCGGCCTCGGTCTCGATGATGCTCACCGGCTCGTGGCGCCGGTCGAGGAGCGAGACGCCGAGGCCCGTGCCGGGGCCGATCACGCTGGTGACGCCCCGCGCGGGCAAGTCGCCCTCTCCGCAGAGCGGGACGAGATCCTCGGCGCCCATCACCGACACGGCGTGAGCGACCGCGCCGAAATCGTTGAGCAGGGTCAGCCGGTCGAGGCCGAGCGCGTCCGCGAGCTCGTGCCGGCCGATCCGCCAATCCGAATTCATGAAGGTCAGCACGTCGCCCTCGATCGGCGCCGCCACCGCCAGCGACGCGGCGCGGGGCAAGGCGCCGCCGCTGTCGCGCGCGAACCGCGCCCAGGCCTCGCCCAGTCCCACATATTCGCGCGTGCGATATTTGCGCATCTCGCCGATCTCGGCACGGGCCCCGGGGCGAAGCTCGGCGAGCGCGAAGCGGGCATGGGTGCCGCCAATGTCCGCCGCGACGATCTGCATGCGCGCCTTTTACAGCAGTGGGTCGAGGGGGGAAGGCCCGCCCGGCGGCACCGAAATTTTATCGGTGCCGCCGGTATCGGATCAGAAGCTGACCTCCGCCGCCAGGGTGAACGAGCGGCCCCGCGGATCGGCGACGCGCGGTTCCCAGGAGCTGCCGGCGCCGGTGTTGCTGTCATAGGTGATCGCGAAGGGCGGATCGCGGTCGAACAGGTTCCGGACGCCAGCGGTCAGCCGGAAATGGGGCGCGAAGCCGGTATAGCTGACCGACAGATTGTAGATGATATAGTCGTTCACCCGCGTGTTGTAATCGGGACGCGTCGCCGAGGCCGGCAAGGCGAAGTTCCTGTAGCCGTTGCGGAAAATCTGCGTGAACGTGACGTTCCAGTCGTCGTTGCGGAAGCTGATGAAGGCGTTGTGCTTCCAGCGCAGGCCGAGGTCGCCGGTGAACGTGAAGATGCCGACTAGATCCGAATAGGGCAGATTGGGCAGCAGCTTCTCGCGCTTGTCGAGCAGATAGGTTCCATCGAGGCCGGCGCTGAAGATGCCGCCCAGGCCATCCACCTCGCCGCGCAGCGCGATGTCGATCCCCTCGGTCCGCCGCGAGCCGAAATTGCCCGTTCGAAGATCGACCCCGGTGATGATGCCATTGGTGCGCACGATCCGGTCGGGGAAAGCGGCGATGTTCGCAAGCAGCTGCGGAATGGTGATCGTGCCGATCGTGTTGTCGACCGCGATACGCCAATAGTCGACCGAAAAGCTGAACCGGTTCGAAGGCCGGATGACCACGCCGAGGCTATATTGCTCGGAGGTTTCGGGCTCCAGGTTCAGATTGCCTCCGCTCGCCGATTCGGGAGTGATGGGGGCGCAGGCAGGTTGCGGACCGGTGGTGTTGCCCGTCGGGCACAAAGTCGGATCGACCAAAGTGTTGCCCGGATTGGGCGATATCGTCACGCCGTTGAAGATCTGATTGAACGTCGGGACGCGGAAACCAGTCCCGTAGGAGCCGCGGAACATGATCGGCTCCCACGGGCGGAAACGGAACGAGATCTTCGGATTGGTGGTGCTGCCGAAGCCGGTATAATCGTCGATCCTGCCGGCGACGATGATGTCGAGCTCGGGCAGGATCGGGAACAGGGCCTCGGCATAAGCCGCCTTCACCGTGCGGTGCTTCGGCGTCAGTGCGTTGATGTTGTCGAACGCCACATTGAAGATGTCCGGCGTGCCCGTGGCCGCGGCCGGCGAGCCGTTGAACTCGTAGCTCTCGCGGCGATAGTCGACGCCGGCGGCGAGCTGGACGTCGCCGCCCCAGATGTGGAACAGCGACCCGGACAGCGAGCCATCGAACTGGCGCACCTGGTAGCGGCCGCCGTAGAGGACGGTGCCCTCGGCCGATACCGCCTCGAGCCCGGCGAGCGCCTCCGGCGTCTGGATGACGCTGAACGGATTGAGGATGCCCGCGTTGATCAGGCCGATAATGCCCGGGCCCGCGGCGCCCGGCGCGGTGGGCGCGCGAGTGTCGTAGGCGCCGATGTCGTTGATGGCGGTGGCGGGATTGTTGGTGAGCTGCACGCCGCGGAAATGATAGCCGGTCCCAAGCACGGACGAGGATTCGCTTCTCGCGTAGGACGCGCCGGCGCGATAATTCCAATCCGCAAAGAGCGAGCCCTCGAGGCCGAGCGCGGCGCGGAAGGTCTTGGTGTTGGTTTCATATTCGCGCGGCCCGCACGCGACGCAGCGCCAGCGGCCGGCGATCGGAAGCCCGAAACGCGCGTTGAGCGCCGCGACCTGCGCGGCCCGGTTCGGATTGCTGGGAACGTCGAACGCGGCGCGGATCGCGTTGAACACCTGATCGTAGGTGGCCTGAGTCAGCGCGTTGCGGGGATAGGCCCAGGGCAGGGTCGTGGCGCTGGCCGAATATTGGTTGGCGGAGAATTGCTTGGACGAATCCGCATCCGACCCGGTGATCTCGAGCGAGAGCATATGATCGCCGCCGATCCGGACAACACCACGGCCGAAATAAGTGAGCGTCTGGATCGGCTGCTGGATCACCGCCGCGCGGCCGGTATCCCATGAGCAGGCATATTGCGCCGTCGGCAATGCCCAAAGGACTTCGTCATAGGCCATGCCGCCGTCCACCGAGTCGCAGCCGGCGCCGCCGGGCAGATCGAGGATGTTGATGCCGCCCGCGGCGCCGTTCGCCCCGTTGGGCAGCGTCAGCGTCAGGCCGGTGAGCAATGTGCCGGCCGGCGTCTGGTTGACGTTCGCGCCGATGTTGAACACGGACGCGATCGGCGGGCCACGCGTGTCGATCGAGAGACCGCGATTGGGCTGGTTGCCGTTGACGAAATCGCGGTCCGAGCCGCGCAGGATCCGGTTCCAGCTATAGGAGACCGCTCCCATGATGTTGAAGCCCTGCTCGCTCAGATTGCCATAGCCGGCGATGCCCGAGACCCGGTAGATGTTGCCGCCGCCCTGCTCGGTCATGTCGGCGAAGCTCTGGACCCCCACCCCCTCATAATCGGTGCGCGTGATGAAATTGATCACGCCGCCGATCGCATCGGTGCCGTAAATCGCCGAGGCGCCGTCCTTCAGCACCTCGATTCTTTGCAGCGCGGCATAAGGGATCTGGTTGACGTCGACCGCCGAGCCCGAAAGGCCGTGGGCGGCGACCCGGCGACTGTTGAGCAGCACGAGCGTCGACGCATTGCCCTGGCCGCGCAAATTGGCCGAGGAGAGGCCGTTGGTGCCGCGCTGGGCGCCGGAGACGACGTCGGCATTGGAGGCGAGATTGTCGGCGCCGCTGGCGTTCGAGGGCAGGTACATCAGCAATTGCTCGGGGCTGCTGATCGAGTTGCGCTGCAATTCCTGGAGGTTGATGATCTGCAGCGGCAAGGCGCTGTTGTTCGGATCCTGCCTGATCCGCGAGCCCGTGACGAGGACGGTGTTGCCATCGCCCTCGGGCGGCTGCGCGTCCGCCGCCGGCAGCGCCGACGTGTCCGATTCCTGTGCCGATGCGGGCGCGGCGAATGCGCAGGCGAGCGCGGCGAAAGCGGTTCCCGAAACCAGGACCGACCTGAAAGACGTCTTAACGAGCATTTTGATTTCCCCCCGAAAACCTCAGGCCGGTACGTGGCACCAAAAATGGGGCCTGTCACCCCCACCCGGTGAACGGGCGTCCCGCAATCGTCCGGCGCTTCAATTCTGCTCCGCGATCAGCACCAGGGCCGCATCCATCGCCGCGGTCGCGCTGGCGCCGTCGGGGATGTCGTTGGCGTAGAGCGAGAAGGTGAGGGTGCGGCCGCTCCGGGCGATCATATAGCCCGATAGGGCGGCGGTGGCGTTGAGCCCACCAGTCTTGGCGAACAGCCGCGATTCGAGCGCGGTGCCGCGGAAACGGCGGGCGAGCGTGCCGTCGACGCCGCCGACGGCAAGGGTCGCGCGCCAGGCGGCGCCCCAGGGCTGGGCGGCGGCCCAGCGCAGGAAGCGGACGACTCCGCGCGGCGCAACGCGATTGTAGGTCGACATGCCCGAGCCGTCCGAGAAATCGTAATCGGCGCGGCGCAGGCCGGCGCGCTCCACCATCGAGCGCACCACCGCGATTCCGTCCGCGATCGAGCCGGTGCCGTTCACGCGGCCCAGGCGCCTGAGCATGAGCTCGGCATGAAGGTTCTGGCTGACCTTGTTGATGACGACGAGGTCCTCGCCGAGCGGCGGCGGGACCAGATTGGCGAGCGGCTCCTGCCGCGGCGCGGGCTCCGTCGAGCGGTGGCGCACCGAGACCGCCCCGGTGACTCGAACGCCGCGGGCCTCGAGCAGGGTCCGGAGACGCCACGCGGCATAGTGGGCGGGATCGTCGAGGCCGAGGCGCAGCAGCTCGGGCTCGGCGCCCATCGCGATGGTGCCGGTCAGGCGGACGATCATGCTGTTCGGCATCCGCTCGAAATCGAGATTGGTCGCGCCTCCCGCAGCGACCGTCACGGCGCGATTGTCGACGGTGAAATAAAAGGGGAGAGCGAGCGTCGGCGGCTGCCCGGGCGCGGTCGGCGTGACTCGCAAAGGCACCTCGTTGTCGTCGAGGCTGAGCGCGGAGACTGCGGTGCCGGAGCGGGTGCCGATATTGTTCCAGCTCATCCCCGGGCTCCAGCGCTGGTTCGGGAAATAGCCGTCGTCGCCGATGATGTTGCGGACGCGGCGAGTCCGCGCCGCCACGGCGTCGGCCAGCGCGGCGAGGCAATTGGCGGCGCAATCCGGGGCGCTGGAAAGGCGCGCGTCGCCATGGCCTTCCAGCACCACGTCCGGCACGGACCCGCCTGCCGGTTCCAGCCGGACCGCGGCGCCGCCGGTCGTGTCGGGCCGGTCGAGATCGCCGAGCGTGGCGAAGGCGGCCGCGGTGGTGAACATCTTGGTGTTCGACGCGGGGATGAAGCGCTCGTCGGGCGCGATCGCGACGATCTCGCGTCCGTCCTCGGTGGCGACGACGAGGCCGAAGCGGGTGCCGGGGCCCGCCTCGCGAAGCCGCGATTCGACGCGCTGCTGGAGGCTGTCCTGAGCGGTGGCCGGAACCGGCGCGAGCGCGAGAATCAGCGCGAAAGCCGCCGCCAGCCTCGTCATCGGCCGAGCCATGCCGGCATCCTCTCGGCCTCCATTAGCGCCTCGATCTCCTGCCGCTCGCGGACCAATGCCCATTGATCGCCATTGACCAGCACCTCGGGCGGCAAGGGGCGCGAATTATAGGTGCTGGCCATGGTCGCGGCATAAGCGCCGGCGGTGCGGATGATCATCAATTCGCCTTCCGCGACGCGGTCGATGCTGCGTGCCAAAGCGAAGGTGTCGCCGGTCTCGCAGATCGGCCCGACAATGTCCGCGATCATCCGCCCGCCCGCCGGCACCACCGCCTCGATCCCGTGCCAGGCATCGTAGAGGCTGGGCCGCAAAAGATCGTTCATCGCCGCATCGAGGATCACGAACGGATGATCGGGCCCGGGCTTCACCCGGATCACGCGGGCGAGAAGGACGCCGGCATTGCCGGTGACGAGTCGGCCCGGCTCGAAGATCAGCCTTACGCCCCAATCGCCGGCGACTCGGCTCACCATCGCGCCATAGTCCTCTGGCGCCGGCGGCGCGGGCGCGGCCGGATCGTAGGCCACGCCGAGCCCGCCGCCGAGATCCGCGGTGCGGATCTCGTGTCCGTCCGCGCGCAGGATGCGGATCAGCGCGCCGATCTTTTCGAACGCCGCTTCGAGCGGCGCGAGGCTGGTGAGCTGGCTGCCGATGTGGACCGCAACTCCCCCGATCTCGAGGCCAGGCAGAGCGCGGGCCCGTGCATAGGCCTGGAGCGCGTCGTCGATCGATATGCCGAACTTGTTGTGCGCTGCGCCGGTCGAGATTTTCGCGTGGCTTCCCGCCGCGACGTCGGGATTGACCCGGAAGCCGACCGGCGCGGTCCGCCCCATCGACCGCGCGACTTGCGACAGCATGTCGGCCTCGGGCACGGACTCCAGGTTGAACTGGCAGAGCCCGCCTTTCAAAGCGAGCCTCATCTCCGCCTCGGTCTTGCCGACTCCGGAAAAGACGATCTTCTCCGCCGCGATGCCGGCCGCGCGGGCGCGTTGATATTCGCCGCCCGAGACGACGTCCGCGCCGAGCCCTTCCGCCGCCAGCGTCGCCAGCACCGCTTTATTGGGATTGGCCTTGACCGCGAACGCGATCAGCGGATCGCCGAGGGGCGCCAGCGCGGCCTTGAGCGCCCTGGCCTGCCTCTGCATGCCCGCGGTCGAATAGACATAGGCCGGCGTGCCGACCTCGCGCGCGATGCGCTCGAGGGGAACGTCCTCGCAATGGATTGCGCCGCTTTGGAGGTGGAAGGGGTCCATCGGTCCTGTTCTGGGCTGCAGGCTCAACCCCCCGCAAGCATAAGCTCGGGCGCGATCTCCGCAATGGGCCGCGCGCATCAGCTGCGCCGCAGGATCTGGGCCACGAGCTGGTCCGTGGCCTGGGTGGAGTCGAGACGCAGCACGGGGATTTCGGGGCCGGCGAGCCAGCGTTCGTGCTTCGGCCGGCTGCGGCCGCCCTGCGTGCCTTCTTCATATTGCGCCGCCCATTCGATGAAAGCGCGGTGGATGTCGTGCATCGCCCCGCCCGGCAGCAGGGCGTCGCCGAACCGGCCCTGCTCGCGCCGCCGGAGCCGCTCCATGCGAATCTCGGTCGGAGCCTCCAGAAAGACGATCAGCTGCGCATCTTTCATGGCATTCTCCGCCCAGCCTTGCAGCGTGCCGGAGATCACCCATCGTCCCGTTCGCGCCTGCTCGGCGGCGATGCGCCGCAGCCGCTCGGGCACATCGCGTTTGTCGCGGTAGGGCGGATCGGTGTCGACCCAATAATGGTCGTCCGTGTCGATAGGAACCGCGCCGAGACGGGCCGCCAGAGCCCTGCCCAAAGTGGTCACGCCGCATCCGGGCGCGCCGGTGATGCCGATCCGGTCCAGCATCGCCGCTACCGGTTCCGCCGCCCTTCGATGAGGCTGTCGACCAGCGCCGGCTCGGCCAGCGTGCTCGTGTCGCCGAGGTTGGAGAAGTCGTTCTCGGCGATCTTCCTCAGGATGCGGCGCATGATCTTGCCCGAGCGGGTCTTGGGCAAGGACGGCGTGAAGTGGATCAGGTCGGGCGTCGCAATCGCGCTGATCTCGGTGCGGACCTGGCGCTTCAGCTCGGCCTCCAGCTCGGCGCTGCCCTCCTCGCCGGCGATCAGGGTCACGTAGCAGTAGATGCCCTGGCCCTTGATGTCGTGCGGGTAACCGACCACCGCGGCCTCGGCGACGAGGGGGTGGCTGACGAGCGCGCTCTCGATCTCCGCCGTGCCGAGCCGGTGGCCGGAGATGTTGAGGACGTCGTCGACCCGGCCGGTGATCCAGTAATAGCCATCCTCGTCGCGGCGGCAGCCGTCGCCGGTGAAATATTTGCCGCGATAGGCGCTGAAATAGGTCTGCACGAAGCGCTCGCGATCGCCATAGACGCCGCGCATCTGGCCGGGCCAGGAGCGGGCGATGCACAGATTGCCGGAGGTGGCGCCGTCGATCACCGCGCCGTCCGGGTCGATCAGCTCGGGGACGATGCCGAAGAAGGGCCGCCCGGCCGAGCCCGGCTTCATCTTATGGGCGCCGGGCAGGGTGGTGATCATGATGCCGCCGGTCTCGGTCTGCCACCAGGTGTCGACGATCGCGCAGCGTTCCTCGCCGACCACGCGCCAATACCAGAGCCACGCCTCGGGGTTGATCGGCTCGCCGACCGTGCCGAGCAGGCGGATGGAGGAGCGGTCGTGCTTCTTCACCGGCGCCTCGCCCTCGCGCATCAGCGCGCGGATCGCCGTCGGCGCGGTGTAGAAGATATTGACCTGGTGGCGCTCGACCACGTCCCAGAAGCGCGAGAAATCGGGGAAATTGGGCACGCCCTCGAACATCAGGGTCGCCGCGCCGTTGGCGAGCGGGCCGTAGACGACGTAGCTGTGCCCGGTCACCCAGCCGACATCGGCCGTGCACCAGAAAAGCTCGCCGGGGCGATAGTCGAAGACGTAATGGAAGGTGGTCGCGGTCCACACCGCATAGCCACCGGTCGTGTGGAGCACGCCCTTGGGCTTGCCGGTCGAGCCCGAGGTATAAAGGATGAAGAGCGGGTCCTCCGCGTTCATCGCCTCGCAGGGGCAGTCGTCGGGGACGGTGGCGGCGATCTCGTCATAGTCATGGTCGCGGCCCGCCTGCATGGCGATGGCGTTGCCGAGATGGCGGACGACGATGACGGCGTTGACCGCCGCGCCGCGGGCGATCGCCGCGTCGACATTGGCCTTGAGCGGGACGAGCTTGCCGCCGCGCATGCCGCCGTCGGCGGTGATCACGAGCCGGCTCGCGCAATCCTCGATGCGGCCGTGCAGCGCCTCGGGCGAGAAGCCGCCGAAGACGACGCTGTGAACCGCGCCGATCCGCGCGCAGGCGAGCATCGCCACCGCGGCTTCGGGGATCATCGGCAGATAGAGCGTGACCCGGTCGCCCCTGCCGGCGCCGAGCGCCTTCAGGCTGTTCGCCATCCGCACCACCTCGGCGTGCAATTCGCCGTAGGTGAGGGTGCGGCTGACGCCGGGCGCGTCGGCTTCCCAGACGATCGCGGTCTGCGCCGAACGCGCCTCGAGATGCCGGTCGACGCAATTGTAGCAAAGGTTGAGAATGCCGTCCTCAAACCATTTGATATCGACCGGATCGTAGGACCAGTTGGCGATGCGGGTCGGCGCCTTCACCCAGTCGATCCGCTCCGCCTGGTCGGCCCAGAAGCCGTCCGGATCGGCGAGCGAGCGGGCGTAGAGCGCCTGATATTGCTCCGGCGTGCAGTGGGTGTTTTCGGTGGCGGCTGGGGGAGGGGGGATGGTTTCGGCCATCCCCCACTTCTAATCGCTCGTCGGGGCGGACGCTACTGCCCGACGACGCGCCCCAACAGGCCGCCCAGCCCGCCGCCGCGGCGGCGCCGGGGCTGCTCGGACTGGCCGGAATCGCGCCCGGCAGTCTGGCCGCGCATCATCGCCGCGACGTCCTGGCCGAGGATGCCCGCATAGGTCGAGCGGGTCCGAAGCTTCACCGTCCAGTCGGGGCGCCAGCCACGCGTGGCGCTCGCCGGGCGCGGCGTCGCGAGATTGGCCTCGGGTCCGAAGGCGGTCATCATCAGCGAGGCGGATTGCACGCCTTGCGTGAACTCGGCGGGGACGGTGCAATTATTGGTGCTCGGCTGGAGCACGACGCGCTGGGCGATCAGCCGCACCACCTCCTCCGGCGAGAGATAGTCGAACGAGCCCATCTGGTTGAACTGGATCTCGCTCGAGCTCCACATCACGATCGTGTTGTCGCTGCGCGAGCCCACCGCCATCAGGAAATAGCCCGTGGCGCCCTGCACCGCGCGCCAGACGATCGGCACCGCGCCCGAAGCGGCGCGCTGGTTCGACGTGATGGCGATCGGCGCCAGGAAGTCCTGGCCCTGCGCCAGGCTGAAGTTGATCTCCGGGCTGTAATTGCCGGCGATGCGGTGCGCGCCGACCAGCGAGCCATTGGCGGGGATCGTCGTGCGCGAGCGTTGGTTCGGCCATTCGCCATAGGTCGCCGAGGTCGCCGCGTTGGGCGGGGTCATCGCCCGGACGGCGAGCTGCGCCATGCCCGGCATCGCCTGGCCGCGCGCCATGCGGGAGAGGTCGATCTCATAGGGCTGGCCGGAGCGGGCGTGCTCGCCGCAGCCCCAAAAAACCAGGATTCGGCCATTGGCGCCGCCGTCGCCGCCGCCCGGCCCCTGAGAGGGGCGGACCGCGACGGGCCGCGCCGGCTCGGGCGAGACCAGAGGCAGCGACGGACCGGCGTTGAGCCCGGCCGGGATGAAGTGATCGGCCAAAGGCGCGGCGGCGCGGCGCGGGCTGCCAAGCTCGAGCTTGAGATTGTGGATATAGGGATCGCCCTGCGTGGGCGTGCCGCCGCGGCCGCGGCCGCCGAACGCGCCGAGCAAGGCGCGGCCGGCGCTCGGGGCGCCGCCCGCCGTCATGCCGGTCTGGGCGGCGAGGCCGCTGGTGGTTTCCGCCGACATCCAATATTGGGCGGTGCCGGCGGAGGAAGCGGCGGGCGCGGCCCGGCGCTGCTGCGCCACGGCTGGAGAAATGCTCGCGGCGAGCGTGGCGAACGCGGCGATGCTGCTCAAGAAGCTTGTTTTCGTCATGATCGTCCCAATGTTGAGAGTGGATTGGCTGGTGATGGCGGCCCCCTAGAAAGGCCGCCCCGCCGCCGCGACCGCGATGAGACGAAGGCGCCGGATCGCGCGACTTTTGGGACGCCCGGCCGTTGGTGATGAGACGAAAGTGCAGGATTGCACGATCAACGTGTATTAGGTATGTGATACACCGCGAAGGATGAGAATGGGATGACAGAAGCGGCCCTTCCGCCGACCGAGCCCGGCCCGGGGTTCGCGCTGGTGCCGGCGATTCGCCGGAACTGGCGCGCCTTGCTGGTCTGCGCCGTGATGGCGGCCTTGTGGCTGGCCGCCGCGATCAGCCTGGCCGGCGCCGGCGGCCTGGCGAGCGGGCCCGGCCGAAGCGCCGCGCCGGCCATCGCCCAGGCGCGGCTTCAGGCCAGGGCCGCCGAGATGTCGGCCACCCAGATCCGCACCGACATCGCGCCGGAGAGCGCGGTGGCGATCAACGCCGCGATTCCCGTCGTCGAGGGCGCCAATCCGCCGGCGCCGCCGTTCAGCCTCGCCAATGCCAGTGCCGCCGACCGCGCCCGTTCGCTCGAATGCCTGACCGTCGCAATCTATTACGAATCGGCGACCGAGCCGACCGACGGCCAGCGCGCGGTCGCCCAGGTCGTGCTCAACCGGGTCCGCCACCCCGCTTATCCGAACACGGTCTGCGGCGTCGTCTTCGAAGGGGCGCGGCGGGCCAGCGGCTGCCAGTTCAGCTTCACCTGCGGCGGTGCATTAAGGCGCGCGCCGATGCCGGTTTATTGGGAGCGCGCGCGCGCGGTCGCGGCGGCTGCGCTCAACGGCTATGTCTATGCGCCGGCCGGCCTGGCGCTCAATTATCACGCCAATTATGTCGTGCCGAACTGGTCGGCGACTTTGGTCAAGTCGCACGTCGTCGGCCTTCACATCTTCTACCGCTGGCGTGGCGGCCTCGGCCGGCCGGCGGCGTTCACCGATGCCTATGCGGGCGCCGAGCCGGCCATCGCCTGGCGCGGCGGCTTCGGCCAGCCGCTCCGGCCCGAGGCCCAGGCCGCCGTCGCCATCAGCCGCGACGCCCAGGCGGCGGCCGCGGCCGAGGCGGCGATCATGGGCACGGACCCCGCGGCCCATGCCAGCGTCGACAGCTTCCAGCGCTCGGTGCTTCGCCGCTACGAGCCGATGCAGCGCGAGCGCGCCAATGCGGTGATCACCGAGCGCACCCGCGCCGATTCGAGCCTCACCACCAGCCAGCGCTGGGCGCTGACCGGCAATAGCGGCGCCTCGACCCAGGCCCCGCTCGGCCGCCGCGCGCCGCCGCCGCCTGAGCTGGAGGGCGTCCGCCGCCGCCCGAGCGCGGCGACGCCTGCACCGGCGGACCCGACACCCTGACGGACTTGTTCCCCGGCGAAAGCCGGGGTCCAGCGGCACGGACGGTAGACTTGGCCCCGGCCTTCGCCGGGGAACAGGGGAAGGGTCAGGCCGCGTTGAGCAGCCGTCGCTCGCCGGCCAGGTTCATCAGCGCCTTTTGCAGCTTCTCGAAGGCGCGGACCTCGATCTGGCGAATGCGCTCGCGGCTGACGTCGTAGACCTGGCTCAAGTCCTCGAGCGTCTTTGGCTCGTCGGTCAGCCGGCGTTCGGTGAGGATATGCCGCTCGCGCTCGTTGAGCGCGCCGAGCGCCTCGACCAGCAGATCGTGGCGGATGCGCGTCTCCTCGGCCTCGGCGACGCGCTCGTCCTGCAACGGCTCGCTGTCGACCAGGAAATCCTGCCAGGACCCTTCCGAATCGTCGCGCAGCGGCACGTTCAGCGAGGTGTCGCCGCCCATCGCCATGCGCCGGTTCATCGAGATCACGTCGTCCTCGGAGACGCCGAGATCGGTGGCGATCTTGGTGACGTCCTCGGGCTTGAGATCGCCATCCTCGAAGGCGTCGATCTTGTTCTTCATCCGCCTGAGGTTGAAGAACAATTTCTTTTGCGCCGCGGTCGTGCCCATCTTCACGAGCGACCATGAGCGCAGGATATATTCCTGGATCGAGGCGCGGATCCACCACATCGCATAAGTGGCGAGGCGGAAGCCGCGCTCCGGCTCGAACTTCTTCACGCCCTGCATCAGGCCGATATTGCCCTCGGAGATCAGCTCTGCGGTGGGCAGGCCATAGCCGCGATATCCCATGGCGATCTTCGCCACGAGCCGGAGGTGCGAGTTGACCAGACGGGCCGCCGCATCGGTGTCCTGATGCTCGGTCCAGCGCTTGGCCAGCATATATTCTTCTTCCGGCGCCAGAATCGGAAACTTCTTGATCTCGGAGAGGTAGCGGTTGAGGCCTGCCTCGCCGCCCGCCGCCGGGATCGTCGCCGGTACGTTTCTACCTGCCATGATGCTTACTTTACTCCCTGGGCGCCTCAGTCCGGCTTTCGAGCCTTGGTCGGCACACGATTGTTATACACGAAGCGCCCCGAACAGTTCCTGAATATCGGAGGGAAGGGCGCTTTTGAAGGATAAGTTCGCTTTTGAGACCGGATGAATGAAGCCAAGCTCGGCCGCGTGCAGCGCCTGACGGTGAAAATCGAGATTTTTCAATAACTCGCGATGCGCCGCCTGCGATCCGCCATAAACCGGGTCGCCGAGCAAAGGATGGCCGATCGAGGCCATGTGGACCCGCACCTGGTGGGTGCGGCCGGTTTCGAGCCGGCATTCCACCAAAGCGGAGGCTTTCAGCGGCTGCATGATTCGATAATGCGTCACCGCCCTTTTGCCGCGCCCGTCCTTGACGACCGCGATCTTCTTGCGGTTCGCCGACGAGCGCGCGAGCCGCGCGTCGATCGTTCCGGCGGCCGGGACCGGAACGCCGGCGACGATCGCCAGATAGCGCCGGTCGATGCTGTGCCGGGCGAATTGCGCGGCCAGCCCCTCATGGGCGACGTCGGTCTTGGCGACGACCAGCAGCCCGGACGTGTCCTTGTCGATCCGGTGGACGATGCCCGGCCGCGCCACCCCGCCGATGCCGCTCAAACGCCCGGCGCAATGGTGAAGCAAGGCGTTGACCAGCGTGCCGTCGAAATTGCCGGCGGCGGGATGGACGACCATCCCCGCCGGCTTGTCGACCACCAGCAGATATTCGTCCTCGAAGACGATCTCGAGCGCGATGTCCTGCGCCTCGTTATGCGCGGGCCTGGGCTCGGGGACGGTCACTTGATAAGAGCCGCCGGGCACCGCCTTCACCGCCGGATCGCGCACAATTCCGGCCGGGCCGGCCACCGAGCCGCTGGAGATCAGCGCCTTCAGCCGCTCGCGCGATAGGGTCGGCACCGCGGCGGCCAACGCGCGGTCCAGCCGCCAGCCATCGGCGTCCTCGGCGATCCTCGCGATGATGGTGGAATGCCCCCCCGACATTGGAGAAGGAAGATGGGGTTTGGGCGCGGAATTTCAAGATGGGCGGGAAGAGGGGAGGGAGGGCTTCGACAGGCTCAGCCCGAACGGAGGAGGGCAGGCCCGGCATTCATCCCACAATCCCGTTCGGCCCCGGACTTGATCCGGGGTTGTCGAAGCCCTGTCCTCCCTTGCATCCGCGAATCCGAGGGGCCAATAGGGGCTCATCACGCAAACCGGGGCCAACGCGCGCATGAAATCCCACGAATTCGCTTCTCTGCTCTGCTCGCGCCTGTGCCACGATCTGTTGTCGCCGGTGGGCGCGCTCAACAACGGCATCGAATTGCTCGCCGACGAGCACGATCCCGAGATGCGGGCGCGCTGCCTCGATCTGCTCGCCGAGAGCGCGCGGGCCTCGGCCAACAAGCTGAAGTTCTTCCGGCTGGCGTTCGGCGCCGCGGGGGGCTTCGCCGACGTCGTCGACACGCGCGAGGCGCGCGGCGCGATCGAGGGGCTGTTCGGCGGCGACGGCCGCATCCAATTGGGCTGGATGGTCGACGAGCCGACGATGAGCAAGGCGGCGCTGAAGGTGCTGCTGAACGTCGTCCTCATCGCCGGCGACGCCTTGGTGCGCGGCGGCAGCCTCGCCGTCGGCGCCGAGAAGCACGATGCCGGCCTCGACATCGTCGTGCGCGCGGAAGGGACGCGGATCGTGCTCGATCCCGAGCTCAAGAAGGTGCTGATCGGCGAGACGCACGAGGACGAGGTCGCCCCGCGCGCCGCCGCCGCCTGGCTCGCCCACGCCCTCGTCGAGGAAGGCGGCGGCCAGATCCAGGTCGCCGACGGTGAGGAAGGGATCCTCATCATCGGGGCGTCGCTGCCGGCCTAGCCACGAGCGCTCCGTCATCCTGACGAAAGTCAGGACCCATGAACACGGACCGCGCGAAATGACCGCCTCCGTGTTCATGGGTCCTGAATCAAGTTCAGGATGACGTTTGGGGCTCGGTAAACGCCTTCTTTACCAACGGCTCCCATAAGCTCTCCCGACATGGACGAGCTGATCAACGATTTCATCGCCGAGACGCGCGACATGGCCCAGGCCCTGTCGGGCGCGATCGTCGCTTGGGAGACCCATCCCGGCGATCGCGAGCGGCTCGACGAGATCTTCCGCTTCGTCCACACCGTGAAGGGCAATTGCGGCTTTTTCGATCTGCCGCGGCTCGAGCTGCTCAGCCATGCCGCGGAGGGCGCCTTGGCCGAGGTCCGCGCCGGCACCCGCGCCGCGGACGCCGCTCTGGTCAGCGCCGTGCTCGCGGTGATCGACCGGATCGGCGAGCTCGTCCAGGCGCTCGACTCCGGCGATTCGCTGGCCAGCGAGGATGATTCGCCGCTGATCGCCGCGCTCGACCGCAACGTGCCCGCCGCCGAGCAGCCGCTCGGCCCGGCCGCGGCCGAGCCCGAGACCCGCGCCAAGTCGGTCCGCTCGATCCGGCTGTCCGTGGATCTGCTCGACCGGATGATGAACGGCGTTTCGGACGCGGTGCTGGCGCGCAACGAGCTCGCCCGCCGCCTTCGCGACATGCCGCGCGACGTCGGGGTGGAGACGGCGTTCGAACGGGTTTCGGCCTGCATCGCGGAGATACGCGACGGCATCACCCGCACCCGCATGCAGCGGATCGACAGCCTGTTCGCCGGCCTGCCGCGGCTGGTCCGCGACCTTTCGGCCGAATTGGGCAAGCAGGTCCGCCTCCAAACCGACGGCGGCGACGTCGAATTGGACCGCGAGATGATCGAGATGATCCGCGATCCTTTGACCCACATCGTCCGCAACGCGATCGACCATGGCATCGAGGCGCCAGACGCGCGCGCCGCCGCCGGCAAGCCCAAGGTGGGCATGCTCAAGGTCTCGGCGCGCCAGGCGGGCAACCAGATCCTGATCGAAGTCGCCGACGACGGCCGCGGCATCGACGGCGACGCCCTCGTCCGCAAGGCGCGGGCGGCCGGCCTCATCTCCGCCGAGCAGGCCGAAAAGCTCGCGCCCGCGCAGAAGACCGCTCTGGTCTTCGCGCCGGGCCTTTCCACCGCCGGCGAGGTCACCGCGATCTCCGGCCGCGGCGTCGGCATGGACGTGGTCCGCGCCAATATCGAGCGGATCGGCGGCGTCGTCGACATCGACAGCCGCGCCGCTCTGGGGGTCAGGCTCGCCATCCGCGTGCCGCTGACCCTCACCATCATCCCGGCGCTCACCGTCAGCGTCAACGGCCAGTGCTTCGCCATTCCGCGCTCGGCGATCGACGAGATCTTGCGCGTCGGCGGCGGCGCCGTCCGCGTCGACGCGGTCGGCGAGGCCGAGGTCGCGACCGTTCGCGGCCGCCGCGTGCCCCTGATCGGCCTGGCCGAATTGCTGGGCGTCGAATCCCATGTGGCGCGCGACGAGCAGAAGCTCATCCTCCTCAAACCCGCCGGCGGCGACGCCTTCGCCTTGCTCGTCGATTCGGTCCACGACCATGAGGAGCTGGTGGTCAAGCCGGCCGCGCCAGCGGTGATGGCGGCCGGCCTCTATGCCGGCACCACGCTCGCCGACGACGGCCGCCCGATCCTGCTGCTCGATCCGTCGGGCCTGGCCAAATGCGCCGGCATCCGCTTCGAGGAGGAGGGCAACGGCATCGACCTCTCCGCCGAGGCCGACAAAGCCGAGGCCGCGCGCCGCGAGACCAATTTGCTGCTGTTCCGCACCCTCGACGGCCGCCGCCGCGCCGTTCCGGTCGCTGTCGTCGAGCGGATCGAGGACGTCGCCGCCGAGGCGGTCGGCTTCAGTGCCGGACGCCTTCGCGCCGCCGTCGGCGATCATATCCTGCCGCTCGCCGGCTGCGATTCCGCGCCGGCGGAAGGCAAGCTGCGAATCCTTCGGCTGACCGACGGCAGCGCCGAAATCGCCTATGGCTTCGCCGAGGTCGTCGACATCCGCTCGCTCCTCGTCGAGCTCCAGCCCGCGCCGGCGCCCGGTGAGGTCGCCGGCGTGTTCCTGGTCGACGGCGCCCAGGTCGAGCTGCTCGATCCTTATTGGCTGTTCGAGGCCCATTCCGGCGCCGCTTCGGCCGAGGATTGCGACCCGCCGGTCTGCGCCTTGCCGGTCGGCGATCCCTGGATCGACAATATGCTTCGCCCGCTGATCGAGAGCCTTGGCTATCGAATCGCCAAAGCGGGCGACGCCGCCGACGTCGTCATCGCGCTCGAGGACGACGACGCCCCGGCCGACGCCAATGTCGTTCGCCTGCGCGCGTCGGCCGAGGGCGAAAGCGGCATCTACCGCTACGACCGCGCCGCCCTGATCGGCGCTTTGACCTCCGCAAGGGAGCGCGCGCATGGCTGATCTGCTGCTCATCGCCCGCCTCGCCGGCCGGCGCATCGCCTTTCCGGCCGCCGAGGTCGAGGCGGTGGTCGAGCTGGAGGGCGTGACCCCGGCGCCCCGCGCCGCGCCCCACGTCGCCGGCCTTTCGGCGCTGCGGAGCCGGGTGCTCACCGTGATCGACGGCCTCGCCGCGCTCGAGGCCGGCCGCTCGGGCCCTTCGACGCCGCCTGCGGCGTCGCTCAGGACAGGCCAGGCGGGCCGCGACGCCATCGTCATCCTTTCCGGCGGGCACACTTATGCCCTGCTGGTCGAGGAGGTCGAGGACGTGATCGAGGCCGGCGCGCCGCCCTGTCCGCTCAATGCCCCCTTGGGCGCGGGCTGGGACCGGGTCGCGATCGGCACGGTCGAGGCGGAGGGCGAGCTCTTCCTGCTCGTCGACCCCCATGCGCTGATCGCCGGCCCCGCGGCGCGCGCGGCCTGATGCCTTAAGCTTGTGCTTACCTATCGCCTCTATCCACGCAAGCCCGGGCCAATGGGCGCAACGGAGCGGAACATATGAGAAGCTGTCTGATCGTCGACGATAGCAAGGTGATCCGCAAGGTCGCTCGTCACATATTGGAAACGCTCGATTTTTCGGTCGAGGAGGCCGAGGACGGCCGGCAGGCGCTCGATCGCTGCGAGGCGAGCCTGCCCGACGTCATCCTGCTCGACTGGAACATGCCGGTGATGAGCGGGATGGAGTTCCTGCGCGCGCTTCGCCAGATCGATTATTCCGCCCAGCCCAAGGTCGTGTTCTGCACGACCGAGAACGACATCGCCCATATCCGCGCCGCGATCGACGCCGGCGCCGACGAATATGTGATGAAGCCGTTCGACCGCGACACCCTCCATTCGAAGCTGCAGATCGTCGGCGTCGCGTGAGAGCTGCCACCGCCCTGGCGCGGCGGCGGCTGGACAGGCTGGCCGATCCGCCCATTCGCCTGATGATCGTCGATGATTCGGAGGTCGCCCGGGCGGTGCTCTCGCGAATGGTCGCCGCCCATTCGGATTTCGAGATCGTAGCCACCGCCGGCAATGCCAAGGACGCGCTCGACGCGCTGAAGGCGGTCCGCTGCGACATCATCCTGCTCGACGTCGAAATGCCCGGCGCCAGCGGGCTCGAGGCGCTGCCCGACATTCTCGCGGCTGGGCAGGGCGCGCGCGTGCTGATCGTCTCCTCCCTCGCCGAGCATGGCGCCGAGACGACCTTGCGGGCGCTGGCCCAGGGCGCCGCCGACGCTTTGCCCAAGCCCGGCATCGGCAATTTCGCCGGCCATTTCGCCAAGGTCCTCGCCGAGCGCCTGCGCCGCCTCGGCCGGGTCGAGCGCGAGGATGCGGCCTTGGCGGCGCCCGCCGGCGCGCCGCCTCTCAAGCTTCGCGACATGCCCGAAGGCGAGCTCGGCTGCATCGCTTTGGGCGCGTCGACCGGCGGCCTCGGCGCCCTGTTCGAATTCCTCCATGCCTTGCCCAGCGTCGATGCGCCGATCCTGGTCACCCAGCATCTGCCGGCCCTCTTCATGCCCCATTTCGCCCGCCAGCTCGAAGCCGCTTCCGGCCGTATCGCCCGGGTCGCCGAGGACAATGAGGCGCTTCGTCCCGACGAGATCCACGTCGCCCCGGGCGATGCCCATCTCTGCGTCGAGCGCATCGCCGGCCAGGCCCGGGTGCGGCTCGATCGCAAGCGCGCCGTATCGGGCTGCCTGCCTTCGGTCGATCCGATGCTCGCCTCGGTCGCCGCCGCCTATGGGCGCGACGGCGTCGGCGTGATGCTGAGCGGCATGGGCCGCGACGGCCTGATCGGCAGCCGCCGGCTGGTCGAGAGCGGCGGCGTCATGCTCGCCCAGGACAAAGCGAGCGCGGCGATCTGGGGCATGCCCCGGTGCGTCGCCGAAGCGGGCCTCGCCTGCTTCGTGCTGCCGCCCGCCGATCTCGCCCGCAAGGTCGCCCAGCGCGCCGAGGTCCCGGCATGGAAGTAAGCGACAGCGCGCGCCGCATCCTCGCCAGCCTGCTGGAGGCACGGACGGGGCAGCAGCTCGCGACCAACCGGCGCTGGCGGATCGAGGCCGCTCTGGCCTCGATCGTTCGCGAGCGCGGTTTCGAATCGGTCGATCAATTGATCGGGCGCGTCGCCTCGCGCGCCGATCCGGCGCTGACCGAGAAGGTGATCGAATCCCTGCTCAACAACGAAACCTATTTCTTCCGCGACAAATTGCCGTTCGACCTTTTGCTCGGCGGCCCGGTCAAGCGGCTCGAGCGCGCCCGCGCCGCCACCAAGCGGCTGTCGATCTGGTGCGCGGGCTGCTCGTCCGGCCAGGAAGCCTATTCGCTGGCGATGAGCTTCGCCGACGAACGGCTGCGCTGGCAGGGCTGGACGATCGAGATCGTCGGCACCGACCTTTCCAAGGCCGCCATCGCCCGCGCCAAAGCGGGCGTCTATTCGCAGTTCGAGGTCCAGCGCGGCCTTCCGGTCATGCAGATGATCCGCTGGTTCGAGGAACTGGGCGGCGGCGACTGGCGAATCTCCCAGCAATTGCGCGACCAGGTCCGTTTCGAGGCGCGCAACATCACCGAGGTGCCGCCGAGCCCGGGCAGGTTCGACATCATCCTGTGCCGCAACCTCCTCCTCTATTTCGCCCCCGACATGCGCCGGCTCGCCTTCAACCGCCTCGCCGAGGCGATGGCGCCCGACGGCGCCTTGATGCTCGGCGCCGGCGAGACCGTGCTCGGCCAGACCGAGCGCTTCATCTCCGACGCCGACTGCCGCGGCCTCTACATCCCCGCGACGGCCGCCGTCCCGGCGGCACGGGCGCGGGTGGCCTGAACCTCCGAGTTCATGGGTTCCTGCTTTCGCCGGAATGACTATGGTGGGTTCGTGACCGACGAGATCATCGACTCCCCCTCGCCGAATTTCGACGAGCGCGATTCTGCCATCTCGATGGTGGTGCTTCATTATACCGGCATGGTCGACGCCGCCACCGCCATCGCCCGGCTGCGCGACCCCAACGAGCCGCGCGTCTCCTGCCATTATCTGATCGCCGAGGACGGCCAGATCCTGCGCATGGTGCCCGAGGAGAAGCGCGCCTGGCATGCCGGCAACTCCTACTGGCGCGGCGTCCACCGCCTGAACGCCTGCAGCATCGGCATCGAGATCGTCAATCCGGGCCACGAGTTCGGCTACAAGCCGTTCACCTCGCACCAGATGAAGTCGCTATTGCCTTTGCTCGCAGCAATCGTCCGGCGTTATCATGTCGCGCCCGCCAACGTCGTCGGCCATTCCGACATCGCCCCGGGGCGCAAGAAGGATCCGGGCGAATTGTTCGATTGGGCGAAGCTGGCGCGGCACAAGCTCGCGATTCCCCGGCCGACCCGCAATCTGGTCGATCCGCACTGGACCGACGGCGGCTTCCTGCTCGCGCTCGAACGCTGGGGCTATGACGTGCGCGACGCGCTCGCCGCCACCGTCGCCTTCCAGCGCCGCTTCCGCCCCGAGCTGATCGACGGCACGATCGACGGCGAGTGCCGCGCCCTCCTCCTCCAGCTTCTCTTGGATCGCGAGCGCGGGATCAGTATATAGGCACGGCCAGAGGGTTGGGCGGCCGCGGCTCGCGCAAGCGAGGCGAGGAAAGTCCGGGCTCCATGGAATGACGGTGCCGGTTAATTGCCGGCGGGGGTGACCCCAGGGAAAGTGCCACAGAAAGGAATCCACCGGCCTTCGGTCCGGCAAGGTCGAAAGGGTGCGGTAAGAGCGCACCGCGTTTCCGGCAACGGAAGCGGCACGGTAAACCCCACCGGGAGCAAGACCGAATAGGGGCGGCATATGGGCGTGTTCCCGCTCGTCGCCCGGGTTGGTTGCTTGAGGGGCGGAGCGATCCGCCTCCTAGAGGAATGGCCGCACATTCCGCTTCGGCGGGAGGACAGAACCCGGCTTACAGACCCTCTGGCACTTTGGGGACAGTTACTCGTAACTGTCCCCATTCGCCCCTTTTTTCCGTTCATTCGGGTGGCGCTTCCGCCGCCGCTCCGCTATCCTGCAAGGACCTATGGCCAGACCGAAACGCTCGAACGACTGGGGATTCCCGCGCTGGCGCGCTTACGGTTCGGCGCGCGACGCCGAGCCAGTGCGCCATTGCGACCGGCACGGCTGCGAGGAGCCGGGCGACCGGCCCGCGCCCAAATCGCCCAACAGCCCCGAGCGCTGGTATTTCTGCGAGCGCCACGCCGCCGAATACAATCGCAACTGGAATTATTTCGAAGGCCTTTCCGCCGAGGACGCGGCCGCGCGCGAGACCGACGAGCAGCGCGACGCCAGCGCCTTCCGCCAGGCCAATCATTATGGCTGGGGCGGCCCCGGCGACGGCAGCCGAAGCCGCGACGAGATGCGCGCGCTCGACGTGTTGGAGCTCGAGACCGACGCCGGCTTCGAGGAGATCAGGGCCGCCTGGCGCCGCCTCGCCAAGGCCAATCATCCCGACGTGAAGCCCGGCGACCGCGAAGCCGCCGCCCGCTTCCAGATGATCCAGGCCAGCTACGACGTGCTCAAGCGCGCGGAGGAGCGGCGGGCGAGTTTGTCGCCCTAGTCCCGACGCCGGCGATCAGCAGCTACAGGCCGGTCGCGGTCTCGGCCAGGAAGATCGGTCGCCAGCCCGCCATGCCCAGCGCAGCGACATGCCCGGGAACGAGCAGCAGCGCGAAGGCAAAGAGCAAAGCCAGCGTCGAGGCCCCCATGTCGAAGCCGGCCAGCAGGCGCGGGATCATGCGCGACCTGAACAGCAGGAAGAAGAACAGCAGCGAGCCGATCGACGAGCAGATCATCGCGAACTGAAAGGCGCTGTTGATGCCGGCGGTCAGCAGGCGATCCACGAACGCCCCGCCGTCCGCCTCGGTATAGTTCTTCAGGGCGACGAACCAGAGCACGTTGCCGAGCGCCATCAGCACCGCTTCCACCATCCGGAAGAGCAGTCCGAGCAGCGCCAAAGCGCGTTCGACCGGGGCGAGCAGCATGTAGAAAGCCCAGGCCAGCAAGGCGATCGCGACGAAGCCGAGCAGCTGGCTGCCGAGCGCGACCCGGACCGAGGCCTCCGACGACGCGATGTTCCGCGCCGTTCGCGCGAAGTCGCCAGGCACGTCGAGCCCGCCGAAGACGAGCAGCGGCGCGACGTAAAGGATCATGGCGCCGAGATAGAGAGCGCCGGCGAGCCGGGCGTAGGCTTGCGGAGTTCGCGCCATCTCAGCGCCCTCCGCCATGCCACCGGTCGACGTTCACGCCGGCGACGAGCAGCCACAAAGCGAGCCCGCCCTCGGCGATGAGGTTGGGGAGCAGGATATAGGGGTAGAGTCCGGCCGCGGCGGCGGGGGCGAGGAAGATGGTGAAGCCGTTGATCGCACCGCTGACGGCGGCGATCGCCAGCAGCACGCCGAGCAGCCGCGGAAGGAAGGCCGACCGGACGATCAGAGAGCCGAGCACGAGCAGATGAGCGGAAAAGAAGATGCTGGCGATAGTGTAGCCGAGGCTGTGCAGCCGCAGGGACACCTGCGTCAACGCCGGCCCGAGCTCGGCTGGGATCCCGCCGAGGGGAGCGAGCAGGTGCTGCAGGTTGAGCGCCATGATCGCGCTGCCCGCGCTGCCGAGGAAGGCCGAGAACAAGGCGATGCGCCGATTGACCGGCCGCAACAGCTGGAAGAGCAGGAAGGTGAGGGTGAAATAGCAGAGCGCCGAGACGAGGTCGGCGGCGAAGCCCAGGCGGAAGAGCGGCTCGGACGCCCGGATGTTCGCGGCGGTCGCCGCCGCGTCGCCCGTGACGATGAGTGTGTCGCGAACGGCCAGCTCGGCGAAGACGCTGGCGGCGATCGCCGTGAGATAAAGGCCGCCCGCCAGCCTCGCCGCGACCTGCGGCCGAACGATCTCCTGCATCCGCTCTCCCCTTGGCTTTCCCGTCGGCGAGAGTATTAGCGATGTAATACGGCAGATGGACATGATCCCAGGCATGAGAAACATGATCGCAGGCCGCGGCCATGGCTGAGCGCACCGTCTCCGCAGGCCTGGCCCGCGGGCTGATGGAGTTCGCCGTCGCGAAGGGCGCCGGCGCGGCGGCGCTGGCCGAACGCTCCGGCATCGATCCCGCTTTGCTCGAGGACCGGGACGCGCGCGTCCCCTTCGAAAATTACGTCGCGCTGATGCGTGCGGGCAAGGCGCTGACCGGAGACCCGGCGCTCGCGCTCCATTTCGGCGCGGCGGTGCCGATGGAGGAGATGTCGATCGCCTGCCTGGTCGGCCGCGCGGCCGAGACCCTGGCCGAGGGCTTCGCGCAGACCAACCGCTACAACCGCCTCGTCGTCGAGGTCGATCTCGCCGCGCCCGACCGCTTCCAGCTCCGCCGCGAGGGCGGCGAGCTATGGATGGTGGATACGCGCCGGAATCCCGGCGAATTCCCCGAGCTCACCGAGTCGACCTTCGCCCGCATGGTTACGCATCCCGACGCTGGTTCCTGCAGGAGAGGTTCGTTCGGGCGGTCCACGTCACTCATGCCGAGCCCCCCTACCGCGCGGATTATGACAGCGTCTTCCAGCTGCCGGTGACGTTCGGCAGCGACCGCAACGCCCTGCTCACCGACGATGTCTGGCTCACCACGAAAAGCTCGCTCTCGTCCCGCTATATTTTCGGCCTGCTGAGCGAGCGCGCCGATGCGCTGCTCGCCGAGCTCGAGAAGGCCAAATCCATGCGCGGCCGGGTCGAGGCCGCGCTGATGCCGATCCTGCACAGCGGCGAGGCGGCCATGAAGATTGTCGCCGGCCGCCTCGGCCTTAGCCGCGACACGCTCTATCGGCGGCTGAAGGCGGAGGGGGTGACGTTCGAGAGGGTCCTCGACGCGCTCCGGCACAAGCTCGCCCTCGATTATCTGAGCGCGCGCAAGGTGTCGGTGAACGAGACCGCCTATCTCGTGGGCTTCTCGGACGCCGCCGCCTTTTCGCGCGCCTTCAAGCGCTGGACTGGATCGAGCCCTCGCGACTATTCGGTGAACATGAAGGTTCCGGTCACGTTGGCGACCGGATCCTCCGCATCGCCGTCGTGCGCCATTCCCCGCACGAAGCCGACGCTGCGCGTCGTGCCGTAGCAGATGCCGCGGCCGATGATCGTGCGGCCGGGGGTCGCCGGGCGCAGGTAATCGACGCGGAGGTCCAGCGTCGCCTGGTGCCGGAAGGTGCCGAGCCGGATCCAGATTGCGAGGCTGGTCGCCATGTCCATCAGGCTGACGATGGGCCCGGACGCGATGATGCCGGTCTCGGCCATGCCGATCAGCCGCTCGTCATAGGGCAGGCTCAATTCCGCCCAGTCGTCGCCATGGGCGTGATAGGCGATGCCGATCGCGCCGCCATGGCCGATGTC
This sequence comes from Allosphingosinicella sp., assembly GCA_035994965.1. Classification (GTDB taxonomy): domain Bacteria; phylum Pseudomonadota; class Alphaproteobacteria; order Sphingomonadales; family Sphingomonadaceae; genus Allosphingosinicella. The sequence goes on from DASYKV010000072.1 coordinate 65,415, forward strand.
GCGGACGTAGGACATGAAGCGCGCGGGATCGAAGCGCGTCCCTTCCGAGCGCGGGTCGCCGCTCATGCCGCCAGCCGCCCGGCGCTTTCGCGGATCAGCGCGATCATGTTGGGGATGCCCTGGGTGCGGTTGGAGCTCAACTGGTTGGAAAGGTCGAAGCGGGCGAGCGCGCCTTCGATGTCGAGCGCCAGGATCTCGGCGGGCGCGCGGTCCTGAACGGCGAGCAGGATCAGGGCGACGATGCCCTTGGTGATCGCAGCGTTCGAATCGGCGAGGAAGTGGAGGGAGCCGTCCTCGCGGGTCACGGGATAGAGCCAGACCGCCGCCGAGCAGCCCCGGACCAGGGTCGCATCCGTCTTGAGCGCGTCGGGCATCGGCTCGAGCGAGCGTCCGATATCGATCAATAGCCGATATCGGTCATCCGCCTCGAGCAGGGAATAATCCTCATGGACGTCATCGAGGGAAGTGAAGGACATCCGTCCCCCATAACGGGGAGGGGCTCAGCCCTCCACCCCGTTGGCGATCGCTTCCAGCCGGCGGACGCGGTCCCTGAGGTCGGCGAGCTCGAGGCGCGCGGCGGCGGGGGTGGGCGCGCGCCGGGGGCCGCGGCCGCGGACGAGCTCGATCCGGCGCACCTGCAGCCAGCCCTCCCAGCCGCGCAAGGCGGCGAGGCTCAGCATGGCGAGCGCGACCACCAGTGCCGCCAGGACCATCAGGAAGGTGTCGCCGTCGCTCATCCCTCCTCTCCTAGCGGTCGCGCAGCCGCTCGATCTCGCGCTCGAGGCTGCTCTCCTTCTCGACCGTGATCCGCTCGATCACCGCAAGCCGCTCCTTGAGCGACTTGACCTCGTCGCGCAGCCGCGCGGTCTCGGCATCGTCGCGGATGGGATGTTCATTGCCCCATTTATCGCGGCGGATGCCGAGCTTTGCCCGGACCAGGCCGGCGAGGGTGGCGACGACGATGATCCCAAGCACGAATTCGAATACGTTCATCTTTTCCTCCCGCCCCGGCGCTTCGGCCCCGGCGCCGTTATCGGTCCCTGAGCTGCTCGATCTCGCGCGCCAGGCTGTTCTCCTTCTCGACGGTGATCCGTTCGAGCACTGCCAGCCGTTCCTTGAGCGACTTCATCTCCTCGCGCAGTCGAGCCGTCTCGGCATCGTCACGGGGCAAAGCGGCGGCGCCGCCGCCGTCGCGATGGCGGCGCCGGCCGCCGGTATATTTGGCGCGAAGTACGCTTGCGATCATCACCATCGCGACGATGATGATCGCCATTATTTGGCCGCCGTTCATGCTCCGTCCTTTCGTGATGCGTTCAATTGGGGCGGTCGTCGCGCAGCTGCTCGATCTGCTCGGCGACGACGATGCCCTTGTCGGTGACGATCCGCTCCAGCACCCGCACCCGTTGCTCGAGCCGCTCGGTATGGGCGGCATATTGCGCGGCCTTCTCGGCGGTCTGGACGCTGGTCAGCTCGAGCTCGCGCTCCTTATATTTGATCCAGCGCTTCAGGACGTCGCCGCCCACGCCGAGCACCACCGGGATGCCGACGACGATCACGAAGAAAGCGATTGTCCAGCCGTTCATGGTCTTTTCCTCAATTCTTGGTCAGGCGCAGGGCGTCGATTTCCTGCGTCAGGCGGTGGGCGTCGTCGGTGACGATACGCTCGACATTGGCGAGCCGGTCCTTGACCGCGCCCAATTCGGCGCGGAGCTGGGCATTCTCCTGGCTGAGCAGCTTCACCCGCTCGGCCACCTCCTCGTTCTTCTTGGGATAGATGGCCTGGCCCCAGGCGCCGTCGAGCGGATAGCCGTGCTTGATCCGGAGCCAGGTGGTGACCACCCAGCCGGCGACGCCGAGGCTGACGACGATCGCGACGAACGGGAGGATCGTTCCGATCAGCTGGACTTTGTCGGTGCTCATTGCCTTCCTTCCTTATTTTTCGAGGCGCAGCCGCTCGATCTCGCGGGCGGTTCGCTCGGCCGGATCGGTGGCGATCCGCTCCAATACGGCCAGGCGCTCCTCGAGCCGGCTCATCTTGCCCTTGAGATCTTCATTCTCGTTGGTCAGCAGCTCGATCTTGCGCGTCGCTTCCGGGCTTTCGCCCTTGTGGGCGAGGCCCGACCATTCATTCTCGAGCGGATAGCCGTGGCGGGCGCGGATCCAGCTGGTCGCGATCCAGCCGAAGGTCGAGATGGCGATGATCGCGATGACGAAAGCGGGTCCACCCCATTGCATGACATATCCCTCCATTGTCCCGGCCTTAGCGGAGCTGCTCGATCTCGCGGGCGGTGCGCTCCGCGGGATCGGTGGCGATCCGTTCGAGCACCGCGATCCTTTCCTCGAGCCGGCCGACCTGGCCCTTGAGCCCCGCATTCTCGCTCGACAGCAGCTCGACTTCGCGCTTCGCCTCCAGCTCGCCGGTGCCGCCCTTGGGCGCGCGCTGCTTGAGCCAGGTGAGGCCGATCACAAAAAACCCAACCATGGCGATCAGCAGAAGGATGAAAATCGCGGCGTTGTCATTCATTGCATTCGTCCCCTTTGTCCACGCGCGCTCAGCGCAATTGCTCGATCTCGCGGGCGAGCCGGTTCTCCGGCCTGGTCACATAGGCCTCGACGTCGGCGAGCCTGCGGTCGAGCTCGCGGAAGCGCGAGCGCACGTCGCGGGCCATGCGGCGCGGATTGGCGCGCACGCCCTGCCAGAATCTCTTCTCTTCCTTGCTGTGCTCGTAGAGCCGGTTCGGCTTTTTCGGCGCCATCCAGGCGATGATGAAATAAGCGGCGAGCAGCGAGAAGCCGCTGGCGAAGCCGCCGATCACGAAGCCGATCCGGACGACGGTGACGTCGACGCCGGTATAATCGGCGATTCCGGCGCACACGCCCGCCCATTTGCCGTTCTGCTTGTCGAGGTAGAATTTGGTGCGCGGGCTGGTCATGATTTCCTCCGCGACGGACGGTTGGAGCGGCCCGCGGATTCGTAGAGCCGTTCGGAGCGATCCTCGAGCGCGGTCTCGACCGGGTCCTGGCCGAGCGCGCGCCAGTTCGGATTTTCCGCCTGGATGATGCGCTCGATCGTTCCCATCCGGTTGTCGAGCCGCCGGGCGAGCTCGTGCAGCTCGTCGAGCAGATTCTCGTCCTCGGTGGTCAGGGTCGCGGCGGTCTTCCACTTGCTGATATAGTGGAAGATGATCCAGGGAAGCACCACGAAGATCGCGGTGATTGCGATGACGGGGATCCACATTTCGTGCATGATCAGTCGTCCTTCTTGGCGGCTTCACCGCCATTGGAGCGTTTCGCAAGCGACGCCTTCAGCGCCTCGAGCTCGGCGTCGACCTTGTCGGCGCTGCGCAGTTCCGCGATTTCCTCGTCGAGCGTCTTGGGCGGCGCGCCCAGGCCCAGCGCCTCGGCATGGCCTTCCGCGAGATCCGCCTGGCGGTCGAGCACGTCGAAGCGCGAAAAGGCCTCGTCGACCTTGGGCCCGGAATAAAGCTCCCTGAGCCGCGAGCGGTTCTGAGCGCTTTCCATCCGGGTCATCACCGCATTCTGGCGGGCGCGGGCCTCGCGCAGCCGGTTCTGCAATTTGGCGATGTCGGCCTCCGACGAGCGCAAGGCGTCGTCGAGCAGCTCGATCTCGCCCTTGAGCTGGTCGGCCATGTCGCCGGCCTTCTGCTTCTCGTAGAGCGCGGCCTTGGCGAGGTCGTCGCGGCCCTTGGACAGAGCGAGCTCGGCCTTCTCGACCCAGCCCTCCTGGAGCCGGTCCAATTTGATGATCTGGCGCCGCATCTCCTTCTGGTCGGCGATGGTGCGCGCGGCGGACGCGCGAACCTCGACCAGCGTCTCCTCCATCTCGAGGATGATCATCCGGATCATCTTGGCGGGGTCTTCCGCCTTGTCGAGCAGGTCGGTGATGTTGGCGGCAACGATATCGCGCGTCCGCGAAAAAATGCCCATGGGAAAGGACTCCTTGGTTGAAACATAAGCGCGGGCCGGGCGGGAATCACGGGGGCTTCGGGGAGCGGTGATGCGCATCAGCTCCCCGGGCCCGACCTTGATCCTGACCGGCTTCAGCTCAGCCATGCGCCGGCGCCCCGATGGGCAGCTGCGCGATCCACGACTGGTGGCCGCCGGCCGCGTTGGCCGGGCCGAGCGTCGCGCCGATCGAGATGGTGGAAAGGACGAGGGCGCCGACAAATGCGGTGGCGACCCGGGCGATGCGATCGGACGTGGACATAGTGGGTCTCCTGAACCTGTCTTTGCGCCCCGCCGATCCTCGTGCCGACGGTAACGCCAAATCCTAAGCAGGGCCCGTGCCAATCGGTAGAAACGGCGGAAATCCGCCAAAAGCGTGCGATCTGAACCCCGGTTCGACTATATAATACTTGCCAATTGGTGGCGAAATGCGCCAACAATCGGGAATGGAGCGCAACACCCACCTCGTCGGCCAATCCTCCTCCTTCCTCGACGCGGTCGAGCGCGCCAGCCGCGCGGCGCCGCTTGACCGGCCGGTGCTTGTGATCGGCGAGCGCGGCACCGGCAAGGAGCTGATCGCCGAGCGCCTCCACCATCTCTCCTCGCGCTGGGACGGGCCGCTCATCATCATGAATTGCGCGGCCTTGCCCGAGACCCTGATCGAGGCGGAATTGTTCGGCCACGAGGCCGGCGCCTTCACCGGCGCCACCAAGGCCCGCCCCGGCCGCTTCGAGGAGGCCAATGGCGGCACCCTCTTCCTCGACGAGCTCGCCACTCTGTCCAGCCCCGCCCAGGACCGGCTGCTGCGCGCGATCGAATATGGCGAGGTGACGCGGATCGGGTCGAGCCGGCCGCTGACCGTCGACGTCCGCATCGTCGCCGCGACCAACGAGCATCTGCCGCGCCTGGTCGAGGAAAGCCGCTTCCGCGCCGACCTGCTCGATCGGCTGAGCTTCGAGGTCGTCACGCTCCCCCCCTTGCGCAACCGCCAGAGCGACATCCCAGTCCTCGCCGACCATTTCGGCCGCCGCATGGCGCTCGAGATCGAGCTCGACTGGCCCGGCTTCAGCGTCGAGGCGATGGCCAGGGTGCAGGCCTATCCATGGCCCGGCAACGTCCGCGAGCTGCGCAACGTCGTCGAGCGCGCCGTCTACCGCTGGGCCGGCCAGGAGGGGCCGATCGAGGACATCCAGTTCGACCCCTTCGAAAGCCCTTGGCGCCCGCTCGCGGCGCAGGGCAGCCCGACGCATGGGGCGGCGGCGGGCGCGGCTTTCTCCGGCACCCCGACCGTCGTGCCCGAGCAGGCGCAGCTCGCCGCCCCGACCCAATCCGCCCACGTCCCCGACGACTGCGCCGACCTGCGCATCGCGGTCGCGGAATATGAGAAGGCGATCTTGGCCGCGGCCCTGGAAAAATGCCGCTGGAACCAGAGGGCGGCGGCGGCGGCGTTGAGCCTCACCTACGACCAGCTCAGGCACGCGATGCGGCGGCACGAGCTGCAGGGCTAACCATCGGGCCACATAAAATATCCGACGTCGGTGCCGGGACGGTGCGATTGCCGCCGCCGATTGTTGGAGAAATGTAGGGTTTCGCCTGTCACCATGAAGGGGTGACGCACGCATCCGCCCTCGCGCCGGCCCGCTCCGGCCTGTCCGATACATGCCGGGCCCTGCCCTTTTGGATCAGTCCCCCCGGAAAAGAATGGCATGTGTCAGGTTCGTCAGCTTTACCCGCGCAGAGGCTAAGTTTTTCGTCCTGGGGACCTGAAACTTATGAAACTTATTCAGCTTCGCCGCTCGTTTCCTGAACCGAATCCGGGCCCGGCCCACTCTCCGCCCGATCGCGCTTCGCCAGCGCGTCCGCCATGCTGATCGGCACGGTCGCCAGATGCCTGGCTTCCCAGGACAGAAAGTGATCGATGTGGATCGGCACGTCCGCCTCGGCGAGCCGGTTGCAGAACCAGGTGTCCTCGCCGACGATGATGTCCGGGTCGGGCGACATGCGCTGCTCGAACAAGGGGAAAATGCTTTTCGGCAGGCGGCCGCCGACGGGTCTCGCCAAAGCCGCGACGAGTGCGCGCACGTCCATCAGGCAGATGCCGAGCCCCATGTAGCGGACCCGCTCGACCGCCTTGGCCGCTGCCTGTTCGGGCGTCGTGTAGATCAGCTCGCCGGCCTCGTCGCGCGCCGTCGGGATCGGATCGAGGCTCCGGGTCGGCTGATTGATGCCGACCACGGCAAGCTCAAGCGAGAGCAATCGGATCAGCGCCCAATCGGGAAAGACATGGTCGTTGTCGAGCCACAGAGCATGCGAGGCGCCGCTCGCCATCGCGTCGCGGAACAGGCGGTTGCGTACCCGCGGCAAGGTGCCGAGCGCGGTGATCGTCTCGAGTTCCAGGTCCGGTCGCTCCTTCAGCGTCCGCGCCACCATCCGGCTCAGCGAATGGGTGAAATGCGCCTGGGCAACGCCGTGCGCGGGCAGGCAGATGGCGATCTTCACGGGCGAAAGCCTAACCCCCCGCCTTGGCCCGCCCGGCCTGGAGCGACTCCGTCAGGCATTGCATCATCGCGGCCTGGGCGCCGGCGGGGGCGGCATCGCCCTGCTTCTCGCCGCGAAGGACGGCGGTCGTGTTGTTCGCCAGATGGCGGTCGACCGCGCATTCGCAGACGCGCTGGAAGTCGACTCCCGCCGATTGGGCGGCCGCCGCGTTGGGCGAGGAGCGCGCGCCGCTCGTGCAGGCCTGGACCGCGCCGGTGCGATAGGACGCTCGGAAGGATTCGTCGCTGCCGCCGCAGCCGGCGAGGCCGGCGATCGCGATGGCAAGGCTCGTGGCGGTCAGGATCGTGCGCATTCCCGTCTCCTTCGCGGCGCCGGCGTCCAGCACCGGCGACTCGGGTAATAGCAAGGCAGGCGCCCGATGTCGCTGGCGCCCGATGGCGGCCGAGGAGCTGGGCCGGCGGATCTTCCGCACTGCAGCAAAAGCGCTTGCGCCCCGCGCGCGCCGCCGCCACTGTTTCCAGCATGACCGACACGCCCGATTTCTACCGCATCCGCCGGCTGCCGCCCTACGTCTTCGCCGAGGTGAATGCGATGAAGGCGGCGGCCCGCGCGCGGGGCGGGGACATCATCGACCTGGGCATGGGCAATCCCGACGGGGCGCCGCCCGCGCACGTGATCGAGAAGCTCGCCGAGGTCGCCCGCAATCCCCGCGCGCATCGCTATTCGGCGTCCAAGGGCATAGCCGGCCTCAGGCGCGCCCAGGCCGGCTATTATGCGCGCCGCTTCGGGGTCGAGCTCGATCCCGATAGCGAGGTGATCGTCACCCTGGGCTCCAAGGAGGGGCTCGCCAACCTCGCCCAGGCGATCACCGCGCCCGGCGACGTCGTGCTCGCGCCCAATCCCTCTTATCCGATCCACACCTTCGGCTTCATCATCGCCGGCGCCGCGATCCGCTCGATCCCGGCCGCGCCGGGGCCGGATTTCTTCGAGATCCTCGACCGCGCCGTGCGCTACACGGTGCCGCAACCGAAGGTGCTGGTGATCGGCTATCCGTCCAATCCGACCGCTTATGTCGCCGATCTCGCCTTCTACGAGCAGGTCGTCGCCTTCGCCCGCGCCCACGGTTTGTGGGTGATCTCGGACCTCGCTTATGCCGAAATCTATTTCGGCGACACGCCGACGCCCTCGATCCTGCAGGTGCCGGGCGCCAAGGAGGTCGCGGTCGAGTTCACCTCCATGTCCAAGACCTATTCGATGGCGGGCTGGCGGATCGGCTTCGCGGTCGGCAACCGGGCGCTGATCGGGGCGCTGGCGCGGGTCAAATCCTATCTCGATTATGGCGCCTTTACGCCGATCCAGGCGGCCGCCACCGCCGCCCTCAACGGGCCGCAGGATATCGTCGATTTCAACCGCCGGCTCTACCGTGGCCGGCGCGACTGCCTGGTCGAATGTTTCGGCCGCGCCGGCTGGGAAATTCCGCCGCCCGAAGCCTCGATGTTCGCCTGGTCGCCGATCCCCGAGCCTTTCCGCCATCTGGGCTCGATGGAATTCTCAAAGCGGCTGCTCGCCGAAGCGGGCGTCGCGGTCGCCCCGGGCGTCGGCTTCGGCGAGGAAGGCGAGGGGTTCGTCCGCATCGCTTTGGTCGAGAACGAGCAGCGTCTCCGCCAAGCCGCGCGGGGCGTGAAGGCGTTCCTGGCGAAGGGACCCTAAGGCGCTTGTGTCCCTGCGAAAGCAGGGACCCAGCCTGGGCTCCTGCTTTCGCTGGAGCACAGCTCAGGGGAGCCGCGCCTTGGGAAACCCATCCCACGCCTCGTCATAGTCGGGCTGGGCATGGTCGAGCGCGAAGCGGGTCGGGCGGTAGGGCCAGCAGGTCTCGACCATGAAGGCGAGCGTGCCTTCGATCTTGTGGGGCTTCAAGTCCGCCTCGCTCGCCGCCTTCCAGCTCGCCGCGTCCGGGCCGTGGCCGGCCATCAGGTTGTGCAAAGAGAGGCCGCCGGGCGCGAAGCCTTCGGCCTTGGCGTCATAGGCGCCGGTGATCAGCCCCATGCATTCGCTCATCACGTTGCGGTGGAACCAGGGCGGGCGGAAGCTGTCCTCGGCGACCATCCAGCGCGGCGGGAAGATGACGAAATCGGCATTGGCCCGCCCGGGCACGTCGCTGGGCGAGGTCAGCACGGTGAAGATCGAGGGATCGGGATGGTCGAAGCTCACCGTGCCGATCGCGTTGAACAGAGCGAGGTCGTACTTCCAGGGGGCGAGGTTGCCGTGCCAGGCGACGACGTCGAGCGGGCCGTGATCGAGCGTCGTGACCCAGAGCGCCCCGAGATGCTTCTGGACCAGCTCGAAGCGCCCCTCGCGATCCTCGAACGCGGCTTCGGGCGTCAGGAAATCCCGGGGATTGGCGAGCCCGTTGGCGCCGATCGGCCCGAGCTCCGGCAGCCGGAACAGGGCGCCGTGATTCTCCGCGACATAGCCGCGCGCCGTGCCGTCCGGCAGCAGCACCTGGAAGCGGACCCCGCGCGGGATCAGGGCGACCTCGCCGGGCGCGATCTCGATCCGCCCCATCTCGGTCCTCAGGTCGAGCCGGCCCTGCTCGGGGATGATCAGCAATTCGCCGTCGGCGTCGAAGAAATAGCGGTCGGCCATGTCGGCATTGGCGCGGTAGATATGGACGGCGACGCCCTCGAGGTCGGCGGGGTCGCGATTGGCCATCATCGTGACCAAGCCGTCGATGAAGTCGGTGCCGTCGTCCGGCATGGAGAGCGGGTCCCAGCGCAGCCGGTTGGGCGCGAGCGGGTCGTCGGTCGTGCCGGGCGCGAACAGGTGAGCGCCGCCGAAGCGCTTGTAAGGCGGGTGCGCGGCGCTGGGCCTCATCCGGTAGAGCCAGGAGCGCCGGTTCTCAGGCCGCGGCGCGGTAAAGGCGGTGCCCGACAATTGCTCGGCATAAAGGCCGAAGGCCGGGCGCTGCGGCGAGTTGCGGCCGTGGGGCAAAGCGCCCGGCACCGCCTCGCTGGCGAAATGGCTGCCGAAGCCGGACATGAAGCGGGCGCTCATCAGGCCGCCCTGATAGTCGCCAATTCGCGGCGAAATCCAGCCTTTTGAGCGCGGCCCGCCGGCAGCCCCAATAGACGGCCCGAATCGAAATAGAACGAGCAAGGGCCCAACTAAATTCGTCCGCTTTGGGCCCGCCGACGCGGTTGCTCGTAACGGAACAGTTATGATAGCCTCCCGATCGGGGTCGGGCTTGTCCGATTCGACATTTCGGGCCGTCGCATCGGGCGCTTTTTTCGTCGGCGCCAGCTGCTTCTCATCGAGGGGCTTTGCATGTCCAACGTTGCCGGCAAGGCTTATGCCATGAATGTCGTCACGCCGATGCGGCCGGGGCTGACCTGGATCAACCGGTTCCTGTTCATGGTTTCGCGAGCGCTGCCGTCGACTTTGTCGGGATTGCTCGGCCTGTCGCTCATTCACTTCGCCCGCTGGGTGATGATCAAGCGCGACCAATGGCCGGACCGCGGCCAGGGCAAGCAGGATCTCCAGAACGACTACATGCTGTTCTGCAGCAATTTCAACGGCACCTGGGATCAATATATCGACGCCTTCGCCGACGGCATTCCGGGCGGGCTCGACACCTTCTGGTATTCGAGCACCAAATATCCCAATTCGATCCCGATCACGCCGTTCAAGAACTATATCCGCGACAATCAGATCGACACCAATTATTATTACAACGCGACGCCGGGCAGCGCCCAGCGCGACATCAAGCTGGCGCTGAAGCTGGCGGCGGCGCTTCGCGAGGTCGACGTAAGCGGCGACGATTCCGCGCTCGCGGCCGCTTATGCAAAGGTAATGCTCGAGGTCCAAAGCGGGTTCGGCGCGCCGGGCTATGCGCCGGTCGCGAGCTGCGACACCACCGCCGCCGACATCCACCGCTGCGCCGCCGTTCGCGAGCGCTGGGGGCCGAAGGGCGTGGGACCGCCGCCGGCGCAGCATATCCTCCATCCGGTCCCCCCGGAAATCATCGCGGCAAGCGCGAGCGGGGACATTACCGAAGGTGTCGGCGGGGCTGCCGGCGGCGCCGACATGGAAGCGGCGGTGCGCGCGGCGGTTCAGGAGGTGGTTCAGGGCCGCTCCAGGGTCGACGAGGCGCCGCGGCTCGTCCCCGCCGATCCGGAGAAGCCCGATGCCTGATCTCGACGGCGGCCATTATTTCTACACGGGGCTCGTGCCGATCTGCAACGTCGGCATCGTCCAGCACGAGGCGATGAAAAGCTCGCCGATCCACATGGTTCGCGAGGCGCTCGAAACGCTGCCGACGGCGCTGCAGTCGCACGCCTCGGAGAAGATCGGCATCCAGAGCCCGTTCGCCCGCTCGCTGCGCACCCATTTCACGCGCCTGGTGGTGCTCGACCAGCCCTTCTACAACGGCCGCGACCATGCCAATGCCCTGGTCTCCGCGCTCAGCGGCACCGATTTGCTCAAGGCGGGGCCGATCGACACGCTCGCTTGCCCTTATGTTATGGTGATGATCGACTTCGACCCGGTCGATCCGCAGGGCAAAGGCGAGCCCCGCGCCTATTTCGAGGAATTGTGGCGGCTGATGCCCGACGAGCTCGATGCGGTGTTCCGCTACGCCTACGGCTTCTCCAAGGTGAAGGACCCCGCGAGCTTCGCCGACATGATGCTGGCCTGCCAGATCGAGACGACAATGCCGTTCAACGATTATTGGATCGGCGCGCCGCAGCTGCCCTCACTGTCCAAGGCATTGCTGGCGGCGGTGCCGATCGTCGCCATCGGCGGCGCCGCGGCGATCGCCATCCTCTCCCACTGGCCGTGGTGGGCGGGCATCCTGCTCGGTATCGCCCTGCTGATCGTCGCGGTCTTCATCGATTATTGGCTGGTCATGCGCCAGGGCGGCAAGTCCTTCCCGGCCGCGCCCAATTCGACTTTGCGCGACGTGCTCAAGGGCCTGTATCTGCAGCAGGCCTTCACCCGTTTCGCCGCCGAGCGTCAGGGTGGCGATCCGGCGACCCTGGGCGCCGCGTTCCGCGACTTCCTGGCCAAGCACAAACCGAACGATCTCGACGGGCCGACCCAGACGCCCGGCGTGATCCGCAGCCATTTTCCGGAAGGCACGGCATGAGCGCGCTCGACCTCGCCGACATCCAGGGCGGCATCCTGCGCGCTTATGGACGCCAGGGCTTTCCAAAGGCGCGCTATTTCTTCCTGACCATCCGCGACGCCGCCAAGGGCCGCCATTTCGTCGAGACGCTTCGGCCCCGGATCACGACCGCCGCGCGCTGGAAGAATCCCGAGCGCGAGGAGCCATTGCTTCGCACCCGCAACCCGCGCGTCAAGGACGTGGTCCGGGCCGAGGGCGCGCCCGATTATCCGGGCGAGGTGCAACTCATCAAGCCCAAGGTGGCGCTCAACATCGCCTTCACCTTCCCGGGGCTGCAGGCGCTCGACGTGCCGACCCGCACGCTGCGGGAGATGCCCGACGAATATATGGACGGCATGGAGAAGCGCGCGCCCCTGCTCGGCGACGACCCGTTCCTCGACAAGCGCGACGCGGTGTGGCGCGACTCCAGGGGCGATAAGCGAGTCCACATCCTGGTCTCGATGAACGCGGAGATGAACAAGGACGGGACTCCGATCGCCGAACTGGAGGAGGAGACCCGCTGGCTCGAGGCGCTTTGCGCCGAGTCCGAAGGCGGCGTCGTGCTGCTCTCCGGCACCGGCCCGGACGGCGCCCGCTACCAGGAGATGTCCGCGGTCCTGCGCGAGGACGATGGCGTGATGTCGCCGACCAACAAGGAGCATTTCGGCCTCTCCGACGGCTTCGGCGACCCGGTGTTCGAAGGGCAGATGTCCGGCGAGGCCGAGCGGCTGCGGATGATCGGCGGCGGCAAGATCCTGCCCGATCTGAGCTGGGCACCGCTCGCCACCGGCGAGTTCCTGCTCGGCTATTCGGACGAGGCGCAGGAGATTCCCGGCGCCGCCATGCCGATCGAGTTCAGCCGCAACGGCACCTTCATGGCCTATCGCAAGCTGCACGAAAATGTCGGCAGCTTCGCCGACTATATCGAGAAGGCGGGCGCCCGCTACGCGCGGATGTACGGGATCGCGGACCCCGTCGAGGCGCGCGACACGGTGAAGGCCAAATTGGTCGGCCGCTGGCACGACGGCGTGCCGCTGATGGCGGCGCCGACCTATCAGGCCTGGAAGGCGTTCAACGCCGAGCTCGCCGCCGCGCGCGCGGCGGGCGACAAGCCCAAGCTCGCCCAGTTCGCGCTCAGATTCACCAATTTCCAATATCGGCCCGATCCCGACGGCGCGACCTGCCCGGTGACCTCGCACCTGCGCCGGGCCAATCCGCGGGACATGCTCGATCCCAATTTCACCTCGACGAACAAGGGGAGCTGGGACGGCTCGGCGCTGGTCAATCGGCGCCGGATCCTGCGCCGCGGCCTGCCTTATGGCGACGTCGATCCGGCCGCGCCGAGCGATTCGGGCGAGCAGGGCATCATCTTCCTGGCCCTCTGCACCGGCCTGTTCCGCCAGTTCGAGTTCGTCCAGCAGCAATGGATGCAATATGGGCTGGACTTCAACGCCGGCAGCGACACCTGCCCGATCATCGGCAATGCCGGCGAGGAGGAGGACAGCCACAAGCTGATGGTCGTCACCGAGCCGGCGACGGGGCGCCAGCCCTTCCTGTGCGACCGAATCCCGCAGCTCGTCGAGCCGCGCGGCGGCGACTATTTCTTCATTCCCTCGATGACCGCGCTCAGGATGATCGGCATGGGCATCGTAGACCCGACCTGACGCGACGCATCCGATGCAAGGAGCCCTGCCATGTGGTTGCTGAACCTGCCGGTGGCGCTCTGGCGCAGGCTGCTGCTGATCGGGCAGGGACTCGCGGCGCTGCTTGCGTTGATAGGGACGGGCGTGGCCGCTTTGTTCGGCAGCGGCGGCACTTATGGCAGCCGGCTCGGAGCGGCGCTCGGCTCCTCCAGGGGGCAGCGCCGGGCGTTCGCGGTGCTTCGGCTGTTCCTGCCCAATCTGGTGCTCAAGCTCCAGGTCATCACCGCCTACGAGAATAATGGGACCGCCTTGGTCATGCGCCGCAAGGACGTGACCGACGTGCTCACCCGCGATGAGGATTTCGGAGTCGTCTACGGGCCGCGCATGGAGACGATCACCGGGGGCGAGAACTTCTTCCTCGGCATGCAGGATACGCCGCGCTACACGCGCGACACCTCCAACATGCGCCTCGCGATGCGGCGCGAGGACGTACCGGCGATCATCACCCCGTTCGTCGCCGCCACCGCCGCCGAATTGGTCGCAGCCGCGCCGGGCGGGATCGACGTTCCGCAGCAATTGAGCCTGCCGGTCGCGGCGCGGCTGCTCGGTCATTATTTCGGCACGCCCGGCCCCAACGAGGCGGACATCGCCGACTGGACGAGCACGCTCTTCTGGTACCTCTTTCTCGATCTCAAGGCCGACGCGCAGAAGGATGTCGTGGCCGAGGCGAAGGCGAAGGCCTTCCGCGACTGGCTCGACGCGCATATCGCCGAGCGCAAGTCGAGCGGCGAGGCGCGCGACGACGTCCTCGGCCGCTGCCTTAACATGCAGGCGGGCGGCGGCCTTCCCGGAATGACCGATCTCGACATCCGCAACAATCTGATCGGCCTCCTGATCGGCGAGCTGCCGACGACCTCGGCGACCGCCAACCTGGCGCTCGACGAATTGCTCGGCCGGCCCGAGGCGCTGGCCGGCGCGCAGGCGGCGGCGCAGGCGGGGGACGACGTCTTGCTCGCCGCTTATGTCTTCGAGGCCTTGCGCTTCAACCCGCTCAATCCCGTGATCTACCGCCGGGCGCTTCGCGACGCGACGGTGGCCGGCGGCACGCTTCGTGCCCGCCGCATCCCCAAGGGCCGGATGGTGATGGCGTCGAACCTTTCCGCCATGTTCGATCCCCTGATGGTGCCGGCGCCGAACGCCTTCCGGGTCGACCGGCCGTGGGAGACCTACATGCTGTGGGGCTACGGCATGCATGTCTGCTTCGGCGCCCATCTCAACCGGGCCACGTTGCCGAACATCCTGAAGCCGCTGCTCGCCAAGAAGGGCCTGCGCCGCGCCCCGGGCGACGCCGGCCGGATCGAGAAAGGGGACAATAGTTTCCCACTCCATTTCCACGTCGAATATGATGGCTGAGCCGACTGTCTCTTCTCGCGATCAATTCGCCCACGTGCCGTTCACCGCGGGGGATGGCCTCCCCCTCGCGCTGCATAATTTCACGGGCCCCAAATCGCGGAAAAAGAAGGTGCCGGTGCTGCTGGTCCACGGCGCCGGCGTGCGCAGCAACATCTTCAGCCCACCCAATGACGACACGCTGCCGGAGCAGCTGAGCCGCGCCGGCTACGACGTCTGGACGATCGACTGGCGCGGCAGCATCGAGACGGCGCCCAATCAATGGACGCTCGACCAGGCGGCGGTCCACGATTATCCGGCGGCGGTCGCCAAGATTCGCGAGCTGACCGGGGCCGCCACGATCAAGGCGGTGATCCACTGCCAGGGCTCGACCAGCTTCATGATGTCGATCGCCGCGGGCCTGCTGCCCGACGTCGACACGGTGGTCAGCAACGCCGTCGCCCTCCACACCTTGGTGCCGACCATGGCCTGGTGGAAGGCGATGCTGGCGACCAACACGCTCGGCGCCACGGTCGATTATGTGAACCCGCAATGGGGGCTCTACGTTACCGGCTTCTGGCCGCGCGTGATCGACCTGTGGGTCAGGATGACCCACCACGAATGCCGCAACGCCGTGTGCAAGCATGCAAGCTTCACCTACGGCTCCGGCTTTCCCACCTTGTGGCTGCACGAAAATCTGAGCGACGACACGCACGAATGGCTGAAGGGCGAGTTCGCCCATGTGCCGATGAGCTTCTTCCGGCAGATGCGGAAATGCATCGCCAGGGGCAATCTCGTCTCGACCGGGAAATACGACCAGCTGCCGGCCGATTTCTGCGCTCAGGCGCCGAGGACGGACGCGCGCTTCGTCTTCCTCGGCGGCCAGCACAATCAATGCTTCACCTCCGCCGGCATGGGGCGCACCTACGATTTTTTCGAGCGTTACGCGCCCGGCAAGCACGGCTTCCAGGAGCTTGCCGGCTACGGCCATCTCGACGTGTTCATCGGCAAGAACGCCCATCGCGACGTCTTTCCCCTGATCGTCGACGAGCTTGGGAGGCCTTGAGCATGGGACCGCCGGGACGCCAGAAAAGGCTGGAGGGGCGCCACGCTTATGTCGACGGCATTCGTTACGTCATGCCGGTCGACGCTGCGGAGGCCTCGGCGACGATCGCCGTCTTCCCCTGCGATTATGAGGCGGCGCGCGCGCTGATCCCGCCCGGCGACGTCCATCCGTTCCGCCTGTTGAGTAAGGCGCTCTTGGTGCTCACCGTGATCGATTATCGCAAGACCGATATCGGCCGCTACATCGAATACAGCCTGGCCATCGCCTGCACCAAGGGGCCCAGGCCCGCGCCGCGCCTGCTGCCTGCTCTGCTCGTCGACCGCTACGGCACCGGCCAATATGTGGTCGATCTGCCGGTCTCGTCCGAAGTGTCGGTCAAGGGCGGCAAGGGCATTTGGGGCATGCCCAAGCACAAGGCCGCGCTCGACTATCGCGAGGGCAGGAAATGGATCAGCGCCCAATATGATCTGGACGGGCAGATGGTGACCCGGCTCGACGTCAGGAAGCCCGCCAGCGCCTGGCTGCCGATCAACATGGGCGCCGCCAATTATTGCGCGTTCCGCGGCATGATCTACCGCTCCTTCATCTATTTCCGGGGCAAGGCGGGGATCCAGCTTTTCCGGCGCGGCGGCGCCCGGCTGATCCTCGGCGACAGCCCGCGCGCCGATTGGCTGCGCGGCCTGAACTTTGCGCAGGACGCCTTGTTCGCCGCCTATCTGCCCGCGGTCAAAGGGGTGCTCGACGATTATTTCGACTGCTGGTTCGTGACTCCGCCGGTCCGGCCCGAGGCGCCGATCAGCGAGGGCCTCGAGAGCACCTATCCATTGGGTTATAGCGAGGAGTGGCTGGAGCCGCCCGCGCGCGACCCGAATTTCGATCTGGACGGGGACTGATCATGCCAAGGCTGGTGCTGCTGAACAATTTCCTCCTGTTCCTCGCCTGCTCGATCCTGCTCGGCGCCGGCCTCTCTTTGGCCCTCGGCCGCCCGGTCGCGCCGGCGGCGGCGGCGCCACCGATGCTCAATGTCGTGGCGATCGTGATGCTGATGACCGGGCTGGTGATGCTGCTCAGCGAATGGTTCACCGGCATCAGGCTGGTGCCGCTCGTCGTCCTGCTCGCGCTCGCCGGATGGACGGCGCTGCCCTGGCTCCCGATGGAGCAGAGCGACCGCGACCGTATCGCCGGCGCGCTCTGGACATTGCAGTGGGCGGCGATGATGTACTGGTATAGCCGGCTGGCCGCGCAGGCGAGGGCGGACCGATGAACGACACCTGGATCCGCCTCGCGCTCATCTTCTTCTGCGCCTCGACGGCGCTGAGCGGCCTTGCCCAGCTCATCGCGCCTGAATGGGCGCTTCAGACGATGGGCGCCGAAGTGACCCGGACGACGGTGCAGCTGTTCCGAACCATCGGCATGTTCGCGCTGGTCACCGGCGCGATGTTCCTGCAGGCGCTGCTGCGCCAGTCGAAGGAGCCCTCGATCCCGCTGTGGATCGGCGTCGAGAAGTTCATCGCCACGGCTTTGATGGCCTGGGGCATCATGACCGGCGTGTTCGGCGCCTTCGCCTGGGTGCCGGCGAGCTTTGGGCTGGTGTCCGGCATCCTTGCCTGGATCTTCCTGGCGCGCCTCGACAAATGACGCGCTCGGCCGATCAGGTGCCGATCGCTGCGGAGAAGGCCAACAGGCGCGCCTTGATCCTGCCCGGCGGCGGCATGCGAGTCGCCTATCAGGCTGGGGTGGTGAAGGCGCTGCACGATCACGGCCTTCGCTACTCCTTCGCCGATGGCACGTCGGGCGGGACGATGAACCTTTCCGCCTTGCTTGGCGGCGCCACGCCCGACCAGCTCTGCGCGCGCTGGCGCACGTTGGAGCCGACCGCCTTCGTCTCGCTGCGCCCGTTTTCGGCCTATGCCAATTTTCCCAATACCGGGGCGCTCGGCGATTTCGATTCGATCGAGGCCAAGGTCTTCCCGCATCTCGGCATCGACGCGGCCAAAGTGCGCCGGGCGCGGGGCGTGACGGCGACGTTCAACGTCTGCGATTTCGACGACAAGGTCGCGCGGGCGATTCCGCATGGCGAGATCAGCCCCGAATTGCTGCTCGCCGCGATCTCGCTGCCGCTGGCGACGCCGCCGGTGCGCTGGCAGGGCAAGACGTGGACCGACGCGGTCTGGATCCGCCAGTCGAACCTGATGGCGGCCGTCGCCGCCGGCGCCAACGAGCTTTGGGTCGCCTGGCTGATCGGCAACACGCCGACTTTCAAGGACGGCCTCATCGATCAATATGTCCATATGATCGAGATGGCGGCGGCCGGCGCGCTCAACGAGGAGCTCGCCGAGATCGCCCGCCTCAACGCGCTTATCGCGGCGGGGGAGCGGCCTTATGGCCACGACGCGCCGATCGTCGTCCATCTGATCAGGCCCGAGATCACGCTTCCGCTCGATCCTGATTTCCTGCTTGGGCGGGTCGATGCCGCGACCCTGATCGCCTACGGCTATCGCGACGCGATCCGCTATCTGGCGCAGCATGGCCCAGGCGGGACCGCGCTCGATCCGGACGCGACCAAGGGGCGCGACCCGGCCCGCGGCGTCCAGTTCCGTGAGACGATGACCGGCCGGATCGCCTTCGGCGAGAGCGATCCGGCGCTCGGCTACAAGAGCCTGGCGGCGATGCCCGCCGCGCTCCACGCCACCATCGACATCGACGACATCCGCGCCTTCGTCCTCGACCCGGATCACATGGGCGTGATCGCCGGCCATCTCGAGCTGCACAGGCGGGGCGGCTGGCTGCCGGCGCGGCGCGGTGTAATCGGCCTGTTCACGCCGGCGCGCGACGACCCCAGGCTCAGCTACATGATCTACGCGATCGGCGTCGAGATCGAGGGCCGCAACTATTGGGTCAACGGCCGCAAGCATGTGCGGATGGGCGGCCCGTGGAAATTGTGGGGCGCGACGACGACGCTCTACGTCACCCTTCACGAAGGCGAGGACGAGACCGGGCCGATCGTCGCCGCCGGAATTCTCAGCCTCGGCGTGCCCGCTCTGCTCGGCCTGGTCGGGACCCTCCGGACGGCGGGCTGCGTCGGCCCGCGCCAGAAATTGGGCGCGGTCTTCGCCTTTTTCGGCTTCTTCGCCCGCCAGCTCGTCCGCCATTATATCACCTGGAGGCGCGCATGACCGCCGCCGCGCCGCCGCCCGGCGGCTACGAATTCCTGATCAAGCGCCACAAGCAGGTGAGCTGGTTCGACACGCGCAATCTGCTGGCGACCGGCAGCATGGCGCTCGCCGCGACGATCGTCGGCTCGATGTCGGGACGCCGCGAGATCATGGCGGCGCTCGAGCCCCGGATCGGCGATCCGTTCGACTATGCCGACGAGAAGGACCTGTGGATCGATTATGTCGCCGATACGGGCGACGGCTGGAACGCGACGACCTCGGTCGCCTGGCTGGTCGGCCGCGACGGCATCGTGCTCGATCCCGGCGGCAAGCCGACGCCGCAGCCGATCCCGCCCGATTGCAGGACCGAGGGCATGCCGGCGCACGCGGCGCCGCAGCTGCTCCTGCCCGGCGGCCGCATCCTGATCCTGGGCGGGGACGAGGTCTATCCGACCGCTTCGGCGGAGGCCTATAAGGAGCGCTTCATCGAGCCGTTCCGCTGCGCGCGCTGGCACCAGAAGCCGCCGCGCCATGTCTATTCGATCCCCGGCAACCACGATTGGTATGACGGGCTGACCAGCTTCATCCGCTTGTTCTGCCAATCGGGCCACGGCCGCCGCTGGTTCGGCGCCTGGCAGGCGCAGCAGCGCCGCTCTTATTATTCGATCCGGCTGCCCCACCGCTGGTGGATCTGGGGCCTGGACATGGCGCTCGAGGACGATCTCGATCCGCCCCAATATGAATATTTCCGCGCCCAGGCGCAGCACCTCCAACCGGGCGACAAATTGATCCTCTCGGTGCCGACGCCGACCTGGATCAAGCGTGCCGGCATCCAGGCGAAGAGTGGCACCGGCCGCTTCGTCGGCGGCGACAAGCTCGATCTCATCATGAAGCTGCCGCAGGAGGAGGGGCGCGACGTCGACATCCCGCTCGTCCTTACCGGTGACCTTCATTATTATGCCCGTCACCGCGCCGAGCTCGCCAACGGGACGCGGGACTATATCGTCTGCGGCGGCGGCGGCGCGTTCGGCAAGGGCACGCTGCAGGTGCCGGACATAGTCGAGGTTTCCGACAACGACTGGTCCACCCACGACGCCGAGCTCCAGGAGACATTCGGCGGCAAGCCCGCGCTCTACCCGGACCGCGAGGATTCGGTGAAGCTGAGGCGCGGCGTGCTTCGCTTCCCGGTGCAGAATCCCGCCTTCACCGGCGCGCTAACCGCGCTTCAGGCGATCACGCTCTGGCTGCTCGCGGCGGCGGCGCCGGGATGGCTCGACCAGCTGATCGTGCCGGGGCTCGGCTTTGCGGAGCTGTGCGCGATCATCGCCCGCGCGGGCGCAAGCCTGTTGTCGTCGCCGGGCCTGGCGATCTGGGTGCTGATCCTGGTCGCTGGGTTCACCGTCTACGCCGCGCGCGGCCACCCGCCCTGCCCGCGCTGGCAGGCCGTGCTCGCCGGGATCGTCCACGCTCTCCTCCAGATCGTCGGAACCTTCCTCGTCGTCTGGCTGGCGGCGCAGGCGATCGGCTATCTCGCTCACGCCGGCACCGGTCCGGCCGGCAAGGCGGAAATTCCCATATGGGCCAAATATGCGACCTTTGCGCTCGCCGGGCTGATCAGCCATTTCTACTGCGGCTTCCTCTTCGGCCTCTATCTGCTGCTCGCGCACAAGGGGCTCGGCCTGCACGATCTGGAGGTGTTCTCGGCCCAGGCGATCGAGGGCTATAAGGGCTTCCTGCGCATGCGCGTGACCGCCGAGGGCCTGACCATCTACCCGATCGGCCTCAGGCATCACGCCGCCGATTGGCGGGCGGCGGAAGGGGCGTCGCTGGAGGACGTCGAGAAGGGCGTTTACGGCAAGGTCCAGCGCATCAACATTCCGCTCGGCGCGCAGCGCGGCGTCGATCCCTGCGCGCCGCTGGAGCCGCATCTGCTCGAGCGGCCGATCTTCATCCCGGGAGCGAAGGCGCCATGAGCTGGGATTATGTGATCGTCGGCAGCGGCTTCGGCGGCGCCGTCTCCGCCTGCCGGCTGGCGGCGGCGGGCATGAAGGTGCTGGTGCTCGAGCGCGGCCGGCGCTGGACGCCGGAGGAGTTTCCGCGCGACGCGGACGGCGCCTGGGTGTGGAACCAGGATTCGCCCGAACATTGCGACGGCTGGATCGACCTCAGGATCATGGACCAGATGTGGGTCGCGCAAGGGTCCGGCGTCGGCGGCGGCTCGTTGATCTACGCCAATATCTCGATCGACGCCCCCGAGGACGCGTTCAAGAGCGGCTGGCCCTCGTCGATAAATCTGGGCTCGCTCCGGCGCTATTACGACATGGTCGCCGACATGCTGAGGCCGGCGAAGGTGCCGAAGAACCAGTGGACCGAGCGATTCAAGCTGATGCGCGACGCGGCGATCGCGATCGGCGAGGGAGACCGCGTGCGGGCGCTCGAACTCGCGGTCACCTTCGACCCGGAATGGACCTATCAAAAGGAGAATGCCCGCGATCCCGTCAACAGCAAGACATGGACCAACGCCCAGGGCAAGGAGCAGGGGACCTGCGTCCATCTCGGCCTGTGCGACATCGGCTGTCCCGTCGGGGCCAAGAACACGCTCGATCTCAACTATCTGGCCGCGGCGGAGCATTCCGGCGCGACGATCCAGACCCATTCGCTGGTCACCCATATGTCGAGCCTCGGCTCCACGTGGCGCGTCCATTACGACCATATCGATGTCGCGGGCTGCAGGCGGAAACCGGCCTATGTCGACGCCAAGCGAGTGATCCTGGCCGCCGGCTCGCTTGGCTCGACGGAGATATTGCTGCGCTGCCGCGACGAGTTCGGGACGCTCGCCCGGCTTTCCTCCCATCTGGGCCGCGGCTGGAGCTCGAACGGCGACTTCCTGACGCCGGCCATCTACAAGGACCGCCTGGTCAATGCGAGCGAAGGCCCGACCATCACTGGCGCTATCGACTTCCTCGACGGCAGCGACAAGGCGGCGCGCTATTTCGTCGAGGATGGCGGCTTCCCGAACCTGCTGGAGCATTACATCAGCAAGCGGCTTGGCTCCGCGTCCATCCTCGCCGCCTTCGCGCTTCGCCGGCTGAAGCGGATGCAGAAAGGGAGCCTGGCCGACCATATCATGCCCTGGTTCGGCCAGGCGATCGACGGCGCCGACGGCAAGCTCTATCTCGGCCGTTCGTGGCTTCGGCCGTGGCGGCGCCGGCTCAAGCTCGACTGGAATCCGGACCGCTCGGTGCTTGGAGTCCAGGGCATGGCCGACATGCACGTCAAGCTGACCGAGGTGTCCGGCGGCAGGCCGCTGCCGCCGCTCGCCTGGAGATATCTGCGCACCCTGATCACGCCGCACCCGCTCGGCGGCTGCAACATGGCCGCTTCCGCCGCGGCCGGGGTGGTGGACGACCAATGCCGCGTCTTCGGCCATGACGGCCTCTACGTCATGGACGGCAGCGTTATCCCGCGGCCGATCGGCCTCAACCCCTCCAAGACCATCGCCGCCATCGCCGAGCGCGCCGTCGAAAAGCTCTGCGCCACCGTCCCCTGATTGGGGTCGCCGCCGTTCATTTCGTCCCCGTAGTGATGCGAGATTGCGCGCCGCCGCGCCCGGTCATAAGCGGACATATCGTGTCCGCAATCGCTCCTTTGCCCGAGTCGGCGCGTTCCGGCCGGGGACGGCCGCTGAAATGGCTGATCTGGGGCTTCTGCCTGCTGCTCGTCGCCGGCTTGTGGTGGTTCGTCACTGCGCAGACCGCGTTCGAGCGCCAGGTCGCGATCGACGACGCCGTCCGCCAGAACAGCAACCGCGCGATCGCCTTCGAGCAATATGTCCGCCGCACCCTGGAGGCGGCGGATCTGGTCACCCGCTATGTCGGCAACCGCTACGCCCGCGGCGACGTCGGCAGCGAGTTTCGCGGCGCGCCGGGCCATCCTGCGATCATCTCCGGCAATGTCGCGCGCAACGAGACCTTCCTCAGCGTCACCATCCTCGATCCCGCCGGCGATGTCGTCGCGACCTCGATCACCCGGCCGCTGCCGCGGATCAACTTCGCCGGCCATCCGGCCTTCCGAAGCCATGTCGGCGCCCGCGACGACGGCCGATTGCACGTCAGCGCGCCGGTTTACGCCCCGCTGGTCAACCAGAACGTGATCTGGCTGACCCGCCGGCTCAACCAGCCGGACGGCTCGTTCGCCGGCGTGATCGCGATCAACATCCTGCCCGAGCAGTTCACCGCCTTCTACCGCGACGCCGAGGTCAATCCGCAGGACGTGATGGTGGTGACCGGCCTCGACGGAATCGTCCGGGCGCGGCGGATCGGGCGGACCTCGACCTCGGGGGAGGACACGCGCACCGGCCCGGTCACCCGCGCCCAGATCGGTGGCGAGACCAGCGGCACCGCGCTCGTCTCGAGCCCGCGCGACCGGGTGATGCGCTATGTCAGCCATCGCCGCCTGCGCGACTATCCGCTCTTCGTCGCTTATGGCGTTCCGGAGTCGGCGGTGCTCGCGTCGCCAAGGCCGCGCGCCCGCATCTTCCTGGTCGGCGCGGCGCTGCTCAGCCTGCTCCTGATCACCTTCGCGATCCTGTTCACCGTGCTGCTCGATCGGCGCGAGCGGCGCACCGCCGAGATGGAGCTGACCAACAGGCGGCTCCGCGAGGCCCAGCGCATCGGCCAGATCGGCGACTGGCATTACGATTTCGTGAGCGACGAGACGATCTGGTCGCCGCAGCTTATCGCCATGTACGAGCGCGAGACGCTCGGCAGCCCGACCTTCGAGGAGTTCAAGTCCTTCCTCACCCCGGACGGACAGGCGGCGATCGCCCAAGCCCATGAAGAGGCGATCCGGACTGGCCAGCCGCAGGAGGTCGAATATGCGGTCCGGCTGCCGAGCGGCGCCGAATCCCACCATTGGAGCGCGGTGATCCCCGAGCTCGACTCGAACGGCAAGGCCGTCGCCCTGCACGGCACCGATCAGGACATCAGCGCGCGCAAGGAGCTCGACCGGCTGCAGACCCATGTCGCCCATCTCTCGCGGGTCGACGCGATGAACGCGATGGCGGCGACGCTCGCCCACGAGCTCAATCAGCCGCTTACCTCGGCCTCGAACTATCTGGCGGGCAGCCGGCGGCGGCTCGGGAACGATGGCGAGGGCGCGGTCGACGCGGTGGAGGAGGGGATGGCCGCGGCGGAACGACAGGTCCATCTCGCCGCCGACATCATCCGCCGGGTGCGCGAGATGGTCTCCAACCGGCCCAAGACCGTGGCCGCGGTGTCGCTCTCGCGGATCGTCGACGACGCGGTCGCCCTGATCGCGATGGCGAGCCCGTCGGCCAAGGTGGACGTGACGAGCCGGATCGCCGCCGACGCCAGGACGGTGCGCGGCGACCGAATCCAGCTGCAGCAGGTGATGATCAACCTGATCCGCAACGCCGTCGACGCGACCGAGGAGCTCGCAGCGCCCGAGATCGTCGTCGCCAGCCGGCGCGACGGCGAGGCCAGCGTCATTATCAGCGTTTCCGACAATGGCGCCGGCTTCACCCAGCCCGAACGCGAGCGCTTCTCACCCTTCGCGACGACCAAGGACTCCGGCCTCGGCCTCGGCCTTTCGATCTCGCGGACGATCATCGAGTCGCACGGCGGCCGGATCTGGACCGAGGAACCGGAAAAGGACGGCGCGCGGGTTTGCTTCTCGTTGCCCGCGCCGCGGCGGCAATAGGGGGCTCGATGGCGGGGAGCGTGGGGAGAGGTGATCCGTATGAGTGGCTGCTGTTCACGGTCCGTGTCTGGATACGGCAGGTCGCTTTCGGCCGTCGGTCGAGTTTAGGATAAAACACGTCACGATGGCGCTGATTTGGCCGGAAGCGGACGGACCGCTTTCCGCGGCGTTCTTCCCATTGCGGACAGCCCGACGTTGCGCGATTTACGCCCGCCTTCCTACTCCTGTGGGCGACGAATGCCCTTTGGTCGAAAAGCCCTTGCGGCCTGAGTCCCTACGCGCCTGCTTCCGATTGCTGTCATGACCAGCTTTTGAAGGGGGACCCCGAATGACCCTAAGCCGGCGCGATTTTCTTCAGATGGCGGCGGCGATGGGTGCCGCGCTCGCCTGGAGCGGTCCGGCGCGCGCCACCCGCACGGAATGGCGCGAGCGGCGTGATCTCTACCCCGAGGGCGTCGCTTCGGGCGATCCCGCCGCCGACAGCGTCATCCTCTGGACGCGGCGACCATATGACGACGGCGAGACCGCCAGGCTCACCGTCGAAGTCGCGACCGACCGGGCTTTCCGCCGCGTGGTCGCCACCGCCCCCGTTACCGTCTCGGCAGCCTCCGACTGGACCTGCCGTGTGCTGGTCGCCGGCCTCCGCCCGGCCCGCGTTTACTGGTTCCGCTTCACCGATGCCGGGGGCAATGGCAGCCGTATCGGCCGCACCGTCACCGCCCCGGCCGAAGACGATTCGCGCGCCGTCAATTTCGCCTTTGTCAGTTGCCAGAACATCAACGAGGGTTTCCAGCATGCGTGGCGGCGGATGATCTGGGAAGACGAGCGTCGGCCCCGTCCTGAGCAGCTTGGCTTCGTCCTCCATCTTGGCGATTTCATCTACGAGGTCGTCCAGTATCGCGAGGACATCCAGACCCGCTACGATCGCACGATCGTCGACATCGGCCGCGTTCCGGACAGCGTGAAGGCCGGCAATTTCCATGTGCCCCAGAATGTCGCGGGCTACCGCGCCATCTACCGGGCCTATCTCCACGATCCCGACATTCAGGACGCCCGCGCCCGCTGGCCGTTCGTGGCGATGTGGGACAATCACGAATTCTCCTGGCAGGGCTGGCAGAGCATGATGAAGGCGCCGCCGCTGGAGCGGCCGGCCCCGACCGTGAAGGTCGCAGCCATGCAGGCCTGGTTCGAATATCAGCCGGCGCGGATCAGCAAATCGAGCGGTCCCGGTCTCGACCGCTTCGATCCGCCCGCCGTGGCCGATGCGCCGATCACCACGGTCGACGACAATGGTCTCGGCCAGGAGCCCAACAATCTCGCGGCGATCGGCAGCCTCACCGGTTATCGGGCGCTGCGCTACGGCCGCCATCTCGATCTCATCGTCACGGATCAGCACAGCTACCGGATGCAAAATCCGGGCGACCGCTCCGAAGCGGACGAGCTCGGAACCCCGGCCCATCCCTATTGCTTCCCGGAGGAAGTCGCCGAGATTCTCGATGCGGGCCGCGCCTACAATGAAGGCCATCCGCCGGACGAGATCGTCATCGGCGAGACGCGGATCGCCAATTATCGCAAGGAGGCCGCGCCGCACACGATCCTCGGCGCGACCCAGAAAGCCTGGTTCCTCGATCGGCTGCGCGGCTCTCGCGCGACGTGGAAGATCTGGGGCAATTCGCTCGGCGCGCTCGACTGGCGCGGCGATCCGCAGAACCTGCCCGAAGGTCTTGCCGCGGCGCGCTGGCCCGGCGCCGGCTACTCGAACATTTCCCTCGGCGATTATGGCGCGGCGTATAGCGAGCGTAGCGAGATTTACGATCTGGTCCGCCGCGACGGCATTACCGGCTTCGCCATCGTCTCGGGCGATCGGCACAGCTTCTGGGCCGGCTATGCCGCCAAGGCGCTGCCGCCCAGGTCGTTTGACCCGGTCGGCCTCGCCTTCATCACCGGCTCGATCTCCAGCCCCGGCCTGGTCGAGGCGTTGGAGCATCGCTTTCCGCGCGATCATCCGCTACGGCCGCTGTTCATGGCCGACCGGCCAGGCAGCGCGGGGCCGCACGCGACGATCAACATGCAGCTGATCCACGGCGTCCGCTCGTGCCTCGAATATGCCCGCAGCGGCGATCTCGAACGCGCCCGCGCTTTGTCCAACCCTGATCTCGCACCGCATCTCCGCTTCGTCGACATGGGCGGTCACGGCTATGCGACGGTGCGCCTGTCGGCCACCCAGTTCAGCACCGAGTTCGTCTGCATCCCGCGCCCGTCGGCGGCCGAGCCGCGCCCCGACGGCGGCCCGCTCCGCTATCGCGTTGCCCATCGTGCGTCTCTCTGGCGTGCCGGCGAACGGCCGCGGCTCGAGCAACGCGTGATCGAGGGCGACCCGGGGCTTTCTATTTGATGCGATAGCGAGGCGTCCGCTTTTGGCCGAAAGGGAACGTTGGTGGCCCGCTCGATGAATGACCGCTTTCGGGGCATCCCGACCAAGCTCGGAGCATCGGGAATGGGCGCAAAACCGACCTCGTGTCAGAACCGTGTAGGAATTCCGTCCCCCAGAAACTGCGACAGCCTTAGCGGCACCTTCCAGGCTAAAGGCCGACCGGTTGTGAGAAAACCACAGAATTGCGCCATTCTTGATCCAGTCTCCACAAGAGACCGGCATCCGCGCTGCGTGGAGGCCCGAGCCGGAATCGAACCGGCGTGCAAGGATTTGCAGTCCTCTGCGTAACCACTCCGCCATCGGGCCGCCGCCGGCGAAATGGGCGGGATTGGCTTGGCTGTCAACCGGCGGCGGGCTAGGCTCGCCCGATGCAGGCCGCCGCGGGACTGGCGCTCAAGGCGCTGAGGCCGATCCTCGATTTCGCGCTTCCGCCGCGCTGCCCGGGCTGCGGCGCGGTGATCGACGAGCCGCATCGTTTCTGCCTCGATTGCTGGTCCGCCCTCGCCTTCCTCGGCCCACCCTGCTGCGCCCGCTGCGCTTTTCCCTTCGACTATGAGACGGGCGGGGAGGTCGAATGCGGCCGCTGCCTGGCCGAGCCGCCCGCCTTCGACCGGCTGCGCGCGGCGGTCGCTTATGGCGAGATTTCGCGGCATGTGGCGCTCAAGCTCAAATATGGCGGCCGGCCAGGCGTCGCCGAGACGATGGCGCGGTTCATGGCGCGGCACCTCGACGCCGGTGAGGATAGGCTGGTGGCGCCGGTGCCGCTGCACCGCTGGCGGATCTGGCGGCGCGGCTACAACCAATCGGCTTTGATCGCCACCGCTCTGGCCGGCCGTTTTGGGCTCGAGACCCGGCTCGACCTCATCGAGCGGATCAAGGCGACGCCGCCCCTGCGCGGCATGGGGCCGCGCGAGCGCAAGGAGGCGGTGCGCGGCGCCTTCCGAGTCAATGCGCGCGCCAAGGCGGCGGTGAAGGGCAGGGCCGTCCTGCTGATCGACGACGTCTATACGAGCGGCGCCACCGCCAATGGCTGCGCGCTTATTCTCAAGCGCGCCGGCGCGTCGCGCGTGGAAATCCTGTGCTGGGCGCGCGTTGTGAAGGGCGGCGATCATTGACAAGACGCGGTTCGCGTCCCCACCATCAATGCTTGGAGGCACTATGGCGCGCGTCGAAATCTACACCAAGATCTTCTGCTCTTATTGCGCGCGCGCCAAGCGCCTGCTCGGCGACAAAGGCGTCGATTTTGAGGAATATGACATCACGCTGGGCGGGCCGAAGCGCGCCGAGATGATCCAGCGCGCCGAGGGCCGCACGACCGTGCCGCAAATCTTCATCGGCGACGTGCATGTCGGCGGGTCGGACGATCTCCACGCGCTCGAGGCCGACGGCCGACTCGATTCCATGCTCGCGGCATGAAGATCGCGCTCTTCCAGGCGCAGACGGGCATCGATCCGGAGGAGAATGAAGCCGGGCTGGTCGCGCGCGTCCACGAAGCGGCCGGAGGCGGCGCGGCGATGCTGTTCACGCCGGAGATGAGCGGCCTGCTCGACCGCGACCGGAGCCGGGCGATTCGGCATCTCCACCTGCAGTCGGACGATCCGGTGCTGGCGGCGGTGCGCGCGGCGGCGGCCGAGGCGGGGATCTGGGTGCATCTCGGCTCGCTCGCCTTGCTCGCGCCCGATGGCGACAAATTGCTCAACCGCGGCTTCGTCATCGACGATCGGGGCGCGATCCGCGCGAGCTACGACAAGATCCATCTGTTCGACGTCGACCTGCCGACGGGCGAGAGCTGGCGCGAATCGGCGGCCTATGAGCGCGGCGAGCGCGCCGTGGTGGTCGATACGCCGGTCGGCGCGCTAGGCCTGTCCATCTGCTACGACCTGCGCTTCGCCGGCCTCTACGCGGCCCTGAGCAACGAAGGCGCGACCCTCCTCGCCATCCCCGCCGCCTTCACCGTGCCGACCGGCGAGGCGCACTGGCACGTGCTGATGCGCGCGCGCGCGATCGAGGCGGGCGCCTTCGTCGTCGCGGCGGCGCAGGTCGGCCAGCATCAGGACGGGCGCAAGACCTACGGCCACTCGCTGGTCGTCGATCCCTGGGGCAAAGTGCTGCTCGACATGGGCGGGGAGGGCCCCGGCCTCGGTTTCGCCGAGCTCGATCCCGGGGCGGTCGACGAGGTCCGGCGGCGGCTGCCGGCGATCTGGCACCGGCGCCCGATCCCGGTGCCGGAGCACGTCCGATCGTGATTATCTTCGATCTCAAATGCGCGCCGCAGGGTCATGTCTTCGAAGCCTGGTTCGGCTCGACCGAGGATTATGAGGGGCAGCGCGCGCGCGGCCTGGTCGCCTGCCCGATCTGCGGCGCGGGCGAGGTGGACAAGGCGCCGATGGCGCCCAATATCCCAGCGAAGGGAGCCCCGCCCGAAGCGGTGAAGGCGGTGCTGGCCGACATGGCGGCGGCGCAGAAGAAGATGCTCGCCGGCTCCGACTTCGTCGGGGACAAGTTCGCCGACGAGGCGCGCGCCATCCATCTCGGTGAATCGGAGGCGCGCGCGATCCATGGTCAGGCGACGCCGCAGGAGGCGGAGGATCTGCGCGACGAGGGGATTCCCGTGGCGCCCTTGCCCTTCCCGGTGCCGCCGCCGGAAACCGAGAACTGACCTCGTTCTAGTAGAGACCGGGGATCAGCCGCCAGCGCACGTCGGCCTTATAGTCGCGATAGGCCTGGTCCTGCGACAGGAACTTCTCCTCCTCGTCGATGCGCAGCAGCATGGCGAGCCAGGCCACCGCGTAGACGATCGCGTTCCAGAAGGAGGGGTTGAGCAGCAGGAAGCCCGCCTGGGTCACGACATAGCCCGAATACATGGGATGGCGCACCAGCCTGTAGACGCCGCCGCGCCGGACGCCGCGGCGGGCGGCGACGATGCCGAAGCTGCGCCGCAGGAAGGCCTTGGCGGCGAGGCTGAGGAACAGGCCGAACATCATCAGCAGGGCGGCCGCCTCGATCGGAATGAGGGTGTCGCCATGCGGCAGCACCAGCAAAGGCGCGCAGGTGCCGACGACCGCCACCGTCCAGGCGTAAGCGGTGGTCGCCATCGGCCCGGGCCGGCGGACCAGCACGAGGAAGGCGGTCAGCGTCTCAGAGACCAGGATCAGCATGTTGTAGGGCTGGCCCGAGACGCTTGGCAGGACGCGCGAGGCGAACCAGACGAAGAGCAGAAGCAGGAAGACCCGCTCGCACAGATCGAAGACGAGCGTTTCGTGAAAGCGCTTTCGCACCGGCGCCGCCGCCGGGTTCGTCGAGTCTAAAATGGTCGCCATCGGGTCCTCCGTCTCGCCGCCCTAGCGAAGGTTGGTTAAAAAGCGGTGATGCCCGGCCAGGCGCGGCAATTGACCCTGCGCGGCGCTTGCGCCAAACCGCGCCCACGGCCGGCGGCCCCGTAGCTCAGCAGGATAGAGCGAGTGATTCCTAATCACTAGGCCACAGGTTCGAATCCTGTCGGGGTCACCAGCCGTCGCCAGGCTTTGGCTGACAAGCCAGCAAGGGGAGGGGAATGAAGCCAATCCGCAAGATCAGCAGGCGGTCGTTCCTGAGCCGGGTCGGCGGCTTTTCGGCGCTGGCGCTGACCGGCTGCGCCACGCCGCGCGAGGAAGCGACCCCGTACGATCCGCTCGAGAACGCTCAGCCGCGCGAGCGCGGCCGCGTGCTGCCGGGCAGCGAAGCGCGGGGCTGCAGCGACGGCGATTCGGGCAGGCGCTCCGATCCGACCGGCCGCGGCCGGCGCTGCCGCACCGGCCGGCACTAGGGTCCGCACTCGGTACCCGCAACGGCCGTGACGGAGCGGATTTGGGTCAGGGCAAGGAGCAAGGAGGGAGCGATGCTGACGCATCGTGACCGACGCTGCGACGTAGCCTGGCCGGGCGATCACGACCATTGCGGGTACCGAGTGCGGACCCTAGCATCGCCCGGCGCCGGGCCGCTATACCGGTCGCGAAGGAGAGGCGAATGAGCGAAGCGGGTACCGAGGATGGCGATCTGGTCGAGGCGCCCGGCAAGTTGAAGGTGCCGGGCGACGTCGCCGAGGCGGTCCGCACCCTGATCCGCTGGGCGGGCGACGACCCCGACCGCGAGGGGCTGCGCGACACGCCGGCCCGGGTCGCCCGCGCCTGGCGCGAATATGCGCGCGGCTATGCCGAGGACCCCGCCAGCCATCTCGGCCGGACCTTCG
The DNA here is from genome assembly GCA_035994965.1 of Allosphingosinicella sp. GTDB lineage: Bacteria > Pseudomonadota > Alphaproteobacteria > Sphingomonadales > Sphingomonadaceae > Allosphingosinicella. Next base: position 96,677 of record DASYKV010000072.1, read on the forward strand.
ACGAGGTCGGCGGCTATGACGAGATCGTGCTGCTCAGGGACATCCCCTTCCAATCGCATTGCGAGCATCATCTCGCGCCGATCATCGGCAAGGCGGCGATCGCCTATCTGCCCGGCAACCGGGTCGTCGGCATCTCCAAGCTCGCCCGCGTGCTGCACGGCTTCGCCCGCCGCCTGCAGGTCCAGGAGAGGCTGACCGCCCAGGTCGCGGACACGATCTGGGAGCATCTGAAGCCGCAGGGCGTGGCGGTGGTGATCGAGGCGACCCATGCCTGCATGACCGCGCGCGGAGTCTCGACGCCCGACGTGATGATGACCACCAGCCGGATGATGGGCGTGTTCCGCGAGGACGAGCGCAGCCGCCGCGAGGTTCTCGCCTTGATGGGCTATTGATGCGCCTCGCCGCTCCTCTGCTCCCGCTTCTGCTCCTCGCGGGCTGCGGCGGCGGCCCGGGCGGCGAGAATGCCGGAATCACCGCCAATCAGCTCGAGCGGCTCGCCAAGGCGCGGCCTGAGCCTGTCGGCGATCCCCAATTGGCCGCCCGGCCGCAGTCGCTCGTCCGCGCCGATCTGGAGGGCGCGGGCATGCCCAGTCCCGGCTGCGACTTCAGCAAGAACGGCCATATGCTGCTGGCGGCGACACCGGACGACGCGATCGCCCGCGTCGATGGCCGACTCCACCATTTCAACCATTCGAGCCCGGTCGGACCGACCGGCGGCTTCTTCGAGGACCGTCAGCTCAGCATCAGCGTCGGCCGGGTCGCCGAGACCACCAGCCGCGCCGGCCGCTGGACGGCGCGGATGACGGCCACCAACCGCCGGGCCAACGCCCAGGTCGAGATCGTCGGCACCTGGCGCTGCGGCTGAGCAGGAGGAAGAGACCGCGTGAAGCAGAGCGAACAAACGCCGCTGCGGCGGGTGATCATGGCCAGCATGATCGGCACGACGATCGAATGGTATGATTTCTTTCTTTACAATTCGGCCGCGGCTCTGGTCTTCAACCGGTTGTTTTTCCCGCAATTCGATCCGCTGACCGGCACGCTCCTCGCCTTCGCCACTTATGCTTTGGGCTTCGTCGCGCGGCCGCTGGGCGGCATCGTCTTCGGCCATTTCGGCGACCGGATCGGGCGCAAAAGGCTGCTCATGCTGAGCCTGGTGCTGATGGGCGCCGCGACCGTGCTGATCGGCCTGCTTCCGACCTACGGCGCGATCGGCATCTGGGCGCCGGCCGCCTTGATCGTGCTTCGCCTGGTGCAGGGCTTCGCGGTCGGCGGCGAATGGGGCGGGGCGGTGCTGATGGCGGCCGAGCATGGCGATTCCGCCCGGCGCGGCTTCTGGGCGAGCTGGCCGCAGGCCGGAGTCGCCGCCGGCTTCCTGCTTTCGGCCGGAATGCTGGCCGCGATCAACGGCCTGCTGAGCGAGGCCGATTTCCTCGCCTGGGGCTGGCGGGTGCCGTTCCTGGCCTCGGTCGTGCTGGTGGTGGTCGGCTGGTACATCCGCAACCGGGTGGCGGAGAGCCGTTTGTTCGAAGCGGCGATCGAGGCGGCCGAGGCGCCGCCGAAGCTGCCGGCGCTCGAAGTGTTCCGCGAGCGGCCCAAAGCGGTCCTGCTCGGCGCCGGGCTGAGGGTCGGCGAGAACATTTCCTATTATATCCTCACCGCTTTCTCGCTGACCTTCCTGGTCACGATTTCCGAGGAGAGCCGCGCTTTGGCGCTGAACGCCCTGCTGATCGGCGCGGCCGTGCAATTCTTCGCCATTCCCCTGTTCGCGGCGCTTTCGGACCGGATCGGCCGGCGCTCTGTCTATGCGTTCGGCGGGTTCGGTCTGGCGGCGTGGAGCTTCGCTCTGTTTCCGCTGCTCGCCAGCGGCAATTATGCGCTGATCGTCCTTGCTCTGGTCGTCGGCCTCGTCCTGCACGGCGCCATGTACGGGCCGCAGGCGGCGATGATCGCGGAGCTTTTCCCGACGCGCATCCGCTATTCCGGCGCCTCGATCGCCTATCAGCTCACCGCCATCTTCGCCGGCTCGCTGGCGCCGATCGTCGCGCTCTGGCTCTACCGCAAATATGATTCGGCGCTGCCGGTGGCGATCTACGTCGGCGGCGCCTGCGCGATCAGCGGCATCACCGCCCTGCTGGCGCGCGAGACCAAAGGCGTGGAGCTGTCGGAGATCCGCTAAGCTGTTGTTTCTCGGTCGAATGGCACAACTGGCGCAAGTGGCACGACTGGCACAGAGTCACATGGAATCGCGGGGGGTGTCCCTCCCCGAAGCGCCAGACAGGGCGCGCTGATGGGGCCTCCGGTCCGGAGGCTGATCGATCTACGGATTGAAAGAGCCGAGTCGCGGGAGTCTGACGGAAGAAATCCTACATTTCTCCAACAATCGTTGCCGGCGAACGGCTAGGGCTTGTCGCCCCAATGGCGGAGCAGATTGGCCTGGACGAGCTGGAGGCGGGTGAAGTTTTCCGGGGCCATGCGGAGGCCTTCGAGCGCTGCGACCTCGTTGAGCTCGTAAAGCAGCTCGCGGCGAAACTTGTCGGCGATCCGGCTCTGGATGAAGGTGATCGCGACCAGCCGCTCGCCTTTGGTCACCCGCTCGACTTCGTGCAGCATGTCGGACGGATAGACGATCGCGCTGCCCGCCTCCCCCTTGAAGCTTATCTCGCGCGTGCCGAGCTGGATACGCAGCGCGCCGCCCTCATAGGTCTTGGGATCGTTGAGGAAAATGGTGCAGCTGAGGTCCGAGCGCAGGCCGACGGTGCCGAGCTGCAGGAAGGCGGCGTCGGCATGGGCGCCGTAGCGCATGTCGGGCGTGTAGCGGGTCATCATCGGCGGCAGCATCGCGACCGGGAAGGCGAAGTTCTGGAAATCCTGCTGGCCATAAAGCGCCTGAGTCAGGATTTGCGAGGAGCGCTGATAGGCGGCCTCGTCGTGGAGCTGGAGGTTCTGCTTGACCTTGGAGTGCGGGTTGCTGATCCTGCCGTCGACGAAATTGGCCGAAGCGGCGATCGCGCGCAGCTCGCCGAGCTGGCCTGCGTCGAGGATCCGGATTTCCCTGAACATCACGCTCCCCCTTGCGCGCGCCGAATCGCGCCTGCCACCGCGGGATAGCGGGTTTCGAGCCCGGCTAGCCAGTCCAGCGCGTCGCGGATCGCGCCGGCGTGGCGGCGGCGGGCGTCGGCGAGGATCTCGCGGCGCAATGCCGGGCTATACGCATGGTCGAGCGCCTTGGAATAGCGGCCCATCAGCGGCCCTTCGCAGATCGCCCGCGCCGTCGCTTCATCGGCCTCACGGCCGAAAAAGCGGGCAATGGCGCTGAAATAGGCGGCGGGATCGGTGAGGAAATGGTCGAAGTCCATCCACAATATTGTACCGTCGGGCAGGCGAGACGTCGCCGCTTCGAGCGAGGTCATCTCGCAGGCCCAGCCAAGAGCGGCCTTGAGGCCGTCATGCATGGCGGCAAGGTCCGCCTCGAGGCCCGGGCAGCGGCCCTGGAGCCGGGCCAGCCGAATCGGGCTGAGCGCCTGCAGCGTCTGCCAGCTATTCTCGCCGGCCAAGATGTTCTCCAGATAGTGAGACGGCGTGGCGTAGAGGAAGAGCGCGCGCGAGCCCGCCGGCACCAGCCTGTCGGCGATCTCGCTGGTGAAGCTGGTCGCTTTCACATTGGCGCGCTGCCCGGGCCGGAAGGTGCGCGAGAGCAAGGCGGTGAGCGCGTCGAACCGCTCGGGCGCGGGCGGGCTTTCGGCGAAGCTGCGGAGCAGGAGCGGCTCGCGCAGGGCGAAGACGGTGTCGAGCTCGCCGAGCAGCCGCGAGACCAGGGTCGAGCCGACATTGCCGATATGGAAGATGTAATCGGCATCCCGGCGCGCCTCGGCGGGCAGGACCGGCCACGGTGCGTGCTGAATGTCCGAGGCCGGGCCGAGGATCCGCTGGTCGAGGAAGCTCGCCGCCCGATAATCGGCCTCCGTCATGCGCAGGAAGGCGAGCCCATCCGTCGCCGGATCGGGCGCGAAGGGCAGCCATGAGGGCGAGGCGGGGTCGATCATCGCGGCGTCGATAGCAAAGAAAAAGGCCGCCGGCTCATGCGAACCGACGGCCTTTTCTGATTGGCATCGCGGTCAGGCCTTGTCGGCCGACTCGCTGTCCTCGCCGGTCTCGGCTTCGGCAGCCTCCTCGGCGGGCGCTTCGGCGGCCGGAGCCTCGTCCGCGGTCGCTTCCTCGGCGGGCGCAGCCTCCTCGGCGGGCTCCGCTTCGGCGGGAGCCGCTTCCTCGGCCGCCGGCTCCGGGGCGATCTCACCCGGCTCCAGGGTCTCGTCGCGCTCCTCGATGAAGCCCGACACGTCCTTCTCGAACATCTCGGCCATCACGTCCTTGCCCGCCGCCTGCAGCTCGGCCTCTTCTGGCGAGCGGGCGATGTTGACGGAGATGATGACCGAAACTTCCGGGTGGAGCGCGATCTTCACGTCCTGGAGGCCGATCGCCTTGATCGGGCGGTCGAGCACGATCTGGTTCTTGGCGATCTTGTGGCCCAGCGCTTCGAGCGCCTCGGCGAGGTCGCGGGCGGAGACCGAGCCGTAGAGCTGGCCGGTGTTCGAGGCCTGGCGGATCAGCTGGATCTTGGCGCCGTCGACCTTCTGCGCCTCGACCTCGGCCGCGCCGCGGCGCTCGACATTGGTCGCCTCGATCTTCTCGCGATTGGCCTCGAAGACCTTGCGGTTCGACTCGTTGGCGCGAAGCGCCTTGCCGTTGGGAAGGAGGAAGTTGCGGGCATAGCCGTTCTTCACCTTCACCACGTCGCCGATCGAACCCAGCTTCTCGATGCGCTCGAGCAATATGACGTCCATCGCTCTCGCTCCTATCTTACGACATAGGGGAGCAGGCCGAGATGGCGGGCGCGCTTGATCGCCTTGGCCAGCTCGCGCTGCTTCTTGGTGGAGACCGCGGTGATGCGGCTGGGGACGATCTTGCCCCGCTCGGAGACGAAGCCCTGGAGCAGGCGGACGTCCTTATAGTCGATCTTGGGCGCGTCCTTGCCGGAGAAGGGGCAGGACTTGCGGCGGCGGAAGAATGGGCGTGCCATCGTGTCTGGTCCCTTCGCTCAGCGTTCGAAATCGTCGCGGTCGCGCCCGCGGCCGCCGCGGTCGCCACGATCCCCGCGATCGCCGCGGTCGTCGTCGCGGCGCTTGTCGCGGTCGCCGCGGCGCATCATCGCCGAAGGGCCCTGCTCATGCTCATCGACCTTGATGGTCATGTAGCGGATGACGTCCTCGTTGATCTGGGTCTGCCGCTCCAATTCGGCGACCGCTGGCGCGGGCGCGTCGAAATCGAGCGCGACATAATGGGCCTTGCGGTTCTTCTGGATCCGGTAGGCGATGTTGCGGAGGCCCCAGGTCTCGGTCCTGACGACCTTGCCGCCATGGTCCTCGATGATCTTGGTGGCGGTCTCCGCCAGCGTGTCGACCTGTGCCTGGGCCAGATCCTGACGCGCGAGAAAGACATGCTCGTAGAGCGGCATGTTGCGCTATTCCTTCTTTTGACCGATCGCTGACGCCGCCCGTTGCGGACGCCCCTCCGGCTGTCGTCTTAAAAGCTGACCGGGGCTGAAGGCATGGCCTCCGCCCCGGACTGGCGCGCTCATAGCAGAGCCGCGCCTTTTGGCAAGCCTCCTAGGGTCCGTACTCAATAAGGTTGCGCTGAGGGATTGCTGCTGATTCAACGTTTCTGCTTTGGTGGAGGCGATGATGGGCAGGCAGTTGACGTGGTTGAGTGACGCGGAGTGGTCTCGGATCGAGCCTTTGTTGCCGCG
>DASYKV010000073.1:0-28564 GCA_035994965.1 Allosphingosinicella sp.
CGCCGCGCGGTCCCGGTGCCGGCGAAGCGCCGCAAGGGCAATGGCAAGAAGCTCACCGTCCACGGCGCCAGCGCCAACAATCTCAAGAACGTCACCGCGTCGATCCCGCTCGGCACCTTCTGCTGCGTCACCGGGGTGTCGGGATCGGGCAAGTCGAGCTTCACAATCGACACGCTCTACGCGGTCGCCGCGCGCCATTTGAACGGCGCCCGCATTCAGGCCGGCCGCCACGAGAAGGTCAGCGGGCTCGATTATCTCGACAAGGTGATCGACATCGATCAATCGCCGATCGGCCGCACCCCGCGCTCCAACCCGGCCACTTACACCGGCGCCTTCACCCAGATCCGCGACTGGTATGCCGGCCTGCCCGAGAGCCTGGCGCGCGGCTACAAGCCCGGCCGCTTCAGCTTCAACGTCAAGGGCGGCCGCTGCGAAGCCTGCAAGGGCGACGGCCTGATCAAGATCGAGATGCACTTCCTCCCCGACGTCTACGTCACCTGCGACGTCTGCCACGGCCAGCGCTACAATCGCGAGACGCTGGAGGTGAAGTTCAAGGGCCACTCGATCGCCGAGATCCTCGACATGACGGTCGAGGCCGCGGCGGAATTGTTCAAGGCGGTGCCGCCGATCAGGGACAAGATGCGGATGCTGGAGGAGGTCGGGCTCGGCTATATCAAGGTCGGGCAGCAGGCGACGACCTTGAGCGGCGGCGAGGCGCAGCGGGTGAAATTGGCGAAGGAGCTGAGCCGGCGGGCGACGGGGCAGACGCTGTATATCCTGGACGAGCCGACGACGGGGCTGCATTTCGAGGATGTGCGCAAATTGCTCGAGGTGCTGCATGCGCTGGTGGAGCATGGGAATACCGTCGTGGTCATCGAGCACAACCTTGAGGTGATCAAGACCGCGGACTGGGTGATCGATCTTGGGCCCGAGGGTGGCGACAAGGGCGGCGAGATCGTCGCCGAGGGTACGCCGGAGCAAGTCGCCGAGGAGCCGCGCTCCTATACGGGCGGCTACCTGAAGCCGCTGCTTAAGGGACCACGCACTGAGACCGCCGCTACCCCGAGGAAGAAAGCGCGCTCGTCCACCTCGATGCGCGAGCGAGAGCCTGCTGAGTGACCTTTGGGGACAAGCATGTTCTGAACAAACGTCGAGCGTAGCCGAGACGTGGAGTCGAGGGAGGCGGGGAGATTGCGGCGAGGATATGCCAGAGCAGGTGGCTGAGGTGGCGCGCCTACACACGCACTTATCTGAAGCCATTATTGTCGCGCTTCTCCCGGAACGAACCTGCCCTGAGCGAAGCCGACGCCGCAGTCGAAGGGCCGCGGAGACCTCGGGGATTGCGAAAAGTCCAACCGCATCCCCAGATTACGATGGATAAGTTTCACCCTGTGATCGGCCGGATTCGTCGGGTCTCTGTGATGACGGCCTGTTAAAATACTCGACCGCCCTCCCGAGCACATTCCGAGAACAAAATCTATTTGACTCCGCTCTCATTATATGGGTTGGTGCTAGACGCGACACAGGTCCAAATTTTTGAAGGGAAAACTCGTGGCCAAGGCTCCTCCCAAAGCGAGTGATTCAGGGACCGTTGCGGCAGTGAAGGGACCGAGTCGTCCATTTCCTGCTCATTCGCTGGAAAAGGCTCTCGTGGTAGTCCAAGCGATAGCCGACAAAGGGGCCGGAAAGCCTATGGACCGTTTGCTCGTTGCTGACGCACTCGGTCGCACGCCGAGCAGCAGTGAGTTTAAGGCGCTTTTGAGCTCTTCGCTTCGGTACGGCCTTACCACCGGCACCGAAAAAGCCGATGCGATTACCCCTACCGAACTTGGACTTCAAATTGTCAAGCCTGAGAGTGAAGAGCAGAGGTCAACCGGTATAGTCCGCGCCGTGTTATTCCCCGATTTAATGAAAAGGATCTTTGAGCATTTTAACAGGAACAAGTACCCAGAATCCTCCTTCCTAAAGAATATATTGGAGAAGTCTTTTGGCTCGCACGCATCGCATTCATCTGAGCTTGCACAGCGCCTCGGTGAGAATGGAAAATTTAGCGGAATAATCCAAACTATCTCTGGCGCGCCCTATGTTCGGCTTGACGCCCCTGCCACCGCTAAGACTTTGAAGCCAAACGATGACGAAGGCGCCGAAGCGGAAGGCGGCAGCGATAACCTCGAAGGCGTCCCCGGATCTGGAACGTTGGAAGCGGAAGCACCGGCGGAGCTTTTAGCGCAGCCGGCACCGGAGCCGCCAAAGCAGTTATTTATTGCGCATGGAAAGAATCATAAGCCATTGGAAGACTTGAAAAAGGTCTTAGGTAAGTTTGGCATCGCCTTTAAAGTCGCTGTCGATGAGCCTCACGCCGGTCGTCCCATCTCGGCAAAAGTCGCGTCTTTAATGAAAGAATGTAGCGCGGGTATATTCATCTTCACGAAGGATGAGCTGTTTTACCAAAAGGACGGTAGCGGGGCGTATACCGAGATATGGCGGCCGAGTGAAAACGTCGTGTACGAATTAGGCGCTGCGAGTATTCTCTGGCAAAAAAATATTATTCTCCGTGAGGAAGGTGTTACCTTCCCTTCAGATTTCAGTGATCTGGGCTATATCACATTCCAAAATAGCGAAATCGGTAGTCGAGGGATGGAGCTACTATCCGAGTTTGTTGCTCTCGGTCTGGTGAAGATACAAGCAGTGTAATGTGTAAAAATGCGGTGATGAGGTTTATCGACAAAGGAATTCTGGGGACACGTCTCGGAGTTCCGCGAATACAACTTCGGTTCCGGGGATACGATACCTAATTCAGGCCGCCTCGGCCGCCTCGATCCGCATCTGCAGTCCAAGCGCCTTCAGCACCTTGAGCACCGTCTCCAGCGTCGGATTGCCGCCCTCGCTCAAAGCCTTGTGCAGCGCCTGGCGGTTCATGCCCGCCTCGCGCGCCAGCTTGGCGATGCCGCCGCGGGCGCGGGCGACGGCGCCAAGCGCATAAGCGATGTAACGAGGATCGCCGCTGTCCACGGCATCGCTCAGCAGGTCCGCCTGGTCGGCGGCGGTGTCGAGATAATCGGCCGCGTCGAACGGCTTTGTCTTGATCGTCATGTGCCCGGTTCCTTCAATCAATCCGTCAATCATTCCAGTTCGGCAGCCATCTCCTTCGCTCGCTTGATATCCCGGTCCTGTGAATCCTTATCGCCGCCGCCGAGCAGCCACACGACCCGCCCCTCCCGGATCGTGTAATAGACGCGGTAGCCCGGCCCGACGTCGATCCTGAGCTCGCTCACACCCTCGCCAACGCTCGCATGGTCGCCGAAATTGTCGGTCGCGGCAATCCGCGCCAGCCGGCGGACGATGCCGCGCTTGCCGAGAGGATCGCGCAACGCCTTCAGCCACTTGGAGAATGCCTCGGTTTCGACAATCTCGGCCATTTGTCGTCTTTAGGCGACACTCGTGCTGCTGTCAACTAAAAGCGACAAATCAAGACGGCTTGGCGGTTAGCCCCTTCTCAATCAGCCGCCTGATCGCTTCGGAGCGGGAAGGCTTTGGCTCGAGTTGGCGCTCGATCCAGGCGTCGATCTTTGCCTCCAACTCCGGCGGCATCCGCACGCCGCGCATCGGGTGGACGCCCGTCCGGGGCCGGCCGCGCGGTCTTTTTTGTTTATCGGCTATTGACCCGCCCCTATTTCTAGTTTAACGGAAAATAACAACATCAACCACCCAATCGAAGGCGATCCATGGCTGCCCGCGAGCATAAGGTCTCGCGCCGCGTCTTGCTAGGCGCCGCGTGCGCCGCCCCTGTCCTGAGCATCGTCGAAGGGCCGCTCATCCGTCATCCCGGACTTGATCCGGGATCCATCTTCTCGTCCCAGCTGCCGCAAGGCAGGGGGATTCCGGGTCACGCCCGGAATGACGAGACGGGGCCGGAGAAGAGGAGCGACGCACAATCCCCCGCGGTCACTAAATATGACCGCGCCTTCGCCCGCTTCCTGATCGCCGAGGCCGCCGTGAACGCCGCCGCCGGCGAGCCGGACGAGGATCGCTACAACGCCCTGGTCGGGCGTCTCAGCAATGCCCTCCGCCGCCTCCTCCGCGCCCCAACCCCGCATCTCCCCGCCCTCGCCGCCAAGCTCGCTGCCGCGAACCGTCACCTCGCCTGGGAACTCACCGGGGCCGAAGCCTGCGTCGCCGCCCTTGCCCGGGACGCGGCACGTCTCGCCTCTTTTCCCTCCCGCTCATCCTGAGCTTGCCTGCCCCGGCGCAGGCCGAACCCGCTTGGTGTCAGTTACGTACCTGACACCAACCTGACACGCAAAGGCGCAAAGACGCAAAGCTGTTCGTGCCGGGCCGAAGGCCAACTCTCTACGTCGTTCGGCGGGCGTTGCTCGGCTGAAGGTTGGCCTGCGGCGCTGTTGCGGGCTCCTGCGCCTTCGCGTCTTTGCGTCTTTGCGTGAAACCCCGACTGCTTCACTTCCTGGCGCCGGACTCCCTCCAAAAGGGAGCGAATTCCCGTTTCAATGTAGGATTTCCTCTGACCTACACTCAAAGATGAAGAGACCCAGCAGGCGCCCCTCCGCAGCGCATGATGCCGAGCCAGAAGCCAGTACCGAACCCAGTCGAGGAGACCCGCTCGCCAACCCGCTTTGGGGCAACCAGCCCACGCCCGATTTCACGCCCATCCCCGTCCGCTACCGCAAGGACGGCTGGACGCCCGAGCGCCAGTATCTGTACGTCGCCGCGCTCGCGCGCACCGGCCATGCCGGCAAGGCCGCCCGCGCCGTCGGCATGACCGAGCAGAGCGCGGCGAAGCTGCGGCGGCGCCCCGACGCGGCCTCGTTCAACGCGGCCTGCGCCGCCGCTTTCCTGGGCGCGCGCCGCCGCTGGGCGCAGGCGCGGCTCGCCGCGAAGGGCGGCCTCGGCGCCGGAAGGTTCGGAATATATTCGCCCCTGGGAAGCCGAACCTTATGAACCTTCCGAAACTTCCGCCGCTATTTCAGCGCCATCACCACCAGCCCCGAAACCGGGTCCGTCAGCCCGCGCCCCTCGCCCAGTTCCTCGAGCGTGTCCCGGAACGAATCGAGCGTGGCGATCATCTGCGGGCGGGCGGCGGCGAGGCTGTCTTCGTCCTCCCATTCGGCGATGATGCAATAGCCGCCGGCGCCAGTCTCGATGATGTTGGCGTGCCTGAGCCCCGGCCAGTCGGCGCCGACGCCGCTGTGCGCGTCGAGAAACGCCTGCTCGCGCCCGGCCTTCACCTTGAAACGCACGGCGTTGAAAGCGGTCATGGCCCTTCTCCCTATCGGCGGCCGCGACACCAGAGACCCGGCCGCCCGGTCCACATATCTCCCTCCTTGCGGCCCCGCAACGATCGCCTTACGCTCTCCCTCATGGGCGGAAAGCGGCGCTTCTGGGGGTTGGCCATTGGCCTGAGCGGCGCCGCCTTGACCGGCTATTCCATGTTCACCCTGCTCTCCACCGGCGTCTGCGTCGGCGCCAGAATCGGGCAGTGCTCGGGCTTTCCGGCCGGCCTCGTTCTCGGCCTCCTGCTCGCCACGGCCGGCATGATCATGCGCGGCGGCTTGCTGATCTTCTCAGGCCTGTTCATGGCGATCGGCGGCGCGGCGCTCGCCGTCGGGGCGCTCGGACTGATGCCCGACATGCCGAGCTTTCCCTGGCTGTTCGGCGGCATGTTCTTCGTCTGCGGGCTGCTTCCGCTTTTCCTCGGCGCCGTGCTCCGGCGCGCCGGCGCGGCGAAGCAGGCGATGGCGGGCGAGCTGATGCGCAGCGGCGTCAAGGGCATTGGCACGATCGTCGCGGTCGGCGACACCGGCACGACCATCAACAACAATCCCCGCATCGTCATCCGCATGCGCATCGAGCCGCTGGACGGCTCGGCCCCGGTCGAGCGCAGCAAGACGGCGACCGTCTCGCGGGTCGCGGTGCCGCGGGTCGGCCAGCGCTATCCGGCCTGGTTCGACCGCGCGGATCCGGAGAAATGGATGTTCGGGACGGATATGGACGAGACCGCCCCGGCGGAGGTGAAGGAGATGTTCGCGCGCGCCCAGGCGGGCCCCGATGGCGCGGCGGCGGATCGGGCCGAAAGCAGCCCGGTCGAGGAGCTGGCCCGGCTCACCGGGATCTGGAAGGACGGCGCCCTCACCGACGCCGAATTCGCCGACGCCAAGGCGCGGCTGCTGCCCCGGATCGGGCGCTGACCGTTCGGCCGGCGCCATTCACCTTTCCTTGCAGATTTTCCGCGATAACCGCGCCCGCAATATCCGAAAGGCGCGGCATGCGGACGATGAAACTGACCTTCGGCCTGGTCGCGGCCGCCCTCCCCGTCCTTTATTGCGCCGGGCTCCTTCTTCATTTCAACGGCGTCCGCAACATGTTCGGGGGGATGCTGGACAGCCAGCTCGGCCCGACCATGCTCGGCGTCGGCGCGTTCGGCCTGCTCTTCCTCGTCCTGTTCGGGCTGAAGCTCTGGCGGCTCTTTGGCGGGACGAAGGCCCCCGGCGCGGGCGGCGGCGGCAGCGCGGATCCGGCCGCGGAGGACGAAAAGAGCGATTTCGATCCCGACGCGGCGATCGCCCGCTATCTGGCCCGGCGATCATCTGGCGCGGGCGGGGGCGGCAGACCTACGGGCCCGGCGACGTTCGGCCGCAGGGAGGTCTGAGTTACGCGGGACAGCGCATTTCGGCCGCGCCGGCGGCGGCGATCGGCGGACGCGATTCTATCCCCGTTATCCTCGTTATCCACAGGCACTTTGCGCTTCCGCGAATCGGAATCTGTGTCCACAACGGCATCTCGCGGTCAGGAGCGGCCGCCCGGAAACGGACGAAAGCTTCTGAGTGCCGCCACCGCGGAAGCGGCGGATGTCCTTCGGGACGGAAGCCATGGAAGCAGTGGTGGGGCAGCCGGGAAAGAAGCGCGAGGAGGCGGGGCAACCCAAGTCCGAACCCACTTTTCCCGGAGTCCGGCGGAACCGGAGCCTTCGGGCGAAGGAACCGCAAAGGGACCTTTCGGAGCTTGCTTCGATTGGACCCGAAATCGAGAAACCAGTTGGAGCTTGCTCTAACGGGCGCTCGATTGGGAACCGACCGGGGTCGCAAGACCCCGGCCGGAACCCGAAGCGGGGCCGGTGGCAACACCGGCCCCGTTTTCGTTTTGGGCGCATGCCGGGTTCCGCGCCCTCTCGATCTCCGCCTCGATCCCGCGCCGCGACGAAGGGCTCCCCGTCATGCCGAACCTGGTTCGGCATCCAGTCCTCCACCGCTCGAGCGCATGTCCAGCTGGGCCCTGAACCAAGTTCAGGGCGACCGGGAGGGTGGAACCGCGCCGCCGGCCTGGAGCCGGGCCAGCTTCCGAAACGCCTTCTCGAGGCGGGCGCGCTTGGCGGGCTGGGCGATCCCGGCGAGCCGCGTCCGCACCGTCCCGGCGAGCGCGTCGGGCTCGCGCATCGGCGCCCCGCGCAGCGCCGCTTCGGCATACATGGCCACCTGGTTGACCGGCGCGTCCTCGACAATGAAGAGCAGCCGCCGCCAGGCTTCCGGCGCCGCCGGCCCGGGCAGGGCGGCCAAGGTGGCGAGCATCGAGACCGCCTTGTCCTTGGCGATGACGCTGCCGCATTCGGCGGCGGCGAGGATGGCGGGCAGATGCGCCGCGATCAGCTCGGGATAGGAAGCGGCCAGCGAGTCGAGCCCCGTCATCGCGCCCCAGACCAGGCGATTGTCGGCGGCGTCGAGAGCGGCGAGCAGGGCGCCGGCATGCGGCCGGAGGAGATCGGGCCGAAGCGCGCCGAGCTCGTAGAGCGCCTTGATCGCGTCGCCGCGGACCGGCCGCGGCCCGTTCGCCAGCGCATCGGCGAGCATAATAATGCCGGCGCGGTCCTCGCTCGCGGCGAGCTCCCTGGCGAGCGCGACATTGGGCTCCTCGTCGCGCCGGCCGAGCGCGCCCGCCAGCCGGTCGAGCACGCTCATCCCCGCCGCCGGCCGCGCGGGGACAAGAGGAAGGCGGACTGGAACGGGCCCATGGCGCGCATGATGCCATGGCCGCGCGCCATTGGCACCCCCGCGCCGCGCCGCTATCCTGGCCGCCCGCCAGCAGGAGGCCGCCACCATCAGACCGCCGAGTATCCTCCTCTTCGCCGCTTTCGCCGCGCTCGCCGCGGCGGCGCCCCTCGCCGCCAAGCCGCCTCCCGCCGGCGGCGCCCCGGACGCAGGCGACGCCTATCGCGAGCGCGGGATCGCGCTCTGCGTCGCCGATCTGCGGGTCGTCGCCGATCTCAGCGGCGACGATCTCGAGGGGATATGCGGCTGCGCGCTCGGCCGGCTCATGGACGGCCGCGCCGCTTCCGCCTTGCCGCCGCTCGGGCCGAACCGCTTCCGCGGCGTCATGGAAAGCGAGCTCGTCGCCTGCACCGCCGAGCTTCGGCCCGACCGCACCGGCGAGGTCGCCGGACGGGGGATGGCGCCGCCGGAGGCCGTGTTCGCCGGCAAGCCGGCGCCGGCGCCCGCCAGCCCGGCCGCCGATGCGCCAAAGCGCTCGCGCGGCGATCCCGGCGCCTGGCTTCGCGGGCTCGATCTTCGTGCCCGCCTCGCCGTCTTGCCGGCCTGGGCCTGGGTCGCGATCGGCTTCCTCTTCCTGCTCCTGCTCGGCGCGCTGATCCGCCGCCGCGACGATCGCCGGGACCTGCTCGGGCCGCCGCCGTCGATGCGCCAAGTCGCCAGCCCGCGGCCGAAGCCCTTCCGGCTCGAGCTTTGAAGGATCGCCATGCTGAACCCGGATTCCTCGAAGAGCAGAGCGGGCACCACCGGCTGCATCGTCCTGCCGCTGGCCGTGTTCATCGCGCTGATGCTCGCCAGCGCGGGCGTCGCGATCTGGCCGAAAATGGCCGCGCCCGGCGCCGCGATCCTGTGCGGCGGCGAGGTGGTCTACGAATCCCACGGCGCCTCCTACCGGCCCGGCGAATATACGATCACCCGAACGCTCTATTGCCAGACCGGCGAGGGCAAGCAGGCCCAGCGCGACGAGATCACCTTCCAGGCGGCCGGCATCAGCTTCCTCCTCTATTCGGCGATCGTCTTCCTGCTGCTGCAATTCGTCGCCCGGCCGCTGCTTCGCCGCCGGGTGAACCGGGCGCTGGAAACGGCGCGCACCGGCGCGCCCGGCGCCGCCGCCGGCCTCGGCAGCCTCTTGGGCCGAGTCGCCCAGGCCGCCGCGCGGGGGGCGGCGGCGCGCGAGGCTCCGGCCGTCGACGAGTCCGGCGACGTCGCCGAGCGGCTCGCCCGGCTCCGCGCGTTGCGCGACCAGGGGCTGATCACCGCTCTGGACTACGAGGCGAAGAAGGCCGAGATTCTCGCGCGCCTCTGATCGCCGCGCGTCCTTTACAACGAACGGGATTGCGGGCCTATTGGCCGCACCGGACGATCGATCCGGGACAAAGAGGGGGAAATCTCATGCGCATGATCCTGGCCACGGCTTCGCTCGCCTTGCTCACCGCGTGCGGCGGCGGCACGTCCAACAACGCTGCCGGCAATGGCGCGGCGTCGGCAGGCGCGGCGGCCGCCCCCGCCAATCCGCGGCGCGAACACGATATGCGCGAATGCGCCAACGACGTGCGCGGCGAGCTGCCGGCGGGCACCGACCTCAACGCCTTCTGCGGCTGCGCGGTCGACAAGATGCAGACCGGGCTGCGCGAGCGCGACGCGATGGAGCAATGCGCCGCGGAGCAGGGCATCACGCCGCGGCGCTAGGATCCCGGCGCGGGCCGGGCCTTTACATCGGCCCGATCTTCGCGCCAATGGGCATGCCGGGATGCGCCCGGGATAAGGGGAAGAAGCCGATGCGTATCGTCCTGGCCGGTGCACTCACCGTCTCGCTCGCTTTGCTCGCCGCTTGCGGCGGGGCTGCGTCCAACAACAGCGCCGGCAATGCCGCCGCCGGCAATGGCGCGAGCGCCGCGCCGGCCGCGCCGACCGATCCGCAACTCGTCGCGATGCGCGCCTCCGCCCTCCAAACCTGTGGCAGCCAGCTGGGCCGCATGGCCCCCCCGGGCAGCGACATCCCGCGCCTGTGCGGCTGCGCGGTCGACCGGCTGATGGCGGGCAAGACCGCCGAGCAGCTGCGCCGCGGCAATCCCGGCGACGAGGAAAGGGTGATCAGGGCCTGCGCCGGAGAGCTCGGGATCGCCCTGCCGAGCCAGCCCCCCGCGCCCGCCGCGCCACCGCTCGAAGCCCCGACCCTTCCCGGCGCCGGCAATTCGGCCAACTAGGGCCAAGGCGCCCCAATCGCGCGCGACGGCGCGGCGGGACTTTGCAAGCCCCCGCGCGTTCCTCCATGCACGCTTGCCTGTGCCCATGTTCCGGAGCTTTTGATGCGCGTCCTGATCCTCGCCGCGGCCCTGCTGGCCGCCGCCTGCGCCATGACCGGGCGCGGCGCGCCGGCCGGGCGGCAGGTGGCGCCGATCCTGACCGGCGAGGCGGCGCGCGACACGGCGAGCTATGCCCGGCCCGAAATCGCGCGGGTCACCCATGTCGCGCTCGAGCTCGACGCCGATTTCGACGCGCATCGAATGGCCGGCACCGCGACCCTCGACATCCAGGCGGCGCCGGGCGCCGAGGAGATCATCCTCGATTCCAGGGGGCTGGAGATCGAGCGGATCGCCGATGCGGGCGGCAATGCCCTGCCCTTCGCGCTCGGCCCGAACGACGCGACGCGCGGCCGGCCGCTTACCGTCCGGATCGGCGCGGCGCGGCGGATCGCGATCCGCTACCGCAGCGGCGCCGACGCCGCCGCGCTGCAATGGCTGACGCCCGAGCAGACGGCGGGCAAGGCCCATCCCTATCTGCTGAGCCAGGGCCAGGCGATCCTCAACCGGACCTGGATCCCGACCCAGGACAGCCCCGGCATCCGCCAGACCTGGGAGGCCAGGATCACCGCGCCGGCGCCGCTCAAGGTGGTGATGTCGGGCGAGCGGCTGACGCCGGATGGCGAGCCAGCCGGCCCCGGACGGCGGGCATTCCGCTTCCGGATGACCCATCCGGTCGCGCCCTATCTGATCGCGGTCGCCGCCGGCGACATCGTCTTCCGCCCGCTCGGCCGGCGCACCGGCGTCTGGACCGAGCCCGCCATGATCGACCGCGCCGCCGCCGAGCTCGTCGACACCGAGGCGATGGTCGAGGCGGCCGAGCGGCTCTACGGCCCCTATCGCTGGGGCCGCTACGACGTGATCGTGCTGCCGCCGAGCTTCCCTTATGGCGGCATGGAGAATCCGACGCTCACCTTCCTGACGCCGACCTTCATCGCCGGCGACCGAAGCCTGGTCGGCCTGGTCGCGCACGAGCTGGCGCATAGCTGGTCGGGCAATCTGGTCACCAACGCCAACTGGACCGACAGCTGGCTCAACGAGGGCTTCACCTCCTATTTCGAGAACAGGATCATGGAGTTGGTCTATGGCCGGGCCCGCGCCGGCCAGGAGGAATCCCTGTCCTGGGACGACATGCAGGCGGCCTTGCGCGAGCTTGGGGCGGACGCGCCGGCCACCGCGCTCCACAACATTGCCGATGGGCCCGACGGCGGCAGCAGCGGTATCGTCTACGACAAGGGCGCGATCTTCCTCCGGACGATCGAGCATATCGTCGGCCGCGCGCGGTTCGACGCCTGGCTGCGCTCCTATTTCGACCGCCACGCCTTCCAGCCGATGACCTCCGAATTGTTCCTCGCCGATCTTCGCGCCAACCTCGTCCGCGGCGACGCCGCGCTCGGGCGGCGGCTCGATCTCGACCGCTGGGTCTACCAGCCCGGCCTTCCCGACAATGCGGCGCGGCCGGACCCCGCCGCCTTCGCGGGCGTCGATGCGGCGGCGCAGGCCTTCAACGCGGGCGGCGGCGCCGGCGCGGTGCCTTATGCCGGCTGGAACTGGGCCGAGCGGGTCCGCTTCCTGAAAGCCCTGCCCCGGCAGCTGCCCCGCGCCCGGCTCGACGAGATCGACCGCGTCTTCGGCCTGTCGCAAAGCGGCAATTCGGAGGTGCTGTTCGTCTGGCTCCGGCTCGCTCTGCGCAACCGCTACGAGCCCGCAATAGCGGTGACCGAACGCTTCCTTCTATCGATGGGCCGCCGCAAGTTCGTCCAGCCCCTGTTCCAGGCGCTGATCGAGCAGGGCGATTGGGGCCGGCCGATCGCCGAGCGGCTCTATGCCCGCGCGCGCGCCGGATATCATAATGTCACCGCCGCCGCGGTGGACCGGCTTTTGCACCCGACTCCCTGAAAACAAACAATTTTGTGACATTGGCGCTCCCCGGGACTGCGGTCCAAGGTCGGCCGGAACTTAACGTTCCATCAAAGTCTTGCGGATAGGGAAAAGGCTCACCGACCGGGGCCGCACGACACTCGATGTTTCATTCGCCTGTTCCCATTGACGACCGGCCGGACGCCGAACGCGTCGCGGCGCCGACCGAGCCGATGGATTTCGATGCCGGCAACGAGCGGCTGCGCGCCGCCCATCTGCACAACGGCCAGGTCGAGGCGCGCGCCCTCTTCGCCCCCTTCTTCGCGATCACCGCGGTCTTCGCCTCGCTGATCGTCGGCTGGGGCATGTACGGCGCGGTCGAGACCAAGCTGGTCGTCGGCTGGATCTCGCTGGTCGCCTTCTTCAATTGGGTCTCGTGCCGCCGGGCGATGGTCGCCGCCGCCCGCGCCGGCAGCCGCACCGCGCGCCCGCCCGCGCGCTGGTCCGCGGTCGTCGAGACGGTCGGCCTCGCCGGGCTCTGGTCGGCGCTGCCGACCTGGGCCTTCGCCACCCAGCCGCCCAACGTCCAGGTCGTGATCGGCGGCGCGATGGCGGCGATGATCTCGACGGCGATCGCGCTCGCCGCCATCCCGTCGGCCGCGGTCGCCTGGATCGCGACCCTGACCGGCAGCTTCTGCCTCGCTTATTATTATGGCGGAAGCGCGCTCGATCCCAAGCTCGCGCTCACCTTCCTGCTGCTCGCCGGCATCGGCGCGTTCAGCGTGGCGCGGCTGACCCGCTGGATCTTCGGCCAGCTCAAGGGCCTCGCCGGGACCCGCGCCGAGGCCGAATCGGTCCGCCAGCTGCTCAACGAATATGAGCATCGCGGCGTCGGCTGGCTGTGGCAGGTCGATAGCGAGAATCGGGTCGTCTACATCTCCTCGCGGATGACCGCCTTGATCGGCCGCTCGACCAACCAGCTCGCCGGCCATTCGCTGCCGGCGGCGCTCGGCGGCACCAGCGCGCTCGGCCGCATCCTGCTCTCGCGCCAGCCCTTCGCCAATCTCGAAATGGAGCTCACCACGAGGCGCGGCACGCGCTGGATCAGCCTGTCGGGCGATCCGATCATCGACATGGGCGGCCAGTTCCAGGGCTTTCGCGGCGTCGGCCAGGACGTGACCGACGTGCGCCGCACCCAGGAGCGGCTCACCAACCTTGCCAATATGGACGTGCTCTCCGGCCTGCCCAATCGCGGCCGGGTCCGCCAATTGCTCGGCGAGGCCCTGTCGAGCTCGGCCGGCGGCGACACGCCCTGCGCGATCCTGTTCCTCGATCTCGACGGCTTCAAGCCGGTCAACGACACGTTCGGCCACCCGAAGGGCGATGCGGTGCTGAAGAGCGTCGCCCAGCGCCTGGTCAAGGAGGTTGGGCCGTTCGGCCATGTCGGCCGGATGGGCGGCGACGAATTCGCCATCGTCATCAAGGACGTCCAGAGCCGCCGCATGGTCGAGACGCTCGCCGAGCGGCTGATCGCCGCGATCGCCGAGCCGTTCCACATCGACAAGGTCGAGATCCGCATCGGCGTCTCGATCGGCTGCGCCTTCGGCCCCGTGGACGGCCAGAGCGTCGACGATCTCATCCAGAAGGCCGATCTCGCGCTCTACCAGGCGAAGAATCAGGGCCGCGGCACCTGCTGCTTCTTCAACGCCGACATGCAGAACGAGGCCGAGGACCGCCTGCGGCTCGAGCAGGACATGCGGATCGGCATCAAGGCCAAGCAATTCCACCTGCTCTACCAGCCGCTGATCGACGCCGCCGACCAGAGCCTGCTCGGCTTCGAGGCGCTGATCCGCTGGCATCATCCGACACGGGGCATCGTTCCGCCGAACAATTTCATCCCGCTCGCCGAGGAATCGGGCCTGATCATGGAATTGGGCGAATGGGTGATCGACGAGGCCTGCCGCGCCGCCGCCTGCTGGCCCGAGAACATCACGGTCGCGGTCAACGTCTCGGCCAAGCAGCTCATCTTCCCGGCGCTGCCGAACACGATCAACGAGGCGATCAGGCGCAACCGGCTGCAGCCCAACCGGCTCGAGCTCGAAGTGACCGAATCGGTGTTCATGGGCGACAGCGCCAATGCGATCGACGTGCTGAAGCGGCTTCGCGCGCTCGGCGTCTCGATGGCGCTCGACGATTTCGGCACCGGCTATTCGTCGCTCGGCTATTTGAACAAGGCCGTCTTCCACAAGCTCAAGATCGACGGCAGCTTCGTTCGCGAGGCGGCCAACAACAAGGAGACGGTCGCGATCATCCAGTCGATCGTCCAGCTCGCCAAGAGCTTCCGGATGACGGTCACCGCCGAGGGCGTGGAGACCGCCGACGATTTCACCCGGATGCGCGAGCTTGGCTGCCACCAGATCCAGGGCTATCTGTTCGGCCGGCCGATGACCTTCGAAAAAGCGAGCGAGCTCGTCCTGGGCGGCCAGCGCCGGCTGAGCGCCTGAGCCTTGGCCCGCTGAGCCACCTCGTTTAGGCTCCCGCGCAAAGGGGGATGCCGATGACCTGGATCCTGCTCGCCTCGCTCGCCGCCGCCGCCCAGGCGCCGGCGCCGGGCTACACCAGCACCTACACCCCGCTCGACCTCGACGCCTGCCGCGTCCTCGGGCGGGCGGCCGAGGGCGAAGGCGATTGGATCAACTGGCGCTGCCCGGGTCTGCGCGGCGTGCCTCTCCTGGTTCACGGCGACGACGGCCGCTTCGACGTCGACGCCGGCGTCGACAATGGAGAATGGGAGGCGCTTGGCGGCCTCCACACGCTCGGGCCGCGGGTGGAATGGCGGCTGCGGCGGGGCCGGCCGATCGCGATCATCTTCCGCTACATCCAGAGCGGGCCGGATCAGCCGTCCGGGACTCGGATTGCGGTCGAGACGATCGGCCGCGCCGGCCGGCCCGGCTGCCTGATCTCGATGATCGACGGCGCCTTCCCCAATGCCAATGCCCTTGCCCGCGAACGGGCCGACCGGCGCGCGGAGGGATTTCGCTGCGGGGTCGATATCCCGGAGCGGGGCGCCGAATAGGACAATCTATCCCTCGCGCGCGACCGCGAAGCCGGCGAAGCTCTGGTTGACCGGCATCAGCTCGAGCGTGTTGATGTTGACGTGCCGTGGCAGCGAGGCGACCCAGTGGATCGTCTCGGCGATATCCTCGGCGGTCAGCGGGTCGACGCCGGCGTAGAGCGCGTCGGACGCGGCCTGGTCGCCGCCGGTGCGGACCAGAGTGAATTCGGTTTCGACCATGCCGGGCTCGATCGAGGTGACGCGCACCCCGGTGCCGTGCAGGTCGCAGCGCAGGTCGAGCGAGAATTGGCGGACGAAGGCCTTGCTCGCGCCGTAAACCGCGCCCCCGCGATAGGGATAGGTCGCCGCGACCGAGCTCAGGTTGATGATCGCGCCGCGCCGCGCGATAAGTCCCGGCAGCAATGCCCGGGTCAGCGCGACCAGACCGGTGATATTGGTCGAGATCACCGTCTCCAGCGGCTCCCATTCCGCGTCCTGGAGCGGAGCCATGGGCGGCGGGAGACCGGCATTGTTGAGCAGGAGATCGATCGGGCCGATTTCGGCGGCCGCCGCCTCGAGCGCCGCTGTGTCGCGCATGTCGAGGACGATCGGGCGAACGCACTCGCCAAGCTCCGCCGCCAGCGCATCCAGCCGCTCGCGGCGCCGGCCCGTCGCGATGACGGTCCAGCCCGTCGCCGCGAAGCGGCGCGCCGAGGCCATGCCGATGCCCGCGGTCGCGCCCGTGATCATGATCGTTCCGCTCATCGCCGCACCCTTTCTTCAGGCGCGGCCATGTCCGCTGCCGCGCGCTTTTGCAACGGCGGCAGCGGACTCGGGCGGGGACTTTGTTCAGCGCGGCTGGGCCCCCGCCAGGCGGGTGTCGACCGGCGGGTTCCAGGTCGCGGTCAGCACGTGGCCGTCGGCGCCGGCCGTGCACTCGAAGCTGTAGCGCCGGTCGGTCGTGACGAACATGGCGATCCGGGTGCGCCGCGAATTGCCCGTGATCGAGGCGATGCGCTGCGTGCGGATCTGCTCCTGCGGGAAATGGCGAAGCACCTCGGCCCGGCACTGGGCGACGGCGCGCCCTTCCGACTCGGACGCCGCCGCGGCGGGCGAAGCGGTTGCCAACATGGCGCCGGCAAGAGCGGGCGCGAGGAGCAATGCGATGTTACGAATGCTTGTCATGGTCACCTCCATCTGCTATTTATGTACCTTACGGTATAGTACAGAATTGCCGATGGCAAGGATTCTTTAACACATGGTACAAAAAACTTCTGCCGTCAGGGGGCGACCGCGCAGCTTCGACACCGACGAGGTGCTCGATCGGGTGCGCGACACCTTCTGGCGCTACGGCTATGCGGGCACGTCGATGGATCAGCTCTCGGCCGCCACCGGCCTGCACAAGCCGAGCCTCTACGGCGCGTTCGGCGACAAGAAGAAGCTCTACCTCGCCGCGCTCGATAATTATCTCGCCGACGTCCGCGCCGAATTCGCCGAGGCGTTCGCGGTTCCGGACCTGTTCGAATCGCTGGCTGCGATGACCGAATGGTCGATCGACAAGTTCATGGGCAAGGACGAGGCCGGCACCGGCTGCTTCATGATGCATACGGCCATGCCCGAGGCGAGCGAGGATCCGGAAATCTCCCGGGTGATTCGCGAATCGATGGACTCGCTCGACCGGGCCCTCGTCCGCCGCTTCGAAAAAGCGATCGAAATCGGGCAGATATCGGCCGCGGCCGATCCGCATGCGCTGGCGATGGTGATGGTCGCCAACCATTACGAGATTTCCGGCCGTGCGCGGGCGGGCTATTCGCGCGCCGAGCTGCGCGCGCTCGCCGACCGGTCGATCGCCCTGATCAGGATCATGGCCGGAGCCGCGGCCTGAAACGCAAACTCCCCTCCCGTGCGGAGCGGGAGGGGAGAGCGTTCGTCCCGGACTGCTGGGGGGGACGAAGGGGGCGTGTCGGTCAGCGCTCGACGTCGGTGTCGTTCGAATCCCGCCATTGCTGCGCGGTCCGGCAGATCCGGCGGGAGATTCGCGATTCGCTGAACCGTTCGGTGACGCAGATCTTGCGTTCGGCATCGCTGCCGCTGCGCGCGCGCTCTTGCTGCGAAGGCCGCGCGGCCTGGTCGCTGCCGTTCCTGGCGGCGGCGGGGAGGGCGGCGGCGCACAGAGCGGCGGCGGCGGTGGCGATCAACATGTTACGCATGGGACATTCCTTCTAAGCGTTGAACCTCGCGCAGCCTCGCCCCTCCAACCTGCGCGAAAGCCGTCTTAGCAGGCTAAGACAGTGGGCACATTGACCGTCCTTGCTAATTTTGTAGCACCCCCGTGCACGCCCGCGTTCAGCGTTGATTTCGCTTGGTTCTCGTCGTGGGGTCGGCACTGGCGGGATCGTCCGGCCAGGGATGTTTGGGGTAGCGCCCGCGCATCTCCTTGGCGACGTCGGCCCAGCTTCCGCTCCAGAAGCCGGGCAGATCGCGAGTCGTCTGGATCGGGCGCCCGGCCGGCGAGGTCAGGCTCAGCACCAGCGGCACCGTGCCGCCGGCCAGCATCGGATGGCGGGTGAGGCCGAACAAGGTCTGCACGCGCGCCGCCACCGCCGGGCCGCCCTCGGCCTCGTAGTCGATCGGGTGATGGCTTCCGGCCGGAGTCTCGAAATGGCTCGGCGCCAGCCGGTCGACGGCCTTGCGCCCCTGCCAGCCGAGCATCGCATCGAGCGTTCCCGACAAGGCGCCCGCGTCGACATCGCCGAGGCGGCGCTTGCCGGACAGCAACGGCACCAGCCAATCGTCGAGCGTGCCCAAGAGCGCTTCGTCCGAAAGATCGGCGATGGCGGGATCGAAGCGCCGGGCGAAGGCGGCGCGGGTCCGCAAGCCTTGGGCCGCCTCGCTCCACGGCAGCAGGCCGAGGCCATGCAGCCGCACGCCTTCCAGCAAAGCGGCCTCGACCGCGCCGGCGTCGGCGCGGCTGTCCTGGCCGCCCGACAATCGGATCGCGCCAAGGGTACGGCCGTGCGAGGCGCGCACGGCTCCCGTCGTCGGATCGAACGAGACCTGGGTGCCGGTCTCGATCGCAGGGGCGAACAGGCCCTCGACCGCCGTCTGGTCGATCGGTGCGGCGGAAAGGATGCGCGCGCCCGCCGCGGCGCCTCCCACCTCGGCGACGGCAAGCCAGGCCTCGCGCGCCAGCGGCGAGGCCGGATCGAGCCGGAAGCCGCGCCCGCCGACGCTGACCCAATCCGCGCCGGAAGAATCGCGGCGTTTGGCGACGCGGTCGGGAAAAGCGAGGGCGACACACTCTCCCACGCTCCCTTGCGAAAGCCGGGGTCCAGTTCCGGCGCCGCCCTGGGCCCCGGCTTTCGCCGGGGAAGGCAGCATGCTTAGCCATCGCTTCGCCAATCCACGCGCCGCCTCGGCCCGGCGGCCCTTCTCACTCCGCCAACGCCTCAACCGCAACTCCAAATCCGTATCGCTCCCCCCAAGCCCGCGCTCCGACAGCAACACCGCGACCTGCGCGGCCGTCTCCCCCCAACCTCGCCCCTGCGCCTCGATCAGCATATGGGCGAGCCGCGGCGGCAGCGGCAAAGCGGCGATGGCGCGGCCGTGCGGCGTCGGCCGCCCGCCGGTATCGATCGCCGCTAATCTCAGCAGCCGCGCGCGCGCCTCGTCGATCGCCGCGGCCGGCGGCGGATCGAGCCAGCGCAAGGATCGCGGATCCGCGACCCCCCAGATCGCGCAATCGAGCAGCAAATGGGACAAATCGGCCTCGAGGATTTCGGGCGGGTCGAAGCGCGGCAGGCCCTGCGTCGCCGCGTCCTCCCAGAGCCGATAGGCGCGCCCCGGCGCCTGCCGTCCGGAGCGGCCGGCGCGCTGGGTCACCGCCGCCTGGCTCGCCCGCTCCGTCACCAATCGGGTGAGCCCGGCCGCGCGGTCGTAGCGCGGCCGCCGCGCCAGCCCCGAATCGACGACGATCCGAACCCCGTCCAGGGTCAGGCTGGTCTCGGCGATCGAGGTTGCGAGGACGAGCTTGCGCCGGCCGGGCGGCGCGGCCGCGATGGCGGCGCGCTGCAAAGCGGGATCGAGGCTTCCGTGCAGGCGGTGCAGGTCGACGTCGGCGGGCAGGGCATCGAGCCTCGCGGCGGTGCGCTCGATCTCGGCGACGCCCGGCAGGAAGGCGAGCAGGCTCCCCTCCCCTTCGCCGAGCGCGCGCCGGATCGCGGGCGCCATTTCATCCTCGATCCTCTTCTCGGCGGAGCGGCCGAGATGGACGAGGTCGATCGGATGGGCCCGGCCCTCGCTTTCGATCAGCGGCGCGTCGCCCATCAATGCCGAGAAGCGTCCGCCGTCGAGCGTCGCCGACATGGCAATGAGGCGCAGATCGGGCCGCAGCGCCGCCTGCGCGTCGAGCGCCAGAGCAAGCGCGAAATCGCTGTCGAGGCTGCGCTCATGGACCTCGTCGAACAGCACGGCCGACACGCCGGCCAGCTCCGGATCGGCCTGGATGCGCCTGAGGAAGATGCCCTCGGTCAGCACCGTCACTCGAGTCCGCGCCGACCTCTTGCTGTCGAGCCGGGTGGCATAGCCGATCGTTCCGCCGACCGCCTCGCCGGCCAGCTCCGCCATCCGCTCGGCCGCTGCCCGCGCGGCGAGGCGGCGGGGCGAGAGCAGCAATATCTCGCCCGCGCACCAGGGCTCGCCGAGCAAGGCCGGCGCGACCGCCGTGGTCTTGCCCGCGCCCGGCGGCGCCACGAGCACGGCGTTCGAACCGGCGCGCAGGGCGGCGAGCAGGGCCGGCAGCACATCATGGATGGGAAGGCCCGCCATGCCGCCTCCTATCCGGCCCGCTTGCAATTGGCCAAGCGCGGATCGTAGTCGTGGGCCATGAGGGGGATGATCAGGCGCCTGATCCTCGCGGTCCTGCTGCTCGCGGGCCTGCCCGCCGCCGCGGCCCGGGCGGACATGAAGGCGACCTATCTCCATCCCCGTCGCTTCGATACCGTGATCGTCGAGGTCGCCGGCAATGGCGATTCCCGCCTGCAATTTTCCGGGCAGGTCTGGCGGCTCCAGATCGTCGGTGGCGAGAATTATGTCATTTATGAGCGGCCCCAGGGCCCCTACGTGGTCCGGCTGGCCGACCTCCAGCAATTGTTCGTCGAGCGGCGGCCGGCTTTGCCAAATCCGCCCAGCCTCGCCGGCCTTCACCTGGTGCGGCGCGGCACGGCCAGCTTCGCGGGCCATAGCGGCACCGCTTTCTTCTTCGAGACGCCGGACAGGGCGGAGATGTCGCCCTATCCGATGCTGGTGGTGAGCGCGGATCCGGCGCTGGCGCCATTCGGGCGGCCGATCGCGCTGCAGATGGATTTCGCTATTCTGAGCTACCGCCTGGCGGGGACGGTGATCCCTCCGATCTTCGTCGCCATGCGCGAGGCGCTCGGCGGCGGCACGGCCTTGTCCTTCTTCGGCCTCGATCTGCAGGGCATCGAGCGGACTCCGATCGATCCGGCGCGCCTTCGCCTGCCGGCGCCGCCGGTGACGATGGAGGAGCTGCGCGCCGGCGGCGTGCCGCGGATCGGCTAGGATTCAATAAGCCCGCGCGACCGCGAACTCGACCGCTTCGACCAGTGCAGCCTTTGCCCGCCCGGCAGGAAACGGCCCAAGCGCATCGATCGCCCGCTGGCCGAACAGTCGGGCGCGGTCGATCGTGTCGTCGAGCGCCGAGGAATTGCGCAGCAGACGGATCGCCCGGCCAAGATCTTCGTCGGCGGCGCGGCGGCCGGCCATGGCGTCGAGCCAGAAAAGCCGGTCCTCGTCATTGGCGCGGGCGTAAGCGAGGATCACGGGCAGGGTGACCTTGCCATCGCGGAAATCGTCGCCGACGCCCTTACCCATGGTCGCCGCGTCCGAGCTGTAATCGATCGCGTCGTCGACCAATTGGAAGGCGATGCCGAGGTTGCGGCCATAAGCGTCGAGCGCCTGCTCGGCCGCCTCGCCGCGCTCGGCGACCACCGCGGCGATCCGGCAGGCGGCGGCGAACAAGGCGGCGGTCTTGGCCGAGATGATGTGGAGATACTGGTCCTCGCTGGTCTCGACCCGGCGCTGGGCGGTGAGCTGGTCGACCTCGCCCTCGGCGATCACGCTCGACGCGCGCGACAGGATCTTGAGCACCTTGAGACTGCCGTCCTCGACCATCAATTCGAAGCTGCGCGAGAACAGGAAGTCGCCGACCAGCACGCTCGCCGGATTGCCCCAGATGATGTTGGCGGTGCGCTTGCCGCGCCTCAGCCCAGAGCCATCGACGACGTCGTCGTGAAGCAGGGTTGCGGTATGGATGAACTCGACCGCGGCGGCGAGCTTGTGATGCCGCGTCCCCGAATAATCGAGCAAGGCGGCCGAGGCGAGCGTCAGCATCGGCCGCATCCTCTTGCCGCCGCCGGCGATGAGATGCCCGGCCAGCTCGGGGATCAAAGCCACCTCGCTCTGCATCCGCTCGAGGATGACCGCGTTGACGTGGTTGAGATCGGCCGCGACCAGCTGCACCATCGGGTCGAGCGAGGGGGCGCGGGCGGCGCCGATCGGATGGACGGTCGCGGTCATTTGCGCGGCGATGTGCGCCGGCCGGGCGGCAAAGGCAAGAGGCTCAGCCCGCCAGCGGCAGCTTCAATCGCGCCAGCAGGCCGCCCAGATCCTCGCTCTCCTCGAGCAGGATCGAGCCACCGTAAATCTGGGCGACGTCGCGGACGATGGCGAGGCCGAGGCCGGTGCCGGGCTTGCCGGTGTCGAGCCGGGCGCCGCGGTCGAAGATCGAGACTCGCTCCTCCTCGGGGATGCCGCGGCCGTCATCCTCGACCTCGATCTCGACGCCATCGGCCATGGCCTTGACGGTGACGAAGACCCGGCCGCCGCCATATTTGGCGGCATTCTCGATCAGGTTGCCGAGCATCTCGTCCAAATCCTGCCGCTCGACGCGAACCGTCGCCTTGCGGTCGCCGGCGGCATCGACCGTGACATTCTCGTAAAGCCGCGAGACGGCCCGCTCGACCGCCTCCAGCGAGGGCCAGACCGGCGCCCGGGCGTGGGCCGAGGAGCGGCGGCCGATGGCGCGCGCGCGGGCGAGATGGTGGTCGACCTGGCGGCGCATCGTCGTCGCCTCGCGGATCACGGTGGCGCAGAGATCGTCAGCCTTGGCGGTGGCGGCGTTGGTGATGACGGTGAGCGGCGTCTTCAGCGCGTGGGCGAGATTGCCGGCATGGCGCCGCGCCTCCTCGGCCTGGACCTCATTATGCTCGAGCAGGGCATTCAGTTCGTCGACCAGGGGCTCGATCTCGCGCGACAGCTGCTCGTCGACGCGCGACTTGCGCCCCGAGCGGATGGCGGCGATGGCGCGGCGGACGCGCCTCAGCGGCCACAGGCCGTAGACCGCCTGCAGCGCGGCCAGGATGATCAGCCCCAGGCCCAATATACCGAACGAGCGCACCATGGTGCGCCTCAGCACGCCGGTCTGCTCGTCGATCGTGTCGCGCCGCTGCGCGATCTGGAAGCGCCAGCGTACCGGCGAATTGGGCAGGCGCACGTCGCGCTCGATGATCCTCAGCCGTTCGACCGGATCGGAAAATTCGTCGCTATTGTAGAAATGGGCCTCGCTGTCGCTGTGCGACCGCTCGACGTTGAGGCGCCGGTCCCAGAGCGAGCGTGAGCGGAACGGGTCCGTTCCGGTGCCGGTGACCTGGAAATAGGAGCCCGAATAGGGTTCGAGGAAGCGCTGGTCGGCGAGCGCGCGGTTGAAGAACACCTGGCCGTCGGAATCGATCTCCGAGGAGGAGATCATCGCGGTCAGCACGTAATCGAGCTGGGAATCGAAATTGCTGATGATCGCCGAGGTCAGGAAGCGATCGAGCGCATAGGCGCCGCCGCCGAGCAGCACGATGATCCAGATCGCAGAGATGCCGATCATGCGCCGGGTCAGCGAGCCGCTGCGGCGCCTGCCGGCGCTGCGCGCCCACAGGCGGCGCAGATTGAGGCGTGGGAATTTCATCGGGCGCTCACCAGGCGGACCAAAACCTGTCCCCTCTTAGCGAGCGATGAACCGCTCAGGCTTTCGGCTCTTCGAGGCTGTAGCCGAGGCCGCGGATCGTGGTGATGACGTCGGGGCCGAGCTTCTTGCGGATGCGGGTCACGAAGACCTCGATCGTATTTGAATCGCGGTCGAAATCCTGGTCGTAAATATGCTCGATCAGCTCGGTGCGGCTGACCACCTTGCCCTTGTGGTGCATGAGGTAGGAGAGCAATTTATATTCCTGGGCGGTCAATTTCACCGGCTCGCCGTCGAGCGTGACCTTGCCCGAGCGGGTGTCGAGGCGGACGTCGCCGGCGATGAGCTCGGACGAGGCATTGCCCGAGGCGCGGCGGATCAGGGCGCGCAGCCGGGCGATCAATTCCTCGGTCTGGAAAGGCTTGGCGAGATAATCGTCGGCGCCGGCATCGAGCCCGGCGACCTTGTCCGACCAGCTGTCGCGCGCGGTCAGCACCAGCACCGGGACCTTGATCCCCTCCTTGCGCCAGCGGTCGAGCACGGTGAGCCCGTCGACCTCGGGCAGGCCGAGATCGAGAATGATCGCGTCATAGGTCTCGGTCGAGCCGAGATAATGGCCGTCCTCGCCGTCGGTGGCGAGATCGATCGCATAGCCGGCGCCTTCGAGCGTCGCCCGCAGCTGTCGGCCGAGATTGGGTTCGTCCTCGACGATCAGGACCCGCATTCTTGCTTCCCTTCATTCTTCTTGGCGCAGGGAATAGCAGGGGCGCCGCGCCAACGCCACGCCTGTCGGGATGGGTCAGCGCCCGGTGCGGGCGATGATGCGGCCGGTGCGCGGGTCGACGTCGATCCAGATGACGTCGGCGCCGCGGATGAACTTCAGCCGGTAGATCATCCCCTCGAGCACCTCGACGCCGATATATTGGGCGCCGGGGACGCGGATGCGCGCGCGAATCTCGGTCAGGGACAGCACCCGGCCCTGCTGCATCGCCCGATAGGCGCCCGCCTGCTCGCGGTCGCGCTGCAGCCCGAGCGCCAAACCGGGCGTCGGGCAGGCGGCGAGGCCGGCGGCTAAGAGCAGAAGAACGAAACGCATCAACTGAAAACTCGGCTAAATTCGGAAGCTTGGCAAGCCGCATAGCCGAGCGGCATTGAATAGCTTGTGAACGCCGCCGTAGTCGCAGCTTAAGCTTCGGCCGGCTCCCGCGCAGCCTCGACCAGCGCGCGAATCATCCAGCCCCGTATTGAGTCCGCCTCCGCGTCGCCCAGGCGAAGCACGTCCTTGAAGACGAGCATCGATTCGGTGCCGATCACCAAAGCGAGTGCCTTGGCGAGCCGGTCCAGCACCGCCGGAGCGAATGCGCCGCGCGCCGGCGCGAGCGCGGCCTCGATCAGCGGCGTGCGGCGGTTCTGGCGGGCGGGCACCGCCGCATCCGCCATGCCGCGCTGGAGGCTGTGGACCAGCATGAAGCGCAGCGCCGGCTCGTTCGCCCGCACCATCTCGGCGACCGCCGAATCGGCGCGGAGCAGCCGCCCGGCCGGATCCGCCGAGGCGTCGCCGGCGAAAAACGTCTCATCGGGCATGGCGACGTCGAGCGCCGCCTCGACCAGCAGCGCCTCGATCCCGGAAAAATAGCGATAGGCGGTGGCGCGCGAGACCAGAGCCGCTTCGGCGACCGCCTCCAGGGTCGGATTCCCGCCCTCACGCATCAGCGCCGCGGCGGCGCGAAGCAGGTCCTTGCGGGTGCGGCTCTTCTGGTTCGGCCGGCCCGCCGGCGCGGCATCGGCCATCAGGAAGCCGCCAGCTGCTGCTGGATCGCATTGAGGTCGATCCAGACATTCTCGCGGGAAATGTCGCCGGCGTCGCTGAACTCGAGCACATGGAGAAGCCGGAATTCGAGCGGCCGGCCGGCGCCGAGGATGCCGAATGGCCGGCCGGGCGCGGTGCCGCGCCAGACCGAATCGTCGATCATGAAATTGTCGCCGTAGAGCCGCCGCGTCGAGCGCACCTCGCCGTCCGCGAGATCGGCGAACAGGGCTTCGTAGAAGGGCCGCACCGCCTCGTGGCCGCGCACCGGCCCGCTCGGCCAGCCGACGATGTCGTGCGCGACATCGTCGCTGAGCGTCGCCAGCAGGCCGTCGACGTCGTCCGCCGCCTCGAAGGCGAAATGCTCGTCCAGCTTCGAATCCATCTGCGCGGGGGTCAGCGCCATCATCCGTTTCCTCCCGAATCGATGAGGCGCTGATAATGAGACTAGAGTCTCATGTCAAGACTGAATTCTCGAAGTCGGTAGCCGCGCCGGGAAGACCTTCGGGTTGCGCAGCAACCCGGCCGAGACCAAAGCGACCACCAGACCCGCCGGCGCGATCTCCATGAAGGTCTGCGGCATCCGCACGAGCGGGTTGCTATATTGCGCCCGCGCCGTTTCCATCCCCGGGCCGCTGAAAAAACGGTCGATGAAAGCATAATGGGTGGCCGCCAGATAGGCCTCCCAGATCAGCACATAAGCGACCGCGGCGACCAAAGCGATGGCGAGGCCCATGGCGAGGGCCGGCACGAACCCGATCACGCCGCCCCGATCGTTGTCGCGATAGCGCTTCACGCCGACGAAGACGAAGATCAGCGCCACCAGCATGACCAGATAGCCGAACCAGACCGAGGTGAGGATCGGGCTACGCGCCGCGAAGGCGACAATGGCGACGAGAGTGGCCCCGATGACCAGACCCGACATCAGGCCGTAGACGAGTGCGTAGCGCATGGACCCTGCCTTTCTCACCCGTTCTGGACCGGCTCCCACAATTCGATCGGATTGCCCTCGGGATCGTGGATTCGCGCGAAGCGCCCGATGCCCATCGAATCCCACTCTTCCTTGGTGATGATCTCGATGCCGGCGTCACGCAGGCCGGCGAGCAGGCCGTCGAGATCGGTGACGCGCAGGTTCACCATCGCCGTCTTGTCGGCCGGGAAATAGTCGCTGTCCTGCTTGAAGGGCTCGAACACGATCGGCCCGCCCTTAGTGAACCAGACCCATTCGTTCGCCTCGCCCTTCTCGTCCGTACCGCAGCCGCCGCCGACGCCGAGATGCTCGCGATACCAGGCCTTCAATGCGGGCGGATCCTTCGCCCGGAAGAAATAGCCGCCCATTCCGATCACCGGCATGTCCGTTCCCCTCGCTTTGATGGTCGGCCGCACGTTACCCGAATCCGCGGGCGCGGCCTATCGCCCTTAAGGGTGATTTGGCGGAAATCGTCCCGCCGGATTACGGAATCAGCGCCAGCCAGCGCGCCTTTTCGATCGCCTGGACGCGGCGCTGGACCTCGAGCTTCTCGTAGACCCGCGCGACATGGGTCTTCACCGTATTGGGCGAGATGCCGAGCGTTCGCGCCATCTCCTTGTTGGACTGGCCCGAGGCGAGCTGGGCCAGGATCTCGCATTCGCGCGGCGACAGGCCAAGCGACCGGATCGCCGCCTCGTTGCGGTGGAAATCGGCCGGCGCCGGCCGCGGCGTCAGCTTGCGCCCGGCCCACAGACCGAGCGCGATGAAGCCGATGGCGAGCAAGGCGATATAGATTTCGGTCGAGGCCAGCTGCGTCGAATGGCGATATTTGAGCCATTCGAGCAAGACCGCGCCGAGCGCCAGCGCCAGCGCATAAGGAATGACCGTCCTCGCCATGGCCGGACGCTGCCAGAAAAGCCGGGGCGCCGCCAGCGGGCACCAAGCGCCGCCTCGCGTGTTTGTCGAGGGCATGGCACGATCGAAGCTCGCGAGCGCGCGCAAGGCGCTGGTGGACGCCGACGAGGCGGCGGTGAAGGCGGTCAAGCCCCGCAAGGAAAGCGCGGCGGTGCGCGCCATGTTCTGGGCGAGCGAGCTTGGCGACCAGCCGCAGATGCGGATCCTGTGCGGCGGTCTGCTCGCGCTGGGATTGGTCCGCCGCGACGGCCGGATGGTCCGTGCGGGCGCTCGAATGTTCCTTTCCCACATGCTCGCCACCGCCGCGAAGAATGTCGTCAAGCATAGAGTCGACCGGACCCGGCCGCGCAGCACTGGCAACGGCAAGGGCCATGGCATCACGCCCGGCCGAAGCCATGCCAAGGAAGAGACCAGCTTCCCCTCCGGCCACAGCGCCGGCGCGGCGGCGGTCGCCCGCGCCTTCGCCCGGGACTATCCCGAGCATCGCGGCGCGGCGCTGGCCGGCGCCGGCTTCATCGCCCTCGCCCAGATCCCGCGCTGCGCCCATTACCCCACCGACGTCGGCGCGGGGGTGGCGATCGGGCTGGCGGCGGAGAAGGCGGTGGACCTGCTCTGGCCCTCCTGAGTCATCCCGGCGAAGGCCGGGGTGTGGATTCACATTCGAAGTGCAACAGGTGATTGGAGAGTGCCTCGACTGGGGTTTGGAAGTCGAGGCATTTTCGTGGCGTGTGGTTGTAGGCGCTGGCGAGGGCGTTGAGTTGGCCGCCTGAGAGGCTGTCGAGGTCGGTTTTTCGGGGCAGGTATCGCCTGAGGCGTCCGATGGCGTTTTCGACGCCGCCCTTTTGCCATGGGCTGTGTGGATCGCAGAAGAAGGTCTGGATGCCGAGCTGGGCGTGGAGCTGATAATGCTGTGCGAACTCGGTGCCGTTGTCGAAGGTGACGGTGGTTCGCAAGCTGTCGGGCATGGGTTGGAGCAACCTGGCGAGGGCGTTTGCGGTGGGCTCGGCCTGACGGTTGGGAGTGCGCAGGATGAGGGTGGCCCTGGTGGCGCGTTCATGGGCGACGAGGATCGACTGGCCATAGCTTGAGAAGAGCATGTAGTCGGCTTCCCAATGACCGGGCGTGTCGCGGCTCTCTGCGTCCTTGGGACGTTGGGCGATCGGCCGGCGATCCTTGATGAAGCTGGCGGGTGATCCGCCTCTCTTGCCCCGCCACCCGCGCCTGGCTTTGGCTCTGGGCAGGTAATGCCGCCAGGCGCCGTCATTGGTGCGGCGGATCTGGGCGTAGATGAAGCGATAGATGGTCTCGTAGCTGATAATGGGCCGACCGGCCTCGCGGGCGAGCCTGCCGGCGACCTGCTCGGGCGACCAGCCGGCGGTGAGGCGAGCCAGGACGTCATCACGCAAGCCATCGTCGCGCTCGAGCCGACTGCCCGACCAGCGCCGAGCCCGGCACTGGTCCTGGGCGTAAGCCGGCTGGTAGCCGACATGGCTCCCGCTGTTGCGCCTCAACTCCCGAGAGATAGTCGATGGCGGGCGATCCATAGCTGCAGCGATCTGCCGGAGCGA